>JAMOAW010000008.1:0-56972 GCA_039908535.1 Magnetococcus sp. DMHC-6 | reverse complement strand
CAAAAAAAAATCAAAGGCCAAACCCTGGGGGATGAATCCCCCAGACCCCCTCTTTTTTTTAAGACTTAAAAAAAAAGGGTGGGGGGAATTGGGGGGCGGTTCTCCGCCCCCCAAGGTCTCGATTTTTTTTCCGATACATTAAAATCCAACCGCCAGCTGCATGGTAGCGGTATTTTCATCTCCTCCTGAACCACCATCGCGCACTTCATAATCTTTGCTCTTGGTCAACTCGACGGCCAGCTTGGTGTTTTCAAAAATTCCAACAGAAACACCTCCTAGAAGACGACGTTCTGGCAGACCAATGTTCACCGCTTCTTTGGTTCCTTGGTAGGCTGCGGACAAGGTGGTTTCATATCCTTTGATGTCCAGGGTATAACCGATTTCTCCATTCCAGGCACTGGGTTCAGCTCCTGAGCCGTTCCATGCCAGTTCACCAGTGGCAAACCGTTCGGTTGCGGTGAGATATTCTCCCATGACGCTTATGCCTGCCATTTTGAAGATGGCGTGGCCAGCAACAGCACCAATATGGTTGGCCATGCTGCCGATGTTGACATCCGCAACACCATTGCCATCTAAATCAGCCCCAGAGATGCCATCCGAGTTCTCTAACGCATTGGTATAGCTCAACCCAAGCTCGACATTGAATTTTGGATTTTCATAGGTATAGCCGACATTCATACCAAAATGATCGATCGTATCTCCGTCACCAGTCAACTGGGATTGTCCGTTGTAGGCAAAGACAGAACCGGTGATGCCATTGCTATCTACGCCGACTTGAATGGCGGTGTCAGAGGTCTCCCCCATTTCCAATGTTAAAGGATCAGAGATGAGTTGGGTTGGATAGCCACCAAAGGGGAGGGTCATGAGTCCAGCAGTCAGGTAGAGTGGCAATTTTTCAAGGTTGCCCAGGGTGATGGTGGCAGAGTCGACATTGATGGGGTCGGTTTCCCCCTCTTCGTATAATAAAACGATTTGGGCGGCGGACCATTCGCTTATTTTGGCGTCCAGGTTGATCTCTGCGGTGGCTAAGGTGACATCGGAGGTATTGACATCGTTGACATCGCTGACATGGCTTGCTTCTACTTCAATAGCTCCCCCAATGCTGATTTTATCGGACCAACGATTGGTTGCACCAGCCTCTGAGGAGACCGTTGTTGTTTTTTCAACGGGTCTATTGACCACTTGGTTTGTCTCTTGGAGTTGCTTTTGGGTAGACTCTAAATGGGATTTGAGTTCATTAATCTCTTTTTGCTGTTTTTGGATCAGATCCCACATTTGGGTTGGGGAGGGGGGGGGTGCGGTCTCCTCTGCCAAAGCTGTGCCAGATATACCCAATGCTAAAATAGGGAGTAAATTTTTTATAACTGTTTGTTTCATTTTAATTTTTCCTTTTATTATCCCATCTTTGTACGGGCTCTGTGAGTCATCTTAAAGTATATTTTAATGATACTTTATCGATCAAATGATGCGCGCACTTGAGTGAATTCGTCACTATTTTTGAAAAATGACAGATTAGATTGCGTTTCATTAGCATGTTATTTTGATCTGTGTCTAGTTTTTTTGTGATTTTACGATTTTCGTTGCATGGATTTGTTATTACGTGGTATTATGTTTAATTTTTCTCGAAGCAGGAATATTCTTTTTTTTTGAGGTATCGGAAAATAAAAATCAAGACCTTGGGGGGCGGAGAACCGCCCCCCAATCCCCCCACCCTTTTCTTTTGATCATTAAAAAAAAGAGGGGGGCTGGGGGATTCATCCCCCAGGGTTTGGCTTTTGATTTTTCTTTTGCCCGCAGGGCATCATGTTTTATCTACCTTGAGTCAGGAACCCTTATGTCAGGGATAGCGCATGCAACGGGACCCGATGAGTCAGAGACTCTATCGATTTTAGTGCTGGGCGATGTGGTGGGTCGTTCGGGACGGAAGGCGGTGAAACAGCACTTGCCGGGGTTGCGACGGGAGTATCACGTCGATTTGGTGGTGGTGAATGGGGAAAATGGAGCGGCGGGGATTGGGTTGACCTCGACGGTGGCCAAAGAGTTATTCTTAGCTGGGGTGGATGTGATTACCTCAGGGAACCATATTTGGCGGCATAAAGAGATTTATAATTATTTCTCTTTAGAGCCGAGATTATTACGTCCAGCCAACTATCCAGATTCACTCCCTGGGCTGGGGGTTTATATCGCCGAGTTGGCCAATGGGGGACGGGTCGGGGTCTTAAATTTACAGGGACGGGTTTTTATGGAGGCCCTGGATTGCCCGTTTCGAGCGGCGGACCGCTGCTTGGAAAATATGCGAATTGGGTATGAACTCAATGCCTTGATCGTTGATTTCCATGCCGAAGCTACGTCGGAAAAGATGGCCATGGGGTGGTATTTGGATGGTCGGGTCTCGGCGGTATTGGGAACCCATACTCATATTCCAACGGCGGATCACCGTATTTTGCCAAAAGGAACAGGGTATCAAACCGATATCGGTATGAGCGGTTGTTATGATTCGATCATTGGTATGCAGACCGATAAGGTATTGATACGTTTTTTAGATTATCTGCCAACTCGGTTTGAGCCGGCTTTAGAGTTGGGTATGGTGAGTGGCGTGTTGGTTATTGTGGAGAAAAAAAGTGGGGTTTGTCGGCGTATGGTGCCGATTCGGCGAGGTAAAGGTCTTTCGGAAACAATGGGTTTATAAAAGGAGAGTTGTCCCATGGAAAAAATTAAAAAATTGTATGAAGGCAAGGCCAAAGTATTGTTCTCCACGGAGAAGCCTAACTGTTTGATTCAATATTTCAAGGACGATGCCACCGCCTTTAATGGCGAAAAGCGTGGCAGTATTGCCGACAAAGGAGTGATTAATAATTTAATTTCCTCGCGGTTGATGACCATTTTGGAGCATGTTGGGATTCCGGTTCATTTTATTGAGCGACTCAACAGTCGGGAGCAGTTGGTGCGCAAGGTGGAGATCGTCCCTTTGGAAGTGGTGGTGCGCAATCGAGTGGCGGGTTCCATGGCGCGGCGGTTGGGTCGGGAGGAGGGGGAGGCGTTGCCCAGGCCGGTGTTGGAGTTTTATTATAAACAAGACAAGCTGGACGATCCTTTGGTGACGACCGATCATATTGAGGTGTTTGGTTGGGCGACCTCGGAGGAGGTAGATGAAATTGTCGATTTGACCTATCGGATCAACGATGTCTTGCTTGGTTTTTTTGCCAATATTTCCATTTATCTGATCGATTATAAATTGGAGTTCGGTCGTTTGGCAGAGGATCCAGAGGTGTTGATCTTGGCCGATGAAATTTCGCCGGATACCTGTCGGTTGTGGGATATGGAGACCGGGCAAAAATTGGACAAGGATCGGTTTCGGCGCGATTTGGGGGGGGTGTCCGAGGCCTATCATGAGGTGGCTCGGCGCATGGGGTTGGTATTGTCAGAATAGGGTGGGTCGCCCCCTACTGGGGGGCGCGGATCGTAACTAATGGGAGATCATCGGTGTCTATTCAAGTACAATTGGGGGGAGCGGCTTTTTCTGATTTTCGCATGGCGCGCTTGCTCTCTTTGGTGCAGAATCCAAAAATAGAACAATTGACCGCCTCCTGGCTCTATTTTGTGAGCAAAACAGGTGCGTTAGACCTCCGTGAGGAGGAAATATTGACCGCTTTGCTCAATGTGCCGCTTCCAAAACCCGACCTACCAAAATCAGGTTCGCTGGTGGTGGTTCTCCCCCGATTAGGGACAATCTCTCCTTGGTCCACCAAGGCCACCGATATTATCCATTGTTGCGGTTTGAACAAAATTTCTCGTGTAGAGCGTGGCATTCTTTACCATTTTGGGGATTTTCATTTGGAGGAGGCCGATCGTTTGGCCCTGTTGCCCCTTCTTCACGATCGCATGGTACAAGTGGTTGGTGGCGCGGAATTTTTAACTGAGGCGGGTGTCGCCCGCCTCTTTTCTCGTTCCGAGCCACGGTCTTTAGGGGTGGTGGAGGTGTCGGGATCTGCGGGTCGGCAGGCATTAGAAGAGGCCAATCGCGGGTTAGGGCTGGCGTTGTCTGAGGATGAGATCGATTATTTACGCCATTTATTTATCATGTTGGGTCGCAATCCAACCGATATGGAATTAATGATGTTTGCCCAAGCCAACTCGGAACACTGTCGGCATAAAATTTTTAATGCCGATTGGGAGGTGGATGGTCAACCGCGTCCCCATACCCTGTTTGAAATGATTCGCCATACCGAAAAAATATCTGGGGCGGGGACGGTGTTGGCCTATCGAGACAATGCGGCGGTTATGGAGGGGGGAGCGTGCGAGCGGTTTTTTCCCGATCCTTTGCAAGGCGTTTATGGTTTTCATATGGATCAAGTCCAGACTTTAATAAAAGTAGAGACCCATAACCATCCCACCGCAATTGCCCCCTATCCAGGGGCGGCTACCGGTTCTGGGGGGGAGATTCGCGATGAGGGGGCGACGGGGCGCGGTTCGCTCCCTAAGGTGGGATTGACGGGCTTTTCGGTCTCTAATTTACGTCTGCCAGAGGGGATTTTACCCTGGGAAAAAGAGGATTATGGACGACCAGAACGGATTGTTTCGGCGTTGGAGATTATGTTGGAAGGTCCCATTGGTGCGGCGGCATTTAACAACGAATTTGGTCGGCCCAATCTGACCGGGTATTTTCGGACCTTTGAGCAGCTGGTGGCTGGGGAGATGCGCGGCTATCACAAGCCGATTATGATCGCGGGTGGCTTGGGGCAGATTGCCCACCGGGATGTAGAAAAACGCCCTTTGTCTGCTGGAACATTGATTATTCAGATCGGTGGACCGGCCATGCTGATTGGCTTGGGGGGAGGGGCGGCCTCCTCTCAGGCCAGTGGTTCTTCTCATGTGGAGTTGGATTTTGCCTCGGTACAACGGGAAAATGCCGAGATGCAGCGTCGCTGCCAGGAGGTGATCAACCACTGCTGGCGGTTGGGTGATGAGAATCCGATTTTAAGTATTCATGATGTGGGGGCGGGTGGGCTTGCCAATGCCGTCCCAGAACTTTTGCATGGCGGTGGTGTGGGCGGGGTGGTGGACTTGAATCGGGTACCCAACGACGACCCTGGTATGTCTCCCATGGAAATTTGGTGTAATGAGGCTCAGGAGCGGTATGTCTTGGCCATTACACCGCAAAATTTGGCGCGGTTTACCTTTTTTTGTCAACGGGAACGGTGTCCATGGGCCATATTGGGAATCGCCACTCAAGAGCGGCGTTTGTTGGTAACCGATGAGCGGTCTGCCACCACACCGATTGATCTGGATTTGGATGCATTGCTTGGTAAAATGCCCCGTTTGGTGCGTCGTGTGACCACCCGACCTTTGGAGCGTTTGCCGTTTTTATTGGATGGTCTGGATTTAAAAGAGTCGGCTCAGCGGGTTTTGCGTCTGCCTGCGGTTGCGGATAAAAGTTTTTTGATCACCATTGGCGACCGGAGTGTGACGGGTTTGGTCTGTCGGGATCAAATGGTTGGTCCGTGGCAGGTGCCGGTGGCGGATGTGGCGGTTTCGGCGCGGGGGTTTCGTGGTTTTGCTGGTGAGGCCATGGCCATGGGGGAGCGGACCCCGGTGGCCTTGTTGAGCGGTCCCGCCTCGGCGCGTTTAGCGGTGGGGGAAGCGGTGACCAATCTGATGGCCGCCGATGTCGATGCCTTGGAGAAAATAAAATTATCGGCCAATTGGATGGCGGCGGCCAATCATCCTGGTGAGGAGGCCAATTTATACGCCACGGTGGAGGCTTTGGGGATGGAACTCTGCCCAGCGTTGGGGATAGGCATTCCGGTAGGCAAGGATTCTCTCTCCATGAAGACGGTCTGGAGAGAGGGGGGTGCGCAGGGTGAACAAGAGAGACAGAAGGGTGTAACGGCTCCTGTGTCGTTGATCATTTCGGCCTTTGCCCCTGTTGCCGATGTGCGTTTGACCTTGACCCCCTGTTTGCGTACCGATGTGGGGGAGACCGATTTGGTGTTGGTTGATTTGGGGGCGGGACGTCACCGATTGGGGGGATCGGCGTTGGCCTACGTCTATGGAGACCTGGGAGATTCTCCCCCAGATTTGGATGATCCGCAGTTGTTGCGGGTTTTTTTTCAGGGGATACGCCGTTTAAGTCGAGCCGGGCGGATTTTGGCCTATCACGATCGCAGCGATGGCGGTCTGTTTGTGACGGTTTGTGAGATGGCTTTTGCGGGTCATGTGGGGGTTGACCTTTATTTGGATGGGTTGGGAGTGGATCCGACAGCGATTTTATTTGCCGAGGAGTTGGGAGCTGTGCTGCAAATTCGCCGTCAGGATCGCCAGGAGGTGTTGGAGGTGTTGCAAGGGGCGGGACGGGTAGCGGTGGTGGGAGAGTTGAACAGAACGGATCGGGTAGAGGTGTTCTGGGATAAAAAGGTGATTTTAGCGGAGAGTCGGGTGGCTTGGCAGCGGCTTTGGTCTGAAACCTCGTGGCGTATGCAAGCGTTGCGGGACAATCCAGTCTGTGCGTTGGAGGCTTATGACGGGATTTTGGAGGATATGGATCCAGGAAAGAGGGTCAAATTGAGTTTTGATCCCACTGAAAATGTGGCGGCTCCTTTTATTCAAACGGGGGTGCGTCCGCAAGTGGCGATTTTGCGTGAACAGGGGGTAAACGGTCAACTGGAGATGGCGGCGGCCTTTGATCGGGCTGGGTTTACCGCAGTTGATGTGACGATGAGCGATTTATTGGAGGGGCGGTGCCATTTAGATGATTTTAAAGGAGTGGCGGCTTGTGGGGGATTCTCTTTTGGGGATGTGTTGGGAGCTGGGGAAGGGTGGGCCAAGACCATTCTTTTCAATCCGCGTTTGAGCGATATGTTTTCTAGCTATTTTCAAAGAAGGGATGCGTTTACATTGGGGGTGTGTAACGGTTGTCAAATGTTATCCACTTTGCGTGAATTAATACCAGGCAGTGAGTTGTGGCCGCGTTTTGGGCGCAATGTCAGCGAACAGTTTGAAGCCCGTTTTGCCCTAGTGGAAATACCTGAAAATCGATCTATTTTATTGGCGGGGATGGCTGGCTCGTGTTTGCCGGTTCCTTGTGCGCATGGGGAGGGGCAGGTTTTGTTTAAAACAGCTGAACAGGTTGATTTGGCTATTGCGGCGCAGGTAGTGGCGTTGCGTTTTGTGGATGGAGATGGTCAGGTCACGACCCGTTATCCGGCCAATCCCAACGGTTCCATTGGGGGAATAACTGGGCTTACGACTCTGGATGGACGGGTGACGATTATGATGCCTCACCCAGAGCGGGTTTTTCGTACTGTTGCCAACAGTTGGCATCCTTTGGATTGGGGTGAAGAGGGGCCTTGGTTGCGCATGTTTCGGAATGGGAGAAAATGGTTGGGATAAGTGTATATGGTATGATAAATGCTTGGTATTTTGTTGAAATTATCGATTTGGCCTGAATATCTATATAAACTATTTCATGGGGGGAATGAATGCGTAGAAATAGTCCAAACAGGCGGGGTTCGAGGTCGGTTAACTCTAGATCGAGAAAGAGGGTCTCTTCTAAAGAGGAAACCATTGATAAAGATAAGGATATTGAAATAAATTTGACTGACCATGTTTATATAGAACCGTCCGTCCCAATGTGGCAGAAATTGTTTCTTGTGTTTTTATTGGGAATGGTCATCATAGTTCTTGTGTTTTATAAGGAAGAGAGAACTTGGTCAATTACCCAGGTGATTGAGGATATACAGCAGGGTGTTCCGATTGCGAAGTCAAAAAAAATGTCAGTCTCTGTGCAAAATTCAGTGACACAGGCATCGTCAGAACAAGGAGAATCTAAAGGGCAGCAATCAGTTGAAACTGCTGACGTTTATGAGAACGAGGGGTGGCGACAAGAGGTTGACCAAATCAAACAAGAGGTTGTGGATATTCCTAAAGAGACACGAGACGTGGTCAATGAAGCGACCACTCTTTCAGAAAATCAACTTTGGCTACAAAGCCTTGAGGGGGTGACAGATCCAGTTGTGGTGGGATACCCAAAAATAGGAAAGAGTTTATTGAATAAAAAACGACTCTTTGCCAAAATTTTTAACAATAGCGATCAATCATTAATTCTTGCCTTTGTAAAAGTTACTTTTTTTGGTAAAGATGGTCAGATTGTCTATGAAAAGATTGTTCAACCTTTGGTCTTTTCCGGTGGATTGTTTGGGGATCAGGTCTCTCATCTTCCGCCGGGTAAAATTCGCCAGTTTGGTATGGATGTGGAGGATATTTCCCGGGAGTGGACGGGAGAGGTCACCTTTAAGTTGCTTGAGTATAGATTTGGATTGTTGTCGTAATTTTTTTTGTCTCTAAGGAAGAAGAGCCTTTGCCTTTTTTTTTATTTTGGCTAAACTCTTTTTAGGGGAATTCATTTATGTTTAGCCATGGAGTGTGACCTTGAAATCCGATGATCGCTTTTCTGGCTCAAAACGGGTCTTTCGATGCAACTCTTTTTTGGGGTTATCGATTTTCTTTGTTGGGATAGCTCGTGCGGTTGTGGCGGCGGCTACCCCAGTGCTTGGTATTCCTTTATTGGATTTGGGCTCTACGACCCAAAACACCATTCAGGAGCCAGGAAAGATTGTAAAAGATTTACCTAGCAGACCCAATACATCGACCTCTTCTGCCTCTGTGCGTATGGAACCTCCGCCGTCAGTAGTGGTGGAATCTTCGGAAGGGGCACATGTTGTGATGAAGGAGTTGCCAAAAAGACCCGAAGCGGTTCGTGCGCCTTCTTCTCTCCCCACTCCAATAAAGTCGCCGCCATCTATGGTCGCCCAGAAGGAGCCCGATGTGGTCCAGAAGGAGCCCGATGTGGTCCAGAAGGAGCCCGATGTGGTCCAGGGTCCGCTTGTTGTAGTTGATTCCGTTCGTATTGAACGCAAGTGGGACAACCAAAGATGGATTGAGGCGCGCATTTTAAATCGCGGCGGTCAAACTTTGAAACAAGCTCAGGTGAATTTTGATTTTTTGGGTCGAGGCAACGAGGCGGTATATCAGCGGAAGGTGAATCCTCTGGTGGTCTCTGGTGGGTTGTTTGGGGATGAGGTTGCCCCATTGAAGCCTATGGAAGAGCGTATTTTTTTGGTCAGTGTGGATAAAATCCCTGCCAGTTGGGAGGGGCGGATAGAGCCTCGTGTGGTGGTGAGTCAAATTCATTTTTCGGATTGATTTTTTTGTTTTGCGCATCGAGTTTCCCTTTGGATACACTCAATTTAGTTTTGGCCTCCCGTTCACAAATTCGTCGGGAGCTGCTGCTCCGACTTGGTCTTCCGTTTACGGTGCAGGAGCACTTGGTTGAGGAGTCCCCTTTGCCCGGCGAATCTTTGGAGGATCGAGCGGTGCGTTTGTCCGAAGCGAAGGCCCGTTCTTTGGCAGAGCATTATCCCCAGGCGTTGATTATTGGTTCAGATCAGGTGGCGGTATTAGAAGGTCAGGTGCTGCATAAACCTGGCTCAGCCCAGCAAGCCATGGTGCAACTGACCCGTTCTTCTGGTCGTCGTGTCGATTTTTTTACTGGTTTATCTCTTTATAATTCATCTGAAAATCGGGTTCAAAATGCTACCGTTCATTCGGCGGTATACTTTCGTTCTCTTTCGCAAGATCAATTGTCGCGTTATATTCAAAAAGAGCAGCCTTTTGATTGTGCCGGGAGTTTTAAGGCGGAAGGTTTGGGTATCGCCTTGTTTGAGCGTTTGGAAGCCTCTGATCCCACGGCACTGCTGGGCTTGCCGCTGATTCGTTTGGTGGCGATGTTGGAGCAGGAAGGGGTTGCGCTCTTTTAGAGCATTCTTTCTTTGCGAACTATTTGATATCCTTTATAGATTTTCAATGTATCGTAAATCTTGAAGGATTTTTTGTTTTTTTAATTCATGCAACGTTCTTGGGGTTTGGTATGAGTTCTTCTTTAGATGCAACGTTTAAACCAACGCAATTTGGATTGCCGAGTTGGATTGTGGATACCAAATGGTTGGAAGGGCATTTGTTTGCTTCTGATGTGCGGATTGTTCAAGTTGGCGCGTTGGATTATTATTCTCGTTTTCATATTCCTGGGGCTCTTTTGGTGGATTTTAAAGAGTTGGTCACGGTTCGGGAGGGGGTGCCAGGGATGCGGGAGGAGGTGGGAGCCTTACAGGGCTTGTTTGGACGCTTGGGGATTGATCCAAAAATGCGGGTGGTGGCCTATGATGCTTCGGGCGGGTTGGATGCGGCGCGTTTTATCTGGAGTCTCTCCTGTTTGGGCCATCGGGCTGGTGCTATTTTGGATGGTGGTTTGGCCATTTGGATGCAGGGTAACCGATTGATAGAAAGTGCCATTCGCGAGACGACAGGGATTGATTTCGTCGTGGAACCCACTCCCCTCTGGGAGGCCGATCGGGAGCGGGTGTTGGCGGCATCGAACGGCTCTTTGGATGCGCTACTTCTAGATACCCGCAGTTTACGGGAGTATACTGGATTTGTTCTCAGGGGACCGCAAGGGCATATTCCTGGTGCGTTGCATCTGAATTGGACCGACACCCTCGTGAACCCACAAATGCCACTTTTAAAGCCCAAGGCGGAGTTAGAGGCACTGTTTGCAGCGGTGGGAGTGACGGATCGGGCGCGGGAGGTGATCGTTTATTGCCAGACCGCCCATCGGGCCGCGCAGACTTGGCTGGTATTGCGTCAGTTGGGGTTTCAGTCGGTGCGTCTTTATGATGGATCGATTGCGGAATGGGGGGCATTGGGATTGCCATTGGTGACCGGTGAGAAGCCTAGGTAATTTAAATTTATCTCAATAAAATAAAAAGTTTACTGTGGAATTGCACCTTAGATCTTGATGTCGCTTTTCGTTTCGTTACCAAACAAAAAAAATAATAATAAAAGGAATCAATATCCATGTTTGATAATTTGTCAGACCGTTTTGAAGCGGTATTTAAAAAACTTCGTGGTCGAGGCAGTTTGACTCAGGAGAACATTCAGGAGGCCATGCGCGATGTACGTAAGGCCCTTTTGGAGGCGGATGTCCATTTTAGTGTGGTCAAGGCGTTTATCGCCCAGGTGAGTGAAAAGGCGGTGGGGCAGGAGGTGTTGGGATCGTTATCTCCTGGTCAGCAGGTGATCAAGGTGGTTTACGACGAATTGGTCCACCTGATGGGGGATATCAACGAAGAGTTGAATTTAAATGTGCAACCCCCGGCGGTGGTCATGATGGTGGGGTTGCAGGGGTCAGGTAAAACCACCACTACCGGTAAGTTGGCCAAGCGGTTGTTGGAAAAAAATCGTAAGAAAAGTTTATTGGTCTCTTTGGACGTTTACAGACCGGCGGCTATTGATCAATTGGCGGTGGTTGGGCGGCAAGCTGGGGTGGAGGTGTTTTCATCTTCAGCCAAGGAGGATCCCCGTGCCATCGCCAAGGCGGCCTTGATTGCAGCCAGAAACAAAGGGGTGGATATCTTATTTATAGATACCGCAGGTCGCTTGCATGTGGATGAGGCCTTGATGCAAGAGTTGGCTGATATCAAGGCGATTGTTCAGCCCACCGAATTATTGTTTGTCGCCGATGCCATGACTGGACAGGATGCCGTGACGGTTGCCAAGACCTTTCATGAGCGGTTGAATGTGACCGGTGTGGTGTTGACCAAGACCGATGGGGATGCTCGGGGTGGGGCGGCGTTATCGATTCGTCAGGTGACGGGTAAGCCCATCAAGTTTTTGGGGACAGGGGAGAGTCTGGATGGGCTGGAGCCTTTCTACCCGGATCGTTTGGCCTCGCGTATTTTGGGGATGGGGGATGTGCTCTCCTTGGTGGAAACCGCCATGGAAAAGGTCAACTTTGAAGAGACTGCCAAACTGCAACAAAAGCTTCTCAAATCTGAATTTACCCTTGCCGACTTTTTAACGCAATTACAGCAAGTGCAAAAGATGGGGCCTTTACAAGAGTTGATGGGAATGATCCCTGGTGTCAAACAGGCGATGAAGGGTCGGGCCATGGATGTGGATGACCGGCAATTAAAACGGGTGGAGGCGATTATTCTCTCTATGACCAACAGCGAACGTGCTCGCCATCAACTCATCAATGCCTCGCGCAAACGCCGTATTGCCAACGGTTCTGGCACGTCGGTTCAAGATGTCAATCGACTGTTAAAGCAGTTTGTGCAGACGCAGGGGATGATGAAACGGTTAGGAAAGTTGGGTCAGAAGGTTTTTATGCGCGGCGGTCTTCCAGGGATACCTGGGATGGGCAAGGGCCCGTTTTAAAAACAATCCCCCATCTTTTTTTTAAAAAAAAGTGTGGGGCTTGGGGAGCGGTTCTCCGCCCCCCAAGGTTTAAAGTACCTTATATGAAAAGCTGCTGGTGAGGAGTTTGTTATTGTTTTGGTCATAAATTTCGACGCCATAGGTATATTTGCCAATGGGGTCGGTGTTAGAGATTGTGAGGAATAGTCTGTTTTTGCGGGACTCATTGGCCGTTAGGCTTCGGGTGAGGAGGGGGGTCAGAAAGATGGTTTTGCCTGTGGGCATAATTTTAAAAGTTTTAATTTTGTATGTGAGTGCTGCGTTGGTGTTGTTGGTGAGGGTGACGTTGATGGGACCGAGTTTTTCACCACGGTAGGCCAGGGTATCTTTTGGGGTAAAGGTATAGGTGATCGGATTGGTTACAACCGTTGAGCCGAGATAATCTTTTAAGCCATTCTCCCAGGAGACACCAAATTTACCGTAAAAATCGCTGCCTTGCATATTAGAGCAAGAGGATGTGCCAGAGTTGAGGGTTCCCACCACTTGGGCGGTATTGGTATTAAAGAGGGGGGAGCCAGAGGATCCGCCTTCGGTAGAGCTTTGTGTCCAACGGACGCCCCAAAAATTGGTCCCGATAGAGGTGGCGTGGTTTTCGTTTCCGTAGGATATTCTCTGTTGGGTGCCTGCGGGATGGTGAATACCGACGACACTTTGGCCAGCGGTGAGATCGGTGGTGGTCCAACCGAGATAGAGGGTGCCAGCGGGTGGGGATTGGTTGAGTTCTAGCAGGGTAAAGTCGCTGCTGGAACTGTCTGATTTACCGATTTTATAGGTGGCCCCTTGGGTTTTTGGCAGGGAGGATAAAGAGGGGATGGATCCGTTGCAACTGGTTGTACGGTAGTTAAAATAGGCTATTAAGGTGTTGGCGACTGTCTGGCTATTGATGCAATGGTTGGCCGTTAAAAACCAATTTTTGTAGGTATTGTTTTGGTCTTGGATAACAGAACCGGTGCAGACATAAGAATAGTTCTCTTCTTCAAAAATCATGCGGGCCACAGCGGTTCCTAACTCATCCCAGGTGGTATCGCAGGTGATATCCAGGTAGCAGGTTCCTGTATTTTTTAGGAGTTTGGCGAGTTTTGGGTCGTGTTGTGTTCCTGAGAGAGGATGGATAAATCCGTGATTGATTTTATCAATGATGATTGTTGGGGGATTTTGTGCGGCGGGTCCCTGTTGAATGACTTGAATAAATAGAACCTCGCCATCTATGGGTGCGGCCCATGTGTCGTTATGAGAAGGGTTGGCAGAATTGAAAGGGCCTTGCAGGCTGGGTGTTCCTTCTGTGCCGTAGAGATAAATTTGTTGATTTTGCGCGCTGCCCAAGTTGGAAAAATGGGGGCGGATAAATTGAGCGTTTGGAGCCCGGATGATGTTACGCCAGATAAATTTATCTTTTGTTTGGGCGATTAACCGCCAGTTGTTGGCCAAGGCCTCCGTGGGCAATCTGCGATGGATACCGATGGTTTGGCGTTTTTTGTCGGAGAGCGGAGTTTCCAAGGTGTTATAGTCTAACTCTGGGAGAATAAGGGTTTCTTCTATGCTGACATTGGTCTCTATGGTTAATTCATCTGGAGGCGGAGGTGTGGGTGTTAGGGCATCTGTGTTGATAGAAACGGGACGTCGAGAAGAGTAGGTTTCGGCAAATTCACCCGCTACCCCTAAGGTGGAGCCAACGAGAGATTGGGTTAAGACCAGCGCGATAGTGAACAGCACCGTGATAATGGAAATTTTAAAATTTGAACGGTCAGTAGACATAAGCGTGGCCTCTCTATTATAGCTTCATACATAATATTGTTTTGACAATTGTGATATTTAAAATAGCATTTTTTTGTGAAAATTGCAATTTATATAAAATGGGTACCACCACACTTAACCGTGGTCGTCTGTTTTTTGGTTTTATTATTTAAAAAAAAAGGGGTCTGGGGGATTGCCCCCAGGGTTTTGATTTTGACCTTGGTTTTGCTTCCTTCAAAAAGCAGGGGGATTGGGGGATGCAATCTCCCAAGGTCTTGACGTTGCTTTTTGTTCAGGTACTCGTTTATCGTCCACATTTAAATGTGGTGGTACCATAAAATGGGGTGGGTGTTGATCATTTATTGCCCCCCAATTCCCCCCACCCTTTTTTTTTTAAGTCTTAAAAAAAAGAGGGGGTCTGGGGGATTCATCCCCCAGGGTTTGGCCTTTGATTTTTTTTTTGCCCGCAGGGCATTATGTTCAATAATTGAACTTGCATTGAAGATGGTCGGGCTTATGACCCGTTATTGTTAACAACACCATCCTATGATGCGTCCGGTTGTGGCGACGACGATGGTGGTGATGCCTAGGAGGAGATTGATGAGGATAAAGAGACGAATTTTTTGCATGTAAAGGCCCGCTTCCGGGTAGAGGAGTTCTTGAAGCATGTAGGAAAAACGTTGGTAGGCGGTAACATAGGTAAATATAAATACCAAACACATCCCAACCCCTAAGGTAGCCATAATAGAAATATAGTGGGGCAGGGGGCGGAAAGAGGCAAAATAGGTGTGGATCATACCGTATCCGGTGAGGGGAAGTAAAAAGACGGCGATCCAAACCAAGTGAAAAAATTTTTTTAACACTCTTCCCCATAAGGGAACGAACTGGGGTATCTCCAACTCTTTGGTCGCCCTTCCTAGGATGACCACGGCAAAAAACATGCCGCCAACCCAGATAACCACAGATAGAAGATGAATTGCGAGCAATAAGGGCATCTAAAGATCTTTTTTTTATAAGCGAGAATATGAGAATGAACTCTCGTATATTAACAGACCTCATAGTTAAAAGCGAGTTTTTCGATGGTTTGATTTTTGAATTCAATCAATATATGGTTTGATTTTTGAATGTGTATGTATTTGAGCTGTGTTAGGCGATAAAATTAAGGGGGTTCTTAATTTTGAAATGGATGGGGAGTTGTGATGCTGAAGTTGCGTATTATTGATGGTTTGAAATTTTTTGAGGGTTTAACCGCCGAAGAGAAGGAGATGGTCGCTCTGTTAAACTTACGAATTTTTAAATATGACCCGCACACATTGATTATCAAGGAAAAGGCCGAAGATAAAAATTTCTATTTTTTGATTAAAGGGACGGCCACGGTGGTCAGTGGCACGGGTAAGCCTCTCGCCATTTTGAAGACCGGGGATGTTTTTGGTGAAGTTGCCTTTTTGGATGCTACTCAAAATCGCACCGCCGATGTCATTGCCAACAATGAGGTTATTGTTATGCGGGTGGATAAAGAGCCCTTTCAGACGTTAGATCCCGTTATTCGAGAAAAAATTAAAGACCGCCTCATCCAAGTTCTCGTCAGCCGTTTAGTTCCCGTCCATGAAAACATTGATTTGGGTATCTCTTCTACGTTTGGGTGGAAGGCTCAGTAAGGATAACAATCCTTAGAACAGGATGCCCTTCGGGTAAAAAATTAAAATTAAAATTAAAATCAAAACCTTGGGGGATGAATCCCCCAAACCCCCTCTTTTTTTTTAAGAATTAAAAAAGAAGGGTGGGGGGAATTGGGGGGGCGGTTCTCCGCCCCCCCCCAAGGTCTTGATCTTTATTTTTTTATATGACCGTTGCTAAAAAAGGTTCATGGTCTAAAATATGCATCTAAAAAAACATTAGGCCATAAAAAATAAAAAATTTTAAATATACTATAAATAAAAAAATTTTTTAATTTCAATATGATCAAGTCAATAAAATTAGAAAATTGTAAAATGAAGATTAATTTATAACAATAGCAATCTTGTTTTTTGAGAGAAAATTTTCCGTTTTGGTTAGAAAAAGTACGTTTTTTTTACAGGTTTAATGTACAAAGAATATCATTATTCTCTCTATTGATGAAAGAGGCCAAGATAATAAAGGGTTGAGATGTGGAAAGGTTGGGGTGACTTTTAAATAAAGGAGATCTCCCATGAAGACAAATACCGTTTATTTAACAAGACCTTGGCGAGTGCAGACCCTATCTGATTTATTTTTCGAACGGGTTGAAGATAGCCCCCAGGCTTGCGCCTATCGTTATTTTGAAGAAAAAACAGGTCAGTGGGCCCAGATGACTTGGCAGCAAATGGCAGATCAGGTCGCCCTTTGGCAAGAGGGATTGCGTCGGGAAAAATTGCCCGCTGGGGCGCGGGTGGCGGTTTTGTTGAAAAATTCTTGGCAGTGGGTGGCCTTTGACCAAGCCGCTCTTGGTTTGGGACTGGTAGTGGTGCCTTTGTATACCAATGATCGGCCTGGAAATTCTTGTTATGTGATTAAAGACAGTCGTACCAGTTTGCTTTTGTTGCAAAATGTCGCTGAATGGGAGGCATTAAAATGTTATGCTCCCATTCCAGACCATCTCAAACGGGTGGTGTGTTTGGACGGAGAACCTACGGGTTATCACGACGATCTTTTGGTTCCCTTGGAGCGTTGGTTGCCATTACAAGCCAAACCTTTGGAGCGAGGGGCGGGGCGGGGCGAGGATTTGGCGACGATTATTTATACCTCTGGCACCACGGGTTCTCCGAAAGGGGTTATGTTGAGCCATGCCAATATTTTAGCTAATGTTTATAACAGTTTGCGAGTTATATTTACCTATCAGGAAGATCTTTTTCTCTCTTTTCTTCCTCTTTCTCATGCCTTGGAACGCACGGCGGGCTATTATCTTCCCATGATGGCTGGGGCGCAGGTGGCTTTTTCTCGCTCTATTGCCCTGTTGTCTGAAGATCTTTTGCATCTTCGTCCCACGGTATTGATTTCGGTACCACGCATTTTTGAGCGGATGCATCGGGAGATTCTCAAAATCGCTTATCAGGCACCCTGGTGGAAACGGGTTTTGCTGCAGGCCACGGTTTTTGTCGGTTGGCAGAGGTTTCTTTATGAACAAAGTAAACGCCCGTGGGGGATAGCGTTAGCGGCTTGGCCGTTGCTAAAAAAAATGGTCGCCAGCCAAATTCAAAATCGTTTAGGGGGGCGATTGCGGGTGGCCGTGTGTGGGGGGGCACCACTGCCCCAGAGGGTTTCTCGTTTTTTGATCGGTGTTGGGGTGCCCATTGTGCAAGGGTATGGCATGACCGAATTCTCACCCGTCATCAGTGTCAATCACCTTGAAGACAATCTTCCTGAAAGTGTGGGAATTCCCTTACCACAAACGCAAATACGCCTTACTGAGCAAGGAGAGTTGCTCGTTAAAGGTCCATCCGTCATGATGGGCTACTGGAAAAATCCTCAAGCCACCAGACAAGTTTTGGATGGGGATGGTTGGTTGCATACCGGGGATTTGGCCCGTTTTGAGTCGGGTCATCTGCATATTGTTGGACGTCTGAAGGAGATTATCGTGCTGGCCAATGGCCGCAAGGTCTCTCCCACTGACATCGAATCAACCATTGTGAGCGATCCCCTTTTTCAACAAGTCTTGGTTATTGGCGAAGGGGCTCCCTACTTGTCGGCTATGACGGTATTGGATCCAGATCAAGCCCGATCCATCTTTGTAACGTTGGGTTTGGATCCAAATGATGCCGATTCTCTTCAACATACCGAGGTTCATCAGCTATTGCTGGCCCGCATTTCCAAAGCTTTGGAATCGTTTCCAGGTTTTACCAAAATCGTCAAAATTACCCCCTTTTTGACCCCCTGGAGTGTAGAAAATGGCCTATTAACTCCCACGTTAAAAGTGCGCCGTAATCGGGTCATGGAACTATTTAGCGATAAAATTCAACAGATGTATCTGCCTGTCTAAAAGAGTCAAAAAAAGGGAGGGGGGAGGTGCGGTTCGCCTCCCTCCCAAGTTTTTTGCACAAGAGATCTATATTTACATTTTGACAGTGTAAAAAAAATTGTCTGTAAGTTCAAGAGATTCTATATCTAAGGCTATGGTCTTTTTTATCTTCGCCTCAATTTTAAAGTTGATTTTAGCCCAATCAATTTTAATGAGCCTTGTTTATCCCACTTTAGAAAATATGTTCATATAAAATTTGCAAATTTGTCAATTAAAAACATTTATACAAATTTGGCACATTTTTTTCATGTAATTTTTATAAAGAAGACCAGCGTTTGTCAGAAATGTGATCATTAACGCTTGCATTACTTATAGAGGAGCCTACCATGTCTGTTGAATTGTTTGAGCGAAAAGATGCCCTTACCTGTCCAGTATGCGGTGGACATCCAGTTCACATTTATCGTTGCACAGATTGTGGTGAGGTGCGTTGTGGGAGTCAAAGATGTACCGGTAGTGGACGACGAGAACTCGCTTGGTGGGCAGGACCGGGAGTTCAATGCCGTAATTGCGGTACAGGGCGGTATCGGATGATGCTTTTTGTCAGCCAAGAGATGAACGACTTTATTATGGATTATCGGCTAAGAAAGGGTTCTCACGCCCTACCGCTACGATGTGAAGCCGCTTGATATCCAATAATTTAGTAGCAATTCGGCGTAAATCTTCCTGGGTGACGGCTAAAATGCGCTCTGGCCAACGGGCGAGATAATCCCAACCCCGATGATAAAATCCGATCGTTGCCCAATTGTCGGCAAGTTTTCCCAGACCATCCAAACGCAACGGAAATGAACCCGTCAAATATTGTTTAGCATCCTGCAACTCTTTTTCCGTCACGCCATCACGTGCCATTTTGTCCACTTCAGACAGTACCAAATCCAAAGCCAAACGGGCCGACTCGGTCTTGGTCTTTAAGCCAATAATAAAAGGGCCACGCGCTGACAAAGGCGAAAAATAGGAATAAACCGAATAGGTCAAACCACGCTTTTCTCGAATCTCCTCGGTCAATCGACTTCCAAAGTCGGCTCCACCCAAAATATGGTTTAAGACAATGGCCGCATAATAATCGGGATCCTGGCGATCAATCCCCACCAATCCCAAACGCAAATCGGTTTGTGGAATATCCATGCGCACATAGTTTTGCGCACCCTGCCCCCCAACCTTGGCCGACGCCGGCCACGTAAAATACCCTGGATCTTTTGGCAATCCCGATAAAAAACCACGCACCAATCCCTTTAATCTCTCCATATGGATATCCCCAGCCACGGCCAGCACCATGTTTGAAGAGCGAAAGGCTTGATTGTGAAACCATTTTAAATCCTCTAAACGCACATTTTTGACACTCTCCGGGGTGCCCTCTTCTGGTCGACCATAGGGATGCGAACCATAAATGGTGGCCATCATGGCTTGATTGGCCTGTACATCTGGACGTTCTTTATTTTTTAACAAAGTGGCCAAGGTATCGGCTTGGGCGCGGGCAAAATCGGTCGCATCAAAACGAGGACGCAAAAGGGCATCGGCCATTAAAGACCACGCCTTGTCCAAATAGGTCGTCAAGGTGGTCATATGCACCTCCTGAGTCTCCCGATTGGCCTCAGAAGAGAGAGAAATACCATAAAAATCTAATTTTTCTCGAAAGGCCACCGTATCTAATTCGCCCCCCCCTTCGTTAAACATCCAGGCGGTGAGCGCGGCCAAGCCCTCTTTACCAATGGGATCCTGAGCACTCCCTCCGAGGAGCGTTAGCCGTACCTCTACCATTGGATTGGCATGGCTTTCCAACAAAATAACCGTCATCCCCTCTGGGGTCAAAAAATGTTGTGGGGCCGTCCCTGGTGCGGCCAGTGCTGTCCCACAGTAAGAAAAAAAAATAAATAATAAAACTCTCATGGCGAAGATAAATCCCATGGCACGATGCCCTCTGCTGTTGGAAGACGTTTTATTGAATAGAATGCCCTGCGGGCAAAAAATTATAATCAAAACCCTGGGGGATGAATCCCCCCTCTCTTTTTTTTAATGATCAAAAAAAAAGAGAGGGGGGATTGGGGGGTGGTTCTCCGCCCCCCAAGGTCTTGATCTTTATTCCTTGGTGGCTTGCGGCAACAAAATACCCACTGTCGCCCGTTCTGGATCCAAATAAAGGCGCGCCACGCGATAGATCTCTTCTTCGGTCACCGCAGAAATCCGTTCTGGGTAGTGTTCCAGCACCTCCCGCCAATCTACTCCACAAACCACGGCATTGCCTATCAATGCCGCCGTCTGATAGACCGAATCCCTGGCATATATTTGCTCGGCTACAAGACCATTGCGCGCGCGATCCAACTCTCGTTGGGTCACCCGCTCTTGTGTCAGACGCATCACCTCTTCCAGAACGCGCTTTTCCAGCACAGCCAACTCAACTCCTGGTTTTGGAATGGCCGATAGGGTCAATAAATCGGGATAACGACCAATACCACCATAAGAGGCACTCACCGAAATCGCCAACCCCTCTTTAACCACCAGCTGTTGATAGAGGCGACTAGATCCCCCGCCACCCAAAATTGTGGTTAAAAGATCCAAAGCATATACATCGGCGGCCTTTTTCTTTTCTGCCAAAGTGGGCGTTAGAAAACCCGCAAACCACATCGGTAAGGTGGCGTTGGCATCGGTTACCACAACGCGCTGTTGGGTTGTTGGAGTCACTGGGGGAGGAATTGTTTGCATGGCCTTGGCTTTTGGATCATCGGCCTTGGCTTTTAATGGGGCGAAATATTTTTTAACCAGCGCCATGGTTTTGCCAAATTCTAAATCCCCCACCAAAACAAGCACGGCATGGTTGGGGGCATAATACTCTTCATACCACCCTTTTAAATCCTCCAGGGTGTGATGCTCAATATCCGCCATCGAACCGATCACCGGACGACCATAGGGATGACTACCAAAGGCCTTTGCACGAAATATTTCCAACATTTTTTGGGTGGGATCGGAATCGGTCCGGGTACGTCTCTCTTCTCGAACAACCAGATTTTCTGAAACAAATTCTGTTTGGGCCAAGAGCAAATGGCTCATGCGGTCGGATTCCAGTTGCAAGGCCAGTTCTAAACGATCAGAGGATAATTTAATGTAATAATTGGTATAATCTTGCGATGTGCTGGCATTGTCTGTCCCGCCATTTTGGGCGACAAGACGGCTGAATTCTCCTGGAGGATGGTTGTTTGTTCCCTGAAACATCATATGTTCCAACATATGGGCAAGACCGGTATGCCCCTCAGGTTCGTCTACCGCGCCCACCCGATACCAAACTTGAGAGATCACCACAGGGGCCTTTGGTTCGCGCACCAGAATCACCCGCAAACCATTTTTAAGGGTCTCCTCTTGATATTCTAACGGAACTGCTGTAACCGGTGTACAGAACAGAAAAAAATAACAAGCGAGTAATGTCCAAAAAAAATTATTTGGATTTTTTAGAACCCATCCAGTCGGGTAACTGCTCTTTTTCATTGCGGGTTAACGGTTCCTTTTCCGTGCGTTTTGGTGCATTAAACAAAATAGAATTGGCGGAAGGCACTTGTTTGCTCTCTGGAGTGGTAGAGGTTTTTTCTTCAATTAGTTGTCCCTCCTTGCCAGGAATCGGTAAAACGTTAAAATCTGGTGGAATTTCCAGAGGTTCTCTGGTTGGCACCCGGGAGGGATCCAATAAATTATTCTCCCAAGGCAGATTAAAATTGCTGCTGCATCCGGTAGAAAAAGCGACTAAAACGGCAAGGAACAAGAAAACAGATACCCTCTTCATAGAAATTCCTCAAGAGTTTTTAAAATTATCCCATAACAACATGCCAATTCCAAGAGTGATCGCGCAGTCGGCCAGATTAAACACCGGCCAAGAGAGGTCATACCAATGGAGATGAATAAAATCCACGACCCATCCCAAGCGCAACCGATCCACCAAGTTACCTACCGCCCCTCCCAACACCAAGCCTAAGGCCATACTCATCCATATGCGATCCGTTTGCCGCAGCAGCCAAATGATAAAAAATGTGGCTACCGCCGCCACCCCTATCAAAATGGACTCTCGCCAAAAGGGCGGCAAATTGGTAAACAGACCAAAGGCTGCACCAAAATTATGGACCAATGTCAGATCAAAAAAACCAGGCAAAAGGGTGATTTCCCCCTTTTGCAACACGTTGGTCATCCAAAATTTACTCACCTGATCAAAAAATATTACCAAAACGGCGATACCAGGACCAAGATAACGCGGAGAGAGGATTTTGAAGGTTCGATTATTCATGCCAAACCATACCGTTTACAACCCTCACACAACGTGGACACAACGAAGGGTGATTTTGATCGTTACCCACACCTGGATGCCAATTCCAACACCGCTCGCATTTCTGCCCCTCTGCCCGGGTGATGCGCACCGCCAGCCCTTCCACCTCTGAAGAGAGCGGATGATCCCCCGCCTCGGTCAAAGGTCGTACATGAACACCCGCCACAATAAAAATTTGTTCCAGACGGTCAAAGCCCTGCAAAAAGGTTAACAGTTCTGGTTTGGCAAACAAGGTGACTTCAGCTTCCATAAAAGAGCCCATCCGTTTGGCGATACGCTCATTTTCCAACAGACGGTAGGCCACTCCACGCACCTTGCGCAACCGTTCCCAATCCACGGCCAAGCCATCGTCGCACCACTGGGGTTGTAATTTTGGAAAATCGGCCAAATGGATGGAGGCCAGTTGGGTTGCACTCTGGTTCATATGGGACCAAATTTCTTCGGCAGTAAAGGAAAAAATCGGTGCCATCAACCGGACCAAGGCGTGCAAAACGTGATGCAAAACGGTTAACGTCGATCGCCGTTCTAGGCTATCCGTCTCTTCACAGTAGAGACAATCCTTAATAATATCAAGATAAAATGCCCCCATATCCACTGAGCAAAAATAGTGCAAATCTTGGTAGACACGATGAAACCCATAGGATTCATAGGCTTCGATAACACGGGCGATCAAACGGGCCAACCGATCCAAGGCCCAACGGTCCAAGGGGGGCATTTGGTTGAATGCAACTTCAGATTTTTTTGGGTCAAAGCCGTCCAGGTTGCTCAATAAAAAACGCACCGTATTGCGAATGCGCCGATAGTTATCCGACAAACCTTTGAGAATTTCGTCAGAAATACGAATATCCCCAGAATAATCCTCTGCCGTCACCCACAAACGCAAAATATCTGCACCATATTGTTGAATAATTTTATCTGGTGCCACCACGTTGCCCAACGATTTGGACATTTTGCGTCCCTTGCCATCTACCACAAAACCGTGGGTTAATACCGCTTCATAAGGGGCAGCTCCTCGGGTTCCCACCGACGCCAACAGGCTTGAATGAAACCAACCCCGATGTTGATCCGAGCCTTCCAGGTATAAATCTGCAGGCCAGTGTAAATCCGACCTTTGTTCCAAAACAGCGGCATGGGTCACCCCAGAATCAAACCAGACATCTAAAATATCGCTTTCTTTTATAAATGTACCGCCGCCGCATTGGGGACAGAGAAAACCTTTTGGTAAAAAGTCCGCTGCTGGACGTTCAAACCAGACATCGGCCCCAAATTCGGCCACCTGTGCCACAATGCCCTCTAAAACTTCATCCGATGTTACCCCCGTCCCACACCCCTCACACGAAAGAATGGTAATGGGGACCCCCCAAGCCCGTTGCCTAGAGACACACCAATCGGGTCGTGCCACCACCATGTTATGAATCCGCTCTTCTCCCCAACTGGGAATCCAACGGGTTTTGGCAATGGCTTGCAACGCTTTTTGGCGTAGCTCGTTGGTCTCCATAGAGATAAACCATTGGGGCGTGGCACGGGTAATGACTGGATCGTGACAACGCCAGCAATGGGGATAACTATGAACCAGGCTGCCCCGATGCAGCAAAGCCCCGATAGAATCCAAATAATCGACAATTTGAGCATTGGCTTTAAAGACATGCTGACCAGCAAAGTGCGGTGTGTTCGCTACAAACAGGCCGTGGTCATCCACTGGATTAAAAGGTTCTAAGCCATAGGCAAGGCCCACCAGATAGTCGTCGCTGCCATGACCGGGGGCGGTATGCACACAACCAGTGCCGGCCTCCAAGGTGACATGGTCCCCCAACACGATGGGGGCATCCTGATCTAAATAGGGATGGCGAAACCGTTTTCCTTCTAGTTCATGGCCTTTAAAATGGGCCACAATTCGCGCTTGTTCAACAGAAATTCCCACCACTTGGGCCACCTCTTTCCAAAGCCCCTCGGCCACAATTAAAATTTCTCCTTGGCCTATATTTTTAATTCCGTTGGGATCCCCAATCTCTACCGCGATATAATCCAGTTGACCATGTAGACAGACGGCTAAGTTACCGGGAAGGGTCCATGGGGTGGTGGTCCAAATCACCACCGACACGGAGGCCTTATTCTCTACCCCTGGCAGGCTTACCCCTGGAGCCAAAGGAAATTTGACATAAACTGTCGTTGAGGTGTGATCCTGGTATTCCACTTCGGCTTCGGCCAAGGCCGTGGTGTCGTTGACGCACCAATAGACCGGTTTAAACCCTTTGTACAACCCCCCATTGATCAAAAACCGTCCCAACTCCCGAACAATTTGCGCTTCAAAACGATAATCCATGGTGAGATAAGGGTGCTCCCAATCTCCAATGACGCCGAGCGCGACAAACTCCTTTTTTTGAATATCTACCCAGGTCGTGGCGAATTCGCGACAACTGCGCCGGAATTCCACCCGATTCATCTGTTCTTTTTTAATTCCCTTTTTTTTAAACTCCTGTTCTACCTTGGTTTCAATCGGCAAGCCATGGCAATCCCATCCCGGTACATAATTGGCATCGTAGCCCATCATTTGCCGAGATTTTACGATGACATCTTTGAGCACTTTATTGATGGCATGGCCCATGTGCAAATGGCCATTGGCATAGGGAGGGCCATCGTGGAGAATAAACGATTTTCGTCCTTGGCTTTGCTGGCGCAACAGCCGATAGAGATCCATCTCTTGCCATTTTTTTAACAAACCTGGCTCCAGAGTGGGTAAACTTGCCCGCATGGGAAATTGGGTTTTGGGCAGATGAACGGTCTCTTTGTAATTCAATCCCTGATCTTTATCGCTGGCCACGCCAACCACTCCTTTAAAATGAAGATGATGCCCTTCGGGTAAAAATCAAAGGTCAACCCCTGGGGGATTGGGGGCGGTTCTGGGACCGCCAAGGTCTTGATTTTTATTTTTCCGCGACATCTATTTTTGCAAAAAAAACGTCCGAGTTTCGGCAATATCTAAATCGATTTGCCGACAAAGTGCCTTTCGATCTGCAAATTTTATCTCAGGACGCAACCATTTACACAGCCGAAATCGAACTATTCGCCGATAGATATTTCCACAATCGGCTAACAAATGAGCTTCAAATCGCAACGGATCGGCACCAAAAGTGGGATTGTGGCCCAGATTGGCCACCCCTGGCAACCATTTATGATCTATAAGAGCCTCAACAATGTACACCCCTGATGGCGGATGGAGAAGTCCAGAGAGTGAAATATTGGCGGTTGGAAATCCCATGTCCCGCCCACGACCATGACCCGTGACCACCCGACCTTCGATTTCAAAGGGGTGTCCCAACAATTGTTGGGCTAAATCCAACTCCCCATTTGCGACGACTTGGCGTACCCGTGAGGATGAGACGACCTCCCCAGCGATTTTAGTCAATGGAGAAATATGCACGCCAAACCCCTCTTTTTGGCCTATTTGGTCGAGCAAAGCCAAATTTCCACGCCCTCCCGCTCCAAAACGAAAGTTTTCTCCGACCAGCAGTTCTCGAATTCCCAGCCCCTGAACCAGAAAGTGTTTCACAAAATTTTCCGGTGTCAACGCCGCCAATTCTTTATTAAAACGTAAAATAAAAACGCCATCTACCCCGGCCAGAGCCAACCAACGCGTTTTACCCCGTAAACCGCTGATTCGCAACGGTGCCAACGCTGGATTTAACAACTGTTGGGGATGCGGTTCAAAGGTGATGGCCAAAACCATCGCCCCTAGGTGGAGACGGGCCAACTCTTTTAAGGTGTGTATCAAGGCTTGATGCCCCAGATGCACGCCATCAAAATTGCCAATGGTGACCACGGCCCCCCGGAAAGGCTCGGGTAAATTTTTTAATCCTCGAATAATATACATCCAAAACCTATACCATATCAAAAAAGAGAAACTTTCTGGGCCGGCGGGCAAAAAATTAAAATCAAAACCCTGGGGGATGAATCCCCCAGACCCCCTCTTTGTTTTTAAGACTTAAAAACAAAGAGGGGGGGGGGCGGTTCTGAGCCCCCAAGGTCTTTTTTTTCTTTCTGGGAAAGCCGTGCTGCAACACTACCGGATGAAGAAGCATACGTCAATCACTGTGAATGGTTGAAAAATTCACACAAGAGAATTAAAGTTCATCAGATAGCGTTTTGGTTCCCGCCCCTTGAACCTGGAGATTTTTCATACATGCTCAATATTATGCGTCGCAGTGCCAATACATTTCTTGCCAAAGTTCTTTTAGCTCTTTTGGCTCTTAGCTTTGGGGTGTGGGGGGTTGGCAACTATGTCAACCGTCAATCTTCACAGCCGATTGCCACTGTCAATGGGCACGCCCTGACACCTCAAGAGTTTGCCCATGCTTATGATAGCGATTTTAATCAATTGCGTAAACAACTTGGCGGCTCCCTGGACAAAAAAACCGCCGAGATGTTGGGGCTGAAACAACGCACGCTGCACAGCCTGATCAATCGTTATCTGGTCTATGATGCTGGAGACGCTCTGCGCTTGACCGTCTCTCCCGATTATTTACGTCAATCTATTGCGACCAACCCTCTTTTTGCTGAAAACAATCAATTTGATAAAAATCGTTATGAGCTTTTGTTGCGCAACAATCGCATGACCCCAACCCAATATGAAGCACAACTGAGAAGCGATATGTTAAGCAATCAACTCGAACAGACACTGCGCACCCTCACCCAGCTTCCCACTATTTTGCTGGAAGATGTCTACCAGCAGCAAAATGAGAAGAGGGAGGTCGCTACCTTGGCCCTCAATCCAAAAAAATTAGAAGCCACCATTCAATCCACCGAAGAGCAACTAGCCACTTACCTAAAAGATCATCAAGATCAGTTTATGAGCGAAGAGCAGGTGAAACTTCAATATATTTTGTTGACCTCTGACAGCGTGCGCGATTTGGTTAAAATTACCCAAGAAGAGATTGATGCGTATTATCAGGAGCATCAAGAGGAGTACCAACGCCCAGAGAGTCGCCTTTTAAGCCATATCCTTATTAAAGTCGAACCTCAAGCCGATCAAGCCACTCAAGATGCCGCTTTGAAAAAAATTCAAGAGATCCAAAAACGGCATCAAGCAGGAGAGACCTTTGAGGCATTGGCGAAAAGCCTATCTGAAGATGTTTCGGCTCAACAAGGGGGAAGCCTAGGGGAATTCACTCCTGGACAGATGGTCCCCGCTTTTGACAATGTCGCTTTCACGCTACCGGTTGGCCAACTATCAGATCCGGTCAAAACCGAATTTGGTTACCATCTGATTCGTGTGGATGAAATTCATCCAGGAGAACTCAAAAGCGTGGCGCAAATGGGCGACGAGATACGCGCCTTACTTTTTGAACAAAAGGCCCAAGACAGCGTTTATGAGCGTTCCATTACCATGGAAGACCAACTCAACGCCTCTGGCACCCTTGAAACCATCGCCAAAGATCTCAATCTGCGCTATCGGGAGACCGAATGGATCAGTCGCAACGATCCAAAATTGCAAGGTATTGAACTTATGCCAAAATTTATCACGACCGCCTTTTCTACTCCCAAGGGTGACCACTCCTCTTTGGTGGAGTTAGATAGTGGCCGTTTTTTTGCGCTTAAAGTTCTTGATACCAAAAAATCGGCCCCTAAAGAATTGAGTGAGGTTCATGACGCGGTTAAAAAGGCATACATTACCGCCGAAGCGGAAAAACAAGCCAAGGAGCAGATGGAAACGTTATTGGCCGAGATTCAAAAGGGGACAAGCTGGGAGGCAGCCAGTTCCTCCAATCCCGCTTTAGAATCTACCACATGGCCTCTCTTTATTCGTGAAGAGGATCATAAAACCAAAGCCAAAACTCAAACCAAAGTGCCCTCTTCCGCTATTCGTGCTGCTGCCTTTGGTTTGACTCTCAAACACCCTTATCACAGCAAAGTCATCCAAGATCAATCCACCCCTACCTTGTTGCGTTTATTACAAATTCAACCCGCCGATCCCGCTCCTCTTACCCAAGAGGCCACGGCCAAGCCTTTGCGTGAGGAGTTAGAAAACCAACTTGGGGCAGAGATTTTCGCGGAATTTTTAGATGGTTTACAAAAATATGCCAAAATGACCATTCATCCCGAAGGATTAGACGCTTTTTAACCATGGCCAAATTCATCACCATTCCCATCCGCGAGGCAGGCAGTAACCGCCTTGCGGGAAATTTTTGTAGCACCAACGATGCCGTCACCCCAGAAGAACTGACCATCCTTGCCCACCTACGCACCTTACGCGACCAAGCCACCCTCCTCAAAACTGAACTTCAGGAAACAGCGGAAGGGGAGGCTCGCATAAAACTTCAAGATCAACTCAACGCTCTTCGTCAAGAGGCCATTCTTTGGCGCGAAAAAAAGGCGCAGGCCACCTATCAAAAGCATGTGGCGTTGGGACATTCAGAGCCATGAGCCTAGATGATAAAAAGATTACCCCAATCCCCCTTTTTTCTTTTGAGCATTAAAAAAAAGAGGGGGGCTGGGGGATTCATCCCCCAGGGTTTTACTTTTGATTTTGCTTTTGACCTCGGTTTTGCTTCCTTCAAAAAGCAGGGGGGATTGGGGGATGCCATCCCCCAAGGTCTTGACTTTGCTTTTTGTTCAGGCATTCGTTAATCATCCACACTTAAATGTGGTGGTACCCTGTATTGGCTATTGCTATGAATCCAGCTTCCGTGCGGGAGGGAGGCTGAACGGTTACGATTGAATGATTTATGTTTTTGTGTTAAATAAATGATCTATTGTGGCAAATAACACAGAAGCCTTGGATCTGTTTTAATAAAGTTACTTGATATTTAATTTGTTTTTCTGTTGGTATTTGTTTTGCTCTTTCCTGTTAGATGTTGTTTAATTTTTACTCAGGGAGAGAAATGAATGTCAAGTAAAATTCCTTATCTATTTTTCGGGTTGTTTTATACCATTCCAGTAATTGTTTTTGCCGACGATGTTTCAGTGACAAACACCTCTAAGTCTGAGGTGAAAAGCGATATAAAGGAGGCCAGTCAAGAAGGGGCGTTGATGCCCCAGATGGTGGTTAATGCGGCTCGGATTGAAGAGTCGGTATTGTTGAATGTCATGACTCTTGATCTCCCTATGCTGATTCCTTTGCGGACGGCCACCAGTGATACGGCCCATCTCATGGAAGGTCAAGCGGGGGTTTCTCTCTATCGTGGCGGTGGTGTTTCTAGTTTGCCTGTGCTTCATGGCATGGCGGACGAAAGAGTTCGGACCAATATTGATGGTCGTGAGGTGCCCTCTGCTTGTGGGAACCACATGAATCCCCCTTTATCCTATGTCGATCCTTCTCATGTCGCAAAAATAAATGTCACTTCGGGAATCACTCCGGTCAGTATCGGTGGGGATAGCATCGGCGGAACGGTTTCGATCCAATCCACCGATCCAGAATTTTCGCAATCGGCTGATAAGGTTTTGACCAAGGGGAAAATGTCCGCTTTTACACGCAGCAACGGCACTAACAACGGTGGCAATCTGGCGGCGACCCTGGCAACGGATAAAGTAACTCTTCTGGTGCAGGGATCTACGACAACGGCCAATGACTATAAAGATGGCCATGGCGATAAGGTTTTGTCTACCGCTTATGAATCCAATAATTATTCGGCGAATCTGTCCGTTAAAAAAGAGGATCACGTGGTGAATTTGGAAATTGGTGGACAGGACATACCCTATCAAGATTTTGTGAACGCCCATATGGATATGATCGGTAACCAAGCCAAGTTTGTTAACAGTCGATATGAAGGTCTTTTTGCTTGGGGCAAACTGGATACCCAATTGCAATGGGAGAATACCAAACATCAGATGAATGTGCGTGGTGATAAAGAGCCTGGCATGGATATGCCTATGAATACCGACGGCACCACGATGGGCTATTTGGTCAAAGGTGAGATTGAATTAACTCCCCGCGACACCTTGCGTATTGGCAATGAATTTACCCATTTTGGCTTGGATGATTGGTGGCCACCTTCTCCAGCTCAGGATATGGGGACAGCTATGGGGATGATGTGCAATTCTGGGGATATTTATACCTCTACCTGTTCTATGGCCCCTGGAACTCTTTGGAACATCAACAATGGCCGACGCGACCGGTTGGGAACCTTTGTTGAGTGGGATGCGAAATGGGATTCTAAATGGTTTTCTCAGTTGGGGGTGCGTAATGATATGGTTTGGATGAATACCGATGATGTGATCGGTTATAATATGAATTCAGCTTCCACCAACAGTTCTGCCTATCAGGTGGATGCCGATACCTTTAATGCCCGAAATCATGCTCGTCAGGATGTCAATTTTGATGTGACAGCTCTGTTGCGCTATGAACCCGACCAAACCACTCTTTACGAGGGGGGATATGCTCGAAAAACCCGCTCTCCCAATCTTTATGAGAGATATTTATGGATCTATCGCAGCAAAATGTCGGCCCAAATGAACAGTGCCGTTGGGGATGCCAATGGTTATACCGGTAATTTAGATTTGGAACCAGAAGTGGCGCACACATTGAGTCTTACGGCGGGCTTGCGTGATAAAAATCGCAAAAATTGGGAAGTCAAAATCACACCTTATTATACTTATGTTCAAGATTTTATAGATGCTGACCGCTGTGCATTGGTAACAGGGGGCAATGCCTGTACTCAGACGAATTTGGATGCCACCTCAGGTTTGGTCAATTTGCAATATGCCAATCACGATGCCGAGCTTTATGGTTTAGATGTCTCTGGGCGGACCTCCTTGGGAGAATCGACGACAGCGGGGAATTTTGCTTTATCTGGGGTGATGGGGTATGTCCATGGTAAAAATCGGGATACCAAGGACGGACTGTACAATATTATGCCTCTTAATGCGCGTTTTACTCTGGAACATCAATATGATAAATGGTCAAATGATCTAGAAGTGCAGTTGGTGAAGAGTAAAGAGCATGTGTCATCCGTTCGGGATGAATTAAAAACCGGAGGGTATGGAGTGGTTAATTATAAAACAGCCTATCGCTGGGATCAGGTGCGTTTGGATGCTGGGATCGATAATGTGTTTGATAGATTTTATAACGCGCCTTTGGATGGGGTCTACTGGATAGGGGACAAAACTGGCATGACGGCAGTTCCAGGTATGGGAAGAACGTTTTACATGGGAATGAGCGTGGAATTTTAGAGCGTTATTTCTCGGTAAGAGAATTTTTAGGTACCACCACATTTAAGTGTGGACGATGAACGAGTGTCTGAACAAAAAGCAAAGTCAAGACCTTGGGGGATTGCATCCCCCACCCTTTTTTTTTAAGACTTAAAAAAAAAGGGTGGGGGGAATTGGGGGGCGGTTCTCCGCCCCCCAAGGTCTTGATGTTTATTTTTCTGATACATGGACAGGTGATGGTTTTGATGAGGTTAATGATTCAAACTGTGCCATATGCCACACTTTTTAGGTGAAAAGCCACGGTTTTAGTTTGAAAATAAATAAGAATATATAAAATTCAACTATTTATATTTTGGAATGAATATTGATTATACTAAATTTAGCCTGCGTCCATGACCATTTGGCGCATCCACTTTTATTGAGGAGTTTTTGAACGTGTTACCATCTATTGTTGCCAATCGGGGGAGAGTTGCGGTTTTAACTCTCCTTTGTCTGTTTCGTACCCCCATGGCTTGGGCTTCAGATTCTCAAGAGCAGCCCTTATTGTCGGAAGTGACCGTGACGGGTACCCGCGAAGAGCAGTTGCTTTCTGAAACACCCGCCAGCATTGATGTGATTTCGGAACAAACCATTCATGATTTACATCCAACCCATCCTTCTGAACTGATGGGTATGGTTCCAGGGGTTTGGATCAATAAAGCGGGTGGGGAAGGGCATATGACTATGATTCGTCAACCCTTATCAACCAGTCCGGTTTATCTTTATTTAGAGGATGGCATTCCGACGCGGTCAACGGGTTTTTTCAATCATAATGCCCTGTATGAGGTAAATCTGCCGATGGCTGGTGGCGTGGAGGTCAATAAAGGTCCGGGGACGGCACTTTATGGATCCGATGCCATTGGTGGGGTGGTCAATGTTCTTACCCGCACACCACCCGAACACCAGGAGGTCGAGGCCAGCGGTGAAGTGGGTGCCTATGGTTGGAAGCGTCTGCTGTTAACCGGTGGAAACACGATAGATGCTAATGGTGTGCGGGGTGATTTAAATTTGACCCATACGGATGGCTGGATGGATAACAGCGGATTTGATCGCCAAAGCGGCGGTTTGCGTTGGGATCGGAGTATTGGCACGGATGCGGTATTAAAAACCGTAGCCACCTTTTCAAACATTTCACAAGAGAGTTCCGGTACGATCAATATTCTTAAAGAGGATCTTGAGAACAATCCAACCCGTAACTATGCACCAATTACCTATCGGGATGTTCAGGCTTTTCGCCTTTCAACCGCCTTTGAAAAGGAGAGCGGTCCGAGTTTATGGAGTGTGACGCCTTATTATCGCCATGACAACATGGATATTTTGCCAAGTTGGCAGTTGTCTTATGATCAAACGGCCTATGAGACTTTTAATGACTCTGTTGGTTTGATGCTTAAATATCGGCAAGATTTTCTGCCATTGCGTTCCCGCCTAATCGTTGGGGTAGATGTGGATCATAGCCCGGGGGGGCGGTTGGAAAATGCCATTTTGACAACCATTGCCCCAGGTACCAGTGGCGATAGTAAGGTCTATTCCGATTATGTCGAGGGCGAGCGCATTTATGATTATGATGTGACCTATCAGGGTGTTTCACCCTATCTGCATGGGGAGATTTCACCCATGGAACGGTTGCGGGTGACCGCTGGAGTGCGTTATGATACCATTCGTTATGATTATGATAACCATCTGGGTAATACCGCTATGACCGTGGCCAGTACCATCGGACGCAAGGTGTATGGTCATGTTGATGATACAACGGTTGATTATGGCCATTTAAGTCCGAAACTGGGGGCAACGTATGCGATCACCGATACATTGAGCGGTTTTGTCACTTATAACCATGCCTTTCGAGCCCCATCAGAAGGGCAGTTGTTTCGTCCCTCGGCCACGAACTGTTCTGCCGATTTGACCAGTTCGACAGCCTGTGGAGTGGGACAAGATGCCAAAGCCCAGGCCACAGCGGATGCGGCTATGCACTTAAAGCCTGTGAAAGTGGATAGCTTTGAGGTTGGATTGCGCAAAAAAACGGGCACGGGGTTGGACTATGAAATCTCCCTATACCATATGACTAAAAACGATGATGTGGTTAGCTATACCGATCCTGTTGATTCCGTGCGTAAATCTTTAAATGCCGGGCAGACGATTCATAAAGGGATTGAGGGTGGTTTTGCTTTTTCGGTTACCGATGATTGGCATTTGGATAGTGCGCTCTCTTATGCCAAACACACCTACGACGATTGGGCTGTAAATGGTACCACCAATTATGACGGCAAAGAGATGGAGGTTGCGCCTCGTTTTATTGGCAATACCAGCCTTCGTTACGCCCCTGACAGTGGTAAAAAAGGCCGATTGCAGATGGAGTGGGTGACGTTGGGAAGTTATTGGTTGGATCCGGCGAATACCAAAAAATATGCCGGTCACGATCTTTTTAATGTGCGGGGAAGCTATCCAGTCACCACCGACATAGATCTATTTGCGAGTATCACCAACTTGTTGGATAAACGTTATGCCGAAACCGGTCAACTCAGTTTTGGTGGCAATGAACTGTATGCACCAGGCTTGCCACGCATGGCCTATTTGGGAATGACGGCTAAATGGTAAGAGTTTTTGCTATAAATTTTTTTGAAAAAAGGTTGGTGGGTAAGGTTTGGTGGGCGGTTGGATTCTCTTTGCTGCTTCATGTGCTGGTGATCCATCTTTTATTTGCCCATACGTTGTCCGCAAGTGTGCTTCCCAAATCGCCTTTTCATTTTATCATGGCTACCCTGCCGCCGCCTTCTCATTCGGATTCGTCTATGCCTGAGGTTCTCAAGCCTCAGGCTGTAGAACCTTCTCCTGAAAAAGAGTTTGTTGTCCCGGTGCCAAAACCTTTGGCACCGGTGCGCAAGCCCATTCAGGAGATCAAAAAGGTTGTTGCCCCTCTCGCAAGCCTTCCTTCGTCTCCTCCTGCCTCTTCTTCTGCCTCTTCTTCTGCCTCTTCTCCGACGCTTCAGGAGGAGGTCAAAGAGGTTGTCGCATCGGCTTCAGGGGCGTCAGGCACCGATCCCAAAGAGCGTTTGCCGCAGATGGATATGGATCGTCCGCCTGATGTTCGTGCGGCTTATTTGAGCAATCCAAAGCCCATTTATCCGTTGAGTGCCCGTCGGAAAGGGGTAGAGGGGACCGTTGTTTTAACGGTGGATGTGACGGGTTCAGGGGAGGTGCTTCGGGTGGAAATTAAGGATAGCTCCGGTTATGCCGCTTTGGATCAGGCGGCCGTCACAACGGTCAGCCAATGGCGATTTATTCCAGCTCAACGCAAAGGTAAACCTTCTGCGGCCACTGTTTTGGTTCCCATTCGTTTTCAATTGCAGTCAAAGTCATAAAAATCACCTGTTTATTTTGTTTGCGTTTTATAAAGAATGTTTCTTTTTTCTTTTATAATTTTTTGGCATCGAATCTGCTGTTTGACAATATGGGAATAATGCGTTATTTTTTGGCATTTATCCGTTCCATTTGTTACATGGATTGTATGGGTCAAATAGGTGTTTTTTTTTGGATAGTGTAATGTATTTTTATTTTATTTCAAGGAGTTGCACGTGTTTGATCCAAAAATGATTAAAGCGATCATTGAAATTTGGAAGCCTGACACGATAGATTCACAGGATCAATATCTTTTTGATCATGTAAAAAATATTATGGAGATGGTTTTTCTGGCGGGTTTGAAACGCAACGAAGATCGGCCTGTAAAGGTTGGCGTTGCGCTTGTGGAACCGAGTGCCTTGCCAGACAAAGGTCGATCGGGGGAGAGTATCGTTTTTAGACTTGGGCAAAGACCCCTTTTGACGGTGGATACTTTGGTTAAATTGGCACCCGCTTTTGATCCAAATACCACGGTTCTTGCCGTCTGTGCCTCTGATCAAGACTCCCGTGTTTTGGAAATATGGAGTGCGATTTTTACCACCCATCGGGGTCGCAACCGGTTTGATGCCCTCCCTTTGGAGATGTCTTCTCCACATAACTTGACCATTATTTCTAAAAAAACCGGATCTTTATTGATCTATCATGGTGATGAACTCATTGCTCGTTTTAAGTCTGGAGAGTTCCTTGAACCCGTTCATACCCATTTTACTTCTGGTTTGATCGGCAGACGATTTCTTGATGTGATTAAACAGCATCCAGAGTTTACCCGTTATGGTACGGAATATTGGCTCACTTACCGAGACTTTATCGATTATTTATTAATGGAAGCCGATAGACGCGGTCATGGGGGGATTATTGTTTGGATGCCTTCTGAATCCATCAATAGCGAAGAACAGTGCATTATTCCCAAATATACCTTGACTGAAAGTCCCGAAGGTTCTGTACTGATCGGTGATTTGTGTGATATGGAATTAAAAAGAAGAGAAAATAGAAAAGAGGGGTGTGAGAAGGATTCCATTGCAACTGTGCGTATCGTTGAAGAGATCATTTTGGAGTGTAAACGTAAACTGATCGAACATGCCGAGCTTTTGGCACAACTCACCTGCGTGGATGGGGCGTTGATTCTTTCTGATCGACTTCGTCCGCTCTCTTTCGGATCTTTTCTCTTGGCTCCTATTCGTTTAGAACAACTTGTCTATTGGAAAGATAATAAGGCCCAGCCTTTTTCCCGAGCAGATTTGTTCTCCAAATATGGAACCAGACACAATGCCGCCGTTAATTTTGTCGGTCAATGTCCAGACTCGGCTGTGTTTGTCATTTCTCAAGATGGTCCGATTACAGGATTGACAAAAAAGGATGAATCTATGATCCATTGGTGGCCAGATTGTCTTGGCAAGTATTGAATTTATTTTACGCATATTTTATGAAATAATTAGTTATATATTTTTTTAGACTCTATTCTAGGAAAATTGGAAAACAGCGTTCGTATAGATCCCCTTATCCAGGATAAAACAGATGAAACGCTTTATTTATTCGTCGATTACAGTTAAAATCATTGCCATGGTTGTCATTTTTTCATTGATTAATTTGACTTTTCTTGTATGGCACTCCGAAAGAGAGATTGAAAATGTCATTTTTGACCAAGTGACCAGACAGGTGGTCGTGTTTTTACAGGGAATTGAACGGGAGATTCAGGGAACAGAAAAGGAGCCACTCTCCGAGAATAATTTACGTCGTATTTTGGACAATTTAAAAAGTGATTCTCATTTGAATGATCTCGATTTTTCGATCAACAAAATTTATTTATATAATAAAAATGGCAAAATTTTGGCTCATACCGATGCCGAACCACACAAAAATGAAGATTTAAAAAGTTATCATGGCGATGTTTTGCGCACTGGAAAGCCTTATATTTCCAAACAGATTGAGTATATTACCAATCCCAGTACCGGAAAGATACAATCCTTGATGGATGCCATCATTCCTCTTCATTGGCATGGAGAGGTGGTGGCAGGAATTGAAGCGGAAATCGATTTGGAAGAAACCCTCTCCATGATCAAGGAGAAGGATGACCATTATGAAGAGGGCATGTTTTGGGTTCAGCTTCTTCATGGTATTATTTTGTTTTTATTGTTTTGGTGGTTGATCCATAGTTTACTTATTCGTTATATCCGTCGTTTTGAGAGGGTCACCCGGTCCATTGCCGAGGGGAATTTTGCCGCTCGTATTGAAGGCTTTTTGCCAAATGATGAGGTAGGGCGGTTGGGAAAATCGGTTAATTTTATGGCCGAAAGCATTGAACGTCTGCTTAAAGAAGAGGAGGAGGCCTATTTGCAAACGCTTCGTTCTTTGGCCAAGGCCCTAGAAACCAAGGATTCTTATACCGCTGGACACTCCACGAGAGTGGCAAAATATTCTGTTATGCTTGGAAAATATTTAGGTCTTAGCGAGGAGCAGTTGGTTGTTTTGCAAAAAGGGGCATTGATGCATGATTTGGGAAAAATTGGTATTGCCGATACCATTTTAAATAAACCGAGCGGATTGACCCAGGATGAATTTCATGATATGCAATCCCATCCCTCTAAGACAGCGACCATTATGGCCCCATTAAAACGTTTTAAAGAATTTGCCGAGATCGCTGCTTGGCATCATGAACGTTGGGATGGGAAAGGGTATCCCGTTGGTTTAAAGGGTGAAGAAATTCCAGTTCTTGCCAGAATTGTTTCAATTGCCGACACCTGGGATGCCATGACTGGTGATCGGGTGTACCGAAAAGGGATGCCGCAGGAAAAGGCTTTGGAAATATTGAAAAAAGAACGCCATTTAGGTCAATGGGATCCAACGATGGTTGGCGTTTTCATTCAGTTAATTGAAAATGCAGAGATAAATATAAAATAGCGGAGCTATGTATCTCTATTGAGTCAATAACTGTTTCCATCGATCGGTCTGTGTGGAGATTTTTTTAGCTATTTTGTTAATGGGTATGACGGTTTGCATCTCTTGGTCGTCATCCAAATCCCATTCTATTTCATATCCATTGCTTTCAATCAGAGTAGCCAACTCCAGTAGGGCTTTGAGCATTTCTATTTTTTTGCTTGGAAATTCATTTCCATAAATAATTTTTAACCATTCGTCCGCCTCATTTTGGGCTAGTTTATGCCAAAGCCAAGTGACTGGTGCGTCGTAGATGGTGTTTTCCCACTGCTTTTCATATGCCTCTTCATCAGCGCAGGCCTGTTCTGGTTTGCCAATAATCAGGAGTATATCGGCATCTGGTTCATCGGTAGATAAATGGATCTCTCCAAATGCGAATGGTTCTTCATCTTTATGTTTTTGAAACCATGCTCCCATTTTTTGACAGAGTTGGTCAGGAGTCATCCGTTTTCTCCTTATAGATATGGTTGAGGGTAAATTTGGAATTTGATTTTTGCACTCTCTTGATACCCAATAATGGCTCTTAAGTAAACTGGAAAAATAGGGGAATGTGGGTTATGTTCAGAACTGCGACTTTGGCCGAACTCTTTGTGAATCCAACTATAAATGTTCTCAATGCTTTGTTTATTAGATATATATGCTGAAATATAAAAAATATTTCTACTTGTTATGAAGGTGTATCTCCATTACTGTTAGAAAAAATATTTTTGAACGACAAACCTGTGAAAATTAGGAACACTTATGGCGATGGATCATCCTTTGGAAAAATTATCAGGAATGGACTCCTCTGAGAGCTTTTCCTCTTTAAGAAGAGACTCTCAATCGGTTTACCAATCTTATCGACTCTCTAAAGAACTCCCTGTTCCAAATTATTTAGAACAGACCTATTGGTGGGCCTATCTGCATCCGCGTGGGGTACATTTTTTCGAGCGGCAATGGCTTGTGAATCTTATTCTTTGGGGAAACTATAATCGTCTTCGGGATGCGGCGTTGGCAGAGATTGAACCTTGCCATGATGGCAACAATTGTTTGCAGGTTGCCTGTGTTTATGGTGACTTTACCAAACGTTTCTCGGCTAGATTGGGAGAAAAAGGTCATCTGAACGTGGTGGACGTCGCCCCTGTGCAGCTAGAAAATATTCAACGTAAGACGAGGGGATTGACCAATTTATCTCTTCATCACGAAGATTCTACCGATCTTTCTTTTAAATCAGGTACATTTGATCATGTGGTGGTCTTTTTTTTGTTACATGAGCAACCCGCTGCATCGCGTATTTTGACGGTTCAGGAGGCCTACCGGGTGACGCGTCCTGGGGGCAAGTTGATTTTTATCGATTATCATGGTCCCAGTTTTTGGAACCCCTACCGTTATATTATGTTTCCCATTTTACGCACCCTTGAACCATTTGCGATGGATTTATGGCGTGAAGAAATTGTGGATCTTCTCCCTACGGATCTTCCTGCGCCAGCTGCCATTCAAAAACAAACTTTTTTTGGTGGTCTTTATCAAAAGGTGGTTTTGACACGTTAGGAACGGATCTATGACCGCATCTGTGGTTCGCGTTTACATTGGTGAAGAGATTGGTCGTTACGGATTTGGCCACGGGCACCCTTTTGGTCCGCACCGTATGGATGCTTTTTGGGCGGAGGCCAATCGGCAAGGGTTGTCCTCTTTGGTGGAGGTCAGCCCACCGGTTTTGGCCAGTGAAGAGGCCTTGGTTCGTTTTCATACCCAAAGCTATGTGGATCAGGTGCGTCGTCAATCTTTATCTGGAAATGGTTTTTTAGATTATGGAGACACGCCGGCTTTTTTGGGGGTTTATGAGGCTGCGGCACATGTGGTTGGATCTGCCCTGGATGCGACGGCAGCTATTCTCTCTGGAAGGTGCCGTCGGGCTTTTGTGCCTATTGCTGGATTACATCACGCGCGTCCAGAGCGGGCGGCAGGATTTTGTGTTTTTAATGATTGTGGGGTTGTCATTGCGGCGTTACGGGCCGAGTTTGGTTTGACTCGCATTGCCTATGTGGATATTGATGCCCATCATGGCGATGGGGTTTTTTATCCCTTTGAAAAAGATCCTGATCTTTATTTTGCTGATATTCATGAAGATGGTCGTTTTTTATATCCTGGTACGGGAGCGGCTCATGAGAGTGGTTTAGGGTTGGCCAAAGGGCATAAATTAAATATTCCTCTTCCGCCTGGTTCTGATGATGGGGCCTTTTTTCAAGCTTGGGAGCAGATAGAATCTTTTTTGATTCAAGTTGAGCCGGAATTTTTTCTTTTGCAATGTGGAGCCGATTCCATTGACGGTGATCCGATTACACATCTGCGTTTTTCCAGTGCAGCCCATGGTCATGCGGCGGCGCGTTTATCTGGGTTGGCTGAAAAATTGGGACATGGTCGGGTGTTGGCGGTAGGTGGCGGGGGGTATAATACGAAAAATTTGGCCCAGGGGTGGTGTGCTGTGGTGAAGGGATTGTTGCAGCCTGACGGGATTTTTTCTAAAAATTTTGTGTGAAGAAAGTTTATAATGAAGCAAAATTGTTGGGAAATTGCGAAGTGTGGACGGGAGATGGGAGGGGCAAAGGTGAACGAACTTGGTATTTGTCCAGCCTCTTCGGATACGTTACATACGGGTAAAAATGGCGGTAAAAATGGTGGTCGGAGTTGTTGGAGTGTTTCGGGGACATTGTGCAAGGGGATCATTACGGGTACATTTGCGCAAAAAAAGGCGACTTGTTTGGATTGTCATGTATTCCGGTTGATTCGGGATGAAGAAGGGGAGCAATTCGTTTTATTTTGATGTATCGGAAAAACAAAAATCAAGACCTTGGGGGGCGGAGAACCACCCCCAATCCATTCCTTTTCTTTTGATCATTAAAAAAAAGAGGGGGTCTGGGGGCCCGCTTCTATCTTTTATCAAGTAACTCCCCCAGGGGTTGGCTTTTGATTTTTGTGCACCCGAAAAGCATCTTATTCAATGTATTGAAAATGCCATTACAGCTATTAACGTTCAATTGTCATGAGGCTTGGATTCATCAATTGAGTTATTTGGATGCTCAAGTAGAGATTGTGGATGGTCTGATCAATCGTTATCAATCCCGCTGGGACACCCACGTGCGTCCAGTGCCAGAAAATGGCTGTTTGATCTCCTTTGATCAACTCCAGGCGACCAATAGATCTTATGATTGTTTGATTGCCCATAATTTGACTGATTTGATGGATTTAAAATATATTCCTGGACCCCGTATTTTGGTGTTGCATACCACTTTGAATGGTCGCTTGCAAAGTTCGCAAAGTTCTTTAAATCCGCAGGTTGTGCGTGCATTGATGCAAAATTATTTGCAGATGGTTGGTGGACATGCGGTGGCAATTTCTGCTTTAAAAGGTCATTCTTGGGGGTGGGAGGAGGATATTGTTTCCTGTGGGGCGGATCCAGATGTTTACCTTCCTTGGAGTGGTCATCTTCCAGTCGGTTTGCGGGTGGCCCATCAGATTACCGCCAAAAAAGAGATTTTGTTATGGTCATTGCACCAAGAGGCATTTGAGGCGATTCCGGTTCAACTAGTTGGTTTTAATCCAGATATTCCTGGTGTAAAACCATCTAACAGTTGGGCAGATTTAAAATTATTGTTGAGTGCGCACCGATTTTTTATTCATACGGCCCATCCACAATTTGAAGATGGCTATAACATGGCCATGCTAGAGGCCATGGCAGCTGGACTACCCGTTCTGGGCAATGTTCATCCCACTTCACCGATCGAACATGGGGTGAGCGGTTTTTTGTCCGATGATCCGCACCAGTTGGCCGGGTTTGCCAAGTCTTTGCTTGAGGATCACGCTTTGGCGCGTCGTATGGGCGAAGCGGCTCGACAACTCATTCTGGAACGCTTTTCTATTCATCGTTTTGCCAAGCATTTTAAACAATCGATTTTGACAGCACAGCAAAAATATTTATGCAGCGGAAAGGTCTAAATTAAAACTTTGTGGGAGGGAATGGGTTTTGTTTTTAATTTTAGGTACCACCACATTTAAGTGTGGACGATGAACGAGTGCCTGAACAAAAAGCAAAGTCAAGACCTTGGGGGATTGCATCCCCCAATCCCCCTGCTTTTTGAAGGAAGCAAAACCGAGATCAAAAGCAAAAGCAAAAGCAAAAGCAAAAGCAAAAGCAAAAGCAAAACCCTGGGGGCAATCCCCCAGACCCCTTTTTTTTTAAATCATAAAATCAAAAAACAGACGACCACGGTTAAGTGTGGTGGTACCTAATTTTATTGAGAAGGTAAAAAAAGTTCTAAAAAATCTTCGGCCAAAAGGATTGAACCCGAAAAGTGTTGTTGGCATTCGATTAGGCGTTGTTCCTCTGGTTCTGGTATGGGGTAAAAATGGGTGAGCAGTATCTGTTTTACCTCGGATTTTTGGCCAATTTGACCGCACTGGGCAGCGGAAAGATGGCCGGGGACTTTGCCATTTTCTAAGGTTGAGCAATCCAAAATAGCCAGATCGCACTGGTGGGTCAGTTTGATAATCCCTGGGTCCAGGTCGCAATCTCCGCCAAATACCACTGAATATTGATTTTCTGTAAACCGATAGGCCACACTTTGAAAGCGGTCAGAGTGGAGCGTTTGTGTGGTGTGAATGGAGAGTCCTGAAAAATTCCAATGGGGTTTACTCTCGTCAATGTGGACCGAGAAGGTGGTTGGAAGGCCGGTCACGGGCTCGATAAATTGATTAAAAAACAGAATAAATCCAGGTGGACCAAAGATGTAGAGCGGTCTTTCCCGTTTTAAGCCAGGCAGACGCAGGGCGTGGAGCAAGGGGATGAGTTCGGCGATGTGGTCTGGATGGGTATGGGTGATAAAAATGGCGTCTAGTTGTTCACAGGTGATGCCAATGGTTAACAATTGCCGTAAGCTTGCGCTGCCGCAATCGATGAGGGCATGCAGATGGTCTGTTTTTAGATAGTAGCCCGGTGCATTGCGTTTGAGGGAGGGGATTCCGGTTCCACTGCCCAGGACAACAATTTTCATACCATACTCCGAGATTTGAACATGATGCCCTTCGGGCAAAAAATTAAAATCAAAGACAAAACCTTGGGGGGTGAATCCCCCAAACCCCCTCTTTTTTTTAAGAATTAAAAAAGAAGGGTGGGGGGGAATTGGGGGGGCGGTTCTCCGCCCCCCCAAGGTCTTGATGGTTTGTTTTTCCAAAATATCTATCTTTTTACAATTTTATTATATTTTAATTGTTTGAACAAGCCATTTTTTGTCCAAACCCATCCCTCCCACTCCTATAGAATACCAATTGAGTTCGACACCGAACCATAAAGGGGTAAGAATAAAAGGCATGCGAGCTAACAAAAGCTGCAGCGGCATCTCGTTGCGATCCATTCTATCTATTTTGACACCCTGCAAACATATCCAGTTTGGTCTGATAGAGATTGGTCTGGATGTCTAATAGGCCTAAAACGGTATGAAATAGATGATCGTGGCTGAAGGGGGACTCTTTCTCTTGGGCGATGCATGGGCCATTTAAGCCCATAGCGGTGGTGAAGGAGGGGGAGAACCAAGCGTACATGGGGACGTGGGTTTGGCTTTCTGGGGCGATGAGATAGGGCAGTCCATGGAGATAAACCCCATTTTCTCCCAAAGATTCCCCATGGTCAGAAATATAGAGCATGGCCGAGTTAAAACGATCGTTGTATTCTTGTAGTAGGTCGATCAGATTTCCTAAAACATGATCGGTATAGAGCAGGGTATTGTCATAGGTATTGACAATGGATGGTTGGCTGCATTGATCAATCTGTTCTTGATCACAAGTGGGGGTAAAGCGTTTAAAATTTGCGGGGTAGCGTTTAAAATAGGCGGGTCCATGGCTCCCTTTTTGGTGGAGAACGATTAAAATCGGCCCTTGGGCGGTGGTCAATATCTCTTCGAGCCGTTTTTGTAAAATGGCATCAAAGCAACCATCTTCGTTGCATAGTTCGGCATCATTTGCTTTGGAAAGATCCTCATAGGTCACTCGGTTACAGGTATCTTTACAGCCAGAATTGTTGTCCAACCAGCGTACTTGAACGCCGGCATGGGTTAAAAGGTCCAACAGACCTTCGGTATGGCGAGCCAGTTTTTCGGAATAATTTTCCCGGGAATCCGCGGAAAACATGCAGGGCAGAGAAGCCGCCGTCGATGTGCCGCAAGAGGTGACGTTGGAAAAATAGAATCCATTGGCTTGGCTTAGTCGGGGATTGGTAAGACGGGCATAGCCTTGCAGGGAAAAATTACTTGCCCGCGCCGTTTCTCCTACTACCAAAACGACCAATCTCTTTTTGCCTGTTTTTTGCAATCGTGTTCCCGGTTTGGCATCCTGGCCAATGGTTATGAGCTGTTTTGGGGTGTTAAAATAGGTTTGTTTGATCAGACTAGAGGTGCCATAGATGACATTGACTGGTGCAATTAAATGGCGCACGTGGCGGTTATTGCGAAAAAAGATAGAATATTGTTTGTATTCAAGCGAAACAAGGGCGGCGATTAAAATTCCACTGAGGAGGATAATTCCCCCTTTTTTGGTCAAGGTCTGTTTAAAGTTGGGTGGAAATTGGATGGAGTGGCGCAGAATCAGCCAGGAGGGTAATATCCCGCCAAGAGAGAAGGAAAATAAAAAATCGAACGAAATTAATTCATTGGCTTCTCGAAAATCGGTCTCTAGGGCATTGCGGATCATGTCTTGATCGATCATCACCCCGAAGGTATTCATAAAATAACTGGCAGAGGCGCAGATGAGGAGAACCGCAATAAGTATTGGTTTGAGGATATAGGGCCAGCCGAGAAGTGTTAATACCCCGTTCATGGCCAATAGGAGAGAGAAAAAAAAGGAGATGGGGAAAAACCAAGTCGTTGGATCCGTCGTGACCGCCAAACGGAACAGTTCCGTCCACATGGCTTTATTAAAAACAATCAGCAAAAAAAACGTGATGCCCAGGGTTACCAGATGGACAGGTAAGGGTTTGCTTTGCCATTGAAGTGGGCGTGCAAAAAAAAGATTGGGCATTGAAAGATCCGTTTTTAATAAAGGGTAATGGGTAATAAATTTTGTAACCGTTCAGATAAAAAAAATTAAAAATAAGACCTTGGGGGCAATCCCCCAGGCCCCTTTTTTTTTAATAAAAAAAAAGGGTGGGGGTGTTGGGGGCGGTTCTCCGCCCCCAAGGTCTTGATTTTTTATTTTTCCGATACATTAGGTTAAGTGTGGTGGTACCGGATGATTTGCGTATCCTCTTTAAGGATATCCCTTGTTGGTTTTTGGGGCAAGGAGTTGTTCTAAAGAGTCTGGTTCGGGGGGTTCAAAGGAGATCAGATCCCTCGGTTGGGGGTCGAGTTGGGTGATAGCGGATTGGTCAATTTTAAAAAAATGGTATTGGCGTTCACTCAACCCGTTGTTTAAAAAACGCATCCATCCTGTTGCCCCCTGAAATCCTTGTGGGCGGCTGATGGCCTCCTCCCAAGGAGGGCCTCCCATGCGATGATCGTGTAGCAGTTGTGCCAGTATAGCAATACCATCATAGGCGAGTGATGCCAGGGGATTGGGTGGTCTGCCCCAGGTGGTGGTAAAGTTTTTTTGAAATTGTCCATCGGCAACAGGATCGGTATCACAAAAAATGGCCCCTTGCAGATATTCGGCATCGCTTGTTAAAAGTTCGGAGCGGTTCCAAAGTGAGGTTCCAAATAAGGCGACTTGGGGTGGGCGAATGTTGTAAAAGGCCAATTGGGAAGCTAAAAGACGAATTTTATCCGCTGAAGCCGGAATGAAGAGGGCGTCAAAATCGGTGGATTCCTTGGCGGTCGCTACGGTTGCCTTTTTGGGATCTATACGGGTTAACTCTTTGAGTGTATTTGAAAAATCGACTGTATCGGCTGGAAAGGCAATCCTGCGAATTACTTGTCCACCTAACTTTTGAATCTCCTGAAGAAAGGCTTCGGCCATGAGGTTGCCATAGTCCGTGTTGGGGGCCAGCGTGGCAAAGCGGCGACTGGGGGTTTTTTTTATGGCATACTGGGCTATGAGTCGCGCCTGCTGATCGGGAAGGAAGGCGTTAAGAAAGAGAAAACGTTCTCCTTTTGGTTCGATATCGGCAAGATCGGTGTGGGGATTAAAGGGAAAGATGGGAATGCCACGATCTAGGGCAATTCCGACCGTGGCCTTGGCCACTGGATAGATAAAGGGGCCTAAAATGGCGTGGACATCCATGCGGATTAACCGTTCCATGGCTTGCGTTCCCACCTTGATGTCGCCCGCTGTATCCACTGGAATCAGGGTAATGGCAATATCGGCGTGATCGCTTAAGGCGTTTTGCGCTGAGCGGAGAAAATCTTGCCCGATAGCGGCGTATGAACCGGTTAACGGCAGGAGGAGACCAACACGAAAGTCTGGGGCGGGATTTTCTTCGGTGCCAAGATGTAATTTGGCCAATGTCGCGGCTTCCGCGCTCTCCTCAGGGTGGTTGGCCACCTCCTGCCAAAGGGCGTGGGCGGCGTTTGGTTCTCCTTCTTGGATGAGTTTATCCGCAACACTCAATTTTAAGCCAGGGATGAGGGGCGATTTGGGTGGCTGATGGGTTAAGAAGGTTTGCAACTGTTCTCGGTTTAGAAAAGAGGCGGATTGCAAAAGCAGACGGATTTGCTCGGTGGAGAGGGGGGTAGATTCGAATAAAGGTGAAAACGCCTGGGTTTGTTGGGCAGGATCGGTTTTAAAATAGGATTTGAGAAGATTTTCCCAAGCAATGGCTTCCGTGCTGGAAGAGCGGTCATCTAAGGTTGGGTTGGCGGCCAGCAGAGGGGCACTTAGAATGATGTAGAGCAAGAGAAGCCATCCCAACATCCTCCATACTGGATAAAAGGTTTTGTTGGTTTGAATTTTATTAATAAAATAGAATAAATTGGAGTTCAATTCAGGTTTCCTTGGCAGTGTACGGAGTGAATTTGACATGGTTAAAGGTAAATTGTACATCGTTTCGACCCCTATCGGCAATCTTGAGGATGTGACCTATCGTGCTGTGCGCATATTAAAAGAAGTGGATTTAATTTTAGCCGAAGATACCCGAATTACCAGTCGTTTGTGCGATCGTTATCAGATTACCACGCCTTTATTGAGTTTTCACGCGCGTAATACACATATGCGTCTTTTTGGAGTATTGGAACGTTTGTTGTCAGGAGAGAATTTGGCTTTGGTCTCTGATGCGGGTACCCCTGGCATCAGCGACCCTGGGACACCGTTGGTGCGTAAGGCGATTGAGGAAGGGATAGAAGTGATTCCTTTGCCTGGTGCGTCATCGGTATTGACGGCCTTGGCCGGTTCTGGATTTGATGGAAATTCTTTTGTTTTTGAAGGATTTTTACCGAGAAAAACCGGTGCCAGAAAAAAAATATTGCAGCGAATGGTGGCCTATGAACGCACCACACTTTTTTTTGAGTCTCCACACCGTCTAGCGACCACTCTGGCCGATTTGGTAGATGTTTTGGGAGAGGAGCAACCTGTGCTGGTGGCGCGGGAATTAACCAAAAAATTTGAGAGTTGGTATCGTGGTACGGCCCAGGAGTTGGCCGCCCGTTTTGCCGGGGACTCTTCGATAAAGGGGGAGATTGTCATTGTGGTCCCGGCTTTGCATAGGGAAATATCTTCAGAACAACAATTGGAAAACTTATTGATAAACGCCATGGCCAATGGAGAGGGGATCCGAGAGGCCTCACGTGCGGTGGCACAACAGACCGGTATTTCTGCCTCTGTCTTATATCGGATGGCTTTGGTTTTGGATGAAAAAGGTTCCTTTATTTGAACGAAAAAGATGGTATACAGATGAATTAGAATCGTTGTTAGAAAATTTCCACCCAAGAGGCATAAACCATGAATCAATTTGAAGAACAAAAAAAACAAAACAAAGAATTTGGTGGGTCTAATGTCCATTTTCTAAACGCGATGCTTATTTCAATCAATAAAAGTCGGTTGGTTCATGCGGTATTGGAAAGTTTTAACATAAAAAGGATTACATTGAGAAGCTCGGTAGATAAACTTTCAATGTTTATGTCGATGCGGGGAGAAAAGCAGATTAAAGCCTATCTGATATCAGAGGCTGGCCAAATATTGATCGTTGAGTCGATTGGTGAACCCACTTTTAATTTGGGTAAGGGGAGTAACTCTGGATATATTTTTTTAAGTTTTAATCTGCAAAAAGTACAAGATACCAATTTAGGCAATGTTTTTGATAAAAAAAATAATAATAGAATTATAGAACTGTTGCGCGAAGGGATATCCAAACTGAAAGAGGAGGGCAATTTTATACGGGTTGAGGCCATCTTTCCCTTTCGTGATATCACCCTTGGGATTCAAATTATTTTGGAGCATAACAGCTCTTTGAACGATATTTTGGGGGGTGAAACTATTTATCAACACAGCAAGCAGGATTGGGGTGATTTAAATTCTCTTGAACAAGAGGGGATGTCTCGAACTCAGGTTCCTACAAAAGCCCCCTTACCTGTGGGGTCGGTTATTCATAAATCTGTTGAGCCTAAAGAGGATTTAATTCGCAGTCAAAAAGCTCCTGTCCCAGAACCCCACTCTTTAGACATTTCAGAAAAGAAAAAAGTTAAATCTCCATTCAGCAAGCAACCAGACGACTCTCCTGCCCTGACTCCGACAGAGGCGATGCGTAAAAAATTGGACACTTATGCCAAATCTCGTTCTGATGAGATTAAGGCCGTTGCGGCCACTATGTCTTGGAGTGAAAGCAGTGTGGAAAAGGTGATGGTTGGTGATGGTAATTATCCCGACACCAAATTTGGTATCAGTTATTCCAAAGGCAACCATCGAGACAATTATCGGGTCTATTTTGACGATTTTCCAGCCATGATTCTCAAGGATGGTGAGCCAAAATATGCGCGTATTATCAATATTTCCGAAACGGGTGCGGGTATTGGCATGGTCCAGGATCCAAAAAATCCGCAGCCGTTTTTAACAATGGGGGATGAAATTCAATTGATGTTTTCTTTGGTCAACTTGACCAATTTAGAGATCAGAGGGCGGGTGATTAGGGACCGTCTGACCAAAGATGAAACTGGAAAAGCCTATTATTATTATGGGGTTCACTTTCATTGGCCCCGGATGGGAGCCCCGGCCCACTTTGTGGAATCGATCCGCAAAACGGAACTTTTTCTGATGGCTCAAAAGGGCGGTTAAGAGAGTCTCTTGGGTGCGGAGATTATCGGAATAACTAAGTGTTCTGTTTCATATGGCATTTTTATTGCTTGTATGATTGACTCGCAAATAATGGGCCCCGGCAGTTGGGGGTGTGAATATTTTATAAAAATCATATGTGGGGCATGATGATGGGATGGCAATATAAGGAGAGAGTCGCATACTCAGATAATTTTGATTGGAGTGAGACAGATTCAATGCTTCAGGAGATGAATCTGTCTGGATCCATGGCCAAACACATGGATAAATCTGTGGGACATAAATTATCCCGTGGCTGGATGATTGCGGTAGTTATCTGGGGTTTTATAACGGCAGTAACTGGCAGTTTGGTTATCGGTGGGGATCCGTTGGATAAGTTGGGTCTCTGGCTGCATAAAACGCCTTCGGTGCCCGTTGCGGCTCTTCAAAAGCGTGGAGAGTCCGTGGTGTCCACACCTGTATGGATGCCTCCTTCTGGGGTATTTCCCCCCATTGCGTTGGGCCCATATATGGTTTTGGCAGGTAGTTTTGAACAACCAGATCGGGCCGATCACGTGTTGCAGCGTTTACACAACAAAGAGATTCCCGCTATTAAACGGCAGTTTAAGTTAGCTGGAAAGAGTGACCTGACCCATGTTTTAATTGGACCGTTCAAACAGCGTCAAGAGGCCGAGCAAGCACTGCAGATCATTCAAAGCAGGACGGGCATTTTGGCCGAATTGATTCAAGGGAGTCTTATGGAGATGGTTTGGAAACCGGAAGTTCTTCCGCCACCAAAGCCCATCATTGAAAACAAACCAAAGCCCATCATTGAAAACAAACCAAAGCCCATCATTGAAAACAAACCAAAGCCCATCATTGAAAACAAACCAAAGCCCATCATTGAAAACAAACCAAAACCCATCATTGAAAACAAACCACCCCCCCCTGTTTTTGTTTCAGGTCAATATTTGGTTTCGGCTGGTACCTTTTTGGACGGTGCCATGGCCAAAAGTGTCATGGATCGATTGGTGCATTTGGGGCTAAAGGTGCAAATGCGTACCGAGACGGTTGGGGAGCACCCTTTTGTACAGGTGTTGGTAGGTGAACCGAAGAGGGATCTGGAGGCGGTTAGAAAATTGGTCTTACTTATCCAGGAACAAAGTGGTATTTTGTCGGAAGTTTATCGGATTCCTTGATCTTTGGATGGGATGGAATTCTATATTGACAGAAGGGGGGAAAATGTTTTTTTATTAAAGTGAGGGTCAGTGAGAAATTTTAATTTTTTTTCCCTGATATCTGAGATATTTGTGTCCCAGTGAAGAGATTTATATCACTCCATTTGTCAATGAAAGGTGGATCAAATGCCTGTTAAAGAACTGATGATTCATATGCAGCCTGGTGATGCGTTTGTGGCGTCTACGCCTGGATTGCTCGAATTTAAAGCTTCACAAGCTCCTCTTCTGAGCAAAGCTGCTGGTGCTGGTGTTGTGAGTAAAGGGGGCGTGGCGATGGGACAAACCTTGTCCATGGCAAGTAGTGGTGCCACGGCCCAATCTCTGCCGGCGAGTTTGATTTCTGGCAAAGTGCTTGGGTTTAGTTTGTCTGCAGTGAACCCTTGGATTCTTTTGGGGGTCGGTGCGGCTGCGGGATATTGGTATTTCAAAAAACGCCGTTACAGTTTGTTTTAAAAGTCTCTTGCTGTTTTTGTCTCATTTTTTTCTGTATATGAACATGTTACGTTTGAAAACGGAAATTTCGTTTGCACGCGTAGAATGCGTCTTTTCAGGAATTGTTAATTGCAGCGGATATCCAAACTTTAATGTCTCGGATCAATAAAAATCAAGACCTTGGGGGGCGGAGAACCGCCCCCAAATTCCCTCCACCCTTTTCTTTTGATCATTAAAAAAAAGAGGGGGGCTGGGGGATTCATCCCCCAGGGTTTGGCTTTTGATTTTTCTTTTGCCCGCAGGGCACCATATTTTTATTTTGCTTGTGGTTGGAATCTTTCAATGTCTCTAGAACATCCAAATTTTGGCCGTAAGACGGGAAATTTTTTTGAGGTATTGTGGGCTTTTTTTCAACTTGGCTTAACCTCTTTTGGCGGTCCTGTGGCCCATATTGGCTATTTTCGCGAGGCGTTTGTTGTGCGTCGGCGATGGTTGGATGAGCAGTCTTATGCCGATTTGGTGGCGATGTGTCAATTTTTACCTGGTCCAGCCAGCAGTCAGGTTGGAATGGGAATTGGATTGCTGCGGGCTGGATTTTTTGGGGCTTTTATGGCCTGGATTGGTTTTACGCTGCCATCGGCCTTGGCGATGATTCTTTTTGCTTATGGGGTGGGATATGTGGATTTGGCCACCCAAGGGGGGTGGCTGCATGGGTTGAAGGTGGTTGCGGTTGCGGTGGTGGCACAAGCGGTTTGGGGAATGGCAAAAACTCTCTGCCCGGATCGGAATCGCGCCACGTTGGCGATATTGTCTGCAATGGTTGTTTTGATTTGGCCAACGGTTATTGGGCAATTGTTGGCCATTGGGATGGGGGCCTTGGTGGGTTGGTATTTTTTGGAGGGAAAGGGGGATGTTCCTACCGGGAGGGTTTTTTTGCCCATGGCCCGTTCTACAGGGGGAATTTTTTTGGTTTTGTTTGGGCTTTTGCTTTTTCTTTTTCCTTTGTTAGTGACCACCGATGTTGCACCTTGGATTCAAATTTTTGAGCGTTTTTATCGCGTTGGATCCTTGGTGTTTGGGGGTGGGCATGTGGTGTTGCCTTTATTACAGACCGAAGTGGTGGGTTCGGGTTGGTTGAATCAGGAGCTTTTTTTAGCTGGTTATGGGGCGGCTCAAGCGGTTCCTGGGCCGTTATTTACCTTTGCGGCCTATCTTGGTGCGGCCATGCCCTTTGGACCTTCTGGTTGGATAGGGGGGGGCTTGGCTTTGGCGGCTGTTTTTCTTCCCTCGTTTTTGCTTGTGGTCGGGGCGTTGCCTTTTTGGGAGATGTTGCGTCGCAAACCGGTTGCACAGTCTATTTTGCGTGGGGTGAATGCCTCGGTGGTTGGCTTGTTGGTGGCTGCTTTGTATCATCCCGTCTGGACCAACGCCATTTTTTCCTCTCTTGATTTTGCCTTGGCCTTGGCCTCTTTTACCCTGTTAATGTTTTGGAAAACGCCTCCTTGGTTGGTGGTGTTCTTGGCGGGATCCCTGTACGCTTTGTTTTAGAATGCGTTGAGAATTTTTTTTCCCTGCTTTATTTGTTGATAATATTTTGGTATAAAAATGAAAGTAATTGAAAAAACAAATAATTATTCTGGAAAAGAATTTTTCAGGATTGTGTCTATAAGGGACTTTTCATGTCAGACAATAAAAAACGTTTTTTGAGTCTTAAGTATAAGTTTCTTCTTCCAGCTTTGATTCAAATGGTTATTGGTTTGGGCTTTTTAGGCTGGGTTGCGGTAGCTACCATTGAAAAAGCTGTGGTTCAGAATGCCAAGCAGGTGATGCAGCACTCTTTAGAGAGTATTGTTCAAAATGCCGATAATTTTTTTGACAAAGCCAAAAATGATCTATTAATTGGAGTCGATTATCCGGTATTTCGGGAATATTTTGAACTTCCAGAGGTGGTCGCTGGCACTCAACTGGATGAACATGGGGTAATTCAATTTTCTCCCAAACAACGGCAGTTAAAAGATTTATTGGACAATTGGATACTGGGTTTGCAAAAACGGTTGCCTATTGTTGAAACTTGCCTGATTGATAAAAACGGCCAGGAACATACCCGAATTACCTTTGGTCAGATTGCCCCAAACAACGATTTTTCCAGTGCAGAAAATGGGGCTCCTTTTTTTCAGCCCTCTTTTGCTAAAAATCAAGGGGAGGTTCACGTTCAATCACCCTATATGTCACCAGATGCCAAAGAGTGGGTTTTTGCTTTTGTCACGCCGGTGGTATTGGCCAATGGTGAAAAACCGGGGATTTTTCATTATGAAATACCGGTCGCTCTTTTTCAGGATAAAATTTCTAATGCCTCGAAAAATCTTTTAAAAGATGGTGGGGGGCGTTTGTTAATTCTTAATAAAGATGGTTTGGTCTTGGCGGATAGCGAAAAAGCAAACGATTTTAAAATACATACTTCAACAAAGGGGAATAACACAGAGGAAACACTGGAGGATTATCTTCCCAAGGCTGAATCCCTTTCTGAGTCGGTTGGCTTTAAAAAAACTGTCGCGCACATCATGACTGGTGGGGAGATGGATACCAGTACGTATGATGAGAATGGAAAGTCTATTTTTGTTGTTTATCAAACTCTCAACGCTCAATTTGGCTGGAAAGTGGTTTTAATTCGTCCGTATGAGGCATTATTAACGGGGGAATTCTCTTTATCGGTGGTAAAAACCACGATTTGGTCGGCAACGGGAATTATTTTATTGGTGGTGATTAGTACGTTATGGATCATTACCCTTCGGGTCACCGGTCCCATTATGAGTGTGGCCTCGATGGCCAGTCGGATGGCGGGGGGGGATATTTCCAAGCGGGTGGAGGTGACCACCAATGACGAAACCGCTCATGTGGGTATTGCCATAAATATTTTGGCCGATCAGCTTGCGGACACCTTTCAGCGTATTGGTGATCTTGCTGTACAATTGGTTGAGGCTGCACAATCGGTCAGTCATAAATCAACTCTTTTTTCTGAGAGTGCGGGCAATCAGGCGGCATCTGTGCAGAAGATAGCTTCCACCATGGCTATGGTTGCCAAAACGGTGCAATTAAGCGATGAGCAGAGTCGCGAGACGGAGGCTCTTTCTAAAAATTCTGCCAAAGAGGCCGCGATGAGTTTGGAAATCGTCGATAAAATGATTGTGGCCATGGAACAAATCGCTGGGGAGTTGGAGGTTATTTCCAGTATTGCCCGGCAGACCGATTTGTTGGCTTTGAACGCTGCCATTGAGGCGGCTCGGGCTGGAGAGCAAGGAAAGGGTTTTGCTGTGGTTGCTGCGGAGGTGCGCAAATTAGCCGAACACAGCCGCATTGCGGCTGGTCGAATTAAAACCCAATCCGATGCCAGCCGAGCAACCGCCCATAACTCTGGAGAGGTATTGCGTCGTTTGGTCGATGATGTGCTGCAAACTTCAGAATTTGTTCAGCAAATGGCTTTAAGCAGCACTGAACAAAACGAACGCATTCAGCAAATTTCAGGATCCGTTGGACAGTTAGATCACGCGATTCGTTCTGATTTAGAGCAGATTCAACTTTTGGCAGAAGATGCCAGACAGATGGAGGAAAATTGCCAAAAGTTGCGTATGGCTTTGTTTGTTACGGAATAGTTTTTAAACATTGTTTTAAAAGCAGGGGTTTGGGAGATCGCATCTTTCAAACCCTTTTTTTTTAAGTATTAGAAAAAAAAGGTGGGGGGATTTTGGAGAGGTTCTGGGCCCCCCAAGGTCTTGATTTATATTTTTCTGAGACAGAAATTGACCATTTTAGACACTAGAAACTGCGTTTTTTGAGGCATAATAAATGTGAAAAGGCAAACCATAAACGAAACAATATAAAACAACCAAATGTCAGAGCTTATGACATAGTTATAAATTATCTTGACAACTTGATCCACTTTAGGTTTACTGTTGATAATATTATTTTGTCATGAAGAAGTGTATTGTTCATATATTGGAAAAACAAAAATCAAGACCTTGGGGGGCGGAGAACCGCCCCCCAATCCTCCCACCCTTTTCTTTTAATACTTAAAAAAAAAGAGGGGGTTTGGGGGATTCATCCCCCAAGGTTTTGTCTTTGATTTTAATTTTTTGCCCGAAGGGCATCATGTTCATTTTCTGCCGGATGAAACGACGGTCCAGGCAGTGGTAATTGAGTTGTCTCTTGTTTTTGGGTGGTGGAGAAAATACACATGACTCATCGTAAATTGCCAGACCTGGAAAGGTTTATATTACCAGAAAGACGATCCCACGTACTGACCAACAACGAACGGAAACCTTTGACCATCTCTTTGCAGACCATCACCCCAATCTTTGGGGGAGGCTTCAAAGCGGCAGAGTTGGATGATGTGGATATTATTCGCATTCCAGCCATTCGGGGGCACTTGCGGTTTTGGTGGCGGGCCTTGTATGGGCAGGGGAAAGATCTCTATGAGAGGGAAAAAAAACTTTGGGGCGGGGTAAATTCGAATCAATCCGGTAGTCGATCTCCCATTGATGTGCGCATTGAGGGGATGAATAAACTCCGTAGTCATGAGAATGATAACATTATAAGGCAAGAGTTATATGCCTTGTGGCCAGCAAAAATGGAAAATATATACCCAAGATATGCCCCAGGTTTGCAATTTACCCTGAAACTATTGGTTCCTGGTGAGTGCATTTCTGAAATTAAAAATACCTTGCGGGCATGGATATTGTTTGGTGGGTATGGTTCACGCACCCGTAGGGGCGTTGGCAGTTTAACCGTGGTGGACAATTGCGCAGAGTGGTTGCCCAGGAATGCCTCCAGAGAGGCTTTGGTCTCGTTGTTCGGTATTGACATCCTGGCACCGACAGAAAGAGCCGCCGATGATCTGCCCCAGTTGGGCGGCGCATTTTTGTTGGCGGGTGCCAATCATAAACCAGGTCGGCAGGTTTGGCAAGAGGCACTGAAATGGTTGAGAGAATTTCGGCAGGGAACGCAGTATAAAGCCCGCAAATCAGGCCCCCCAGGTGACCATCGGCCATCCATCTCCAATTGGCCGGAAGCAGACAAATTGCGGCAACTCTCCACCCCCCCTGCCGGCGGATGGAGTCATCCGCCACGTTATGATGCCACCATGGCTTGGCCACGTGCGGGTTTTGGCCTTCCCATCAATGGCCAGTTTCAACGGCAGAAAAGGGGTGGCGGCGTTTATCATGAACCGAAAGATTTTAAACTCCATTGGGAAAAGAGCGACCAGCCTTATAAACGACTGGCCAGCCCGGTCATTGTCAAAGCCATGCCACTGGCCAACAACATGTTCATACCGATTGCTTTATGGTTGAACCGTGCTTATCCAGAGGGAGGTCAAGTCGTTTTGGAAGGTGACGATTCCACTCCAAGAAGATCCGCTGCTCCCTTCGACCGGTTAAAAAGTCCCACCGACCAAGCTATTTTCCCCCCGTTGGCAACCGCACCCAATTTGCGCGAGGTGTTTCAGCTTTGGTTGATCAATACGTACCATTTGCAGCAGGTGGCACCATGAAGGGGCATCTCCTTCTTGTCACTCTTGGCCCGGTGCAAGAGTTTATTGCCCAGGCTCGCCGCTCGCGTGATTTATGGTTTGGTAGCCACCTGTTGAGCGAACTTTCCCGTGCTGCAGCCTGTAAAATGGCTGACATGGGGGTAACGTTGGTTTTTCCTTCGTTGGATAAAGAGGAACTGCTCCCCTGTGAGGGCTTGGTGCGGGAAAAAAACAACCAGCCCCCTTTTAACGTAGCCAACAAAATTTTGGCTGTTATCCCGGCAGGGATTAATCCCCAAGAAGTGGCCAAAGCAGGACGCCAGGGGGCCTTTCAACGGTGGCAAGATATTGCGGCTGTTTGTAGGAAGAAAGAGGAACTCTTGGCCACCGATGCCCCCAATTTTGATAAAATATGGCAGGAGCAAGTCGATTCTTTTGTGGAATATTTTGCCTCTTGGGTTGCCTGGGATGGTGGTGAAGAGGGATACACCTGCGGACGGAAGGAATTGGAATCCGCTATCGCCGGTCGTAAGGGGTTGCGAGAGTTTTCCCAAATCACCTATCAACGGGCCTGGGTTTCGGCTCTGTAGGTAGATTTGGACCATCCGAAATCGTGAAAGCCAATAAATACGCCATTTTTCCAGTCAAGCATCCCGAATTTTCGCCAAACATGTAGGTACACGATAT
>JAMOAW010000110.1:0-17613 GCA_039908535.1 Magnetococcus sp. DMHC-6 | reverse complement strand
TGGGTCTACCGTCCAATGAGGAGAAAATAAAATACAAATCATAAATAGAAGATAAAAAATAACCAAGTATCAGAGCTTATGGATGTTTAAAAATTGTCTTGACAACGGGGTCCACTTCAATCAATCCATAAGGGGCGGATTAAAAAAATTGCTTGGACGAATCAGAAAGGTGTCGTGGCATTATAACGATAAACGGTTACCTAACCATCTTGATTCGGAGTTAGAGACCTACATAAATATATTATAAATTTTTTGCGGTTTAGCTTAAAAGGCGTGCAAACTAAATTGCACGCCTTTTATTAAAAATACAGTCCCACAAGCGCCGTTGGATTGTATTTCCTGAACCCCTTTAGCAAGTGGGGATACTCTGTGTTACGGAAAGCGTACTTTCGCGCAAAGAACAAAGCTCCAGGTCGTAAAAGAAACGGGTCAGGATATATTTAATCCTCACGAACGTCGCAGGACTATGGTAAATCCATGCTCATTGCCTACCATAAAACATAAAAAGAACTTCTTGTAAACAAAAAAATAAAGAGAGGTTCATTTTAAAATCAAAGCTACCTTGATCATTATCAAGCAATGATCATGCCATTTTTCCAATAAGTCCTTTAACCTGTTCCATATGTTGCTTGAAAATACCTTCATTTTGCTTCCGAGAAGCCAAAGAGAGGCGCAACAACGCCACTCCCAAATCATCCTCTCCCAAGGCCTGGGCAGCAGATTTCATCCAAGTCAAAAGCGCATCCGCATCAGACATCGATCGTGCTTGATATGCTTGGACAAATTTTTCCAATTGTTGCCCAATCTCAGCCACAAGTTCACTTCGAGATAAAGACTCCACCTTTAAAAAGGATCGATCTAACTCTCCTGCCTCACCACATAACAGAAAATCTTTCTGAATAATCTCATTATCGCCAACTTCATGACTTAATTGAAGTGGAACTGTCAAATAAAAAACACTTCCTTTGCCCTCTTCACTTTCAAAACCAATCTCTCCCTCCAGTAATTTGGCCAAACTACGAGCCAAACTCAGACCCAAGCCCGTCCCACCCTGTTTTCTAGTGTAAGAACCATCCCCTTGAATAAAACTTTCAAATAAATCCTTTTTTAACGCCTTAGAAACCCCTATTCCGGTATCAGTCACTGTCAGCCGCAATGTGATCGCATGATTCGCTGCATGATTCTCCAGCGCAGCATCAACCTTCACCTGACCGCTGTCCGTATATTTTACCCCATTGGAAAGCAGTTGTTTTAAAATTTCTTGAATCCTGTTGTCATCCCCCACAAAAATATCTGGAAATCCCGCCGCAACCCGACATTCAAACAACAACCCTTTCTCCTTGATACGTGACAAAAAAGGGTGGACCGTGCGTTGTAAAAGCTCTCGTAAACTAAATGAACGTTTATAAACCTTTAAAGTACCAGATTCCAAACGAGAAAAATCCAAAAGATTGTTCAATAGCCCCATCAAGTTATCAGAAGATTGACGAACAATCTCTAAAAAACTTCTCTGTTCCGGGTCCAAATCCCCCTTTAAAACAATATCGGTCATGCCGATAATCGCGTTCATGGGGGTACGCTCTAATTGATGGGTCCGTTGCGCGACTTTCTCTTCTAAATTATCGTTCAATACCTTCAATTCCAGTTGGGTCCGAATTAACTCCCGATTTTTTAAAACGGCATTTTCATAGGTGGAGAGCAATAAATTGAGTGTGCGCCTTCGCGAGGCGTTGACCATGTAGGTCTCTCCTGCAAAAGTCACCTGCATCCCCTCTTGATTCCCCGGGCCCAACTCTTCTGGGGGCTGATTGAGTAAATTATTGACCCGATTTAATAAATCTTGCGGATCATACGGCTTGGTCAAATAGTTGTCTGCTCCGGCACTTAATCCACGAATCACCTCTGCAGGGTCATCCAGTCCAGTCAGTAACAAAATCGGAATCTTTTCCAATTCTGGTATCTCTTTTATTTTACGGCACATCTCATAACCATCCAAATTGGGCATGGCAATATCCGTAATAATCAACCGAGGAGTGATCAAACTGGCCTGCTCTAACCCCTCCACGCCATCCAATGCAGCCACGACCTCATAACCGGCCTGTTTTAATAACCGACTCAATACCACTCGTTGAATGGCACTATCTTCAACCACCAAAATGATCGCCCCCTCTGACACGTTTATTCTCTATCCCTTTTCAAAATATGGAAGGCTCACCAAAAAATTATCTTGTCGTGATACCTTCAATTAAAGTCTGCGCCATTTCCGCAACAGGTAACACCAATTGCGCTGCTCCTAAATCGATCGCTTGTTTGGGCATCCCAAACACCACACACGAGGCTTCATCTTGGGCAATCGTCCAACCACCCGCTTCTCGTATGTTTTTTAATCCCAATGCCCCATCGCTCCCCATGCCGGTCAATAAAATCCCAACGGCTTCTGTCCCATAATACCGAGCCACAGAATGAAATGTCACATTCACAGATGGACAGTAGATATCGAACCCATTCTCTAAACCGGAAAACGAAGGAACCTCCTGAGGTGTCGCGAAAACACCCTGATCGTTTACAATCAAATGCCGCTCTTCGGGTGGAAAATAGATATTTCCAGGTAGAGGACGTTCCCCTTGTACCGCTACTTGAACACGCAAAGAGGTATGACTATTCAACCAAGAGACCATATCGTTCAAAAAACCGGTGCTGATATGTTGAATGCAAACAATGGGTACGGGAAAATGATTGGGTAACCCAGAAAAAAGGGTGAGCAACGCCTGCGGTCCTCCAGTTGAGGCCCCAATCGCCACCAAACGCACGCTTCGTTTTTTGTTTTTTGGGATATCCGTACGGGTCGCAACATGGGCAACAGAAAGATCACTTTTTATAACCCGACGCCGACTAATGGCCACCACCCCAGAGAGAATCCGAATTTTGCGGATTAATTCCCGGCACAACGCCTCGCCCGAATTCCCCAACAACCCCCCTCGTGGCTTGGGAAAGACATCAATGGCCCCAGCTTCCAACAGTTCAAAAATATTATGATCATTTACACCCTGCTGCACAGAAATACTCACCACTAAAATCGGCAATGGGTGGCGTACCATCACCTCACGGGTAAATTGAAGTCCATCCATCTTGGGCATATGCAGATCCGAACAGATCACCTGAGGGCATAGCTGAGGAATCATCGCCAATCCTTCTAACCCATTGCCCGCTTTTCCCACCACTTGAATCTCTGGATCGGTCGCCAATATTTTTTCCATAACCGCTAAAACGATGGGGGAGTCGTCTACGAGCAAAACTTTTATCAAATTAACCTCTCTAATGTTTCTAAAAATATCCGCTGATCAAATGCTGGCTTGGTAATATAGGCGTTGGCACCCACTTCTAAACCACGGCGCATATCCTCATCCGAAGCCAATGAGGTAACCAAAATAATGGGAATATTTTGATAAATTTTATTGGTGCGAATTTTTTCCGTCAACGCTAAACCATCCAAGTTGGGCATTTGTACATCGGAGATAATGGCATCAAAGGTATTTTTGCCTAACTTATTTAACGCATCCAATCCATCTACCGCCACCTCCACTTGATATCCCGCCTCTTCTAGAATACGTTTTTCTTGGGTGCGGGTGGTGATAGAATCTTCAACCAAAAGAACCTTCTTTTGAATTTTTAAGACAAGACCCTCTTCAGCAGATTGTTCTACTCCAGAGCCAAAGATCGTCTGCTTTTGAATGGTCCGTATTAAATCTTGAGGATTTAATACCATGCACACCTCCCCAGACCCCAATATGGTCGCTCCAGAGATGTTGCGGACCCGTTTGAGTATCGCCCCATGGGCTTTGAGAACAATTTCTTGTTCACTAACCAATTCATCGACAAACAATCCTAAACGCTCCTCCCCATAGACCAAAAAAATGCATGGAATATGAGTCTCTTTTTGATCCGATCCCCTCTTAGCAGGTGGAGCCAAACGCAAAAGATGCCCTAAACGCCCCACCGAAACTGGCAAACCATCTAAAAGCAACGTATCCCGCCCCTCTAAAGAAAACACCTCTCCAGATGGCACCCGTCGCACCGTCTGCACAAAATCGACCGGAATCGCAAAGGTCTGTCCATACTCCGAGACAATAAATACGGGTGTTGTCGCCAAAGTGATCGGCAGACGAATGGTGAACGAACACCCCTTCCCAGGAATGGAATCTACCAAGACAACTCCTTTGAGTCGTTCTACATTCACCCGCACCGCATCCAAACCCACCCCACGTCCCGACAGATCGGTTACCATCTGGCTGGTAGAAAATCCTGGCAAAAAAATCAACGCATATAACTGCGCCATGGTAAATCCCTCTAACTGGCTTTCAGTATAGAGTTTTTTACGAATGGCGGTCTCTTTGATGGCTTGCGCATCCAATCCCCGACCATCATCAATCAGCTCCACCACCACATGCGTTGGAGTGCGGCTTGCCTTAAGAAGTAAAATACCTACCTCCGCTTTGCCCCGTTCAACGCGTTGAGCGGGGAGTTCCATGGCGTGATCTATGGCGTTGCGCACCAAATGAGTCAACGGGCTTTTGAGCTCCTCAATAATCCGTTTGTCCGCTGTCGTCTCTCCTCCCTCCACGACCAATTCCACCTGCTTTCCCTGTTGCCGAGCCAGATCACGCACCATGCGAGGAAATAGATTAAAAATTGTCGTTAAGGGCAACAAGCGTAAATTACGTATTCGCTCTTCCAACTCCCGTGCCACCAAATCCAATCCAGCCTCATCCTCATACAAGGCATGACGAATGCGCCGCAACTGTCCACCCAAACTCTCCAAACCAGGAATTAAAAGAGAACGATCCCCCGCCACCTTTTCTGTTTGCCCTTCACCAGCCAAAGACGATACACGGGTTACCTCCTCCCATTGTAAAATCACCTCTTCCAATTCCAACAAACGCCGCTTGATCCGCGTTTTGACTACCGAGAGTTCCCCTGCCTGATTCAAAAGACGGTCCAACTTGCGCGGCTCCACCCGAATGGTATCTATCCGTCCCTCCTCTTCCATACCGGGAATAGGGGAAGTTTTAACTGAGGAAGACGGCTCTGGTGGCTCTATAGATAAAAATGGTTTTTCAGCCTCATCTAGTGGCGAGGGGGAGGGCGATGTCACTACATTTTGAGGAACCTCTACACGAGGAGGAACAACAATAGGGGGAGAAGCCGGGGCAACGCTTTTATTGGCAATATGTTGAGAAACCTCTACACGAGGAGGAACAACAATAGGGGGAGAAGCCGGGGCAACGCTTTTATTGGCAACAACAGGTGCGGCGGGTGGCACTGGTGTGCGTCTGTTCATCTTCGCTGAAGGCTCTTGTTTGACTTCTACTGTAGGAGTCTGCGGTCTCTCCTGAATCTCTGCTATCTCAGACTCTTTCACCCCCTCCATGCGCGCCAGAGCCTGAATTACCGTCATGGTGACTGGTTCACCAGTCACCGCCTCACGAACAAAACCGCGAATGTCATCCAAGCTACGGGTCAGGGTATCTACCAATTCAGCTGTAAAACGCACCTTGCCCTTGGTCGCTGCCCCTAAAATATCCTCAAAACGGTGGGCCAACGTCTCCACATCCGCCACGCCCAACATGCGCGACGACCCTTTTAAACTGTGGGCCTCGCGAAATAACTCTTTAAGAATAGCCGCATCTTCTGGGTTTTTTTCCAGGTGCAACAACCCTTGATCCAAATGGAGCAGATGCTCCTCGCTTTCGGCCTGAAACAGCTCCCGAAGTTCAGGATCCTCTATCATGCCCCGCTCCTTTATTTTAACAAGTATCGCATATCTCTATAAAGACGAGAGGGCCTTGTTATTAAAAAATCATACATTTGTACTATACCAATCTCTTGAGCATTTGCGCCGCCTCGTTTAGGGTCCGTCCCCCCTCTTTGAGTTGGGCCATGCCAGTAGAGGTCTCCCGCGCTCCGGCATTGATCGCTTTGATCGCCTCCACCACCTGCTTAATCGCCACCGACTGTTGACGTACATTCATAGAAATTTGTTGGGCGCTATCTGAAGAGAGATTGACCGCATCGGCTACATCGCGAAAGGTCTCAGCGGTCTGCCGGGCAATCAACGCACTGGACTCTACTGTTTTTGCCCCTTCGTCAGTCACCATCACCGTGGTATTGGTGGCTTTTTGAATCTCTCCCACCAAACCATTGATGCGACCAGCCGAACGTTTGCTCTCGTCAGCCAATTTTCTCGTCTCCACGGCCAATACCGAAAAGCCCTTGCCATGCTCCCCAGCCCGCACCGCCTCCACGGCGGCGTTCATGGCCAACATTTTGGTCTCATTGGCAAACTCGGAGACCGTTGCGGTGATTTCGCGAATTTGGCTGGTCTGTTCGCTCAATTTTAAAATCTCCCGCGCAATGGCACCTACCTTAGTTTTGGTGATCTCCATGCCAGACAACATCTCTTCCACCCGTCCCATGCCATGCTCCACCAGTTCCAAAGCCTTTTTAGAACCAGAGGCCGCCGATTCCGCCTGCTCCGCCGATTGACGCGAGGAGGTACCTAACTCCTCCATAGTGGTATTGGTCTGATTGACCGCTGCGGCCTGTTGCGAAGAGACCCTCTCTTGTTCGTTAATAGTCGCGGCAATCTGGGCGGAAGAGGTGGAGACCACGCCAATAATCTCCATCAAAGGGCGGCTGATGGAACGGGCAAAAAACCACCCCACCAACACCACCGCTATCAGACAAATGCTCCCCATAATCCACATCGCCCCCCGCATAGACTCCAAAGAGTCAAAAGCCTCATGGGTCTGCAACGTCACCATCAACGCCCATCGCACCCCTCCTGGCAAATCGATCGGTCCGTGGGCCACCAAAACCTCTTTGCCACGATAAGATTTCGCTCCCCCTAATTGATCCGAGGTTTCGCCTGCCAAAGAATCTTTTACATCACTATTTTTATAAGGCAAAATACCAATCGCCGTCCCAAAAGCTTTCATCCGATCCAAAACGGGTTCGGCCACGCCAACAGCCTTGAGATCTTCCAAGAAACTGGTGGGATTTTCAATCATAAAGCGCGAGTTGCTGCGCAACAAATAATCAGGTCCAACTAAAAAAGCCTCTCCAGTTTTGCCCAATCCAACTTTTTCCCACCGCCCTTGAAAGGTCATTATTTCGTTAATTTGTTCAATAGGCATCTGAAAAATTAAAATTCCTATCTTTTTTGAATCCTTAAAAATAGGAGTAGAAAAAAAGGCCTGTGACGAATTATTGGAAGGGGCATAGGGCTCAAAATCAGCAAAAAAAACCCCTCTACTCTCATCGGTTAAATTACGCGCCCCCAAGAACGCCTTGGCAAGATTGCTCTCTCGGTAGGGGCCATCAATTAAATTGGTCGCAAAATCGACTTCTTTGTTAACGGTATAAAAGATCGTCCCCGTCACGGCATCTACTAAAAAAATATCATAAAAACCGAATGTTTGCACCCGTTTATTAAAATAGGAATGATATTTAGCATGAACACTACTGTAGGTTGTCCCATCCTGAGGATCTAAAAGCTTGTTTTTTTCATCTAAAGGGTATGGATTGTTGGCAATATAGGTATGTTGTAAAATACGTGCCCGTTTTTCTCTAGGCCACCAAAGAGCTTGCGCATTTTCCGATGCCCCAACCGTTTTACTTTTTTGAACCATATAGACGGCTCGCAGACGCTCCTCTGCCTGTTTGAGATCTTTGTCATACGCCAGACCAGCCTCGCTCTCCACTTTATCAAAAGCCTGTTTAAACTCCTCCGTCGCAGAAATAACGGTTTGATTCTCTGAATAGGTTTGAAGCTGTTTGACAATCGTTTGAAAATAACGCTGTATCTCTATCGTTTTACCCTCTCGAACCTGCACCAACTGGTCTAGGGCTTTTTGCTCCAAAGCAGCGCTGCTGATCTGATAGCTATAAATACCAATTGTCATAAATGGCACAATGCCAAAAATTAAAAAGAGTCCGATTAATTTTGTAGATAATCTTAACTTTAACATGTCAAACCTCTCTTGGGTTTTATAAATGAATATAAAATAATAAATCGTTATGGTAGATCAGACCTGTTCATCCACTATGACTTCTTCGCTCTCTAACACACGAGACAGGTCCAAAACACTACACATTCTCTCCCCATAGCGCATTCCACCACGAAAATAATCCTTCCGCACCGTTCCAGAGGCAGCGGGTAGACGCACCAACTCCAACTCAGTCAGCCCCACCACATCCAAAATTTCATGGATCAACACCCCGACCACCATATTTCCTACCTGCGCTACCAGCACTTGATCTGGAGAGTGATCGATCAAGGGGGGAATGCCCAACAAGCCAGAAAGATCCAACAAGGTGATAATCTCCCCACGCAAATTCATTGCCCCGACAATATGCCCTGGACAACAAGGAATCGGGGTAACTTGGCGAAAATGGGCAAATCCGCGCACGACCTCTAAGTTGACTCCCAACAACTCCCCATGCAACACCACCACCGCTAATGAGGCGGTCCCAGTCAAATCGACAATCGATTGGGGCACTCGTAAACGCTCTGCTCGCAAACGAAAAATTTTTGACTCCTCCTCCGTCGCATCCGGCAAAAAAAGCCGTGGTGAATGGAGCGTCTCTATATCCTCCTCTTCCCTTTTCTCTTCAATCTCACTCTCCACCCCTGAACTCCCTGGGACCAACCGCAACAGACGATCAGGATCCAACAACATAATCAACCCCGACTCCCCCTTGACCACCCCCGTCAAAAAGCGCGGGATGCGTACATGGTCAAAATCGCCAAAATCGGGGACCGCTTCTATCTGTAAGTCGGTTACCTTCAGCACATCCAAAATCTCTTCTATCACCATTCCTAAGCGACTGGCTCCCTCTCCCCCCAAGACCAGGATAGAATCGGTCAGTTGATAGCGTGCCCCAAAACACCCCATGCGAATATGCAAATCCACCACCGGCACCACTCGCCCGCGCAGGTTAAACACCCCCACCACAAAAGCCGGCAACCCTTCCAGAGGCGTGATCTGCGGTAGACGAACGATTTCCGTTACCAAACGCGCATCCACACCATAATGTTTTCCAGCTAGAGTAAATATTAAATAAGAGTGGCTCAGCTGTGGCTGTGTCATAGGATTCCAATAAAAGGTAAAAATTAAAAAAACAGAGAAAATATCTATCCATTTAACACGGAAGTTTATTTTTTTTACCACCTCTTTGCAAGTCAATTCCATCTTACTAGGCGCAATCTTCCCTCACCTGCGCCAAAAGTCATAAATAATAAAATTGTATTTTATGCCAATTTGCAATCAAATAGGTAAAATTGAATTTTGTCTCGCGCATCGTGTGCTTATCGTTGCCTTAGGGTAAAAGATAAAAGCAAGACCTTGGGGGGTTACACCCCCCAATCCCCCTGTTTGGTGGCATTAAAGTCAAAAGCAAAGTCAAAAGCAAAGTCAAAAGCAAAGTCAAAAGCAAAGTCAAAAGCAACACCTTGGAGGCTCTGCCTCCAAACCTCCGCCGGGGAGCGTGACGCTCCCCGGACCCCTCCAATAATACTTTATTCGCAAATTGGTATTACCTTACCTCTACCTGCTCCCATTGTTTTTGTAATTTTTTAATCGAAACAGGTTCGGATGTTCCAAGCTCTGGGGCAAAAAGGGAGACTCGGAACTCTTCTAACAACCAGCGATAGCGTTCCAGGGCGGGATCAGTGCGTTTTTTTTGGTTGTTCGGTTTTTTTGTTGACATCCTTTAAGGGGGCGTTGTCCAGTCGCTCCAGGCGGAGTTGAATGGCGCGAAGATAGCGGGGAAAATGGTCGAGCCAGGTTTTAGGGGTGTGGCGTAGAAAACCAGGTGGAATTAAATGGTCTAAATGGCTACGAATCTCGGCAGCACTGAGGTGGCGTCCAGCGGTGAGTTGTTTGGCAAGAGCTGGTTTGATTTTTTGATATTCAAGCAAAATGCGTTCGACTTGCTGACAAACTACACACGCCATCTCCACAAAGGTCGCCCGATGTGCCTGCAATCGGGCCTGAAAAGTCTGGGCATCCCGAATGATTGGGGCGGTTTCGGGAAGAAAGAGGCGTTCGGTGGTCAGTAAGAGAATCTCCTGTCGTAAATTTTTCACACTACCTAAAGGGGCGTAGGCTTGAGCCATCTCTTTGCTCAATGGGAGTTTTTTTTCTAAAAGCCGTACCTGTTGCGATAATTGTAATAAAAATAGGCGGATCAATCCCCCTCTTGTTTGTTGGTGGGCCATCTCTTGATCGGTTAAAACGGTCAGACGCACCGAATCCCCTTGGTCTTGCAGGGTTGGAAAACCTTGTAACGTGGTCTGACCTGCGTAAAGGACAACTTGCTCTGGCAAAGGGCCAAAATCCCATATGATCAGACGAGCTCTCTCTAAGGTGTTGCCCTCTTGTTGGCGGGGTAGGGGCGGGGGGATAGGCCGCTGTTGGCGCAACGTTAATAAATCCCGCCCTTGTTGCAAAATGCGTCCGCTTGTTTCATCAAAAATTTTAAAATAAATGCGCAGATGGTTGGGCAGTTCGTCTGCTCTCCAGGCATGTTGGGGAATGTCAATGCCGGTTTGTCGCTTGATCGTTTTAGATAGGGCGACATAGAGATTTCCTGAATGGGGTACGAGATCTTCCAGGCATCTTTCCACGCTTTTGGGCAGAGGGACAAGTTGACGGCGTAAATGAATGGGTAAGCGTTTGAATAAGGCAAGAATCTTTTCTGGCAGAAGGCCTGCGACCAGCCACTCAAACGGCTCTTCTGGGAGCTCTGCAAGCAGTAGGGAAGGGATGCGTACATTCAGTCCATCGCTCTCTTGGCCCGGTTCAAAATGGTATTCCAAAGACAGCTCTTGATTGTTGACGATTAGGTGGCCAGGATAGGCTTGCTCTGGGTTGTACTGCAGGCCGTGACGGAGCAAAAATTCAAGGGATAGAAAAAGAATTGTGGGATTCTTCAGCTCTTCTTTATGTCGCCATTGGTCAAAAGCGTGTTGGGTGTAGATTCCTTTGGGGATGCGCTGGTCGAAAAATTGAAATATAACCTCTTCATCAACCAGTAAATCCCGCCGGCGTATCCGGTTCTCTAAGGTTTGAATCTCTTCAATTAAGTGTTGGTTGTGGAGAAAAAAGGGGGCTTTGGTGATCAAATTGCCTTGGGTGAGGGCCGAGCGAATAAAAATTTCTCGACTGCGAATGGGATCAATGGGACCATAATGAATGCGCCGACCCGCTACTAAAATCAACCCCTGATACACCACCCGTTCCAGGGCCGTCACATGCCCGGTTTTTTTTTGCCAGTGGGGTTCGGACCAACTGCGCCGACAGGCAGTGGGGGCAACGCGTTCGATCCAATCCGGCTCAATGGCGGCTACGGTTCGGGCATAGAGGCGAGAGGTCTCTACCAACTCAAAGGCCATGATCCAGGCCGGGGGGGTTTGAAATAGACCAGAGCCAGGAAATAGATAAAAAATAATCCCCCTTGGTCCGCTGTACTCCTGTTTTTCTGTTCTGAGTCCTACATAACCGAGCAAACCAGTTAGAAGGGCTTGATGTATGGTGGCGGAATTGGCCGGTTGGTCGGTGCTGGTCATCCCCATCTCTTTGACGAGTCGGGTGAGTTGGGCGTGAATTTCGATCCACTCTTGGCTGCGCACCGGGGAGAGAAAATTTTCTTGCATGATTTTTCTAAATTGGGTTTTCGATCTGGCCTGGGCCTGGGTCTGAAAGATAAATCCCCAGAGCTTTAAAAGCGTCGAAAAATCGGAGGTGGGATCTAAAAATCGGTTATGCGCGATATCGGCCGCTTGGCGATGGGCCTGGGGACGCTCGCGAGGATCCCGAAGGGAGAGAGCGGCGGTTAGAATGAGAATTTCGTCCAGACAGTTTGTTTCGGCCCCTGCCAAAACCATGCGACCCAGGCGGGGATCCAGTGGCAAACGAGCCAAATCATGACCAATTTTCGTCAGGTTTTCAGAGGTATCCAACGCCCCCAACTCCAATAGCAAAGCCACCCCTTCGCGGATAGCCTGGGCTTTAGGGGGATCAATAAAAGGAAATTGCGCCACCGAGCCCAGCCGATAGGCCTTGAGTCGCAAAATAACCTCGGCCAACGAGGTGCGCAAAATTTCAGGATCGGTAAAATGGGGGCGGTCGTGATAGGACTCTTCAGAGTATAGACGGATGCAAATCCCATTCATCAGCCGACCGCATCGCCCTTGGCGTTGATCGGCGGAAGAGCGCGAAATCCGTTCAACAGGTAGGCGTTGTACCCCACTGCGGCCTGAAAAACGGCTGATACGGGCCAACCCGCTATCGATAACATAACGAACTCCTGGCACCGTGATGGAGGTTTCCGCGACGTTGGTAGCAAGAATAACGCGTCGTTGCGAGGAGGGATTAAAAATAACATTTTGTTCGGCGGTAGAGAGGCGAGCAAACAGGGGGAGGATTTTCCACCCGGTTAGGCGATGTTTGCGCAGGGCTTCAGTCAATTCGCGAATTTCTCCCTCGCCTGGCAAAAAAACGAGAATATCCCCATCGGTGTTCATATGGGCTAGTTCATCAATAGCAGCCACTACCCCTTGTTTGAGATCGGCTTCGTCTACCTCTTCGGTCGAGGGTTCCATGGGTTGGCCCAAGGGGCGATAGCGGGTTTCCACTGGCCAAGTGCGGCCAGAAATTTCTATAACCGGGGCGTTGTCAAAATGGCGAGAAAATTTTTCGGTATCTAAGGTGGCCGAACTGATGATCACTTTTAATTCTGGCCGTTTCGGGAGTAACCGCTTAATATGACCGAGTAAAAAATCAATATTGAGACTGCGTTCATGGGCTTCATCGATAATCAGGGTATCGTAATGCAACAGATCGGGGTCCGATTGAATCTCGGCTAGAAGAATGCCGTCGGTCATGATTTTAATGAGGGTGTTGTCGTTGATGCCATCGCTAAAGCGAATTTTAAATCCCACCACCGGGCCTTGCGGGCTAGGGAGATCTTTGGCCAAAAAGCCGCTGATGGCGCGGGCAGCGATGCGCCTGGGTTGGGTCATGCCGATAAAACCAAACACCCCCCGTCCCAATTGTAGGCAGATTTTAGGCAATTGGGTGGTTTTGCCCGATCCCGTTGCCCCGCAGAGAATGAGAACCGGATTGGCTTGAATCAGACCGGCGATCTCTTCCCGGTGTTGGGCCACGGGGAGGTCAGCGGGAAAGGTGGGGTTGGGGAGGCGTTGGCGGCGGCTTTCGCTCCAGAGTCGCCCCTGTTGGATCTCTTGTTCTATCTGGAGTAAAGGGGTTTCAACCGGCTGAGACTGTTTTAAAAGGTGCCCAATTTTTCCTAATCGGCGCCGTATCAAGGCGCGATGTCGAATAGGAAGATGGTTTAAGGACCGGTAGAGTTGGTTTAAGGTTTGTTGCGCGTTGGGAATGGGGGGTCTCCAGAAGAGGGTGATTTTAAGATTTTTTTTGCTAGTTGTGAAATGATTCCCTATTTTATGCGAATGGCTTATTTTTGTAAAATGTGAATCGATCATAACATAAAAAGGGAGTGATACGTATGAGTGGTTTATTTACCGATGCCGCCAAGCGATTGGCTAAGGCAATGGCATATGCGATGGTGTCGGAATTCGTGGCGGGAAATGGAAACGTGGTCATAAAACCGGCGCACCAGTTCTCAACCCTACCGGAACTGGGTATAATTCACAGCGAAAGGAAATCGGAAAAATTATTAAATAGTTGATATTAAAGTCAAAATAAAAAAACGTGAATATTTTTTACGTTTTTGATCAGCAAGAGCCTAATTCTCCATCTCCAAAAATGCTGGAAATTGAGCCAAATTTGGGGCGGATGGGGTTTTTGGTATGGACAGAAAAAAATGGATAAAAATAAAAAGCTTGTTCGGTTATAAACTCCACATCATTGTCGATACTGATTATGAAATCCTCGTAGCATTCGAAATCACCCCGGCTTCCCATTCTCAGACGACCGTTTTGAGTGATGTTTCAACGCGAAAACTGATGCCTAAATACGGCACAGTGACAACCATTCGCCAGATAAAGCTTTTGAATAAATTCGTTCTCACTTATTACTTGTTGTTTTGCTGACTCAAAATAAAATTATATTGCTCATCCGTTAATAACTGCCCTACTTGCATGACATCGTGATTGCTATCGCTTAGAGTTTTACCCATGAATCTGTGATAGCGAATACAACGTATTGCAATCGCAACCGATGTTAAAATGTACTTTTTATCTTTATCTGGATTGCCATTATTGATAAATTTGTCTTTGTAAAACTTGTCAAAAATAATATTTATATTATCGAATGTAAGACAATTGTCTGTCATGTTGTTTTTATAACATATATTACGTTTTGAAAGGTAGTCCTGTATTTGCATGATGATGAGGTTCTCTGTTAAATTTTTCCTGTGATCAAAAACCTAAGGGACAAAGATAAGAGAGGAATATCCTGTGAAATGCCCAAATTGTGAGTCCGATCAAACTGTCAAAAATGGTTCCAGACAGAATGGTAAACAAAATTTTCTATGTAATCAATGTGGAAGACAGTTTGTTGAAAATCCAGCACCACATTATCAGATTCCTCAAGGCACAAAGGATCTGATTGACAAATTATTATTAGAAAAAATTTCCCTAGCAGGAATTGCACGTGTCGTAGGCGTGTCTGAGAAATGGTTGCAATGTTATGTAAATGAAAAATATAGGGATATTCCAAAAGAATTGGATGTTGTGCCTAAAAAAAAAGGTCGACTAACGGTCGAATGTGATGAAATGTGGTCTTTTTGCAGCAATAAAAACAATAAACAATGGATTTGGCTGGCCATTGATAGAAATACCAGGGAAATTATAGGCGTTTATATCGGTAGCCGTGACCGCGATGGTGCGCAAGCTTTGTGGGATAGCCTGCCACCTGTTTATCGTCAATGTGCTGTTTGCTATACAGATTTTTGGACAGCATATGAGGCCATTATCCCAAGCAAGCGGCATAAAGCCGTAGGGAAGGGATTTCTCGCTTGGTCAGAAGCACTCTCTCATTTTCAAAAAAAATAGAAAACCACATCGGAGCCATTTGGATGTTTATCCATCACTATAATGCGTCGTTGACTGTGGGGGATTAATCATCATCTAATTTCAGGACTACCTAAATCACTATACGGGTGCTTTAAAGTTATTGATCCATCCTCGTTTGTAGGGTAGTTTCTAATTCTTAGGAATTCATACATATCCATTTTTGATTGAAATGCCTTTCCACCGGAATCATCAAGAAGTTTTTTAAAGTCTTGTATTGCATTGCATCATAGGAATTAATGTAACCAAACTCAACACCAAATTTTGTTTTTTTAAGTTGGAGAGAGATATATCCCCCTATTAGAAAATCCAAGCTATTATTATTACGGATATATCTGTGATATAGGATGTCAGATACCTCCTCATATCTACGAGAGGGGAATGGTTTTACTGCAAGAATTGAACCGTTTAATTGCAATTTAAACACCTTATAACCTCTATTGGATTCTCCAACGGAAGCTTCAGTTACTTTATATATGGCATACATTATGAAATCGCAGTCTCTAGTTGTGTAATAATTCAATAGCAGTTTTTAAAATAGACCCATTATTTACAATGACTTCTCCTTCGCAATCATTACAGTCGAAATAAAGGATCGACTCTATGTTTACAATAGTTTTAACAACAACTCCCGATTCTTCATCGCAGTATGTGTCAGTAGCAAAACGATGTGCAACCTCTTTTTTTATTGTCCAAGACTGACCAAAATTCCCAGAATCGTATTCAACTCTCGACATGCCTCGATAAATTGTGATTGGTTCCTCTAATTCACCCGAGTTCCACAGAGGAACATCAGATTCTGTAATTGTCACTTTTGGCCCTCCCCATTCCGCCTGTCTTTCTTTAAATAATTTAAAAACACCGCCTTCTCGATAAAGCCGTATGTAATTAAATAGATCGTATAACTGATTGAAAATTAGTGAATTATCAGAAACTTCCAGATGCTTAATTATTTCGTTAAAGTGTTCGGCTGTAAGTTCTTGAGTTTCATCGACGGATAATTGACCCAGGAGTACATCAAAATAATGCGCGTCTTTACTATGTTTTGACTCCAATGAATCAGAGAATATTTCTGGAACAATTCTCATCGCTTTTAATTTTTCTATGTTGATCGCTGTAAATATCATCTAGGCTAACCGATATTAAACACCTTATGCTGCCACCATCTTTACAAATGAGTCAAATTTCAAGCGGCTAATTTAGCCTTCTGAATTTGATCATTTATGGCTTTTCCCATACGAAACATTGCGGTTGCAAGTGGGCGACTAGCATTTTCTGGCAAGCCATCGTTGAGTTCGGACAATCCCGGACGCAAAATGCGTGCATTCACTTTTGTGAAAAACAAAGATATCCGCAAACCTTTCTCCGTCACTTTATAACCATGTGAGCGTGGAATTTTTTCAATCAGTCCATGCAGACGCAAACGACGCAAATCATACGTCATTTTACCTAGTTTGTAATTTTCCAAACTTACGCTAAGAAATTGCGCCATCAATTCATTTTGTGGCAATCGGATGGCCGACGGATAAATGCGGAATCCAAGAAATGGGATACCATCGTTCACAGGAGCAAGAATTGTGGCGCGCTCCTTAAGAAGCAAGGACAAACGGTCATGCAAAAACTGCCTGATTTCAAAATGGATCTCGTGCAGGAATGATCTGGTAGGAGCAAAAAAAAGAAAATCGTCCATATAACGAAGATATCCGGTTACCCGCAATCGTTCTTTTACGAAATGGTCCATCTCTCCCAGGTAGAGATTTGCAAAATGCTGGCTGGTCAGATTGCCGATGGGGATGCCTTTACCTGAAGGATGACCAGGAACTGGGTGTGCGATGACGCATGTCAATAGTTCCAGTGTCTGTTGGTCTTTGATGATGCAGGCCAGAATGGTTTTCAAAATGGCGTGGTCTACGTTTTTAAAGTATTTGCGGATGTCGCATTTGAGAAAAAAAGGCCATTGCCGAGCAAAAAGTTGTGCCCGTTGTATCGCTGCATGGGTTCCTTTCCCCACTCGACAGGCATAGGTATCGAAAATTAACCGCCTTTCGAAGAGGGGTTCTAGTACATTGATGATGGCATGGTGTACCACACGGTCTCGAAAATCGGCAGCGGCGATTTCTCGGCGTTTGGGGTCTGTCACCTCAAAAACATGGTAGGAGCGCGGGTGGTATTGGCCAGAGATCAGTTCTTTTTGTAGAATGAGGAGTTCCCGCTCCAGGTTGAAGTAGAAATCGGCGATGCGGGCTTTGTCTTTCTTGCCTCGCCATGCTTTATGGGCGGCATGCCAAAGGTTGCCGAATGAGACAATGGCATTGAAAAGGTTACCAACTCTTTTCATGAATCGGAGAGGATGGCTTTTTTTCCATCTAGATCCAAGCTGGCGCACAGTTTTTGGACAGCGTGGAACCGGAAGGTCGGTGTCACTTGGGCAAAAATACCTTCTACTCGGCGTGCATTTAGAGTAAAAATTTTATCCAAGCGTAGCCAGCTCTGCT
>JAMOAW010000059.1:0-25646 GCA_039908535.1 Magnetococcus sp. DMHC-6 | reverse complement strand
CAAAAGCAAAGTCAAAAGCAAAACCCTGGGGGCAATCCCCCAGACCCCTTTTTTTTATTAATATATGAACGGTTACGCCAAAGCAATAAATTATTGAGTTTCAATTAACGTAAAATTTTACTTCGGTGAACCATAAACAGGTAAAAATCGAAGTAAAAAGCTGGCCGCATGTTGAACCGAATCTACGCGAATCCATTGCCGGGTGAGTTTAAAGCGTATGGCTCCGACACTTTTTTGCGGATTTCGATGCGCATAGGCGGACTCTTCTGTGATAAAAAGAGGGAGAAGGGAGCGCATGACCTGTTCAGAAGCTTTTAAAAATTGGGCGGCAAGCTGGGGACGATGGGCCTTTTTGGCGAGATAATAAGCAGCGATCAACCCTTCGGCACGAGCGGCATCTGGATAGCCCTGATCGCCAAACTGATAATAAAAACTCCCCGGGTACTCTTCGTAAGGGGTCTCTCCTGGAGTATACATATGATCTACCATCTTTTGGGCATCCGCAAAAACAAAATCCAGCCAAGAATTCTCTCGAAATTGTGGCTCCTCCCACCAAGTTTCAATGGCCTGCATCAGCCAACCATCGGCTGGTAGTGTGGGAAATAGTTCTGGGTATCGTTGTGGACGTAGATGGATCAAAAAATGTAAAGCGCGACGGGCTCCATGGTGGATCTCTTTTTGTAATGTGGGATCGATATCCTTTAATTGGGCGTATAATGCCATTCCTAAGAGAGCTTCTCCTGGATAATAAAAAGAGAAAAGAGCCTTTTTCTCCTCTTTGGTCGGATGAATAAGAGGGGCACCACCGTTATATTTTGGATGTAAATAATAGCCAATCATCTCTCCATCTGGGTCTATCTGCGTAAGAATATGTTGGGCAAGACACGCCATTTGTGAATCATAACGGTGCTCCCCGCTTAGTTGATGAAGACGCGCCAACGCAGCCAATGCGAGGCCGCTGCCACCTAATTTGGCTTTTTGGTTAAAAAAAACAAAACAAACCGGTTTATGCGTTTTTGTGTTCTCTTCAGAGTCAAACTCTTTTGGCTTATGGATCTGTTTAACTAAAAATACGATCGCCTTCTGGGCAGCTAAAAGATAACGAGACTCTTTGGTGTTTTGATAGTGAGATAACAGTAATAAAATGCCACCGCTATGGCGAAGAATGTTATAATAATTGGGATCATCTGAATGAGAATGATCTAGTTCGCTATCCCTAATTGGATCATAATAATAGAGAAATCGTCCATCCGGTCGCATATTTTTGACCAGCCAATCTATAGCCATGGATGTTTTTTTTTGTAACATCTCCTTGGTTGCCAAAAAAGGGGCGGGAAGACCACGGTATAGAGGTAGGACTTGATCCTGGAAGGTAATAAAGGCTTGGCTTTTCAGGATGGAATATTCGATAGGAAGTTCCAACATGTGTTGGATACGCTCTTCAATCGGTTGATCTTTTTTGGCAATTCCCATCTTTAGTGCCAGATGATTGAGTGCCTGTTCTAAATCAAGATGGCTTAACGTGACAGCATCCGTGGGCATATAATAGGTGGTTTTATGCTGAAATCGGGCTTTGATACCTGTTATCCCTGGTTCAAAACGGCGTTCGGAAAAGTCATGAGTTAAATAAACCAAATTTATGTCGACCGGTGTTTCAGAGGTGACAATCTCTAATAGTATTCGGACTGTTTTCGGGTTTTCTATCTGAAATTGTTTAAAGTGTTTAAAGTGGCGGAGTTTATCAATCAGGTGGTCGAGGGTTGTATGGATATCGCCTAATTGACTTCCCCAACGCAAAGGTCGGAGATTTGCTTGAAATAAGGTCAGATAAATTTGTCCCAATTTGGGTTGAGAGAAAAATGGATCGTGCGATTGGAGGTCGTTGATTTGCTGAAAATGGTTTTGAATGGGAGCTCCTGTCTGTAAACTGGTGCGAATTGCGTCCATTAATTGCACCATAGGCACCGAAGCCATTTGAGAAGGATGCGGCATCGGTGCCATTTTTTTTGGATTCGACAGGATGAACCATGTGAGGCATACAAGTGCCAACGGTAAAAATAAAAACCAACCACCCCGTAGAATGAATCGAACTAGGAGAGGCTTCCACTTAACAAAAAACTCAATAAATTGGATAAATATTATTAAATACCTCCCACAGTATGAATTGTGGCCGCAGTCACAGCTAGATTATAAAGGATATCGGTCACCTCTTTGATCAAAGTAAAGGTGGGGGTTTTGTCAATCTCCATTGGAACAACAATGGTATCTCCTGGTTGGACATTCACCCTTTTACCGAGTTGAAACCAAGCCAAACCTAAGGCACTTCTGGATTTGAGTGGAATAACTTGGCCGTTGGCTTTTACAACATAGGTTTGATCAGGTGCTGCTCGGTTGGTATATCCTCCACTGAGGTTGATATAATCGTTAACATCTTGGTTCGGTTGGAAAAGATGGGATGTCGAATAGTTGACTTCCCCAATGACCGTGACCTCATTGGGGATAGGTGGAATGTAAAGGGTATCACCGTTACGTAAAAAGATATCAGGAGAGTCTGGCTCACCTTCGGTAGCTCCGCGCAGATGGTTGGTCAAATCAATCGCCAACCGTCCTTGTGGTTGAACCGATTGCAATTGACTAATAAGGCTTTGCATTAATCCAGCTTTGATTATCATTGCATTGCCCTCTTTGTCATTATTATTTATATTGTTATTGTTAATATTTGCTGAAAGAGTTAATAGAAGTTCACTCTGCAGACGGGTCGTCAGTTTATTGATCTGTTCTGCTTCCTTTTCTTTTAAATTAAGGCGCAAGAATACCGATCCATCTGGATAAGCTTGCGGAAGCATGCCGCCAGCGCGAGAAATTACCTCTCGGAGAGTCTCCCCATCGCGAATGGAATATTCACCTGGAAAGCGTAATTTTCCATCTAATTTGACATATTGAAGATCATTCCATTGGGTGATCTTTGTGATTCGTAGGACATCATAGGGGTGTAAAAGTATATCAGCGGTGGGATCCCCTTTAAGAATGGCCGCTAAGTCCAATGGAATATGATCAGCTTGGCGTATTTTTTTGTCCACAATGGACGTGCGCGTAATTTCTGCCCCAAGTGTATAAGCTGGTTCGGTTAAGTGATTGGCTGCACGCAGCAGATCACTGACGCGCATATTCTCTTCCAATGGATAGTCATCAGGAAAATTGACCGCGCCATTAACGCTCACAATTCGAGTTGGAAGATTCAACGATGCCTGCTGGCGCATGATATATAAAACCGGTTTTAATAGCTCGGTGCGACTGATCGCTGCTGGCCTTGTGATTAATTCATGCTGCGCAGTTTCAGATTTCAGCTTTAATTTCTGTAAAAATGGGTCTAATGTTTCATCCATTATTTTAAAATCTGTATTTTTATCGTCTATTTTATTTGATGCAATATGAGATGTTGTTGGCAAAGATTTAATAGATTTTGAGTCAGGATCTTGTTCAGGATTTTGTTCTGAATTTTGTTCAGAATTTTGTTCAGAAGTTGATGTTTTACCAGTGTTGGTATTTTGATGTTTTTTTAGTGATGTGCTTGTTTTTAGATCAATGAGTTGCGTATCTTTTGACTCAGGTTTTAATGAGTTTCCGACCTCACTAGAATTCATGGAATTTTTTTCAATTTCTTGTCTTGCGATTGTACCATTGAGAATGCCTGAACTATCTTTGAATAAGATAATTTGGTCCATAGCTTGGAGTAAAATATTTGATTTTTCGTCATTTTTTGTCAACATTTTTGACAATTGAAAAGAGATTGGTGTGGCGATGGCTTTATCGTTAAATCGAAGGATCAGTCCGTACTCTTTGTCGACACCAGGAAGGATTTGGGCTGTTGTTGTGATAAAGTCCAATAAAGTGGCCTTTTGAATATAAGGATAATCACCTGGAAAGCGCACATGACCCGATATTTTCACCGTCTGTTCCAGAAAACCAACACGGGATTGTAAATTCAATTCCTTGATAAACGGTTGCAGAATGATATTGCGATCTTCGTTTGCTTCAAAGATCAACAATCGATCTCCTGGACGTAATAATGGATTGTCAGGTGAGGAATCTTGTTCAATAGCGCGATTTAAGTTAATAGCGAGTGTTGCCATGGGATCGATGACGCCATCTTTATTGTTTCTAAAAAGAAGGGCATAGGAGCGATCCGCGTTTGATTTTAGGTATGCAGAGGCCTCAAGAAGGTTGGTCAAGCGCATGTTTGTATGGTAAGGATATTCATCTGGAAATCGAACATGTCCTAACACTTGGACGATTTTCGCCATTGAATCCATACCTGCTTGTTGTTTAAAGTCACGAATGATGGGTTGCAAATAGGTGTGGCGTGATTGATTTGATTCAAAAATAAGTAGTTGGTCCCCTGGACGGAGAAGGGGGTTATCGGCTGAATTGCCTTTTTTAAGAGCTTGATTCAGGTTAACTTTTATGGTGGCTAAGGGATCAATAACCCCATCCGAAGTGCTTCGAATCAGTAGGGCATAGGTCATGTCGGCATTTGGTTTGATGTGCGCAGAGGCTTCCAGAAGATTGTTTAAGCGCATCCCTGAATAGAATGGATAGGCTCCTGGTGAACGTAGATGACCGATACTAAAGACGATTTGTTCCTGGTGTCCATAGCGAGCTTGATTACGCAACGTTTGAATATCTGGTTGGATAGTCGATGCTCGATTTTCACTCAAGGCGAAGACCGTAATGGTATCCTCGGGTTGCAATGGGATATTGGCTAGTGAGGATTTATTGGTTAGAGCGACATCAAGACGGGTTGAAAAAAGTTCTTGTTGACCCGTGATCGCGTTAAGACGGTTGATCAAGAGATAAGATAGATCGGTTTGCGGTGGTAGTTCTGTGATAGAGGGAATGATGTCGGTTAAGCGTAGACCCTTATGCCATTGATAGGCACCAGGTCTCAAGACGTTTCCTTTCAGGGTGACGATTACTTTCTGTTGTGTTAGAATGGATAAAACATGAAGTTTATCGCCGTCTTGGACAGTTGTAGTCAATTGTTGTGGATCGGTGATGTCTAGATCTAACACGATTCTTTTCGAGTTTTGGTCGATGCGTTCGACTTGTACACGTTTTGGGTAGGCGGTGGGCTGGACGCCACCAGCTAAGGCCAAAATTTGTTCAATATTTTGTTCGTTTTTTAATTCGTAGATGGCGGGTCGTTTGACTTCACCACTGATATGAATGGTCTCACCAATGGGGGGCACAAATATAATATCGCCGCCTTGCAATCGAACGTCGGCACTGGTATCTCCGTGAAGAAGAACATCGTACAGATCCAAGGTGGTAATCAATTGATCATTGCGTTTAAGTTGCACGTTACGTAAGGAACCAATAGGGGTAATGCCACCACCAGAAAATAGGGCGTTTGTCATGGTCGATAAGGCACTGATCGTATAGGAACCGGGTTTTAAGACATCGCCAACAATAAATACACGGATAGAACGTAAGGTTCCCAAGGTGATGTGATCTATTTGGGTACTGATAAGTTTTTGATCAATGAGATTTTGGATAATGCCTTTGAGCTCTTGGAAACGGACTCCAGCGAGGGGGATGGGACCAATGCCCGGGAAAATGATAATGCCATCCCTGTCGATGGCGAGAGAATGTTTAATAATTTGCTTGCCAGACAATTGTACTTCAATGGTATCGCCAGGACCTAGGATATAATCCATAGGTACTGGAATCAATGTGGTTGGGGCAAAGGTACTGTCTGTATCGCTAAAAATATTTGATCCAAATAATTCAAGAGGGGGCGTTTTTTTAGTTTTGCTTATGGAAGAGTCTTTGTCGGAAGAGTCTTTGTCGGAAGAGTCTTTGTCGGAAGAGTCTTTGTTTTCTTCTGGAATTGCTTTAATAATTTTTTTTTCTTTAATAACTTTTTGTTCAATTTTTGGTTCTGGGGTTGACTCTTGAACGGCAGGAGGTGGTGTAGAGGGGGGCATGGATCCGAGTAACTGTTGGCGTTCGTCTGCACTCATCGAATTTAAAATTTCTTTAGCTTCATCTGGGGGCAAGTTTTTAAGTTCTGTGACGCTGATCCCTGCGGCTTGCTGGCTAAAAGAGATGAGACAGAATGTTACCAGAAAGAAAAATAGAGGTGTAAAGCGAAAAAAACGAGAAAAAATACGGTTCATCTTTGTTTGTGCCTATTATTTAGGAAGTTTTTAAAACGGATTGAGTTCATTCAGAATTAAAAAGTTAATTTTAACATTTTTTGGTAAAAATTGCTAGGAAAAAAATCAAGTGTAACTATTTGATTGATTGATATTTTTTTGTATAAATAATTATTTCTATTGGAAAATTAAACCCTTGGAGATATCCTGGCATCTGGGCATTTCATGTATTATCTTACCGATTCGTCGATGTTCTCTAGCTTTTTTATTTTTTCATCTTGATGATTATCGGTAGAAAAAATGGAAATGATCGTTTAGAATGGAAAATGAGGAAGATTATATCTTAAAAGGAGATGAAAATGGGAACAGATTCTGCTAAAATCCCAATTATCGTCGATAAGGATTTAGAGGAAATTATCCCTGGCTATTTAAAAAATCGGTTGAAAGACATGATCTTGCTTCCGCAAGCCTTGGCATCTGGTGACTTTGAAACGTTACGTGTTTTGGGACATCGGATGAAAGGATCTGGTGCCGGGTATGGCTTCGCGGCTATTACTGAATTTGGGAAAAAGATCGAAATAGCCGCTAGTAAAGAGGATCCATTTGAAATTGAAAAAAATATTATCGCTTTAGGTGACTATTTAAATCGTGTAGAAATTTGTTATAAATGAATAGATTGACTCTATTGGTCGCTCCATATTTACTCAACGAAGGTAAAATCTTCATTTTTTTTTAGATAATAGGTAAGCAAAAGGATGGAAATTCCAGATCACATTCTGGTGGTGGATGACGATCCCGAAATCTGCCAGCTGGTAGGAAACTACCTGGAAAAAAATAATTTTCGGGTAAGTATCGCCCGCAATGGTCGAGAGTTTAGCGGTTTCCTTGAAAAAGAACATGTGGATCTCATCATTCTGGATCTTATGCTCCCAGGAGAGGATGGTTTGACCCTCTGTAGAAACCTGCGTTCGCGGTCCAATATTCCGGTGATCATCTTAAGTGCCAAAGGTGAAGAGATGGAAAGGATTATTGGTTTAGAGATGGGGGCCGATGACTATTTGTCCAAACCCTTTCATCCTCGAGAGCTTTTGGCGCGTGTTAAAAGTGTCTTGCGTCGTGCCCGCTCTTTGCCGAATGATCTTATCCATGAGAAAACCGAGTCAACGGTCTTCCGTTTCTCTGGATGGTCATTGGATACCCTGTCACGGCAATTGTTTACTTCCAAAGGGGAATCTATTCCTTTAAGTGGCAGTGAATTTAATTTGTTGAGTATTTTTTTAACGCAACCGAATCGTGTCTTAAGTCGAGATTTATTGCTGGAACTCTCGCAGGGACGTGAATTTGATACTTTTGACCGCTCTATTGATATGCAGGTGAGCCGGTTGCGTCGACGTTTGCGTGATGACCCAAAAAATCCTCAGATTATCAAAACAGTCCGCAGTTCTGGCTATGTTTTTTGTTCCCGGGTAGAGAAAACCTCCTAAAACCCTCTATTTTTTATTTGAGTATAAACCATTCGATTCATTAAAGTTATTTTTCAAATAATCAGGAGGGTGAATTTGGCTCATATTTTAATTATTGATGATGATGTCGCAATACGGGGGGGGGAGTGAGGGAATCCGGTTGTTTCAGACTCATTCCGTAGATTTGGTCATCACCGATATTTTAATGCCTGATAAAGATGGTTTGGCGGTCATTCGTGAGTTGCGTGGGATAAATCCTCAGGTAAAAATAATCGGGCTTTCTGGTGGGGGGATGATTTTAAGTGCGCAAACCAGTTTGAATGTCGCACGAAAATTGGGCGTTGTCAGAACAATGTCTAAACCTTTTGCTGTGGATCGTTTATTGGCAATGGTCACAGAAGTTATTGCTGTATCGGAAAAATGAAAATAAAGATCTTGGGGGGCGTAGATCCCCCAGGGTTTTGTTTTTAATTTTTTGCCCGCAGGGCATTATGTTCGAAATTAAAATTTAGGAAATAAAACCATGTCCAAAAAGGGTCGCTGGCGGTTTGCGGTAGATCGCGGTGGAACTTTTACCGATGTGGTGGGATTGGACCCTGAGGGTCAGATTCACACGATCAAACTTTTGTCTCGTTCCCCCAACTATTCCGATTCCTCTATTGAGGGCATTCGTGCGCTTTTAGGCACGCCAAAAGAGGGTTTGATTCCCGTTGACCAAGTGGACTGGATCCGTCTAGGGACTACGGTAGCCACCAATGCCCTGTTGGAACGCCAGGGTGAGCCGGTTGGGTTGTGGATTACGCAAGGTTTTCGCGATCTTCTCCAGATCGGCGATCAACGCCGTCCACGCCTGTTTGATTTGGCCATTGTCAAGCCTGAGTTGTTATATCAGGAGGTGGTGGAGATTGAAGAGCGGATTGGTCCAGATGGCGGTGTTGAAACCCCTTTAAATGCAGAGCATGTTGCCGATGCCCTCGCTCTTTTTCGTCAGCGGGGAATCACCTCTTTAGCCATTGTTTTTTTACATGCTTGGAAGAACCCCCAACACGAAATAGAGGCGCAACGGTTGGCAAAACGTGCCGGGTTTCGTCATATTTCTCTTTCTCATCAGACACTTTCATTAATTCAGATGGTTGGCCGTGGTCAAACCACCCTTGTTGATGCCTATTTATCGCCGATTTTGGCCCGTTATGTTATAGAAGTACAACGCTGGATAGGCACCATTCCTCTGCATTTTATGGGCAGTTCAGGAACTCTGTTGCCTCCGCACTCTTTTTCTGGCAAGGATGCCATTTTGTCAGGACCAGCGGGGGGGGTGATTGGCGTGGCTGCTGTGTGTGCTCAGATAGGGGAGGGGGAGGTGATTGGTTTTGATATGGGGGGAACCTCCACCGATGTCTGTCGTTTTGGGGGGCGTATGGAACGGACATTGACGGCGGAAATGGCTGGAATCCACTATCAAGCTCCCATGTTACGGGTTGAAACAGTGGCGGCGGGAGGGGGATCGCAAATTCATTTTGACGGACATAAATTGCGGGTTGGCCCCGATTCGGCGGGGGCTGATCCAGGACCGGCCTGTTATGGGTTGGGGGGGCCAGCGACGGTTTGTGATGCCAATCTGGTGTTGGGACGGATAGCTGCGGATTGTTTTCCGATGGTTTTTGGTAAGACAAGTCAGGGAACATTGGATATTCAGGCGGCGCGTCAGGTGCTATCCGTTTTGGCCTTCCAGGTAGAACAAACGTTTGCGCGTCCCGTCTCGATTGAATCGATCGCCATAGGAATTTTGCGCATTGCCAACGAGGCCATGGCCCGTCCCATCAAGCAACTTTCGGTGGGCAGGGGGTATGACCTGCGTCAACATGCTTTGCTCTGTTTTGGAGGGGCGGGTGGTCAACATGCGTGTGGTATAGCCAAAATTTTGGGTATGCGCCGTATTCGTATACATCCGTTGGCCGGGGTGCTGTCGGCTTTTGGGATATTAATGGCTCAACATGGCAAAAGTCGGGTAAAAACTGTTTTGGAGCGGGTGAATCGGGCGAGTTTGGCCGCCCTTTCTGAATTGGCGGTGGGGTTGGTTGAACAGTTGTGGGGAGAACTTTGTGTTGAGATCGGCTGCTCTTTAACTTCTGAATATCAGGTTTGCACAGAGGTGGATCTGCGGACTTTAGGCACGGATGCCACGTTGACCCTTCCTTTTCAAGTGGATGTGAATTTATTAAAAGAGTCATTTTATCAAGCCCATGCGCGTCATTATGGTTTTGTTCCTTGGGATGACGAATTGGAAGTGGTCCATTTGCGGGTGGAGGTAACAAAGAGAGAAGGGCGGGAGCAGATCGTTTTGCCGATCTCTCGTGCCGAGTCTATTCCTGTGCGGCAGTGTCAGGTTTGGTTTGATGGTGAGGAGGTTTCACAGGTTCCTGTTTATGAATGGGGTCAACTCTCTCCAGGTCAGTGGATCAGCGGCCCTGCTTTGGTTGTGCAATCTCATACGACGGTGGTTGTGGAGCCTGGATTTGATGTGATGGCGGACGCACAGGGGGTTTTAACACTGGTGCTGCGTCAGGAACAAAAAGAAGAGGTCACCATGGCGCGGGATCCGATTTTATTAGAGTTGTTTTATCATCGATTTATGGGTATTGCCAACGAAATGGGTCAGACTTTGGAGCGTACGGCCCATTCGGTCAACATGAAAGAGCGTTTGGATTTTTCTTGCGCCATTTTTGATCGTCATGGGGCGTTGATTGCCAATGCGCCTCACATTCCCGTCCATTTGGGGGCGATGGGGGAGACGGTGGGTCATTTGATTCGGCAATTGGGGGGAAGCATTCAGCCGGGGGATGTCTATTTGTGCAACGATCCTCACTTGGGTGGTTCCCATTTACCGGATATCACAGCGATTTCACCGGTATTCCGCCATGGACATCTGGCCTTTTTTGTGGCCTCGCGGGGCCATCATGCCGATATAGGCGGGGTTGTGCCGGGGTCCATGTCTCCCTTAGCCCGCACACTATCCGAGGAGGGGGTGATTTTTAGCCATGTATTGGTTGTGCAAAATGGACGGTTTCGTAAGGCGTGTGTAGAAGCTATTTTAAAAAATCATCCCTTTCCGGCTCGTAATATGTCCGAACGTCTATCGGACATTCAAGCGCAAATCGCCGCCAATAACAAAGGGGTTTTTGAGTTGGAACAGATGTGTGATCGCTATGGAGATGGGGTGGTGACGGCGTATATGGCTTATATGTATGAATATGCCGCTTTGGCCATGAGCCAAGCCTTGTCGATTTTTTTGGGGACAAAAGAGTGTTGGAGTGGATCTTTTCAAGATGCCATGGATGGGGGACAACAGATTGTTGTTAAAATAAATATGCTGCAACGCTCCCAGGGGGGAGTGACAGTGGATATCGATTTTTCAGGCAGTTCTTTTCCAGATGACGGCCCCCTCAACGCCCCGACAGCGGTGGTGCGTTCGGCGGTGTTATATCTTTTTCGGACATTGATCCAGGAGGATATTCCTTTAAACGATGGCTGTTTGGAACCGATTCATATCCATATTCCACCGATGTGTTTATTAAATCCAGGTTCCAAAGCCGCCGTTTCTGCCGGCAATGTGGAGACTTCCCAGCGTGTGGTGGATGTGTTGTGTGGGGCACTTGGGATTGCCGCTGCTTCACAGGGGACGATGAACAATTTTTTGTTTGGGGATCCAACTGGGGTATGTGGTCCCTATTATGAAACCATTGCTGGAGGTTCTGGGGCGGTTTTTGGGAGTGCCGGAGCCTCTGGGGTGCAGGTACATATGACCAACACCCGTATCACCGATCCTGAAATTTTAGAACATCGGTTTCCCTGTGTGCGTTTGGAGGGATTTCGGTTGCGGCGGGGGTCGGGGGGAGATGGACGTTGGCGGGGTGGGGAGGGGGTTGAGAGGATATTTCGTTTTCTTAAGCCGTTGAACATGACGATTGTGAGTGAGAGACGTCGTTTGGCCCCTTTTGGCGTTGAAGGGGGAGAACCTGGAGCCAAAGGGGAAAATTGGCTCTATCCCGCAGAAGGGGGAGAGGTGGCGTTACCTGGCCATTATCAGGGTTTGGTGCAGGCGGGGGATCGGTTAAAAATTTGTACTCCAGGAGGGGGCGGGTTTGGTTTCCCGACGCATTCGTTCCAGCATCCAGAAGATGATGCCCTTCGGGCAAAAAATTAAAAAAAAATAGGGGAATCGGGGGCGGTTTTTCGTTCTCCAAGGTCTTGATTGTTATCTTTTCGAGTAACCGTTCACCGAAGTGAAATTTCACGTTAATTGAAACTCAATGATTTATTGCTTTGCCGTAACCGTTCAATATTAATAAAAAAAAGGGGTCTGGGGGATTGCCCCCAGGGTTTTGTTTCTGATTTTGTTTTTGAATTCGGGTTTGCTTTCTTCAAATAGCAGAGGGGTTGGGGGATGCAATCCCCCCAGGTCTTGTTTTTGATTTTTTTTATCGGAACGGTTACCCATTTTTTATCATCTTTCGGTCTGTTTCGTTAGAAAGAAGGCATGACGGCACTTAAATCAGATATAGAATAAAAACTATCAGATATTTTAGGTGGGAGGCAGGAGCTGGGGGTGTTGATGTGGCGTAGGTGGGTGATACCGAATTGTTTTGCGGCATGTAAGACCGGTTCCGAATCGTCAATCAGCAATGTATGGGTGGGATCAAAGCCGATTTTTTGTTGAAAGAGGGACCAAAATTCAACATTTTCTTTTGGAACCCCTAAGTGAAAACAAGAAGTAATAGAATCAAAATATTCCCCAATGGGCGTTCGGGAGAGTTTTAATGCCAGCGAGTGTAAATGGGCATTGGTCACCAGATGGGTTGGATAGGCATGGTGGCGCAAGGCGGTTAAAAAGGGAAGGGTGTGGTCGTGCATGCGGATTAAATGGGCGGTTTGCCGGTGCAGGGTGACGATATTTAAATCCAAGGTGGCGGCCCAAAAGTTTAAATCATACCAATCCAGCGTCCCTTTGATCGAATTGTAGGAGGCGAAAATGGACTCTTTGGCCTCTTGTAGGGAGAGGTTGTGGCGTTGGGCATGGACGGCTGGGATGGCCTCTAAAAAAAAGACGTTGTCAAAATTGAGATCAAGCAGGGTGCCATCCATATCCAGTAAAACGGTTTGAATCGTATTCCAGGGTAATGGGGGGGCTTTTAATCCATTTTTATGTTCGATAATCTGCATTGATGCTCACATATTCCGAAGAGAGATCGCAGGTCCAGACGGTATGGGTTGCCGTGCCTATGCCCAATTCGATACGAATGGTGATCTGGGGGCGTTGCATGACGATTTGGCCTTGCTCTTCGGTGTATCCAGCGGCCATCTGGCCATTTTCGATTATTTTTGTTTCGCCCAAATAGATGGTCAGGGTTTCAGGAGAAAAAGGGACTCCAGAATAACCAATGGCGGCCAAAATGCGCCCCCAGTTGGGATCACAACCAAAACAAGCGGTTTTAACCAAGGAGCTTTTGGCGACACTCATGGCCATCTGTTTGGCCTCTTGCCACTGCTTGGCTCCTTCCACCGTGATGGTCATAAATTTAGTTGCCCCTTCTCCATCGCGAACAATGGCATGGGCCAACTCTCGACACAATTCATGGAGTGCCACGGCAAAAGGCCAAACTTCCGGGAAGTCTGGATCATTGATGAGGGGATTTCCCGCCAAACCCGACGCAAAGGCCAACAAGGTATCGTTGGTAGAGGTATCCCCGTCGATGGTAATGCTGTTGAAACTTTGGGCGGTGGCCCTTTCTAAAAGGGTTTGCAGGGCAGAGGGGGTGATGTTTGCATCGGTGAAAACAAAAGCCAAAAGGGTGGCCATATCGGGATGAATCATACCCGCCCCCTTGGCTATACCAGCCAGGGTCACTTCGTGGTTTCCCAAACGAATTTTACGAAAAGCCGCTTTGGGAACGGTATCCGTGGTCATAATGGCTTGCGCCCCGTCCCACCACAGGTGCGGGGAGAGATTTTTTTGTAAAGTTGGGAGTTGACTTACCACCCGTTGAGTTGGAAACTCGGCTCCAATCACCCCAGTTGAGGCAAGAAAAATCTCTTCTTGAGGGATATGAAGCTGTTTGGCCAACTCTGCGGAGATCTCCAAAGCCGCCTGGGTGCTTTGCGGTTCATGGCATGCGTTGGCATTGCCAGAATTCACCAACAAGGCACTGGCCTTGCCACCCTTAAGCCGCGTTCGACAGAGTTTAACGGGAGCTGCGGTGATTGTATTGCGGGTGAACACCCCGGCACAAACCGCTGCTGGCTCCATGTGTACCAATAAAAGATCTTGTCGATTTTGATATTTAATCCCAGCCCCAACCGTGGACAAACGAAATCCGGCAATCGGGGGAATCTCTTGGTTGGGAAGCAAGGTGGTGGGGGTGTAGTTCATGTTTTATTTACCAAGGTGTCCGCAATCGGGAATATATAGATTCGATAAGTCCACAGTTTGAACATGATGCCCTACGGGCAAAAAAAATCAAAGGCCAAACCCTGGGGGATGAATCCCCCAGACCCCCTCTTTTTTTTAAGAATTAAAAAAAAAGGGTGGGGGGGATTGGGGGGCGGTTCTCCGCCCCCCTAAGGTCTTGATTTTTATTTTTCCAAAATCTATACCATAAACGGTATAAAATAGCAAGAAAGAGATCAGAATGTAACCGTTCACCTCCCCTTTGACAATCGATAGGGGAGGCGGACCCCTATGGGAAAATCACTTGGATGGCATCTGTCACCACCTTAGATTGCAATTCGGTCAATTGGAGACGAACCGCTCGTTCTGGGGGAGCGAGAAGATAATTTTGATTGTTTTTCCAGAAGGGGAAGGTGAACTCTCCCTGGCTGGTTTTGGCGACGAGGGTAAACGAGGCTGGGGTTTGTGGAGCGGTAAGGTCCCCGGTTTCGGCCTCTTGGCGTAGCGTTTCGGCCAGGGTCTCCCAGGCGGGGAGGGGCCATTTACCCTCTTTGGCAACGGCGGTTTGCTGTTGACCATTTTGTTCCAACGTGAGCTGGGTAATCTGGGCTTGAGCCTCTTTTAAGGGGTGCAGTTCGATCAATTCGAGAGATTTTTTGTCCAAATCTTGAACCAAATAGCCAAACAAGAGCAACGCTTCGGAATTTTTACCCCGTGTAGCCAAAATATCCTTGCCTTGTCGCCAAATGGTCAGGGTGATTTCTTCTCCCTTGTTGGGCGTCAGGGTAAGGGTCCAATCGGGATTTTCTGGGGGTTGCGCGGTTTGAAAACCAGAACCGTTGGCCAAGGTCAAGGCGTTGATCCAGACCTGTACACGATTGTCTGCGGCACGGTCTGCCACGGGTTGCTCCATCCACCACTGCTCATTCGAACGTTTTTCCAACTTAAGCGTCCCCTCTTTGCGGTGCAGGGTCAGACGTTGGGGGAGCTGTCCTTCTAGCTCAGGAAGGAGACGTTTGTCACGGAGTTGATTGAGCGTCTGTTTTAAACCCGATAGATGGGTCTCCTCTACCAAGAGGATAGGCCCTTGTTCGCCAAGCCGGAGATAGTGGTGCCGTTTGGTTGGGGCCAGACTGCCTTGTACTATGGTCAGCGTTTGATTCTCTTTGGTGGTCACGGTTAAAATGGCCTCTGGTTTGTCGAGACCAAAATGGGTGGCTTCAAGATGGTCGCCTGACACCTGACGTTCAAAAGATTTTTCTAAAATCCCCAGTAAATTATTGACCGCAGCCGGATCGGCTAAACTCTCCAGAGGGGTGGTGAGGTGAAATCCGTCTTGTTGTCGATTCAACTCTATTTGGGTACCATCCTCCCCTTGATAGTGGATTTGGGTGACTTGATCGGCCTTGATTGAACTGATTGCCTTCTGTGCCTTTTCTAATTCTTGTTGCGCACTCTCCTTTTTATCCGCCCACCACAAACCGCCTCCCGCAATGATGAGAACCAATAAAAGAATAAAATTAATCCACCAGCCCTTACGCATGATGCCTCCTTTTTTTGTAAAGATTATGCTACTTTGATCCAGCCAGTTTTATTTTATCCATAATCGACCCATAATTCACCAGGTGATCTTGCATGGCGTTCGGGGTACATATGGAAATGGTATGACCTTTTGTGTATTTTGCAATGCCGAAATAAAAAAAATTGTTCATGTATCGGAAAAAAGACCTTGGGGGCGGAGAACCGCCCCCAACACCCCCACCTTTTTTTTATTAAAAGAAAAAAGGGGTCTGGGGGATTGCCCCCAGGGTTTTTCTTTTGATTTTTTGCCCGCAGCTTATTCGTTGGAGAATAATTATATATGGAATCCCTCATGGAAGAGATTGAACTGGACGTACAAAAGGTGGTTAACGGTGGGGCTGGGTTGGCTTATCATGATGGCAGCACCGTATTTGTCCCCTTTACCGCCCCAGGAGAGCGGGTTTTGGTGGGCATTGAAGCGCGGCGCAAAGGTCATCTGCAGGCTCGTTTGCTCAAGGTTATCAAACCCGGCATCGATCGGGTGGAGCCACGCTGTCCGGTCTATAGTCAATGTGGTGGGTGTGCTTTAAGTCATCTCTCCCCCGAGTGTCAAGCGCAGCTGAAACAAGAGTTTGTCGCCAATACCCTCTACCGGTTGGGTCGAGTGGAACCTCAGGGGGTGTTGCAACCTTTTTTTGCCGCCGACAACCCTTGGGGTTATCGCCGACGGGCTGGGTTTAAGGTCTCATGGGCAGGAAATCGGGCCCTGGTCGGTTTTTATAGCCAAAATTCTCATCATGTGGTTGATCTTCCTGGTTGTCCGGTGTTGCGTCCAGAGTTAGAGGCGTTGATTGCTCCTTTACGCCATTTGATTCCCGCGCTCACCGTGCGCAAGCGTTTGCTTCAGGTGGATGTCGCCAGTGGTGAGAATGGGGTGGGGGTGGTCTTTCACCTGATGGATCCGTTGCGGGCTCCCGATCGGCATCGTCTCATTGAATTTGCCAAAAAGTTGGGATTGGCTTCTTTAATTGTCCAGCAGGGAAGCCGGTCCAGCCAAAAGGTGGTGTGGCGCACCCAGGAGTTGTTCTATTCGGTGGATGGGGGGCAGTTAACATTTCGTCCAGGAGAGTTTATTCAAGCCAATTTAGAACAAAACAATCATCTGGTCCGTCTGGCTATGGAGGAGGCAAAAACTGGATCCGTCGCCTGGGATCTTTTTGCCGGGATCGGTAATTTTTCCTTGCCCTTGGCCAAGAGATATGCACATGTCGTGGGGGTAGAACTTGATGGCCCCAGCTTGAACCGAGCGCGGGTGAATAGTCACACCAATAACCGGGAAAATGTAAAATTTGTTCCCGCTAATTTGATCAATCCCCTGGAATGGCCCAAACAACTGATACACCCCCCAGAGTTGATCCTCATGGATCCACCCCGCGATGGGGCTTTGGCCTTGTCCCGTGGTCTGGCCAACGGCGAGATTCCCCGTTCAGAACGCCTTTTGTATATCTCCTGCGATCCCGCGACCTTTGCCAGGGATGCGGGTATTTTGGTTCAAGGGGGGTATTTTTTGAGCAAAGTCACGGCCATTGATCTTTTTCCACAAACCCATCATGTGGAGTTGGTCGCCACTTTTCATCAGGTACCACACCACACTTAACCGTGGTCGTCTGTTTTTTGATTTAAAAAAAAAGGGGGCTGGGGGATTGCCCCCAGGGTTTTGATTTTGCTTTTCGTTCAGGCACGCGTTCATCGTCCACACTTAAATGTGATGGTACCAAATGTAAGAGAGGAAGAAAAACCCTTGACCTTCTCTAACTTGGCATTCATCCACGAGTTTTTTTAAAATTCACAAAAAATGTGGATAATCCTGTGGATAAAATTTGTTTTTTGTATGTTAATGTATTGATTCTTTAATGGTATTGACCAAATGAATGATTTTTCATCATACATAAAAAAATGTTTAAATTCAAGGGCGAAAGAGGGCAGCTCCACTCTTGAAAATCATCTCTGTTTTTTCCCCCCACCTGGAGCGTTGCACTCTTCGGCACGGATTAACGCGATGCGTGTGAAAATGGGGCCGATGAGTTCAAAGATCATCACCCCTGAGATGACGATAGGCAGGAGTGTTTCTTTTAATTCGGGATATTTTTGAATGGCAATAAAGGTCATGCTCAGGGCCACACCCGCTTGCGGCAAGAGGGCGGGCCCGATCCAATTTCGGATAATGGGGAGTGCTCCGCTTAACGTGCCTCCCAGCCAGCCACCAATTGTTTTGCCCAACATGCGGCACACCACATAAACCGCGCCATACAATCCGATTTTTGAGAGGGATTCTGGTTCCAGATTGGCACCGGCTACCAGGAAAAAGAGGATTAAAAAGGGCCACCAAAAACGTTCGATAATGCGAAAGGGTTTCCATGGGTGGCGCGAAACATTGGCTGTGACCGATCCCATGACCATGACAGCCAAAAAATAAGAGGAATGGATATGGACCGCCAATCCACCACACAAGGTGAGGAGTCCCAGAATACCCGCCAATAGAGTCTCAGGGTAACGAATGATGTTGGTGAAAAAAGAGAGAATCAGGCCTAAAATCGCCCCCAGGAGTACCGCTCCAGCCAGATCCCATATGGCCATTCCTAAGGAAGTACGTCCTGTCACCCCTTGATAAAAAAATCCCCCTAACGATAATAGAATCGTAAAAAGAATAAAGCTCAAGGCATCGTTGATGGCAATCACAGTCAATAGAATGCGGCTAAAAGGGCCATCGGCTTTTAATTCATGCACCACATCCGCTGGGGCCGCTGGATCGGTGGTGGTGCAGATGCTTGCCAAGAGAATGGCTCCCGTGATAGGAACTCCTATCATCATCATTCCTGCCAAGGTGAGTCCACTGGTGACCAATAAAACAGATGCCGAGATGGTCAATACCATTCGTCCATAGCGACGAAAGGCCGCGATAGTGATATGGCCACCTAAAATAAAGCCAACCATCAAAAGTGTGGATTGGGCAATGATAGCCAGCCAAATTTTATTGTCCTGGGAGACGATATCTAAACCAGTTGGTCCCAGAAGTAAGCCGCATATTAAAAGGAGAGTAACGCGAGGTAGATGGATTTTGCGTGCCAAAGCATCCGCAGCAAAACCGATCAGAAATAAGACGCCCAGGGTGAAAAGAACATTATTGTTGATCATAGATCTCAATGCCCAAGCCAGATACCATGTATTTATAACTTATTTTTTGAACAGTCTCACCCTTTATGTTGTCAATTACGTGTGCGTCTTCATAAGTGAACATCCACGTACAACTGTTAGAGCGCGTGACGCGCTCTAACAGTTACAAAAAAAATGCTTCAGTCTCAAAATAAATCGTTAGAAAAGGAGCTAAAACGATCCAATTGAAGACTATTTTTTCCCTTGCCGTTCCACCAGAACAGAGACCTCTGGCATGATGTCAGGATGGAGGCGAATACGAATGGTGTGTGAACCCAGGGTGCGAATGGGTTGGAGAATTTCAATGGCACCTTTGGGAAGCGTGATCTCATGTTCATTGAAAAAAGTTGAAATATCGGCGTTGGTTACCGATCCGAACAGTTTATCTGAGGAACCCGCTGGACGGCCTAACACCACCTGCACGCCAGTAATTTTAGCCGCCAAATCTTGTGCATCTTGTAATATTTGCTTTTGCCGTTGTTCAAAAGCGGCCCGTTTGGCATCAAATTGGGCTTGATTGGCCTTGGTTGCTGGCAAGGCTTTGCCTTGAGGTACCAAATAGTTGCGGCCAAAACCGGCCCGCACCTGAACAACCTGACCTAGGTCGCCCAGATTTGCGATTTTTTCGAGAAGGATTACTTGCATAAAACGTTACTCCTAGCGACGACCGTCTTCTTTGTCAGAAGTCGGGAAACGGTTGCGAAAATCCAGCCAGGTGTCGAAGAGACCCAACACCGTAACCAATAGAGAGATCTCCCACCACAGGATGAGCGCGGCGTAGAAGGTTCCGCGTAAAAAACCGGAAGCTTGATAGCGTTGGAATCCCGATTGGAAGATAGCTAAACCCTGAATAAAATAGGGTGTGATCAAAAAAAACAAAACGTTCCAAGAAAAGTGTTGCAAATTTCCATGGAATAGAGCGGCGAGAAGACCCGCTCCGATCAAAATCCAGACAAGAAAAAAAGGGAGACGAAACCGGTTGAGATTCTCTTTTGCTCCCTTCCATTCTTGCCATTTTGTTAACAGATTGCGCGCCAGGATGAGATTTCCAACCTGAATTAAAAACCAACTGGTTAGAAAAAAGGTTGGAAAAAAGAGCGCGACAAGGTGCATCAGTTGGCCCAAACCAACGCGAAATTGGGACAAAGTGACGGGATCCATCCCTTGGAGATTGGTCGCGTTGGCCAGCATGGCTTCTTGGATAATGTGTAGACTTAAGAGAATCTCTTCTGTTGGGATGATTCCAAATAAAAGAGAACCTAAATATCCCACGATCAGCAGCAGGCCAGCCAGTAAATAGGCCACGGTTGCACAATGGCGAATTTGCCAGCCGCCGTGCAATAGCCAAGCGGACAGGATTGGAAATAGACCAAAAATCAGCAAGGTCATGATGGGAAAATAGAGGCTGCCCTTTCCCAAGGCTAAGGCCGCCAACACGGGAAAACCCATTGCCAACATCCCTGCTTTCGGCCCCAACCGGTAGGCCGTCAGCAAAATTGGGAGCGGAAGAAGCAGTTGTAGAGGCGACAACCATATCGACAACAGAGATAAGATCAGCATTCCAGAGGCCAAAGAACCTGCTAGAACGGGATTGGAGACGACTCGTTGTAAGAGCATGGTTAAATAAGCCGAACATACAAAAACATTTTTCTTTGAGTTGGTGCCATGGGTCTACTCGGATGGATCAAGAGACCAAAAACGGCAACAAAGCAATGTTTCTAGCCCGTTTAATGGCTTTGCTCAACAGGCGTTGATGTGGTGCGCAAACGCCAGTAATCCGACTGGGAACGATTTTACCCCGTTCGGTGATAAACCGTAACAAAAGTTTTGGATCTTTGTAGTCGCTGGAGAGGGTTTTATCAGCGCAGAAGAGGCATACCTTCCGGCGCCGGAAAAAAGGGCGACGAAAAGAGGAGGCGGCCCCTGCACTGGGAGCCGCACCTGCGGTTCCCGCTCCTGCTCCTGCCGGGGGGGCACCGCTGCCTGTGCGAGGACGACCCCCACCTGCGGGGCGATCGCCACTGGGACGATCGCCACCACCGGATCGTCCAAAACCACCAGGAGAAGCGGCGCGTTTGCTCCGATAACCAGAATCTCCTCCCTCACTTGAATTAGATTTATAATTGCTCGTATTGTTTTCAAACATCATGTTTCTTTCCTTGGCTAGTGGGTTTGATTTTTTCCAGGGAGTCACTCAAACTGGGGGGGGGGCCCCTTGTCCCCCTCTGGTTAATGCCACGTTTTCTGGTGGATTTAAGCTTGGGGGGGCAGTGGTCTGGATATCCAGTGCCACCAATTCGGTTTTTCCCCAGCGCACCTTGCCGTTGCGCAACCAGCGTTTTTGATTGAGTCGTCCTTTTACGTACAGGAATTGTCCTATATTGAGGTGCCGACACCCTTCGGCAGTGGCACCAACGGCGATGACATCCATGCGAACCTCTAAGCGTTCCAAGGGTGCAAGATCCTGAACGACAGAGGTGTGTTCCAACGCAAACCGGGCGACTGGACGTCCTGTAGGGGTGTAGCGCATATCAACAGGTACGGAGAGCATGCCTTGTAAAATGGTTTGATTGGTTGGATTCTCGTGAGATCCCGCCGCATTTCCAAAGAGAAAAGAAGCGTCGTCCACGCCCTCTTTGGTTGGTTGGACACTCATTTCCTATAGATCCCGGTCAAGATCATCCGCATAGGAAAAGCCATCATCGACTAAAATGTCGTTCAAGCCATCCAACTCTTCGATGTCGTCTTCATCCAGGGCACCTAAGCGATCCAAAGATCCACGTGTGTTGGCTCGATCGGCATTGTTGGGATCTGGCGGGGCCAGAGGGGTTGCTCCCAATTTGGGGTTATGGACGAGAATATTTTGATATTTTAAAATATCTTCGTCAATTTTGAGTTGGCTCTCCATCTCTTTTACTAAAGGGCCACCCCCTTCGATCACATGGTAAACATAGTAGCCTTTGGCATTCTTTTTGATAGGATAGGCCAAGGTCCGGCGTCCCCACAGTTCGGTCTGGAGGATTTTTCCATTGTGAGTTTGAATGAGTTCTGCCACCCTTGTGGTGACGTTTTCGACCTGTTCAGCGGTTAAATCGGGTCGAATAATGTAGATTGTTTCGTAGTGGGCCACATGCTCTCCTCTCGGTCAAATGGTATACTTTTCCATAGATGGCCCCGGACGACGATCGTACCGGAGCAAGGAAGGTAAAACCGGGTTATTATCACTCAAGATGCGAAAAGGATCAAGAACCTTTCCATGTTTATTTCTTTAGAAAAATTTTTTTTACCCAAAGGGGTCCATTTTTTCCTGACGACTCGGCAAATTGGGGAGAGTACGGCACAATTTGCCGGTCAAAAAGGGGCAGAGGGTGGTCAGGCTTATGCAAATTTTAATCTTGCCAGCCACGTTGGCGATGATCCTCAGCGTGTGTTGGCCAATCGTTCTCGTTTGATGGCGCATTTAGGTTTGCCACTGGATCGTCTTTGTATGGTTCAGCAGGTGCATGGAGCCCACACCTTGGTGGTCCAGGAACCTTTGTCTGCCACCTATCAAGCCGATGCCATGGTCACCAACATGCCAGGGTTGGTTTTGGGGGTGGTGGTGGCGGATTGTGTTCCTGTATTGTTGGCTGACCCTGTCGCGCGCGTGATTGGGGCGGTTCATGCGGGTTGGCGAGGGGCTCTGGCGGGGGTGGTGGAGTCTTGTTTAACAGCGATGTTGGCGTTAGGGGCTGAAACAGATAGAATTCATGCCTTGATCGGTCCTGCAATTCGTCAAGCTCAATATGAAGTCGGCCCAGAGGTGTTCGCGTGTTTTAAGCAGTCCAAAGAATTTACAGAATCAGTAGAAAATTTTTTTATACCCAAGCAAAAACTTCTGGGAGAAAAAAAATATTTTTTTAATCTTGCCGGTTTGGTCAATTGGCGGTTAAAGTTTTTTGGGTTACATACGATACATATACAAGATGTTGAGCTCTGTACTTTTTTGCATGAGGATCAATTTTTTAGCCACAGACGCTCTACATGGCAGGGGCAAGGAAATTGTGGGCGTCAGATGGGAGGAATTTTTCTTGATTAATTATTATAATAGGTTGCATTTTATTGGTTTGCTCTTTTTGGTTGGTTGGATTTTTTTCTGTTCATTATTTATACCTGCGCATGGATTGGCTTCGGAGCATGAAATTTTAATTGAGCGGGTGGCCAATCAGGAGGGGATGGATCCCGCCTTATTAAAAGCCATGGTTGCCACTGAATCTGGTTTTGATCCCTCTCAGGTCTCTTCCAAGGGGGCGGTGGGGTTGATGCAACTCATGCCAGATACGGCACAACGGATGGGGGTATTTAATCCTTACAATCCAGAGCAAAATTTACGTGGTGGGGCCAGATATATGCGTTATCTGATGGGGCTTTATCCTGACCTTCATTTGGCCTTGGCCGCCTATAACGCGGGTCCTGGCAGTGTTTCTCGGTATCAAGGTATTCCCCCTTTTGAGGAGACGAAAAATTATATATCAAAAGTAATGTCGGAATATCGCGGTCAAACAGGCACCCCCCTTTCGGTATCCAAACGGACTATTTATCGTCTACGTCAAGAGGACGGTACGGTGCTGATTACCAATCGTTTGCCAAATCCAACGAATGAAAAAATTAAAAATTTATTCCGAAAATCGCTCCCATCGAACAATAATATCAAGGTGTTGTTTCGAAAAAATAGCTATAAATCCCGAGTTGCCCCTGATATTCTTGTGAGCAATATTCCAGAAAATGTTCCTTTATTAACGGCTTCGCATTAAAAAACATCGTGTTTCTCGGGCAAGAGATTAATAGGGTGTACATTATGTTGGAATTATTGCATGATCAAACGGTGATTTTTATAACTACTGAAAGTACCACTTATCGGCGGTGCTTAAACGCAATTACATTTCGCGCTATGCGCCCCATCCAGTGTTCATGACAGGTTGAAATGGTGTCGTTTTAAAAGATTTACATCCATGCGGATGTTATCTTTTGGGTATGGGGTGTTGGCCCGTTTATGGACGGTGACGTTGTACGGTTGGATTTGATCTCTATCGGCTTTTATCATCATCCGCGTGTGTGATTTAAATATATTTGCCGACTCTTTTTGCGAGCCCTCTTGTGCCCCCCAAAACACCCCGCACCGCTCGCAAGAAAAAGATCTTTGAAAATTATGATGTTATGATATGAGAATTTTTTTTCGGGCAGGCAGATGATGGGTTTTTTGTTTATTTTCTTCCATCGCTCGCAAAACGTGCTAATATGCACGTTATGTCAGCCTGTTAGAAGGGTAGGGGTATTCCGCAGCATTTTGCTGCGGCCTCATTGAAGCGGAATCTAAAGAAATTACACATGCACAATTATTGTATCTAGTATTCCGCAGCATTTTGCTGCGGCCTCATTGAAGCTTACTACAGTATTGGATTCTTCAGCAACTTTAGGTGTAGGAGTATTCCGCAGCATTTTGCTGCGGCCTCATTGAAGCATTTTCAGGTGTATTAACTGGTTTAGCAGGATTGTTCTTGTATTCCGCAGCATTTTGCTGCGGCCTCATTGAAGCTTCGTAATCTTCTAAACAGGAAGGAAATTGATATGGAGTAGTATTCCGCAGCATTTTGCTGCGGCCTCATTGAAGCGGACTTTTTTGCTGCTACAACGACAGGCACATCAACGTATTCCGCAGCATTTTGCTGCGGCCTCATTGAAGCTTTAATTGAGATAAACTAGTTTCAAAACTGAATACTACAGTATTCCGCAGCATTTTGCTGCGGCCTCATTGAAGCGCCATCTCCACAGCAGGACACGTGCTTGCCGTCGTAGCTGTATTCCGCAGCATTTTGCTGCGGCCTCATTGAAGCACATCCCAAGCGGTTGCCATTGCCAAAATTTCGCTTGCGTATTCCGCAGCATTTTGCTGCGGCCTCATTGAAGCCAGCTAATGGGATATGTTTTAAGTCAATAGGATTTATAGTATTCCGCAGCATTTTGCTGCGGCCTCATTGAAGCAAAATTAACAACATAAGTTAGTGCTTTTAATGGGCATGGTATTCCGCAGCATTTTGCTGCGGCCTCATTGAAGCCTATCAACACCAAAGAGCAAACTCCTGAAATCCTACTGTATTCCGCAGCATTTTGCTGCGGCCTCATTGAAGCTAATTCTTCTGTTGTCGGAATTCTCCAATCTCCGATTACGTATTCCGCAGCATTTTGCTGCGGCCTCATTGAAGCGACCGGTGCCGCTAATATCGTTATCGGCGACAACAAGTATTCCGCAGCATTTTGCTGCGGCCTCATTGAAGCGAGTTTATTTCTGCAAAACAGGCCGACGGCAACTTACGCGTATTCCGCAGCATTTTGCTGCGGCCTCATTGAAGCCTGAGCAATTGCAGGGGGTAATTGCTCGGTTAAAAGGTATTCCGCAGCATTTTGCTGCGGCCTCATTGAAGCCCTATAACTACTGCACCTGTCCCTTTTGGGGTAATATGTATTCCGCAGCATTTTGCTGCGGCCTCATTGAAGCGTAGCAAGACATGCTATGTACAAGTGGTACATAGAAGTATTCCGCAGCATTTTGCTGCGGCCTCATTGAAGCCTCCTGATTTGGATTTAATAAGGGATAGCCACTCTTCCATAAAGTATTCCGCAGCATTTTGCTGCGGCCTCATTGAAGCAACTAGACCGCGGATCGTTCTCATGTCGTTTGAAATTGGTATGGGTGTAGATCTTTTATAACGAAGTGATAGTGCAATAATTCCAATCTGATTTCGTAAAAAGAGTAGATTTTGAAGGGTTTTCCATGATAGAAACGGATTGTGAAAACTTTTATCTATC
>JAMOAW010000058.1:0-19026 GCA_039908535.1 Magnetococcus sp. DMHC-6 | reverse complement strand
TTTCTCAGACACGCCTACGACACGTGCAATTCCTGCCAGGGGAATTTTTTCTAATAATAATTTGTCAATCAGATCCTTTGTGCCTTGAGGAATCTGGTAATGTGGTGCTGGATTTTCAAAAAACTGTCTTCCACATTGATTACATAGAAAATTTTGTTTCCCATTCTGTTTGGAACCATTTTTGACAGTTTGATCGGAATCACAATTTGGGCATTGCATAGGATACTCCTCTCTTATCTTTGTCCCTTCGGTTTTTGATCACAGGAAAAATTTAACAGAGAACCTTATCATCATGCAAATACAGGACTACCAACTGTTAAAGATGGGCAGGAGTGGGTTTCGTATCCAGCTTTGCCGATTAGGTCATTGTAAGGCACTGCCTAATTTTGCAATTTCCTCAAATTATTAAAAAAAAAGGGGGGGATTGGGGGGCGGTTCTCCTCCCCCCAAGGTGTTGATTTTATTTTAAACTTACAAATTCTCCCCTTGCCAAGCAAACCAGAGTGTTCCCGCTAAACCAAAAGCAAAAGCGGTGAGAAAGTTTATCTGTGGCCCCCATTGCCACAACACCGCTCCACCAAAGGCGGCTAAAGAGACCACTAGATCGCGAATTAAATAATACAGACCAAACAGAGCCGCTTTGCGTCCTTCTGGGGCCAGTTCCAAGATCATGCTTTTGCGGGTGGGTTCGCCAAACTCTTTGAGACCACGGAGGACAAAAACTGCGGCTAAGGGCCAAAATCCTTCTGCATAGAGAAGGGCCAAAGGGAAGAGAGTAAAAAAGACAAAGGTCATCAACACAAATCCCTTTTTTCCCCCTTTATCGGCCAGCCAGCCAACGGGAATATAAATCAATAAGCTGGTGACCATTTCAATGGTTGTGAGCCAACCGAACTCTACAGAAGTGACAGGAGATGTCACGATTTTCATGCACCAGACCACAACAAAGACGTTGGGAATCTGTTCGCAAAAACGGACTAAAATATCCGCCACTAAAAGACGGCGCAAGGGGGGGGTCATCCAGTGCCAGAGTCGAAACGGATTGCCTTCTGCGGCGTTTTCTCCAGTCGAGGCAGGGGAAGCGGTGATCATTTTTTGTTGAATAACCGCCGAGAGCAAACATAAAAAAAGGGCAAGCGAAAAGGCCGCTCGCACGCCGTCCCGCTCCCCAAGCCAAGCGATCAATAAGCCAGCGACCATGGGTCCCACGGCCATGGGAATACGGCGCACCATGGCATGGATCGACACCCCCATGACCTGTTTGCCTTTGGGTAAAATATCACCGATCAGACCCATAATGGCGGGCATAGAGATGGCCGACCAGGAGAGAAACAAAACCGCTCCAATCAGCACCGCCTCCCAAGCCGGAATGAAGACCACCAGCAAAAAACCAGAGGCCGCCAGTAGATTAAAAAAAAGCAAGGCCCGTCGCGGTCCATAGCGATCGGAAAGATACCCTCCCGGAAAGGAGTACAAAGCCCCCAACAGGTTGGTCAATCCCCCCAATAGACCAATGGCAAAGGTTCCCCCGCCGACGGCTAAAATATAGATAGGCAAAAACCGATCCGCCATGCGTTCGCCCATCCCCACCAATATCACCATGCCCAACATACCGACGATTCCCCGGCGCAGTCCCAAAAATTCCGCCGCACTTTTCCAGATTGGCGGAGATGGGGGGGACAATGGCGAATCACTCCTGGGCACTGGCGACCTCAAGACGGCACCAAGCATAAAGAGAGTCGTACACCTCAAACTGTTTTTCCAGATTGATGCGATCATCGGGAAAACGCAGACCATATCCAACGGCAATGGCTTCCAATCCGCGCGCCAAGGGGTCGGCGTCAAACTGACCGGTATCGGCAGCGTTGACAATGCGGGCCAGACGCAGCAGGGCGGGATCGGTTAAGCCAAACTCTCGCACCAGGATCGAAAAGGTGCATAACGAACCCTCATGGTGATATCGCGCCCCAGGGGTATCAAAGGAGATCGCCCCCTCTCTATTGGCCACCTCTAATACCGAGGCTTTGGGAACAAAAATAAATTGTGCATCAGAATCCAAAAAACGTTGAATCAGCCATGGACAGGCCACCCGGTCCACATGGACGTGAGAACGTGTAATCCACTTCATTTTTTTCTCTCCAATATTAGTGTTTTGCCACTTGGCGATCAAAAAATATATTTTTGCCAAAGATCCCAATGGGAATACCCATGGCCACTTCGGCCTTGATAATGCCCAAATCCCGCGCCGCCGCCCCAACCCGCTGCTGGACCCGATTGTCAATGTTGAGCAAGCCCGCGATTTTAGCGGCGGAAGCCAAAGCCACGCCGATATCCATCATGCGCATGATGCAATGTGGTCCACTATACCCCATCTCTTTGACGTGAGCTTGCCGATGTTTGGAAAAATCCGCGCAGGTCGCAAAACCACATCCACCGCAATCATAACCCGCCGTGACGAAACGTTTTAAACCCACCAACACCAACGCATGACACCCCTCAATATTGGCCGCATCCCGCTCCCAATAGGCTTGATTGGTGCTATCAGGGGCATAACTCGTCATGCGCGCCGCGATATTTTGCAAAATTTCTGTTTCCGTTACCACGACAATCTCTAAAAAATCTTTACCACCCGCCTTGGGCGCGGTCTGCATAGAAGCGGCCATCAACTGCGCCGCCATAAGGGACGCTTCTTTCATGTTTTTTTCCTTTTATTATATAAAGTTACAATGTGGATTTTGAGTTGATCATTTGTTCTAAATTATGCCAAAAACGTTTAAAATAGGGACATTTGGATTGAATGATGGATGGATCGGCCATATTAAGAAGTTCTGGGGAATCATCTTTTTTAGAAAAAGTTAAATTTTTTTCTTTGTTGTGACATCTTTTAAAGGCATCGGCAATGGCCTCGGATAGTTTGTCTTGGCAGCTTATTTTTGTTTTTTCATTTAACTTGCTAAATGATTCTGGTTTTTTAAAGTCAATTTTATTGTTTGATAAGCAATATCGCATATCTTTATGAATTGCTTTGAACTTAGGATGCTTTCCAAAAGTACCATCATAGTCGGCGATAAACCAGGATTCCACTTCTGGGGCTGCAAAGCCGATAATGGTTTGGTCCTGTGTACCTATAACGTCTACAACAGCCTTTAAAAGGCCTTTATAGGCTGTATCATAGAATCGACAGTCTAAATCATCGATCACCAGGATTGGTTTTAGTTCCAGCCCACGTGTTTGGAATTCTGTTAGACGTTTTTTAATTTTTATTTCTAAACCTTTTCCTGTATGCCCCATGCCATTTTTTTTTGGCAATGGTGGACATTCATTATTGTCTCTTTTTGGCAGAGGACCTCTAGGGCGAACGGGCAATTGCCGTTCAAATGTATGATTCGGAAAATATTTTTTAAAAAATTTAACAAAACCAATAAGTTCAGTATGTCCACCCCCCGAGAATAACCAAACTACCATGGCCAACCCCCCACATCAGGATCCCCCACCCGATAGAGATCCCCCAATTGCCACCCCTCTTCATCTAACCGTTCGGAGAGGATTCCTTTGGAAAGAGGGGCAATAGAAAAATGAAAATTTCCTTCATATTTAAAACAATGAACATTTTCAACCTGATCGGAAAAATGATCCAAGAGATCTGAACTGTGGGTGATGATGATGATCTGGGATCCTCTGGCAGCGGCTTCCTTGATCCATTTGGCCAAAACAGAGATCCATGCAACATGTAGACTCAATTCTGGTTCGTCGATTACAATAAGTGGAGGCAACGAAGGAGATTTGAGTATGACCGCCCAACAAAGCATTCGTATGGATCCATCAGACATTTCGTTAAGAAAAAATGGATTTGGAAAGTTTTTTATATGCCATTCTATGGAAAGATTTAATCTTCCTGGTCTTGTAACACGTAATTTACGGGTTGAAGGAAGAATTGAACGGCATGCTTCTGTGATGCTTTCTTCAAAATCAAGGTCTTGTTGGAACATATTATCAAGAACAGTGGGTAGATTTTTTCCGCTGCTGGAAATCGTCATGTCCGTGAGGCCGACTTTAGGTTCTGAAAAACGAATGGCTTCCAGCATCATATAGTTGGCATTATAAAAACGCCATTTTGATATAAAATCAATTAATAATCGTCGAACTTTGTAAAGAGGTGTTTTCTCTGGTGAAAAACCATAATTTTCAAGGAGTCTTGGTATTTCTCGTAAGGCTAAATTGTTTGTTGGGCATCCCTCAACTGTCTTAAATTCAGTTCCTTGACCTGTGCTTTTATGTATCGAGATAACGCCTTTAGACGTATTTTGGTTGTGAAATTTATAGTAAATAAAGTTTTCATTTTTTATATTGTTTGTACGGAGACTGCTAAGTGTTTCTTCTTTAATATATATCTGGGGTGGTTGTTTTTGTATTTTAAGGGAAAGATCTAAACGAATACCCTCAGGAAAATCTTCTGATTCAAAATCCAGTATAAATTGAGCCGTTTGGGGGCGTTCTAAAGTTGCATCATAAATTTTTGGTGCGCCGAGGAGGTCATTCAACGCAAGTTCTAAAGGGGTTCCCGATCTGTTTTCATCTTCGCCACTGACCAAAGCCTCTTTAAAAAATCGCAAAGCAGCCATTAAATTGCTTTTTCCGCAGCCATTGGGACCGATAAGGATACTTAAATTACCTGGACAAAATCCATTTTCACCCGTCTGGATATTTTTGAAATTATGTGTTTTAAATCGAGTTAACTTTATTGCCATTTTGTTTTTCCGAAAGTAACTGTTTATCTGAAGGAAGGATAAAAGATCGAGGTCAAAACCAAAAGCAAGACCTTGGGGGATTGCATCCCCCAATCCCCCTGCCATTTGAATAAAGCAAAACCGAGTTCAAAAGCAAAAGTCAAAGGCAAAGTCAAAAGTCAGAACCCTGGGGGCAATCCCCCAGACCCCTTTTTTATTTATTTACTTTTTCTTCATTTTTTCGGCAATCATAAACGCAATATCCAAACTTTGGGCGGCGTTGAGTCTGGGATCACAGGTGGTTTCATAGCGTTCAACGAGGTTTTCGATCCGTACCTCGGTGGAGCCACCAATACACTCGGTGACATTGTCGCCAGTAAGTTCAAAATGCATGCCCCCTGGAACCGTGCCTTCAGCGGCATGAATGGCGAAGAAATGGTTGATTTCGGTGAGAATATGGTCAATAGAACGGGTCTTTAATCCTGAAGGGGTGGCGTAAGTGTTGCCATGCATGGGGTCGCAACTCCAAATCACCGAAATCCCCTCGCGTTGAATCGCTTGCACCAAAGGAGGATAGGTGGCGGCGATTTTGTCGTGGCCAAAACGAGAAATTAAGGTCAAACGGCCCGGTTCGTTGTGCGGATTGAGTTTGACACACAAACGCAATAACTCCTCTGGAGAGATGCTCGGCCCAATTTTGCACCCTAGTGGATTATGTACACCACGCAAAAATTCAACATGGGCCCCATCCACCTGTCTGGTCCGTTCACCAATCCAAAGTAGATGGGCCGAACAATCGTAATAATTCTCAGTTAAAGAATCTTTGCGGGTGAGGGCTTGCTCATATTCTAGAATAAGGGCCTCATGGCTGGTGAAATATTCAACCTCTTTTAAAATGGCATTGTTGGAGGAGTCAATGCCGATGACGTTCATAAAACGTAACGCTTCGGTGACTTGGTTGGCCAATTCTTGATAACGCTTGCCCTGGGGACTATTGGCGACAAAATCTTGATTCCAGTTGTGAACCCGATGCAAATCGGCATAGCCGCCGCTGGTAAAAGCGCGTAATAGATTTAAGGTGCTGGCCGATTGAAAATAGGCCCGCTCCAATCGGGTGGGATCGGGCAGTCTGGCACTTTCGGTAAAACCAGGATCGTTGACCGACTCGCCACGAAAACTGGGCAGGGAGACCCCATTTTGGGTTTCCATAGGGCTAGAACGGGGTTTGGCAAACTGACCCGCAATACGACCAACCTTGACCACCGGTTTGGAAAGAGCATAGGTTAAAATAACCGCCATCTGCAACAATACTTTCAGTTTATCGCGTATGGAGTTGGCTGTAAAATCGTTAAAAGATTCCGCACAATCGCCACCTTGTAACAAAAAGGCATCCCCATTAGCCACTCGGGCCAAATGGCTTTTAAGCGAACGCGCTTCACCGGCAAAGACCAAGGGGGGATAGGTCTTTAGATTTTGTATCGTATCGTTGAGTTTGTCCTGATCGGGCCATTCAGGCTGTTGCAGGGCTTGAAGAGTTCTCCAGGAGTTGAGATGCCAGGGGGTTGACACAGTTTTTTTTCCTTAATGCTAACGGGGTTGTCTGATAAAAAACAGTTTATATCTGGCAGATTAAGCCTTTTTAGGTTGGTTTTCTATGTTTTTCGAGTATTAAATTTGGTTTTCCCAATAAAAAGGACCAGGGATCGGTGTTGGCGTTTGGATTGTCTAAAACTTCATAGAGTGATTTTTTGACCTGTTCTACTTGGCTATTGGACAATTTTCTACCGTACAAATCGCGCAGATAAAAGGCATCAACGGCCCTTTCTCCATAGGTGGCTATTTTCGCGGTTCGAATTTGTAAACCATGTTGACGAAAAATCCGGGTGATTAAAAAAAGCAGACCCAGGCGGTCTTTGGTGCTGATTTCCAAAACCGTGTGATGATCAGAGCCATTTTCCGATTCAATTTTGGTGGGAACTACAAAGGTATCTTGGCGGCGATTGCCTGGATCGGTGGCGGCTAAGAGGGTTTCGGGGTTGGTTCTGCCTTGAATGACCGATTGCAGGGTTTTTTTAATGCGATTTAACTTGGTTTCATTTTCGATGGCTCCCCCCAGCCAATCTTCCAATACAAAAACATCCATGGCCATGCCATCTTTGGTCGTATAGATATCGGCGTGAAGAATATTGACGTTTAATGCCGCCAGAGTACCTGAAATTTTGACGATCAGGCCAGGATGATCTGCGGTATGCAGCAGCATTTCGGTGGTGGCCGAATAGGTATTGGCCGTCAAGACGACGGTTAAGGCATCATGACGGGTGGGAATGAGATTGGCAAAATGTCCAACGATGGTCTCGGCATTGTAATTGACGAAATAATCTGGATAAAAACGTCCAATATACTCTTTTACCAAGAAGGGATCCCAACGTTGAATGAGCATTTGATAAACGGCCTGCTTTTGCGCTTCGGCCCGTCGGGCGATGCGTTCTTCTGGACTGTCTTGGGGATCGTTATTTAAAGAAACCAATGAGCGGACATAGAGTTTACGCAACAACGTGGCTTTCCATTGGTTCCAGGTCTTTGGACCTACCGCCCGGATGTCTGCGACCGTGAGAAGAATCAAAAGATCTAACCGCTCCTTGTTTTCAATCTGATCGGCAAATTGGCTGACCGTATGTGGATCGTTGATATCTCTATGAAAAGCTGTTTGGGAAAAGAGAAGATGGTGTTCGACCAACCAAACAATGAGATCGGTATCTTGTTGAGAAATACCCATACGGGCACAAATTTTGCGAGCTATTTTTGCCCCCTCTTTGGAATGATCCCCTTGTCTCCCTTTGGCAATATCATGGAATAGAACGCCTAAGTAGAGAATGAATGGTTTTTGGACCTGATTGATCAGACCTGTGGAAATAGGCAACTCTTCGCTAAATTTACCCGCTTTAATCTGCCGTAAGGCCTCAACAGCCAATATGGTGTGTTCATCCACGGTGTAAATATGGAACAGATCGTGTTGGGTTTGACCGATAATTCGACCAAATTCAGGGATAAAACGACCTAAAAAGCCGTTGGTGTTCATGCAGCGCAAAACCCAACCGACGGCTGTTTCGCCGTTTAGCATCTCTATGAACAAATCGTTGACTTCCGGGTTGCTGCGGAAATTTTGGTTGATAAGATTGAGATGGTGGTTGACCAAGCGTAGGGTATCGGGATGGATGCTTTTTCTTTGTGATTGGGCTACTTTAAAAATGCGCAATAAATTGGATTTTTTCTTTTGAAAAGCCTGGGGATCAATGACCTGAATTTTGTCGCCATAAAGATAAAAAGGGCCTTCTAAATGCTGCCGAGTCAAACCATGGGTTTTGTGCAGTTCATCTTGATATTTTTGTAAAAAAATTTGGGAAAGTGTCCCAACTTGACTGGCTACGAGATAATAGCGGCGCATAAATTGCTCAACGCCCCGTTGACCTAGGCGGTCTTGATAACCAAATTCGGCGGCAATCGCAATTTGATGGTCAAAGGTTAAACGATCGTCTCGCCGTCCTGCTCGGTAGTGGAGCGCGTTGCGAACCTTCTGTAAAAAGGCCCGACATCTGTTAAATGTATTGTATTCCTCTTGTTTGAGAATACCCTGGGCAATTAAATCTTTCACTCTTTGAACGTGGTAACGATATTTTGAGATCCAAAAAAAGGTGTGGATATCGCGCAATCCGCCGCGATTTTCCTTGATGTTGGGTTCTAAATAAAACATAGAGTTACCAAATTTTTCATGCCTTTTGCGTTGTTCTAAAAGTTTGGCTCTGAAAAAGGCATCGGGATTATGGAGCAAAACTTGCTCTTCCAATTGAGTTCGGTAATTTTTGAACAGCTCTGGATCTCCGGTTAAAAAACGCGACTCCAATAAAGATGTGAGGATTTCGACCTCCTTTCGGGCATGGAAGATGCATTCCTCAATGTTGCGGACGGCATGACCAACTTCCCAGCCCATATCCCAGAGAAAATAGAGAACCTGCTCCACGCGGTGACTGACCAGGGGATCCAATTTGGCTGGCAGTAAAAATAAAAGGTCTATGTCTGAAAAAGGGGCCAGTTCTTCCCGTCCATAACCACCTGTCGCAATAAGACAGATGGATTGATTGGACGTGGATATTATTTTCTCCTCTTTTTTTAGGTCTCGTCTGAATTGTGTAAAACCAAAAACCAAAGCGTGAAGACGGTGAAGCAAGGCATCTACCACGAATGTGTGGCCATTTACAATCATGGGTCCAGACCACCCTTTGAGATGATATTGGTGTAGATGTTCCCAGCCTGTCTTTAAAGTCTCTTTAAAAAGAGCCAGGAGTTCTCCTCGATTGAGGGCATCAAACGTTAGGTTTTCCTGATTTGTTTGTGTTGATTTTTCAACAATTTGTTGAATCTTTGCATCTAGTTCGGCTAGGTTGATAATTTTTTCTTTACTCAGTTTCACGAAAGTTCCTTTCCTGTTGGAGCTGAAAATAGGGTTAAATTAATTATACCTGGAATTCCTATGATGAGATGAGGCTACCTTGAAGTAGAAGGGAAAGATGTGTACACTTAAACAAATAATATTTCTATAGATTATATTTAGACAGGTAAAAGTCTGTTGTACATTTGGCATGTTGTTAAAAACACGTAAAAAAGTCTCACTTTTTTTGATAATTCATTCTGGCCGGTACCTAATTAAATTATTGTTGACAGAGGCCACTGCTCAACGAAAGGAAGTACAGGAAATGTTTAGTAAGCTCAAAGGGCTTTTTTCAACAGATATGGCCATCGACCTTGGGACAGCCAATACATTGGTTTATGTTCGAGGTCGGGGCGTTGTCCTTTCTGAACCATCCGTTGTGGCCATCCATGAAAGCTCCCGCGGAGTACGAAAAGTTTTGGCTGTTGGTACTGAAGCAAAAAAAATGCTTGGTCGCACGCCAGGCAATATCGTGGCTATTCGTCCTATGCGTGATGGTGTTATCGCCGATTTTACCGTGACCGAAGCGATGTTGAAAGATTTTATTCGCAAGGTCCATAAGCGACGTTGGTTCTACTCTCCACGTATGATAATCTGTGTTCCGTATGGCGCAACCCCTGTTGAACGACGCGCCATCCAAGAGTCCGCAGAGAGTGCCGGGGCCAGAGAGGTTCACCTGATCGAAGAACCCATGGCCGCCGCTATTGGAGCTGGTCTGCCCGTCACCGAGGCCACGGGTTCCATGATCATCGACATCGGTGGAGGGACGACCGAAGTCGCCATTATCTCTTTGGGTGGCATTGTCTACTCCCGATCCATCCGGGTTGGGGGCGATAAAATGGATGAGGCGATCGGTGCGCATGTGCGCCGAAAATATTCATTGTTGATCGGTGAAAGTTCCGCTGAAAATATTAAAATTCAGATCGGATCGGCTTATCCTCTTACTGAGCGCATTGAGGTAGAGGTTAAAGGGCGAGATTTGGTCCATGGTGTCCCCAAAAACCAAATCATTAACGACACAGAAATTCTCGAAGCCCTATCAGAACCTATCAGTGCCATTGTTGAAGGGGTGCGTGTTGCCTTGGAAAGAACCCCTCCCGAATTGGCGGCCGATATTGTGGATCGTGGCATCGTTTTGACTGGAGGAGGTGCTTTGTTGCGAGGCTTGGATAAATTATTGGCAGAAGAGACAGGTTTACCTGTCATTATTGCAGAAGAGGCCCTTTCGTGTGTGGTTATGGGGTCTGGTCGGGTTTTGGAAGAATTGGAAACGATGCGGGATATCCTGAATGACCGATAACACCAGTTATAATAATTATTGAGAGCGTATACAAGCTGGCCTATGGTTGCTCTCTTGACACTGATTAGACAGTATCGCAATGGACTGGTCTTTTTTTTAGTCCTAACAACGGCCGTTTTTTTGTTGTTTTCTGTGCGTTCCAATTCCAACCGTCATGGAATTTTTCAGAGCGGTTTATTGGAGGCCATAGGGAGTGTGCAACATTTTTTTCTTTCGCCAGTGCGCGTTTTTCAAGGGATCCGTCAGCAAACACATGAGTTAATGGATCTGGCCCTGCAAAATCAGACACTGCGTAAAGAGCTGACGATTTTAAAGCCAATTGGTATTCAAAATCAAGAATTACTTCTTGAAAACAATCGTTTGCGCCAACTTTTAAATATGCCACCTCAACCAAATTATCGTTATATTTCGGCCCAAGTGGTTGGCAACTCCTCTTCTATTTTTGCAAAATCACTTGTCTTAAATGCTGGAGTACAGCATGGCATTCCTCTGGATGCCATTGTTCTTGCCCCCACGGGTTTGGTCGGTCGGGTGGTACGTTCGTCTGAGGATTATTCTCAAGTTTTGACTCTCCAGGATTTGAATTCGCGTATTCCGGTGATGATTCAACGCAGTCGTGTTCAGTCTATCGCTTCTGGACGCAATAGTTCCACCTTGCAACTTGAATTTATTTCAAAAGATGCGGATGTTCGTGTAGGAGATCTGGTGTTGACATCGGGTCTGGGTGGCGTTTTTGTCAAAGGTTTGATCGTTGGACAGGTGGAACAGGTCATTCCTGAAGAGGTGGGATTGTTTCAAAAGGTCCAAGCGCGTCTTGCGGTTGATTTGGATCGTATTGAGGAGGTCAATCTATTGGTTCCTTCCCTTGAGACAACCTCTTCTGTTCAACCAAAGGGAGAAGAAAAAGCATTGTGATTTTTTTATTTCTGATTTATTTTCAATCTATTATATGATTTTATTATGAATAGAAATAAAAAAACATGCTATTAGATTTGATTGTTCCTTTGGTTCCGGCTATTTCTCTTTTTTTAGCGATTACTTTGCAAGAAATATCTTTACCTGTCGCTGGATGGTCGGTGTTTAGGCCAGATATCGTTTTGATTTGTCTGTTTTATTGGCGTTTGTATCGACCTGATCGTTGTTCAGGTACGCTTCCTTTTTTCTTTGGTTTGATCGTGGATATTCTCTCAGGAGTTCCTACCGGTTTGAATGCAATCTCCAAAACAGTGCTTGTTATATTAGTTGGTTATTTTGGTCAACGATTGCGGGCAACTGATTTTATCTATTTGCTTCCTATTATTTCGATATTTGTATTTATAGAAGAATCCATTCAGGTGATGATGATGTTTTTGATTGGGATGACGCAAATCCATTGGTCCTTATTTTTTGGACGTATTGTTGCGACCACGTTGGTTGCGCCGTTGGTAATTTCTTTATTGATTTATATACATCGCTCTTGGCTGGAGGAGATGTGAGTGCTTCAAAATGAACATTTGCAATTTATAGCCAATGCCAAGCGTCGGATGTTTATGCTGGTTGGTTTTAAGGGAATTTTGTTTGTTTTATTAGGGATGAGACTGTTTTATTTACAAATGATGAAAGGCGGTGCCTATCGAGATTTGGCCGAGAACAACCGTATCAGTCTACAACCAGAACCGGCCCTGCGGGGACGGATTTTTGGTCGAAACGGTGAGATTTTGGTGGAAAACAGCCCAAATTATTGTTTAGAGGTTATTCCAGAGTTATCTGGCGGGTTGGAGCGGTTATTATACCGATTGCAGCCCTATTTAGATCTGACTCAAGAGGATTTAGAGATTGTTTTAAAAAGGGCCCGCTCGCAACGCTCTTTTTTACCTTTGAATGTTCAGTCCCATCTATCCTGGGAGGAGATGAGTGGTATAGAGGCCCGTATTCATACCTTTCCCGGTACCGAGTTGCGCATCCATCCTTTGCGTTACTATCCTTATGGTGAATTTGCGACCCATTTTTTGGGTTATTTAGGGGATGTTTCGGAGAGCGAACGAAAAATGAGTAAAAATCATCATTATCGTTCTGGTGATTTGATCGGGAAAGCTGGCGTAGAAAAAAGTGCCGAGTCACGTCTGCGTGGTAAAGAGGGGGTGCGGGAGATGGAGGTGAATGCGTTTGGCCGTCAGGTGCGCCAATTAAGTTTCGATCCCCCACAACCCGGAGAGGATATCCATTTAACCTTGGATGTGGATTTACAGATGGAGGCCGAACGGATGATGGTCGGCAAAAATGGTTCTATTGTGGCCATGGATCCATCGAATGGGGAGGTGTTGGCGATGGTAAGTCAGCCTTCATATGATCCGAATATTTTTATTCGGGGCATGACAAATCGTCAATGGCGCGAGTTGATCGTGAATCCGAAAATGCCATTGACCAATAAATCTGTTCAGGGACAATATCCTCCTGGTTCGACTTTTAAAATGGCGGTCGCTTTAGCTGGTTTGGCTGGTGGACATATTACACCCAATGATCAATTTTATTGTCCTGGTTATCTTACCCGACAGGAGCATCGTTTTTATTGTTGGAAATTTCGTGGTCATGGCAGTTTAGATCTTAAACAGGCTTTGGCACAATCTTGCGACGTCTTTTTTTATAAATTGGCAGAGAAAGTGGGTATTGATGCCATTGAACATTATGGTCGCGGTTTTGGTTTTGGGGAGATCTCAGGTATTGCCCTTCCTGGAGAGCGGGCAGGCTTGATGCCTTCGCGATCTTGGAAGTTGGCTCGGTATCGCAAACCTTGGTATCCGGGAGAGACGTTAATCACCGCTATTGGTCAAGGGTATATGTTGGCAACTCCTCTACAACTGGCCAACATGATTGCCACTATTGCCAACGGTGGAACCCTTTACCGACCGGTGATAGAGCGACAAAATAAGCCGCAATTGTTTCATTCAAAGCATAAATTAAATCTTCGTCCAGAACATTTAGCTTATGTCCGCGAAGGGCTTGAAGAAGTCGTCAAAGGACGTTTAGGGACGGCTAAGAAGGTTCAACCAGAAAATTTGCGTGTGGCTGGCAAAACCGGAACCTCTCAGGTGGTGCGTCATCGGCGTAATGTGGGGGGAAAGGTGATTCAGACAGATAATGAATCTTATAAAGATCATGCCTTATTTGTGGCCTATGCTCCTACTGAAAATCCAAAAATTGCTTTGTCGGTTGTGGTAGAGCATGGTGGATCTGGATCTTCCTCCGCTGCTCCTATTGCCATGGGGATTTTGGAACGTTATTTTGAACAAAAAAGCGATCAAAACAAGACATGATGGTGGGTATTGGTTATGATAAGCGGCCTATTGGGGGGGCATCCAGCGGTGGAAAAAAGAGAACAAAAGCCTATTTTTGGGGATAATGCGAAGTATGCAACGTGGTCGTAGTGGTTTTTTGGGGATTGATGCTTCAGACTCCCTCTCCTTGCAAGAGCGTTTGGAGCGGTTTCCTTGGGGACTGATCATTTTATTGACGATTACTGTTCTGTTTGGTTTAGTGATTCTCTATTCCGCTGTGGGTGGGCAGGAGAATCTGCATTTTATTTACAAACAATTGGGACGGTTTTTGACAGGAATGGTCCTGATGTTTGTTATCGCTTTGATGTGCGAGGAAAAATTATTTCGTCATCAAGCTTATCTTGTTTATGCTATTATTTTGCTTCTTTTGATCTTGGTGGCGGTGTTTGGTAGTGTTGGGATGGGGGCCAGACGTTGGTTGGATTTAGGGGTCATGCGCATTCAGCCATCTGAGTTAATGAAGGTGGGGGTCATTTTGGCCTTGGCTCGTTTTTATCATGACCGGGCCGTGGATCCACATTTGGGGTTTCGGCAGTTGGCAGGGTTGATCCTTTTAATTTTAACCCCTTTGGGATTGATTGTGAAACAACCCGATTTAGGGACGGCCGTTTTAATCGCGTCGGTGGTCTGTGTCATTATTTTTGTGGCTGGCTTATCCTGGAAAACGTTGATTTTCGCTATTCTTATTTTTGGAGCCTCGCTGCCAGTTGTCTGGAATAGTTTACACGATTATCAAAGGCAGCGGGTAGAAACCCTATTTTTTCCAGAGAGAGATCCCCTTGGTTCAGGATATCACATTATACAATCCACAATAGCTGTTGGCTCAGGTGGCATGACAGGGAAGGGATTTTTGGCTGGCAGTCAAAGCCATCTGGATTTTTTGCCAGAGCGGCATACCGATTTTATTTTTTCAGTTTTGGCTGAAGAGTGGGGATTTTTGGGTGGAATGGTGATATTACTGCTTTATGGATTGATCATCTTACGAGGTATGATGATTGCCATTTCGGCGGGAGATCGATTTGGGTTTCTTTTGGCGGCAGGTGTGACCGCTTTGTTTACCTTTCAGGTGGTCATCAATATTGGTATGGTGATTGGTTTATTGCCAGTGGTGGGTATTCCTTTGCCTCTGATTAGTTATGGTGGCAGTTCTATGGTGACCATTTTGGCCGCCATGGGACTTTTGGCTCACGTGGCTATTTATTCAAAATATCATGGACGTGCGGTCCGTTCGATTTAAAATTAATGGATACAATATGGGGTATTTGGGGATGAAACTGTCAGAATTGGCACATCAATTGGGTTTGGAAAGAAGGGGGGAAGACCTCTCTATTGTTCATATTGCACCTTTGGAATCGGCAGGAGCTGAGGACTTGACCTTTGTCGTAGAAAAAAAATGGTTGGCAAAAGTGAAAAATGCCGCTGCCGTGTTGATTTCGACCGCCCTTTATGAGTCACATCCAGAGGAGGTCGAAAAATTGGCGCGACCTTTTTTGTTGAGTCGATCTCCTTCCGTAGATGCCGGACGCGCGGGTATTTTGCTTGGTCAGCAGGAGATGAGCCCATCAGGGATTCATCCGAAGGCGATTATACACGACACTGCCCAATTGGGAGAGGGCGTAACGGTTGGAGCTGGGGCGGTGATAGAGGCGGGGGTTCATATCGGCGCGGGGAGTGTGATTTATGCTGGAGCGGTGATCCATGAACGGTGTTGGATTGGGGCTAGATGTGTGATTCAAAGCAATTGCGTGATTGGGGCCGATGGTTTTGGTTATGAACAGGTCAATGGGCGTTTGCAACGTATTCCTCATTTGGGTATTGTTTATATTGAGGATGAAGTTGAAATTGGTGCCAATACCACCATTGATCGGGCTCGATTTGGTGAAACGCGCATTGGAATGGGGAGCAAAATTGATAATTTGGTGCAAATTGGTCATAACGTCGAGATTGGACGGCAGGTGATTATTGTTTCTCAGGTAGGCATCTCTGGATCGTGCAAAATAGAGGATGGGGTGATTTTGGCAGGTCAATCTGGAATCGTACCCCATGTGACGGTGGGGGCAGGGGCACGAATTGCCGCTTCTACTGGTGTGGCCGTGGATGTGCCAGCTGGGGCCACCTGGTCTGGGTGGTGGGGACATGAACATTTAAAAAACATGAGAGAGATCAATTCGATTCAAAAGCTTCCTGACTTTATGAAATCGGTGTTGGCTTTTATGAAAAAATTTGATAGAGAGACCATATAATGGAACAAAGTGTCCTCGAAAGATATGCGCAAGGGGCGCATCAGGTGGAGGCCGCCCTTTGCTGTCCCGTCTCTTATGATGCCAATTTGTTAAAAATATTGCCTCAAGAGATTATTGACAAAGATTATGGTTGTGGTGATCCCTCCCGATATGTGCGCCCAGGAGATACTGTTTTGGATTTGGGTTCTGGGGGGGGTAAAATTTGTTATATAGTGGCGCAGTTGGTTGGCGAGCACGGGCGTGTGATCGGCGTGGATATGAACGACGATATGTTAGCGTTAGCGCGTAAATATCAACAAGAGATGGCGCAGCGTTTGGGGGGGGATCGGGTAGCGTTTCGCAAGGGGAAAATTCAAGATTTGGCCTTGGATTTGGATCAAGTGGCGGCCTATTTGGCCGAACATCCGCTTCAGGATCTTGTCGGGTTAGAGACTTTTGGGCGTTGGCAGGAGCAATTACGTGTTCACAAGCCGATGATTGCCGATCACAGCGTTGATTTGGTGATTTCCAATTGTGTGCTTAACTTGGTGGAAGAGGGGGCCAGGGAGCAGATGTTTCGAGAGATATATCGGGTTTTAAAACCCGGTGGGCGGGTGGCTATTGCAGATATTGTCTCCAATGTGGTGGTACCGGATGCTTTGAAAAAAGATCCTTATTTATGGTCAGGGTGTATATCTGGAGCCTTTCAGGAGTTGGCCTTTCGGCAGGCTTTTGCGCAAGTTGGTTTTGTCGGTCTACATTTAGAAAAATGGGATGTCGCGCCTTGGCAGGTGGTGGAGGGCATTGAATTTCGTTCGGTGACCTGGACAGCCATAAAACCTCCTCTTTCTCATCAGACGGATGTAGGGCATGCCGTTATATATCGAGGACCGTTTGCCGTGGTAGAGGATGAGCAGGGCAGGCGTTTTCGTTCTGGGGAGCGCGTCTTTGTTTCTGAACAGATCTATCGCTGTTTTAGTTCGGAAGGCTATGCCGATGATTTTATTCTTTTGCCTCCCGCTCATTTTTTACCTGGGGAATCCGTTAAAACCTGCGCTCCTGGTGGGGGGTGCTGTTGATTTTGTAGACTGTTTTTTGATTTTATTATTTAAAAAAAAAAGGGTCTGGGGGATTGCCCCCAGGGTTTTGCTTTTGCTTTTGACCTCGGTTTTGCTTCCTTCAAAAAGCAGGGGGATTGGGGGATGCAATCCCCCAAGGTCTTGATTTTGCTTTCTGTTCGGGCACACGTTAATCGTCCACACTTAAATGCGGTGGCCCCGGGGATTCATCCCCCAAGGTTTCGTTTTTTTCTCAAAAGGCATCATGTTTAAAATGGCGTTTTGTATCAATGATTTCATTAAATATTTTATGTCGTGCCCCCCAACCCGGTTTTTCTAAGACCCGTCTAATCCCCTTGTTAGGAGCAGATGGGGCGGCCAGAGCCCAAATTTCTTTGTTGCACCATGTGGTTGCGGTTACCCGTTCTTGGTGTGAAAAGCGGTCAAATCGGTTGTTTCGTCTTTGGTACACCCCTCAATCAAGTGTTTCTTTCTTTCAAGAATTGGCTCCTCAAGAGTGGTTGCGTTTGCAACCAGAAGGGGATTTGGGGGCGCGGTTGGATTATGTGGTACGGCAGGGATTACGGGAGGCGACGGCGGTGATGGTGATTGGTGGTTTAACACCCTACAGAAATCAACCTAGGCAGGCGGTTTTGGCTCCAGCTGCGGATGGGGGGTATGTCTTGGTGGGCCTGCATGAGGTGCCGTCTGATTTGTTTGAGGATATTCCCTGGGGAAGTTTTGATGTGGCACGGGTAACGAGAGACCGTTTTTTGAAACATGGAATGGCTTGGCAGGAGCTGGAGGGCCATTGGGATGTGGATACCCCAACGGATTGGCAACGATTTCAAAAAATGTTAACGATGAAAGACAAATCGCCTATTTTTTAAGGCGTAAGTCAAAAGAAAAACTCTGGGGGCAATCCCCCAGACCCCTTCTATTTTGGAGTTCAAGAAATTTCTTGAACCAAGTCGTTTCGATAGTAACGATGATCAACCCGACAGGCTGCTAGACTTTAGAGTCATGCCTCCTCCTTCGAGGTCGAACGGTCTCGGTGATTTTGGTGATGCTCATGCCCAATCGTGAAGTTTTAGGCTGCTTTTTTTAATTTTTCGGTTGATGATGCCGAAAGATGATCATTTGGCAGTTGAAATATTTGTGACTTAGGGTTCCGCCTGTCCCTATCGCAAACCTCATCCGCCTCAAATTTGGCTCAAATTTCAGTATTTTTGGAGGTAGAGAATGAGATTTTGCTGGACACCGAGGCAGATTTTCGAGAGAATCAGAAACAATATTGAGGTTTCATTGTCCCAAATAGCCTAAATTTTTCTGAAACGGGCAAGTAGCATGGTCGTGGAACCTCACCCTTCATTCAGTGAATGGAGTCTTCCCAGACATGCCGCAACGACGATTGATTAGCTTCGACTGGGCCTTGAAACGCCTGTTGCGCAGCAAGGCCAACTTCGAAATTTTGGAAGGATTCCTCAGCGAACTCCTGCGTGAGGATGTGTGCATTATTGAAATCCTGGAAAGCGAAAGCAATAAGGAAGTTTGTAACGACAAATTCAACAGGGTCGATCTCAAGATCAGAAACACTCGCGGTGAAATTGTCATTATTGAGCTGCAATATGAACGAGAGTGGGACTATCTACAGCGGTTACTCTTTAGTACCGCCAAGGCCATCACTGAACACATGACAGAAGGCAAGCCTTACGCCAGTGTGGTCAAAATCATCACCATTAGTATTCTCTATTTTGATCTGGGACGTGGTAGCGATTACATCTATGTAGGCAATACCAATTTCAAAGGGTTGCACACCCAAGAAGAACTGGCTTTAGATGAGGGGCAGAAGGCCTTGTTTCAACGTCCTTCGGTAGCCGCTATTTTCCCCGAGCATTACCTGATTAAGGTGAGAAATT
>JAMOAW010000057.1:0-27447 GCA_039908535.1 Magnetococcus sp. DMHC-6 | reverse complement strand
GGGGGGTATCAACATTATAGAGTCCAATTTTTTACTCTATTTTTTGCCATATTTTGTCATGAAAGGTTTGGACGGTTTGAGGGTTCGTTGGATTGCAGTTGGATGGCAAAAAATTTTTTTTACTCTTTTGTTGTGGTTAAACGTTTGACTTATTGAGGGGAAATTGAGAAGTAAAAAATATGTCATGTGTCTATCATGCACAGGGTTTGGGGTGAGTTGTATGATTGTGGTATAGGTGTGATATTTTTACAATGCAAACTGTGTGTTGTTTTTTAACTTGTTGATTATCTGTAAAATTTTTTTTATTTATAAAATGTCATGAATTTGTCGTATTTTTTTATAGCTTTGTAATTGAGAGAATTTTATTAAGTTATTCACAGCATTATCCACAGGGCAGCATTGGCCTTTTGAGATATTTTTTTCACGACGACAAATAATTTGGTACCACCACATTTAAATGTGGACGAAGGAAGCAAAACCGAGGTCAAAAGCAAAATCAAAACCCTGGGGGCAATCCCCCAGACCCCTTTTTTTTTAAATAATAAAACCAAAAAACAGACGACCACGGTTAAGTGTGGTGGTACCAATAATTTTGCAAACTTGGAAAATAGAACATGATGCCCTTCTAGCAAAAATTAAAAAACAAACCCCTTGGGGGATTTTTGGGCGGTTCTGGGTTCATCAAGGTCTTAATTTTTATTTTTGCGATACATGATTATGAAGCCGAGGTGCTGGTATTTTTTATTTGTGTGCAGGATGATCAGTGGGAAAACGTCTCACAAGATGTGGGACACAAATTTATCTGAATGTTTTGCATCATCTATAGAGTCAAGAGGAGAAGAGTCGTGATCGAAAAAAAGGCTCCGATTGGTCGGAAACAGGCCGTGCCATCCAATAAAAAAGAGTTACTAAAAATTCCTGACAAGCCCACTTTCGCCATTGGTGAGGCCGCGCAGCACTTTGCTTTGCGGGTGGGGTTGAAACCAGAAACCGCTCGAACCAGACTCTATCGTGCCATTGCCAACGGAGAAATTGAGGCCACCCGTCATCTGGGGAGTTTGCGTATTCCACGGCATGAGTTGGTTCGTATTGTGAAAGGAGAGCCCGTGTACCATGAATAAAATTTTATCAAAATGGTGGCAAAAAACACTTTTTCAAACCCAGGAGCTCTCGGCCTCTCAAGTTAAATTGAAAAAAAATTTCTATAAGGAGACCGCCATAGATGAACTTGGCTCCTGGCTCATTCAAGTTCCAGACCCGGACACTATTTTGGTAAAATTGGGTCTATCGCGGGCCTCTTTGCGCAGTTTGGAGGGGGACGATGAAATCTTCGCAGCCCTAGAGACCAGACGCGAAGCGGTATTGGCGACGCCATGGCGATTGGAACCGGGGGAAGGGGTCGTATCAACATTTGTGAAGGATCAAATCAAGCCGTGCGCCCTAAATGTCATTCGAGGTATTTGGGCGGCGGTTCCCTATGGATATTCGGTGCAGGAAATTATCTATAAAAAATTAGCAGACAATATGATTGGTATAGATCGTGTTGTGGAAAAACCCTTTGAATGGTTTGCTCCCCAGGCAGATAATACCCTATTATTTTATTCGCCTGGGGAGCTTAGTGGAACTCAAATCGATACCAAATATAAATTTTTACTCACCCGCCGCCTGCCGACTTACCGCAATCCGTATGGAGAGGCTTTGCTGTCACGACTCTATTGGCCATGGTATTTTCGCACGCAGGGTTTAAAATTTTGGGTGCAGTTTTTGGAAAGATTTGGTCAGCCTTTGTTGCTGGGTTCTACCTCAGGGGATAAAACCGAAATGGCCAATCAATTGGTTCGTGCGATCCAGGATGCGGTGGTGGTGATCGGGCAGGAGGATAAAGTAGAGGCTATTGCCCCATCGAATGCCGGAGAATCTTTTTCTCGTTTTGAGGGGGCCATGGAGCGTCGCGTGCAAAAAGTCATTCTCGGCCAAACACTCACCACCGATGTTGGCGACTCCGGCAGTTTTGCCGCCGCTTTGGTCCACGACACGGTTCGGCAAGATCGACGGTTGGCCGATATACGCATGGTGATTGAATCGATGCAGCTTTTGATCAATCGCTTGACTCAACTTAATTTTCCAGCGGCTCAACCGCCACGCTTTGTCATGGAGGATGGACAAGGGCTGGAAAGCCTGCGTGCTGCAAGGGATTTAACACTTACCCAAGCGAACCCCAATCTTGCTTTTACCGAACTCTATTATCGAGACATTTATGGTTTGGAGTCGGAGCATTTTCAACTACAACAACAGAGCTGAGATTTTCCTCTATCCTGTGTGGGCCTTGGTGGAGGCGCACACAGGGAATTTTATATTGTCAAATGTGCATCAAATATATCTTCAAGGGATTGGGCGTCCAGGATAAGATCACTCCAAAGTTCTAATTGCTCTAAAGATGCGGTATTGACTTTTGTTTGAACATCGTTAGATAAAACACCAAAACGGCGTGTCAGTTGACGTAGAACCATTTTGCTGGCTTCTTCCTGTCGTCCTTCCTGCCGTCCTTCCTGTCGTCCTTCCTGTCGTCCTTCCAACTTGCCAATACCATAGGTAGACTCCACCATACTGGCTTGATAGTGCAGGTCGTCTTTATAACGTTCATAGGCTTGCCGTTCTGATTCTGGAAGTTTTAATATATTAAGTTTTTCTTTGGCCTTGAGTAAACCACGAGCCGTAAAATGTTCTCGTATTTCTTCATTTTTTAGAAAATAAATCCATTCATCCAAAGTATCGCGGGCGATATCGTTAAAGCGGTTCACCTTGATCAAATAAAATTCAGGGAAAATTTCCTGCACCGAATCCCGATGAAACAGCACTTTCTGACCTGCGCTGAGATTTAACACATCATTGGTATGTAATCCTCTAAAAATGGTCGTTCCTCGGTAGATATAATCGTCTCCTTGTCCTAAATCAAAATAGAGAATGCTCACAGAAAGTAATTTCACCACATGAGAATATGGTTTGCCTTCGGTCATATGTTCGGAAATTGTTTTAGAAGTGCTGTATAAAAGGCGCTGCAGATAATCCAATTCTCTTTCGTATTGAATTTCAATGATAATGAGCTCGTCACGACTGTTTTTGACCTTAAGATCTACCCTGTTGTGTTTGTCGTATCGGTCGTCTTTATTGCTCTCACTTTCTAAAACCTCCAGGATGTAAACGTCATCATGGAGAAGTTCACTTAGAAAACCTTCCAAAATTTCAAAATTGACCTTGCTACGCAAAAGTCGTTTCAAGGCCCAATCAAAGCTGACTAATTGGCGTTGTTTCATAATGTTTCTCCAAAAAAAGTTTATGCCAAAGAGGGCTTTCGAGCTCGTTTTTGGATTAAAAATAGCGATTTTACCCATCATACCAGTAAAGGATTATACATGGATAGGTGAAGAATCATTGGTTACAGCAACAGACAAAATTTTGAAAAGGATGGATTCATTTCATTCGCGCACAGTGAATCCCTTATAGAAAGTTAAACAGAAAAAATATGGGATATATTTTTAGGGTGGAAATTTTATTTTTTTAGCAGATTTTTTTTATAACGTATTGAAAAAAGTAAAAACAATGATATAATTATAAATTATATAGTTTGTTTATTTATCAGTATGTTATGTAAATCTATTTTACTAAAATGGGGTGGCAAAAATTTTTGCATAAAAGGCTTTCCTATTGTTGCTTTCGTTCCTGTATCGGAAAAATAAAAAATCAAGACCTTGGGGGCGGAGACCCGCCCTCAACACCTCCACCTTTTTTTTTAAAAGAAAAAAAGGGTCTGGGGGATTGCCCCCAGGGTTTTTCTTTTGACTTTTTGCCCGAAGGGCATCATGTTCATAAAAGATTAGAAAGCTCAATCATTTGGCGTTATTTTAAAAGGGCTGTTTTTTTTGGTTTGGTTGTAAATCGGGAAACATCACATGCTGCATAATAAAAGTTTAATCTATCCTGCTACTATATTTTTTTTATTAGCGGTATCCGTCACCTTGGGGGTAGGATATTTTATTCATAATGCCATTTTAAAGGATGTCCTGCGGGAGCGGATGGTGAATCAGGCCAGCCAAGTGACGGGGGGGATTGAGTCTGACTTGATTGATCGCATGACACAATTGGAGCATTTTCGCGATTATTGGCTGGAAAACGCCTCTACCTTTATGAAAATCAATCTGGATCCTTTAGAACATTCGGTGGATTGGGATCGGTTGAATGGGGTTTTTCCCTTGTGGAAATTGGATTTTTTTATGGCTTTGGATAACTCTGGTCGCGCCTTTTTCCGTTTGCCTCAAGTTGGCGGGGAGGTACCGTTTGCCGTGGAGACCTATCAAAAGGCTTGGCAGGAGACGCGAAACAATAAAAGTTGGTTGCGAGCCGAAGAGATGGATGGTCATTGGCGGTTGATTCTTTTTGTTCCATTTAAATCAGGTTCTGTGCGAATGATCGCGTTTGGGTATGATTTGGTCCGCACGGCTCAGATGATCAAAGAGCGTGGCCTTGGGCAACCCTTTGCCTTGGCTGTGCCTACAGGGGTGGCGATCAACGATGCTATCGTAGAAGAGGCAGGAGGTGTGGATTTACAACAGGTTGCTGAGGCTATCCTGGAGGACAAGCCGCGCATGTTATTTGATTCAAGTCGGGATTGGAACCTCTTTTTAATGCCATTAAATGTTTTTGGACGGCCTTTTTGTTTGGTGGTTCCGGTTGGTTTAGAAGATGTACGGCAGATTTTGGCCGAGAGTCGGCGTGGATTGATGGTTTATGTTTTTTTGAATGTGCTGTTGTTGGCTGGTTTAGCCTTGGGACTGCAGCGGTTGATATTAACCCCTTTGCGCCGTTTGCGTAAAATGGCCTCTGTGATGGTGGAGGTCTGTTCGGGTGAACAGCGGTTGTATTTAAAAAAAGATGCTGGCAACGAAATTGTCATGTTGGAGCAGGCCTACGAGGCGGCATCAGTCAAGTTATATGCCCATGTTAGCCATTTGATCAATGCCAAAATGTTGTTGTCTGGATTGGCATTGAAAGATCCCGTGACCTTACTTGGCAATCGCAGAATGTTTGATGAATTTCTTAATCGTGAAATAGGTCACTGTCGGCATCAAATGCGTCAAGTCGCTGTCTTGTTGATGGTTGTGGAACCTCTCTCTTCCGGGGTGACGACGCTTTTTGAAGACCAAATGGAGGCGTTGCTGCATGAAATAGCCGTGCGCCTAAGGGATTGTTTGCGCGGAGAGGATTTGGCCTTTCGTAGCGGTGAGTATGAGTTTATCTCCTTTGTTCCAGAGTGCGGGGATGAAGAACAAGTCATGGCAGTGGTCTATCGTCTGCACAGCCTTTTAATGGAGCCGTATCTTCTAAATGGGGAACTGGAGATGGGCATCTATTTGCGTATTGGTGTCAGTATGTTTCCTAGAGATGGAGAGGATGTGCGCTCGTTGGTGACCAGTGCCAGAAAAGCACTTACGACCGCCAGAGAGCGGGAATGCCCCTATTGGATGGAGGGAATGGAAGAGGAAGAGGAAGAGGAAGAGGAAGAGGAAGAGGAAGAAGGGGAAAAGGAAGGGGAAGGATAAGTGCTCTCCCCTCCCTTGAATTTTTTATCCTCAGTTAGGTTCATCTTGTTTTAATTTTTCGATGCCCAACATTTTGAGAATATATTTTTCATATAGAGGCTCGGTTGTCCCATTTTTCATTTTGTTCATAAAATATTTTTCATAGGCGATTTTAGCGATATGGACCCATTTACCTGTTTTGAACCACTGTAAATTACGTGGCGGAATTTGTGGTAAGGCAACGAAGGCGGCTCCTGTATCGCCCATGTCGGCCAAACAGATGGCATTCCATGTGCCGGATTTGCTGTTCCCGGTACCGTGAATCGCTGCCGATATGTTGAAGGCAATGGCAGTGACCATAGATTCGATCATGTAGCCCGTTTTTGGAGTTCCGGTGGGAACTGGAGTGGTTTCGACCGGTGGAATGGCGATGCAGACTCCTGTGGAGTAGATATTTTTCCATTTTTGGTTTTGTTGATGGGCGTTGACTTTAACAAAACCACGGGGATTGCACAAATCCTCACCAACAGCGGCGACCACGGGAACGCCCTTGAAGGCCGGGAGCATCATGCTGAATTTGTAGGGAAGTTCATGCTGTTTGATGACCTTGCCTTGATCATCATGTTCATCCACATACATCATGTCAGATTCCACACGGGTTACCTTGGCATTGCAGATCCATTTAATGTGGTGTTGGCGCAGTTCAGATTCTAACATTCCTTTGGAGTCTCCGACCCCCCCAAGCCCCAGGTGTCCGATGTAGGGTTCTGAGGTGACGAAAGTCATGGGGACCCGATCACGAATTTTTCGTCTGCAGAGGTCGGTATCCATGATAAAGGCAAATTCGTAGGCCGGACCGAAACAGGAGGCCATTTGTACGGCTCCAACGACGATAGGACCGGGATTTGTGCAAAAGGTTTCCCAATGTTGATGGGCTTGAACGGCATGTTCCACCGTGCAGACAGATTGAGTATGGCCATCTTTCGGGCCGAGTCCAGGCACCTCTTCAAAAGCGAGTTTGGGACCGGTGGCAATCACCAGATAGTCGTAGGTAATGGTTTGACCGTCGGTGAGTAGGAGTTGATTGTCGTTTGGTTTTAGTTCTTGGACTGGAATCGGGATAAAATGGATCCCCTTTTTTTTAAGATATTTTTCTGGTTTTAAGGTGATCTGTTCTTTGGTACGCCATCCAACGGCTACCCAAGGATTGGATGGGGTAAATTGAAATAGTTCTCCATTATTGACGACGGTCACTTGATGATTTCTGCCAAGTTCTGCTTTGATTTCATAAGCCGCAGTCCAACCACCAATTCCACATCCCATGATGACGACGTGTGCCATTTGGCTACTCCCTTTTAGTCAGAATTGTCATTATCTGAAGGTAGTCTACGCTATTTATTTTTGTATAACAATTAATTTTTTATGTAGTAATTCATTGGATTGATGAATCTGAAGAGGATTATTTTTGTGATGCGGTGGGCTGAAACAGGATGCTCTTTGGGCAAAAAAAAATCAAAGGCCAAACCTTGGGGGATGAATCCCCCAGACCCCCTCTTTTTTTTTAAGAATTAAAAAAGAAAGAGAAGAATTGGAGGGCGGTTCTCCGCTCCCCTAAGGTCTTGATTTTTATTTTTTCTGATACATAAATGGTGCCCAGGGTCGGAATCGAACCAACGACACGAGGATTTTCAGTCCTCTGCTCTACCGACTGAGCTACCTGGGCACACGCAACGAAGAAAGGTCGGTACACCGTTCACTGTGGGGAGTGTTCTTCGCTGTTAATTGGTGTTATACTCAATTCATCTTTAACTGTCAAGCAAGATTGATTACAAAAATGATCTGGGAAATTTATCTGACGTTGCCGATTGCCGAGGCGGCAAAGGCCGAGGATGCCTTAGAAGAGGTCGGTGCGATGGCGATCTCTTTTTTGGCCGATCCTGAAAAATCGGGTTTAAAAACCTTTCAGGCGTGGTTTGAAGGGTCGGATCAACAACGCGCAGCAATTGATCTTAAGTTACGTCTGCTGCTCGCCGCTATGGGCCTTTTGTCTGATGTACAAATGGGATGGAAATCGCTAATTGATCGGGATTGGCAGGAGGCATGGAAAAAAGAGTACCGTCCGCTGCCGATTGGTAATCGACTTCTGGTGCTGCCTACTTGGCTGACAGTTCCGGAGGGGAATCACCGACATGTGTTGCGGATGGATCCTGAAATGGCCTTTGGCAGCGGTTCTCATGAAACCACCCGTGGCTGCCTGGAGGCATTGGAATATGTAGCCGACCAACCCAATGGTTTGGGTTCGGTTTTGGATATGGGAACGGGTTCGGGTATTTTGGCCATTGGAGCGGTCTTGTTGGGGGCTCGTTCGGTTCTAGCGACGGATAACGATCCTCAGGCCATCACGACCAGCCAAAAAAATTGTCTTCTCAACCAAGTCGACACTCAAGTGGAGATTCAATTCACCGCTGACCTTCCTAAACAGAGGTTTCAAACCGTTGTTGCCAATATTTTAGCACCGGTATTGATCGAAAAATCTTATGAAATCGCACAGAGTGTGGCAAGCGGAGGGACCCTGATTTTAGCGGGAATACTCGAAAGCCAGTTTGAAGAAGTTTTGCAGGCCTATAAAAAACAAGAGTTACATCAATTCAAAACCACCCTTTTGGGAGAGTGGGCAATTATTACGGCTCAAAAAGGAGTACTATGATGAAGGAACTGCCCGTTGTGGGTTGGCAAGAGGGCCTTGTTTATATGCTGGATCAACGCATTCTACCCCGCGAAGAGAAAATTTTGACGTTTCAAAGTGCGGCCCAGGTGGCTCAGGCGATCACGAGCATGGTGATTCGGGGGGCACCCGCCATTGGTTGTGCGGCCGCATTTGGCGTTGCTGTTGAGGCCTATCGATTGGCCAAACAGGAGGGGGTGCCTCTCTCTTGGTCGCAAGCCTTGGAACCAGGTTTGACTCTTTTGCGGCATAGTCGTCCAACGGCGATCAATTTGAGTTGGGCCTTGGACCGGATGGCTCCTTTAATCTCTACCACCGATCCAGTGCAACTACCTGAACGTCTACTCCAAGAGGCTCAGTTAATTCATGCCGAGGATGTTGCCTCTTGTCGGAGCATGGGCCGCTTTGGGGCGGAGATCCTTCCTCAAGTCAGAGGGCGCAGTTTGGTGGTGATGACGCACTGTAACGCTGGGGCTTTGGCAACGGCCGGTTATGGAACCGCCCTGGGAGTGATTCGTGCGGCATGGGAAAAAGATAACAATCTTCAGGTGATCGCAACGGAAACCCGTCCTTTTTGGCAGGGGGCCCGTCTGACTGCTTGGGAGTTGCTACGCGATGGGATAGCGACTACTTTAATCACCGATAGTATGTCTGGGTATCTGATGAGTCAGGGTAACATCGACGCCGTGGTGGTGGGGGCCGACCGAGTGGCTGCCAACGGCGATGTGGCAAATAAAATTGGCACCTATATGCACGCTGTTTTGGCCTATCGTCACAAAATTCCCTTTTATGTTGCCTGCCCGCTTTCTACAATTGATCTGCGTGCTGTGGATGGTCAAGCCATTCCCATTGAGGAACGTCCCACGGAAGAGGTGACCCATTGTTTGGGTCAGCGCATAGCAGCCCTTGGGGTGGGGGTTAGAAATCCGGCATTTGATGTCACTCCCGCCCAATTGGTTACCGCATTGGTAACTGAAAAAGGGGTTGTGGAAAATCCCGATCGGCAAAAAATTGCCAAATTGTTTTTATAAATCGTAAAAATGGTCTAAAAAATGCATCAATTTTAAGGTGTTTCGAACAAGAATAGCGGGTCATTCTTTGACATTTGATTGACTGCTTAGAATAAGACAGTTTATAAGAGATCCGTTTTTGGTGTGCAATAACATAATCACCTGATAAAATTTGTGCCTTAGAAGGAATCATAAATATGGATTTGGCAACCAGTATTGGGATAATTGGTGGATTCGCCCTAATTTTTGGTGCTATCATGATGGGCGGCGATGTCAGTATATTTGCTGATCTTTCAAGCCTTCTCATTGTTGTGGGTGGTACCGTGGCCACAATGTTCGTGCGGCATAAATTAGGAGAGGTTTTTGGTACCTTTAACGTCACGATGAAGGCATTTTTTACCAAGCAAAAACCCCCACAAAAAATTATTGAACAACTGACTGATATGGCCAATATTGCGCGTAAGGATGGTATTTTGGCTTTGGAAAAGGTAAAATCTGATGATCGGTTTATGCAGAACGCCATCAACCACTGTGTTGATGGTGCCGATCCTGATTTTTTAGAAAGCGTCTTGAAAAAAGAGTTGGAATACCTTGGAGAGCGTCATTTAAGGGGAATTGCTATTTGGCAAGGAATTGGGGAGTCTGCCCCTTCCTTTGGCATGATTGGAACTCTCATTGGATTGGTCCAAATGTTGGCCAATTTAGAGGATCCCTCGACCATTGGACCCGCATTGTCTTTGGCCATGTTGGCGAGTCTTTATGGGATTATTATTGCCAATTTGGTTGCCTTTCCTTTGGCTGGAAAATTGGCTGATTATAGCCATGACGAACAGATGCTCTGCCAGGTGATTATTGATGGCATGATTGGTATTCAAAAAGGGGTGAATCCAAGAATGCTTCAAGAGGCACTCAAATCCTCTTTACCCCCTCATTTGAGATAATTTGCCTGTTTTGAGATAACTTGAGATTAAATGATTCTAGACGAGAGTTTTGTCTAATATGAGCGATAAAGGGTTTAAAACACATAGATATGCGCCAAGGACGATGGTTGCCTTTGGAAATATGATGGCTGTGCTGTTGTGTTTATTTGCTTTAATGCTCTCTTTTGCTAAAGTGGATATGGGCAAATTTCATGAGGCCATTTTTTCCATAAAAGGGGCTTTAGGTCTCCCTCAAGACCCTTTAATCAAACCAACTCAGGCCACGGTCACTGGAGCCGAGTTTAAACAAGAGGTTGCCCTTGTCCATATGAAGGAAAAAATGGATGCGGTCTTGGCCAAACTTGCCAATAAAAAAGATGGGATGGTCTTGGAACAGGAAGAGGGATTTATTATTCGTTTCAAAGCGGACGCGTTGTTCATCAAAGGAACCATTCTGATGACCGCTTCCATTGAATCTATTTTGCAAGGGGTGGCGGCAGAGTTAAAAGAGATTCCCAATTTAGTACAGGTGTCGGCCTATACCGACAACACTCTGACGAACCCGAATGGACCTTATCCCAATAATTGGATTTTATCAGCGGCGCAAGCCGCAATGGTTGTGGAATTTTTGATGGGCAGAGGGGGAATGGCTCCCACACGTTTGCAATCTAAAGGGATGGGGGCTTATTATCCTTTGGTTAGCAATGAGTCGGAGGAGGGGCGGGCGCAAAATCGACGCATTGAAATTCTTATTTTGCGGATGATGCATTCTCAACCGCAAGAGCAGTCTAAAGATAAAACAAGCCAAAAAAGTGATGCAATTGCAACCGAGCAGGTTTTAAAAATAGAGAAAAAATAAAATGTTGCGCGGAGGATTTTTTATGAATGATAGGATGACCAGCGATCGTCTTCAACAACGCCAACATGTTCGGGTGGAGGATCATCTTCCTTTTGCATGGCGGTCGGTCTTGCCATCAGAGATGAATGATATCACTAATTATTTTAAAAAATATAAATTTTTGCCTAACTGCCATGGCAATAATCAGCAGATTCTTTCCGCCTTGGATACCTCGCAAGCCATCGCCAAATTACAAATTGAAAACAGCGCGTTGGCGCAAATTTTGGGTCGTATAGATCAAAAACTCAATTTTCTTATTGGGCTGTATTCCTCAGGGGAGAACAACAAACCCCTTGCGCCAACCAGAATGAATTTAAGCGGGGGAGGTTTAGCTTTTTGGGAAAAGGGGGTAATTTTTTCCGAGGGGGAGGTGTTGGAGTTGCAAATCGCCTTGACTCAAGATTTATTAACCATTATTCGCTGTATGGCACGGGTAATGGCGGTATTTCAGAACGATTATGAGGGGATGGATCGTATTGCTTGTCGATTTGAATTGATATTGGATTCTGATCGTGAAAAAATTATTCAACATATTTTTAAACGGCAGGCCTTTTTTTTGCGATCCAATTTTAGTCGAAGCAATGAATCTGTGGAGCAGACCAAAGTTGAGTTGACCGAGCAAAGAGATGTTGTATGAGGTTTTTTTTCGGAATCGGTCGATATATCTTCTTTTTGCCTGATAAGGAGTCCATATTTTGACTAGAATTTTTTCAAATGATTCATCGAAGCCGCAACTCTCTGTAAAAAAAGAGAGAAATCGTTGGGATACCCTATTGCAAGAAGGGTTAAAAATTATTTCTAAGACACCTGCCGCTAAATCAAAGATAGAGAACACACCTACAGTACGACGTTCAGACGATGGACCGCGCAGGCAGGATTATCGCATGGATGATCGTTTGCCATTGACCTGGAAAATTCTTTCAGAGGCTTCTAAACAGCACGTTCTTGCCACTTTTGACAATACGGCTGAATTCATTCCCCGAGTTCTTGTTGAAGAGAAAAAAAATATTTTATTAAATCTGGACGATCAAATTATCCGTTTTCGTATGGCACGAACCCGAGTTGGACGACTGTTTATTTGGTTTCGGGATCAATTTGAGGCCCTATTTTTGGCAGCTCCCACCGAAAATGAAGAGGAATATTTTTTAACTTTGATGCATCTGCTGATTGGTCTCCTGCGTGAAGTGGTCAAGCGGGGGGGGCTTAACAACCCGAAGGTTGCGCAAATCTTCTCTTATTTTAAAGATAAATTAGATTTACAGAAAAAACGCGATCATGTATATCCTATCACTCCTGGCAATGAAGAGTTGAAACATTTTCGAGGACTTCTTGTTGAATTGGAAAAACAGTTACAAAAGCAGATGCAACTCATAAAAACTGAAGATGAAGCGTTGGCAAAATTGCTGGAAATTTTTCATGAGAGTATAAATGCGATAAATTTGACGCATTGGGATGGGTTTCGTCTCACCAGCAATGAAAATAATCCTTTGCTTTTTAAACCTGTGCAGGTAAATTTAAGCAACAGTGGTCTGGCATTTGAGACCAGAAATAGCTTTGTAAAGCAAAGTGATTTTCTGGAAATTTTGATCGGATTACATCTAGAAAACGGTCCTATTGAGATGCTTAGTTGTCTTGCAGAGGTTATGATGGTTCGGAATGCGGAGATAGAAAATTATAACTGTGTTGCCTGCAAATTTACCCATATGCCGATAAAATTTCGCCAGATGCTTCCTCTTCATATTATCAATAAACAGAGGGAGTTGTTAGCCCTTCGTGCCCAACAAAACATTTGAACTATTTTTGTATTCGAATGTTTTATTTTTCTATTGGTTAAAATATTTTTTCTCAGAGCCTGTAAATTTTTCAAATTTTTTGGGTAGGTGAGCACAAAATACGGTATCACCATTTAACCGTGGTCGTCTGTTTTTTGATTTTATTATTTAAAAAAAAAGGGGTCTGGGGGATTGCCCCCAGGGTTTTGCTTTTGATTTTTCTTTTGACCTTGGTTTTGCTTCCTTCAAAAAGCAGGGGGATTGGGGATGCAATCCCTCAAGGTCTTGATTTTGTTTTTTGTTCAGGCACGCGTTAATCGTCCACACTTAAATGTGGGGGTGCTAGGTTTTCGGTAGTGACAGAATTATTTTTTTAATTAAATATCAATGGAAATATGTCGTTTTCTTCTATATTAATTCGTTCTTGAATTAATATTATAAGATGATGTATTGCATATTGTTTATGTGATCGTATTGTTAGATTATTTTTTGATTCTACATTTTTTAAATAATCATTAAATTCATTTTCAAATTTTTTTATAAATATCACGTATTTTTTGGCATTATCTTCATTTTTATGGTTCTTTGATATATATGATAAAATTCTAAAATTTTCTGTAAAAATATGTTCACGCATTTTTTCGATAAGAATGCTTATTTGATTATATGCATCCAATTCAATATCCTTATTTTTTGATAATTTTTTTTCAATTTGCAATGTTATATCTAGTATTTCTTTATGTTCTTCTTTTAATTCAGTTATTAAATTTTTCATTCTTTATACCTAGCTGTCTATTCTGTAAATAATGCCATAATGTAACATAATTTGACAATAAAGGCAAGTTTTTTTTACTGTGCTGATAGCAACGGCTTAAAGAATCCTTTAATAAGGCTCTGGGGAGCTAAGCTTGGTTGTAGATAGCTTTGGAACATATTGTTAATATATCGGAAAATAAAAAATCAAGACCTTGAATGGCGAATCTACTTTAAAGCAACTGCCCCCCAGATTCCCCTCATTTTTTTTAAATTATTAACAGAGGGGGCTGGGGGCTCGTTCGTATCTTTTATCAAGTCACTCCCCACGGTTTTGTTTTTTATTTTTTCCGAAGGGCATCCTGTTCATGTATCGGAAAAATAAAAATCAAGACCTTGGGGGGCGGAGAACCGCCCCCCAATTCCCCCCACCCTTCTTTTTTAATTTTTAAAAAAAAGAGGGGGTTTGGGGGATTCATCCCCCAAGGTTTTGTCTTTGATTTTAATTTTCTTCCCGAAGGGCATCCTGTTCGATTAGAAAATTTTTGTTGCGGCCAACGCAGCGAGTGCCAAGAAAAAGAGGCCACTTATTTGTTGTAGGCGATGCAAGGGAATACGGGTGAGAAGTTTTCGTCCGGCCAAGACACCCAACACAGAGGAGGCCGAGAGGGCAATTGTTCCACCGATCCAGACGGGAATCACGGGTAATGTGCTTGCCAGTCCAGCCACGGCGATTTGGGTTTTGTCTCCCATTTCAGCCAGAAAAATCATCATAAACGTGGTAAATATGACGCTCTTGCCACTTTTTTCTTGCACCTCCTCATCCCCTTCTTCCTCTTTTTGACTGCGCAGGGAGAGGATCCCAAAGACTGCAAAGAGGAGAGCGACGATGGCGGCCAATACTTTTTCGGGAATCCATTCAGAAAGCCCGGCTCCAAAGACGACGGCAAGGGTGTTTAAGGCGATAAAAGCGGAAATGGCCCCAATAATGACGGGCATAGGTCGGTGCCTAGCGGCTAGAGTCATGCAGACCAATTGCGTTTTATCCCCTAATTCAGCAAGAAAAATCAGCCCAAATGTTGTCACTGTGGGGGTTATCCACTGCATAATGGTGGGGATGGTTTCATTCATGATGTTTTGTCTCCAAGGTTAGGGAAGGAAAAAAGCCATAAACCAGCGATGCCCCGGTCGTTTTGACAGGGGAAAAAAAGGGTGTAAACACCCCAATAAAACAAGATTGAAGCGGGAGTTTTGGGCGATTAAAAAAGAAATTTGGGGTTATCATCAGATAAAAAAGTGGGAAGCGGGCCATTAAACCTGAACCATAAAGAAACGCGCCCAGCTTCCAGCAGGACGTTTCAGTAGGTCCAAGGTCTCATCATGACCGCGCGTACCATGGCGATTGTGCCAGGTATGTTGATACACGCCTCTTTCGTTGCGAAAAGAGCGACTACTCCCCTTTGACAAATCCGAGGATACCTGTTTCTTTTCTTCAAGGCAAAGGAAAAATGGCAGTAAGATGTTTTTGAATAAAGGTCAACTCTTGGAGGATGGTCATAAAGGGGTTAAAATTGTAGAAAGTTGGAGGAGACTAAATTTTTTCAGGAGAAGGCGATGTCCATATTGGAATCAATTATCGGTGCAACCCCATTGGTGGATTTGGATCGCATGGGGCGTCCTTTTAAAGGGACACGGATCCTTGTAAAATTAGAGGGCAACAATCCAGGCGGTTCGGTCAAAGATCGAGCGGCCTTGGGTATGTTTATGGGGGCGGAATCTCGGGGAGAGTTGCGTCCAGGAATGCGTATTATTGAGCCCACCAGTGGGAACACGGGCATTGCGTTGGCCATGATTGCCGCCCGGCGTGGCTATGCGATTACCCTGGTGATGCCGGAAAATATGACCCTCGAACGACGCCAGGTGATGTTGGCTTATGGGGCTGACATTGAGTTGACCCCTGCCAAATTCAGCATGGAGGGGGCGATTGATCGCGCCAGAGAGATGGTGGAAAACGAGAAAAGCTTGATGTTTGATCAATTTTCCAATCCAGATAATTGGCGTATGCACTACCGTTCTACGGGTCCAGAGATTTGGGAAGGAACGGGTGGTCGGGTGACCCATTTTGTCAGTGCCATGGGCACGACTGGAACCATTATGGGGGTTTCCAGAGCGTTAAAAGAGCGAAACAATTCGATCCAAATTATTGGGGTTCAGCCGGCAGAAGGGGCGAAAATTCCTGGAATTCGACGCTGGCCTATGGAATATTTACCCAAGATTTTTGATCCGAAACGGGTGGATCAGGTGTTGGATGTCACGACAGAAGAGGCCATGGAGGCCATGCACCGTTTGGCCCGCGAGGAGGGAATTTTTGCTGGTCTCTCCTCTGGCGGAGCGGTTGCGGTGGCTTTGCGCTTGGCTGGCATCCAAACAGAGCCAGCCTGTATTGTGGTCATTCTTCCCGATCGTGGGGATCGATATCTTTCAGAGAATCTTTTTTCTTGATCCATTTGCATTGATATAAATAAGGAAAGGGTGTTTCCACCCTCTCTTTTATTCGGATCGCGAAAGAATTTCTTGCCAAAGTGCTTGAAGGGCTTTGGCCTCTTCTGATTGTTTGGCATAGGTAAAAATGGGAGAGCGTTTGATCCCCATAAGCTCAATGATGTTGGAGTCTGGTAGACTTTGTTTTAGAAAAATACGATGTTTTTCGATCACATTTTTAATGACCACTTGGTGAATGGGTTTATTCATGTTGACCAAGTTAAAGAATGGGAGTACCACCAATTTTTTGGAACGTTGCTTGACCAAAAATTGCACTAAACGGTTGTAAGCACGCAGAGAGAGCGGCGATGGAATGAGAGGAATGATCAAGACATCGGCCAATTGAAAGACGTTTTCGGTGACCAAAGAGAGCCCAGGAGGGCAATCTAAAAAAATGTGATCGTATTTATTGGCAAGGGGTTTAAGAAATTGTCCCAAGACGCTTCCTGGTTTTTGATGGCTCTCTTGGAGGATACTGTCCATATTTCGGTATGAGATGTCACTGGGCAGCATATCGAGATTGGGATATCCAGTCATGCGCAGGAGGGAATCCAAAGGTGGTTTGGATTGCAGGAGTTCTCTGGTTCCCCCTTTTATTTTTGGTTTAACGCACAGATAATAGCTGGTACCCCCTTGAGGATCCAGATCCCAAATCAGTGTGCGCGCTCCCTCCATAGCGGAGAGATAGGAAAGATTAACAGATGTGGTGGTTTTGCCCACCCCCCCTTTGAGATTGTAAACGGCAAAAATTTTCATATTTTTTTATGTCCATGTCGTTTGATCGTGTTTTTATTGTGTGATAAAGAGGTACAATATAATGGTAAAAGCAGTTGAAAGAAAGTCGATAATGTGGCTATTCTCTCTGGTTTCCCAAAATGGGGTTGTGATCATCTTCGCTAGGAGCAAGGAGTCGGTTTCATGAAAGTGTCTGTAGCCTATGCAGAACCTGAAAAACAGATGTTGCTTGAGTTTGAAATGGAGGCGGGTTCTACCGTTTTGCAGGCCATTGAGCGTTCAGGAATTTTAAAAAAATTTTCGCAGATTGATCTAAGTAGCAACAAAGTAGGCATTTTTGGGAAGGTCGTTTCGTTGGATCTTCCTTTAAATGACGATGATCGGGTAGAAATTTATCGTCCAGCTCTTGGCAAGCCGCCGAAAAAGAGTCGTTCTCAGGACGAGGAGAACACTTCAGAGGCTCCTGCTGGCAAATCTCCTTCTCCTACCCGGTCGACTGCGGAAGAGGTTAAAGCCGAAAGTAAAACGGGTGTTGAGGAGAGTTCCGCGTCAACGGCTGTTGTTCAGGAGGAGGATCGTCAGGCCAAGATTGCGGCGGCCAAGGCCCGTGTGGCGGCGGCCAAGGCTCAGAAGGCGGCTGTTTAGTCTTAAATAGCAAGTCGTCATAGAGAATACTTATAAAAATCTATATTTATTGATTTTTATTGTATTTTCTATGGCGATCTTTTTTTGAGGATCCATCCATACAATGGTCAGGTAGAGTATTTTGGCACGTTATCGTTTAATTTTGGAATATGATGGCAGAGGATACTGTGGATGGCAGCATCAATCTGGGGATCGTCTCACGGTTCAAAGTGATTTAGAGCAGGCCCTGAAGTGTCTTTGTGGTCATGAGATTCGAGTACACGGGGCGGGTCGGACCGATTCAGGGGTGCACGCTTTAGCTCAGGTGGCCCATTTTGATACACATCGGGAGATTCCTATAGCGATTTACATGCGTTCTTTAAATGCGTTGACTTCGCAGGCTCTTTCGGTACGTCAGGTGGAGTTGGTAGCCGATGATTTTCATGCCCGTTTTGATGCCACTTATCGGGAGTATATGTATCGATTACTCAATCGTCCAGGCCCGACGGCTTTGGATCGTTTTCGAGTTTGGCATATTTTTCATCCATTGGATCGTCCAGCGATGGGGGAGGCGTTGTCTATTTTAGTTGGCAAGCATGATTTTTCATCATTTCGTGCCTCCACCTGTCAAGCGAACTCGCCGAGTTACGGATTATTTTAGGGGCGCGGAGTTTTTTGCATCGTCAAGTTCGCAATATACTGGGTAGTTTGTTGTTAGTTGGTCGTGGGGTATGGGATGTCGAACGTTTTCGGCATGTTTTTGCAAGTTGTGATCGAACCTTAGCAGGTCCAACGGCTCCTGCTTATGGACTTTATTTAAATCGGGTGGAATATGGAACAAAAATTTATTTTTAATTTTTGTTTTTGAATTTTTTCAAGAAGTGGAGCGAGATTTTTCTGATGGATTTTTTTCATGCGGTGATTTTATCGGTGATTCAGGGCATAACAGAATTTTTGCCAGTAAGTTCATCTGGGCATTTAATTTTGGCTCCTTATCTTTTTGGCTGGAAAGATCAGGGGTTAATTTTTGATATTGCGGCCAATACAGGCAGTTTAATGGCAGTGATATTTTATTTTCGTCACGATATTGTTCAATTATCAGCGGGATTTTATCGTAGTTTGCGGCAATTGCATGTACGTGCTAATGCAGAAGGTCGACTGGCCTGGGGGATTGGATTTGCGACGATTCCGGCAGGTCTTGCGGGATTGGCCTTTCATGATACGATTTCAACTGTTGCTCGTTCTCCATATGTCATTGCTTCAACGGCTATTTTTTTTGGTTTACTTTTAGGATTTGCTGATCGTGGTTCTGGAAGTCGTTTCATAAAGGATCTCACTTGGCGCGATGTTATGGTGATAGGTATTGCCCAAGCTTTTGCCTTGATTCCTGGCACGTCACGTTCTGGGATTACGATGACGGCGGGTCTTTTTATGGGGATTCATCGTGGGGATGCTGCTCGTTTTTCTTTTTTGATGTCGATTCCGGTGGGTATTTTAGCGGCTGGTTTAGATGGGTTAGAGTTATACCATAACATGCCATCATCTCATGAATTAGCTGTTTTAGGGGTAGGGGTAATGGCCTCGGCCTTGGCGTCGCTGATGGTTATTCATTGGCTTTTGCAGTGGTTACGCAGCCGAACATTGATGGTTTTTGCAATTTATCGAATTCTCTTAGGTCTATTCATCTTTGCCCTTGTGTCGCAACCCTAAAATGTGGATAATCCTTTTGTGAGAGTGATTCACAAGTCAAACTGGTCTAAGCGGCTTTTTTCATTTAAAAATAGCAAATAAATTCAATGGTTAACAAACAACACAAAAGCATATGTCCAATTTCCCATAGGTCGATACACGCTCATTTTTCTCCCAAAACACCCCTCTATCCTCTCTCCCTATCGGTGCCAGAGGAGTTTTGCCAATCCGACCTCTGACAAATTTACCCCGACCTCTCCCATAAAATTCAAGAACTTATGCAATATACGCAAAAATGCTGAGTTCGATCCCGTCTCGCACCTTGGCGGAGTCGAGTGTACCCTTTACCGCACTGCGGTCCTCTGGAAGAGAAAATGGGGAATATATTGATATTGTTATTTAAATTCATTGAGTTTAAATTATTTGACTGATATAGTTGGCGGCAAAATAAGCTAGGAGAGCGTGGGACGGTATTTTGCTATTTTTTTCGGTTGGTAGAAATTTTCAAGTCGGTCTCGCGGAAATATTGTTATTTTGGTCGGTCATCCTGTACCATTGCCTCAGGTACGACTGTTGTAAGGCATTAGTGGATGGGATGATGCCCTGAAGGGAAAAATTGTGCGCGCCTACAAAGGCGTTGCACCAACAGGTTGCAAGTCCGTGTCAGGGCGTGCCACGACCCTGTAGCTGAAGGTACCTGCTGCCTCTCCCCTATCCCTCGCCAAAACCTTATCCGGTGGTTTGGAAAAGAAAACCGGATATAGCTGATAGCTCATGGCCATTGGAAAAGGACTTCAAATTGGTTCAGACATTTAAAGTCGAAGACCGCAGATATCGACGAGATTGTATGTCGCACGACAACGCCAGTCCAAAGCGTTCTTTAGATGGTGGATCTTAATCGCCGCAACCAAAAGTCTCCCATGTTTATCATTGTGGCAAGACTTTCATGCGCCAAAAGAAAATGTTAGCATTTTCAGTACGGATGAAGTTTTGACGAGGGACAGGCTAGCATAGAGGGGATGGAGAGAATGAAGTTTGCTTACGAGGATTTGAGCGATTACCAGTTTGAGGTGTTGGTCGTGCTCTTGTGCCAACGCTTGCTCGGCATATCTGTTCAGGGATTTGCGCGGGGTCCGGATGGCGGGCGTGATGCGAAATTCGTCGGCACAGCGGAACTGCACCCCAGCAAGGCAGCACCGTGGGTGGGTGTGGTCATTGTTCAGGCCAAACACACCAACGGTTACAACCGCAGCTTTTCGGAATCGGACTTTTACAGCACTTCCAACTGTAACACGGTGATCGGCAAAGAGGTTCCGCGTATCAAAAATCTACGTGTTGCTAAGCAACTTGATCACTATATGCTGTTTGCGAATCGACGACTTACTGCTAACGCCGAAAAGGTAATTTGTGAGCATATAGCAGACCAATGTGGCATTCCTAACTCATCGATCTATCTTTGCGGACTGGAACAATTGGAACTGTGGCTGAAGCGGTTCCCAGAGATAGCCCAAGAAGCGGATTTGGATGCAGTGGACTCTCCGCTGATCGTTAGTCCAGATGATCTTGCAGATGTTGTTCAGGCATTTGCAAGCCAAAAGGATGGCCTGATGGCATTGTTCGACGATCCACCCACCGTGCGCGTGACCTACGAGAAAAAAAATGTTCTTAACAAGATGACTGCGGAGTACGCAAAGGCACAACTGCGTAATTATCTGAAGGAAACCACACAAATTTGTACTTTCCTGGCGGCACCGGAAAATATTGAACTGATGCGCATGTACAAATCTGTAGTCGATGAATTCCAGTTAAAGATCATTGCCAAGCGCAAGAACCACCAAACCTTTGATGAAGTCATGGAGCACCTAGTGGATCTGCTGTTCAACCGGGATCCGGTCCTTAAGGCCCATAAGCGGTTGACACGAGCCGTTCTTTTTTACATGTATTGGAACTGTGACATTGGGGAGATGGAAGATGTTGCGACCGACCAAACACTCGCATCCTGACCGCACCGTTATCAATGTGTCGCTGTTGCTCTTGTCGCGGCTGAAGAATCGCCGCATTGATAAATACGATGTGCTGCGGCAATTTGCAAAGAAGAGCATCATGGGTGGAGATGTGCTTTTCCTGCCCGCGCTTAATTTTCTCTATCTAATGGGTCTTATTGAATATCATCCTAAAACTGATGCAGTGGAATACGTGGGGCTAAATGAAGCTGTCTAGATTCTATTCCAACAAGCCGGATACGTTCGATCCCGTGGACTTTGTTCCTGGGCTGAACGTTGTCATAGCTGAAATCCGCCTGCCGGAGAATCGAAACAAGGACACCCACAATCTGGGTAAAACCACGCTTGGACGTCTTCTCGACTTTGGATTCTTGTCCGGAAAAGACCAGAAATTCTTTATTTTTAAGCATTTCAACTTGTTTGTTGGGTTCGTCTTTTTCCTTGAAATTGAACTGGAAAATGGCTCCTTTGTCACAATTCGGCGTAGCGTAGAGGAATCAACGAAGATTTCCTTTAAAAGGCATGAAGCAGGCCATCAGGATTTGTCGGTGTTGTCGCTCGTGGAATGGGATCACCAGGACGTTCCTTTCGATCGAGCGCGCGAACTGCTTGATGGACTGCTCGACTGGTGTGCGCTTAAACCTTGGTCATACCGCAAAGTGCTTGGTTATTTGCTGCGGTCGCAGGAGGATTTTCGAGAGGTATTCCAATTGCGCAAATTCGCATCCAAACATGCTGATTGGAAGCCATTTCTTGCCTACCTTCTGGGCTTTGATGCCAAGCTTATTGATGATCACTATGCGAAAGAGCTTGAACTAACTAAAAAGAAGGAGACAGAGCAAACCATCAAAAATGAATTAGGTGGTTCTATTGAGGACATCAGCAAAATCGAAGGCAAGCTTCTACTCAAGCAGAAAGATGTCGAAAAAAAGCAGGCTCTGCTAGATGCTTTCGACTTTCGCGCGCAAGACAAGGACTGCGCCAAGAAGGTGGTCTATGAAGTCGATGAGCGTATTGCCGCACTCAACGCCGAACGCTACTCCTTGAGCCAGAACAGGAAAAAAGTGCAAGCATCGTTGCAGGATGATCAAATTCTGTTCAGCCCCGATGAAGCGCAGCGACTGTTTAGCCAGGCCGGCGTACTGTTCCAGGGACAGATTAAAAAGGACTTTCAGCAGTTGATCGCCTTCAACCGGGCAATCACTGAGGAGCGCCGAGGCTATCTCCAGGAGGAGTTCGCAGAGATCGAGGGTGAGCTAAAACGGGTAAATACAGAATTGAATGCTTTGGGGAAGAAGCGTTCGGAAATGCTCTCCTTCCTGAGTGAAATGGATGTTTTCATCAAGTACAAACAACTTTCGAATGAGATGGTGACGTTGCGTGCCGACATCACATCGCTGGAACACAAGCGAGGCCATTTGCATCGCTTGCAGGAACTGCGCACGGAGATTCGATCTTTAACGGAAGAATGTGGCGATTTGCAAGAACAGATCGAGGCCAATGTGGAGAAGCAGAACTCCGACCAAGAAAGCCTGTTTTCCACGATCCGAGTTTTTTTCAGTGAGATTGTTGAGGAAGTAATTGACCGCAAGGCACTGTTGAGCGTGGCCCCCAATAAGGAAGGTCATCTGGATTTTAAAGCGGAGATTCTCGATGAGACGGGTAATGTTACTAGTGCCGACATGGGGCACACGTATCGCAAGTTGCTGTGCATTGCCTTCGATATGGCCGTGCTACGAGCGCATCTGAACGAAAAATTTCCACGCTTCGTGTATCATGACGGAGTGTTGGAGTCACTGGACAACCGTAAGAAGGAGAAACTGCTGACGGTTGTTCGGCGATATGCTGACTTAGGATTGCAACCGGTTATCACCTTGATTGACTCGGATTTACCTATGCGAGCAGTAGATGTTGCTCCCGTTTTTACGTCCGAAGAAATTGTCGTCACACTGCATGACGAGGGCGATCATGGACGACTTTTTAAGATGAGAGGATGGTAAGCCGGGAATTCCGGTGACACAATACATAATTGCTGAAAAGAATTCCAAAGAAGTCAAAGGGTTGGTGACCGCTTTGAAAGGAATGCAAAGGATGCTACCAAAATGATCATGCGGAAGAATGCGAAGCAAGCCAATCTCGCAATGCATTATTCATCCGTGTTTGCCAGCCTTTGCCAGAGGTACGAAAGGCAGCAATTATATCGGCGTCAAGACGTACCGTGGTGGAGATTTTGGTTCCACTGCCAATGGGACGACCACGACGGATAAGTTTATCGCCAATACGAATATCAGCAGCATCGAACATTTCTTCAGTCCACTCAGGAAGTTCTTCGTACTCCTCTGGCTGAATTAAATGTGCATCAACTTTGGACCAATCGGTCTCTAATACGGACAATTTCCCGTTCATTTGCTTTCCTCATCGAAAAAACGTGTCGGGTATTCCCTCGTTGAACATAACCAACCACGACCATGCGTCCGTTTAGTTCGCCAAAACACATTATGCGGTGTTCTCCGTAGTTCCGGCGGATATCTTCGATTTCATGAACAAGCCCTGCGAACACCAGAGCAGCATGTTCAAAATCTAACCCTCTATCAGCAAGGGTCTTTTCACGTTTAGCTGGGTCGTAGGTGATTTTCATATTTTCATTGTAGTAACATTTATCAAGAGATGCAACTATCATGAATTCGGGGGACACATGAATTCGGGGGACACAATACATAACTCATGGTTCGCTTATTTACATTGCAACTTTTTGAATCTTAGGTGGTGCCTTACAATGACCTAATCGGCAAAGCTGGATACGAAACCTACTCATGGATAGTCCAAACTCGGTCGGCAAGGCCAGCAGCCATGGATGGTGCATGACCCGCTTTGGTTTTGGCGGTCGGCCAGGTCCAGGCCGTTTGGGCTGTAATTCTTCTGTCGCATAGTTTCGCTTAATGGCTGTTTGATAGGGGGCGTATTCGTCAGATGTAAGGAGCAAATCCGTCCGTCCACCAGTTCGTTTTTGCACTTCCTCTACCACTTGCAGACAGTGTTCCGCTGTGCGCTTTCCAGGCACGACAATCAGCAATAGACGACTCTCTGGATCAACGGCAGTGTGATCCCAATTATCCCCACATTTCGTATCTTCGGGGGTGCAATGCTCCTCTTGTTTGAAAACAAAATCCCATTTTTCATCAAATTGAACCTCTTGCGTCAGAGGGGGAAAATGCGACCAACTCGTTGTGTACCAAGGGTGCGTGACTCCCGCTCAATCGTGCGTATCGAAGTACCGTATTCTGATTTACATGGACTAAACGAGCCGTCTGCAGCACACCACACCCCTCCCGCAGATGCTCCAATAAGAATACGGCCTTCTCCTCTGGCAGACGACACTGCTCCAAAACGCTCCCTTTCCGTTCCGAAAAATATTTCCCGCATGTGCGACAATAAATGCCTCGAATCAGGTGAGTGTGCCCACTCCACCCATGCCATCGTAGGTTTCCCATACCACGCAAGCCAAAATCGACAGACTGGATTACGGCAACAAAAAACTTCAATCTGATGTATAGTCATTGTCGTCACCACGAAAGAGAATGAAAACATGCTACACCAAGCAAATTTTCTTTGCCAAATATTAAATTTACGAAATGCTCTGTTTTTGTGCAGGATTAGGTCATTGTAAGGCACTACCGGTTTTTGCAATTACCTAAATTTAAAAGGAAAAAAGGGATCTGGGGGATTGCCCCCAGGGTTTTTCTTTTGATTTTTTGCCCAGCATCATATTCTCAAGTAATCCCCCAGACCCCATCATCTCTTCTACTGTAAAATGGGTTCTAAATAAGAACGAATATCGGTTTGAATAGGCATAAAATAAAGATGCCCCCCTCTCTCCTTAGCAAAAATAAGGGCCTGTTTGGCAAAATGTTGATTCCATTCTAACGTGGGTTGAAATCTCTTGGGAAAGACCACCCGATTGCGCCGGGTCCAGTAGGCTTGGGATCTTTCCGTGGTGACAGGAGAAATGCCCCAAAAAATGGGAATCTCTGCGAGCAAATCGGCGTAAATCTCCATAAAACGAATATCAAAAAAAGGTTGAGTAAAAAAACCATCCGCACCAGCCTCAAGTTTTTGTTTTAAATAATCCAATTCTTGTTGGATAGAGGAGCGATAAGGATCTAAAGCGGCGTAAATTTTAATATGGGGAAGCTCTTTTTTAAATTTACGAATAATCTCTAAACTGGAACCCCTAGGGATGGCACCAGGAATTGAATCACCCGTAATAATCAACACCTCATCTATCCCATGTGCCACCAACAACGCTCCCATCGGCAAAGGACGATCGGGATGTAAATCAATAGCGCGAATATGGGGAATGGCATGGGGAAAACTTTGTTTGGTTAAAACACAACCGCTCCAACTGCGCACATCAAAACGAGGCAAATCGGGAATATTGATGGTTTCAACACCGGATAAATGATGACGCACAATGGCCAATTCTTCCAAAAGAGCGGCTTCATTGCGGGGAACCAGTTCAATAGAAATACGCATGGTTATAGTCATAGGTACCCTAATCTTCGCCCGGTGAGGCATGAAAATCCAAGGAGTTTATCTCCTGTAAGGCGGCTTTGACATCGGTTAGTTCGGTCAATGACTCCTCTAAAAACCAATTTTTTCTCATATCACATGCCTCAGAGTTACCAAATGTCGCCGCACAAGAGAACCATAGCACGGGATAATAGACCAGCTTTCGAATCTCCATGGGCTTTTTTTTCACCATATGGCGTATAAAATAGATAGAACCAGAAGAGACGTTCATCTCTAAAAAATGAAAAATCCCAATGCGTTCAATCCGACTTTTTATCATCAACCGACCGGGTTCCACCTCTTTACGAAACCAATGGTCGTCTGGAAAACCATCCAATTTATCACTATCCAAATAAATTTGTGCTTCAAAATCTTCATCGGTCGTATTATCAAATAAAAAATAGATCACCGCTTTCCCAGGAGAGGGTTTTAACAAACTCTCGACAATGGAAGCTTTTTGATTAACGGCCAATCCAGAACGTGTGACTAAACCAAGCAGTACCACCAACAAACATAAAAAAATTCGACTAAAGGACATAGTTAATAATTCCTCTTCCTGGAAAAAAATGCGACATAAAAAGGTAACAAAAATTTAAAAATATCCAAAATACCACCTTCATGTCGTTTCCAAGCCATCCATATAAACCACTATTCGCAAACTTTAAAGAAGATTTGAACGATAAAAAATATATAAAACAATGAGTTAATAAAAATATATAACCTTGTAGCGGATAAGGATACCAAAAAAAACAAATTTATCAACCTCTATAGCTATTCCGCACCGCTCAAATATGCTACCACCACATTTAAAAGTGTGGACGATTAACGAGTGCCTGAACAAAAAACAAAGTCATACCAATTTGCAATCTCTAGAACATGATGCCCTTCGGGCAGAAAAAATCAAAGGCCAACCCCTGGGGGATGAATCCCCCAGACCCCCTCTTTTTTTTTAAAATTAAAAGAAAAGGGTGGGGGGAATTGGGGGGCGGTTCTCCGCCCCCCAAGGTCTTGATTTTTATTTTTCCGATACATGTACAATATGTGCATGTCGTAAACATCACGCCTATGAGAAAAATTAAAAGCAAGACCTTGGGGGGGGTGCACCCTATAAGCGCTAACATATTTCAATTTGCAAAATAATGGTGTATAATTAGTATCTCAGGAGGTTACCATGAATACACAAAATTTGCTAGAAGGTTGCCATGAACTTAACAAATCTTGAGTGCGACTATTTCGATGTAACCCCGGCGAAGGGACAAGAAAACGGTGAAACTTTTACACATATCCCAATCCAGCCAGGCGAATGGCTGCTGGGTGATCGTGCCTATGGTAGAGTTGCTGGACTGACATATGTTAGTAACCACGGAGGTTTTTCAATTGCCCGGATTGCATCAAACTTCCCTATGGAAGATGCGAATGGAAAACGAGTCTCCTTGCTTGAGTATATGCGCACTCTTAAAAAAACCGGATGATTGCAAAGAGTGGTCGGTTCATTTGCGTCATAATGGGCAAATGATTCCTGGTCGATTGTGCGCAATTCATAAAAGCCAGGAAGCGGTTGATAAGGCCGCTCGTAAAGTGGTAAACAGAGGTAAACGTAAGCAGCAGAATGTTGCATCAGAGACGGTTGAA
>JAMOAW010000056.1:0-21715 GCA_039908535.1 Magnetococcus sp. DMHC-6 | reverse complement strand
GGTTTCGATTAAAAGCAGCATAGTGGGAGCGACTGTTAAAAATATTGACCATCTCAGACACTGGAAATTGCGTTTTTTGAGGCATAATGGGTCTACCGTCCAATGAGGAGAAAATAAAACACAAATCATAAACAGAAGATAAAAAATAACCAAGTATCAGAGCTTATGGATGTTTAAAAATTGTCTTGACAACGGGGTCCACTTCAATGGGAAGAAATTAACAACCACCCTGGAGATGCTCTCAACTTTCAGGTCGGGAGTTTAAATACGATGCGTTGGTTTTATTTAATATTTGGCCTTATCGCGTATCTTTTTTTTAATACTATTTTTATCTATATGGCCGGTTTTCTGACCAATTTTATGGTGCCAAAATCCATGGATGTTCCTTTATCAAACTTAACTCTTGCCCAAGCCTTTTGGACCGATGTGACGTTGATGTTGTTGTTTGCTTTGCATCACAGCGTGGCCCCTAGACCTTTTTTTAAAAGATGGCTGGCGCGGTTGTTGCCCAGCCATTTGGAGCGGAGCGTTTATGTGTTGATGGCTGCGCTGTTGTTGGGGATGGTGCTTTGGCATTGGCAGCCGTTGCCGATGCCCATATGGCGGGTGGAGCAGGGGGGGGTAGTCTATTTGATTCATGGGGTGTTTATCGTGGGTATCATCACCTCCTTGGTGGCGATGTTTCAGACCGATCATTATGAACTGTTTGGCCTGCGTCAGATCTTGCTCTATTGGAAAAATCAACCCTATTTTCCGCCCCCTTTCAATGAAAAGGGGTTGTATAAATGGGTGCGGCATCCCATGATGTTGGGAACGCTGCTGGTGTTGTGGGCCACTCCACACATGACGGCAGGTCATTTGCTTTTTTCTGTTTTTTTGAGTTGCTATATTTTTATTGGAATTTTCTTTGAAGAACGGGATTTGGAGGCTACACTAGGTGCTTTATATGTCGATTATCGACAGAGAGTGCCTATGGTGATTCCGTTTATTAAACGGTCGCATTGAGGTTTTTGTTTTACTCGAATTTTGGAGGAGATCCTTGCATGACGGTTTCTAATGATACTCTTTTTCAACCGGTTAAATTGGGTTCTTTAGATCTTCCCAATCGGGTGGTGATGGCTCCCATGACCCGCAATCACTCTCCTGACGGCGTTCCTACGCCGCAAGTGGCGGCCTATTATGGACGGCGGGCGGCGCATGGGGTGGGGTTGATTATCACCGAGGGGGCGTTGATCGAGGATCCCAGTGCCGGTGGTTATCCCAATTGCCCCAACCTCTATGGAGAGGCGGCCTTGCAGGGGTGGCGGGGGGTAATTGCGGCGGTTCATGCCGCTGGGGGGCGCATTATGCCGCAAATTTGGCATGTCGGAGAGGTGCATCGTTTGGGGGAGATTCCTTATCCAGAACGGTTGGGATTGGGGCCGTCTGAGGTGCGTGATGGCGAGCGGGTGGTGGTCCGGGCCATGGAGGAGGCCGATTTTCCCCGTATCATCGCCGCCTACGCCCAAGCAGCACGTAACGCCCAGGCGATTGGCTTTGATGGGGTGGAGCTGCACGGTGCCCATGGTTATCTGATTGATCAATTTTTTTGGGAAGGAACCAACCATCGAACCGATGCCTATGGGGGGTCGTTTGCCAATCGTTTGGCCTTTGCCATCGAAGTGACAGCCGCCGTGCGGGCCGCCGTTGGGCCTGATTATCCCATTATTTTTCGCTTTTCCCAATGGAAACCTCAAGATTATACCGCCCGCCTCGTGCAAACTCCAGAGGCCCTGGCCGACCTGCTCTTGCCCCTCAAAGCGGCTGGCGTCGATATTTTTCATGCCAGCAACCGCCGTTATTGGGATGCCGAGTTTCCTGGATCGGAGTTGAACCTAGCCGGTTGGACCAAAAAAATCACCGGTTGCCCCACCATCACCGTCGGCAGTGTTGGCCTGGATGATGTCTCTTGGGGCGGGGCCAATGCCACCGGAATTGAACCTCTCTATGTCCGTCTCGCCCGTCAAGAGTTTGACCTTGTCGCCGTTGGTCGCGCACTTTTAGCCGACTATGCCTGGGCCGTCAAAATGCAGCAAGGCCGTATCCATGACATAATCCCCTATACCAAGGCCTGTTTATCGAGTTTGGATTAATTGGATTTTTATAAAAAAAAAGGGGTCTGGGGGATTGCCCCCAGGGTTTTGCTTTTGACCTCGGTTTTGCTTCCTTCAAAAAGCAGGGGGATTGGGGGATGCAATCCCCCAAGGTCTTGACTTTGCTTTTCGTTCAGGCACTCGTTCATCGTCCACCCTTAAATGTGGTGGTACCGAACAGGATGCCCTCCGGGCAAAAAAAAATCAAAGGCCAAACCCTGGGGTCTGGGGGGCGGTTCTCCGCTCCCAAGGTATTGATTTTTATTAAAACAATAACGGTGCAGGGCGGCCTAGGTGAAGATAGGCCGCAGGGGTAATCCGTCTGCCTCTCGGGGTGCGATCCAAAAAACCCTCTTGCAACAAAAAGGGTTCAATCACATCTTCAATCGTATCCCGCTCTTCACCAATAATCGCCGCCAAGGTATCCAATCCAACTGGACCACCAGCGAATTTATCCATAATCGCCAATAACAATCGACGATCCATCTGATCCAACCCCTTGTCATCTACTTCTAAAAAATGCAACGCCCGATCCGCCAATTTTTGATCAATATGATTATCCCCATCCACTTGGGCAAAATCCCGTACCCGCTTTAACAATCGATTGGCAATTCTCGGCGTGCCACGGGAACGTCGAGCTATCTCACGGGCCCCAGACTCTTCCAAGGTCACGTGTAAAATAACCGCCGAACGCCGCACAATCTCGGTTAATTCCGAGGTGGTATAAAATTCCATCCGACTTAAAATACCAAAACGATCCCGCAACGGACTGGTCAACATGCCCGCCCGAGTGGTCGCCCCAACCAAGGTAAAACGCGGCAGATCAATTTTGATTGAACGGGCCGAAGGCCCCTCGCCAATCATTAAATCCAACTGATAATCCTCCATCGCTGGATATAAAATTTCCTCCACGGCTGGATTTAATCGATGAATTTCATCGATAAATAGTACATCCCCCGCATCTAAATTGGTCAATAAGGCGGCTAAATCCCCTGCTTTTTCAATGATAGGTCCAGAAGTAGAGCGTAAATGAACGCCCATCTCTTGGGCAATAATTTGCGCAAGCGTGGTCTTGCCTAAACCGGGAGGACCATATAACAGCGTATGGTCCAATGCTTCGTGCCGACCCCGTGCCGCTTGTAAAAATACATTTAAATTGATTTTTAATTTTTGTTGACCAATAAACTCTTGTAAAGTGCGGGGTCGAAGTCCAGCCTCTCGAAGACGCTCTTCGGGTTCTTGTTTGGCATCTAGCAGACGATCAGTTTGTTTTTCCATGTTATTATGTTATTGAGAAAGATGGCGTAAGGCGAGTCGAATGGCAATGGGTAGGTCGTTAATGCCTTGATCTAACACAACTTTAACAACATGATCCACAACCGCCCCTTTATAACCTAAATTGACCAACGCCGACGTAAGTTCACTGCGTAGCGTCGCTGGTGCGCCAACCGAAGATTTGGAAGTTTCAGGTAAGGCGGCACTCGTCGAAGCCAGCGCGGCATCAACACCGGGCAAGCGGTCTTTTAACTCTACCACCAAGCGTTGGGCAATGCGTCGTCCGACACCAGAAATACGCGCTAAGGTGTTGACATCCCCTTGGACAATGGCCACCGTCAACTCCGATGGCGTCAAGGTGGAAAGGGCCGATAACGCCAATTTGGTGCCAATGCCATTTACACCCATGAGAATGCTAAAAAATTCTTGTTCCATCCGTGTGGCAAAGCCATAAAGGTGAAAAAGATCTTCTCGAACATAGGTGGTGATCAAAAGTTGTACTGTTTCGCCAGTAGCAGGTAAAGATTCATAGGTGGCCAGTGAAATAAAAACTTGATAACCAACCCCCCCCACATCTAAAACCACCCGATGCGCCTCTTTGCTGGTAATCACGCCGCGTAAATGGGCAATCATAAGTGCCCCTTGATTGGCAAGAGCACCCCACTCGTGGTATGCAAATGGCACAGGGCACACCCCAATGCATCCGAGGCGTCCTGTGGAATAGATGGGGCGGATTTGTTTATAGATAACAACATACGCACCATTTCGCGCACCTGATTTTTTTCTGCCCGTCCATAGCCAACCACCGATTTTTTAATTTGCAAAGCGGTGTATTCAAAGATGGATAACCCCTGATGACCAATGGCGGCAATGGCCGCCCCGCGGGCTTGACCAAGTTTGAGGGCACTTTGGGCATTGGTGGCCATAAAAACCTCTTCTACTGCGGCGACATTGGGTTGATATTGAATAATCACCTCTCCTAAACGGGTAAATATCTCTCCAAGTCGGGTGGGAAGAGGGGTATCGGCGTGGGTGCGAATGCAACCACTGGCAATATAAAGCGTTGAACGCCCAGTGGCTTCAATAATGCCCCAACCCGTTACCACACTGCCTGGATCCACGCCGAGAACCACCATCGTCAAGAGATTTCCAGTTGTTTTAAAACATCGTCGGAAAGATCAAAATTGGCATAAACCCGTTGCACATCATCCAAATCTTCCAGTCCATCCATAAGTTTTAACATGCTAGTGGCCTGCTTGAGATCTAAGTTGATGGTGTTTTGGGGGCGCATGGTGAGTTGGGCCATGGTCGGTTGTCCAAATCCAGATTTAGCAAGGGCCTCCCGGACCGATTCAAAGGATTCAGGGGCGCAAATGACCTCCATGGTGCCGTTATCGTTGATCATGTCTTCGGCCCCGGCCTCTAAGGCTGCCTCTAGTAGGGCCTCTTCGTTGACTCCTTCATATTGGATTGAACCCTTTTTGTCAAAAAGAAAGGCTACGCAACCGGTGGTGCCCAGGTTACCGCTATGTTTGTTAAACAGATTGCGGACTTCGGAGACTGTGCGGTTGATGTTGTCGGTGAGTGTTTCGACCAAAACCGCCACCCCGCCTGGGCCATATCCTTCATAGCGGACCTCTTCATAATTGATGCCGTCCACTCCGCCAGCACCGCGTTTGATGGCCTTTTCCATGGTATCTTTGGGAAGATTTTGACTTCTGGCGGCCAGCATGGCGGAACGTAGGCGGGCATTGGAGCCAGGATCACTGCCGCCAAGACGAGAGGCCGTGGTAATTTCGCGGATGAGCTTAGTAAAAATTTTGCCTCGTTTAACATCTTGGGCCCCCTTGCGTATTTTAATGTTGGCCCATTTACTATGTCCTGACATATTTTTTTCCTTAGTTTAAATGGTGTTATATTTAGAACATGATGCCCTTCGGGCAAAAAGTCAAAAGAAAAACCCTGGGGGCAATCCCCCAGACCCCTTTTTTCTTTTAATAAAAAAAAAGGGTGGGGGTGTTGGGGGCGGTTCTCCGCCCCCAAGGTCTTTGGGGAAAATCTTTGATAAAAGATACAAATAGACCCCAGGGTTTTGCCTTCAATCCTTTTCTAACTCTCCACGCCATCAAAAAATTGAAAATTATTGCGCCCGCTGCGCTTGACCGCATACATGGCTTGGTCGGCGCGCTGAATCAAGGTCTCCATGGTGTCGCCATTTTTTGGATAACGGCTGATGCCAATGCTCACTCCAATTTCGATCAGTTTCTCTTGTAGAATAAAAGGGGTGGTCAACAGATGAATGATTTTTTTTGCCACCCCCCCGGCGTCTTCTTTGCGCGAAACCGAAGAAAGAATAATGGTGAATTCATCCCCGCCCAACCGGGCCACGGTATCCATCTCGCGTAGACAAGAACGAATGCGTTGAGCCACCTCTACCAAGAGAAGATCGCCTATTTCATGACCATAGGTATCGTTGACCTTTTTAAAGCGGTCTAAATCCAAAAACATCACCGTCAAAGGTTGTTTGTTGCGTCGACAACGAGCCAACTCCAGGATCAGACGGTCTTCAAAGGTGGTGCGGTTGGGTAGACCGGTCAAGGAGTCATGGTGGGCCAAATGGAGAACCCGTTCTTCAATGCGCCGTCCCTCAATGAGGCTGGCCAACGTTGTGGCAACAGTTGTTAAAAAAGCCTCTTCGTCCAGATCGCGATGATGGTCAGGTAGTATAAACAATATCAATAAAGCCAAAGGGGTGCCACGGGAGAAAATCGGTACCCCATATTGACCAAAATCCCCCATGTTAAAATGTCCCTCTGGGTCGCTATGATTATCATATAATATTTCATTCTTTTGCAAAACGTTGCCATAAAAACCCTCGCCGATCATAATGTTGTTATGTTGCGCGATCCAGGTATCCGAAACGCCCTGTTGAATGGCCAGAGTTAACGATTGTTTCGTCTCCTCCCAAAGAAAAATGGCCCCTTTGGCTTGGACGGACAATTGTGGAACAGTGAGTAAAATTTGTAAGGCCACTTCCAGTTGTCGATCTAAGGTTAAGGGTTCCAATCCTGTCTCTAAAAGGGCACTAATGGCAATGCGAAAAATATAGGTGCGATCGTTCTTTTTTTCTAACTGTCGCCGTGCACTGATGTCTCGGGCAATGACCGAAAAGAGATGGTCTTGACCAGACTGCCAAGCTCCCAGAGAAATTTCCATGGGAATTTCCACACCGTCTTTGCGCAGACCCGTCACTTCTAAGGGGTGTCCAGGCAACCAAAATGTTTTGTTATGGGAGTGCTGGATATGCTGCATTCCAACGCGATGTTTTTGGATAAAACGCGGGGGAATGAGTAGGGAGACGTTTTGACCGATGGACTCTGTCTCTGAATATCCAAAAATAGTTTCTGCACCGGGATTCCAGGATAAAATAATCCCCTCTTGATTGGTGGATAAAATGGCTTCGGGGGCCGATTCGGTGATGGAACGAAAGCGTTTTTCACTCTCTTGTAAAGCTTGTTTGGATCGGATGCTTTCGGTGATGTCGGTGATAAACGCAAAAGCCGAAGCCTCTTGATCGTCTGCTCCGGTGAGCGTTGTACAGCTTACTTGAACATAAACTTGCTGCCCATCGGGAGTGAGAAAAATGGTGTTAAAATGGCGTTGCAGGGTAAAGGGGATGCTCTTTAAAATGCGAGCCATCTCTTTTTTGGCGTTGGGATGGATAAATTGATCGGGAGAACTATCGATAATCTCCTGTCGTTTTCGCCCCAACATTTGGCATAAGGCCTCATTGACTTCCAAAATTTTGCCGCTTATCGGGGAAAATAGCCAAAAACCTTCCGAGGTAAATTGAATAATGGAGTGGTATAATCGTTCCCGTTTGGCCAGTGTTTCTTCTAGTTTGGTGCGTTCGAGAACCTCTTGTTTCAGTTTTATATGGGCCATTTCTAAGGAGGAAAAGGCCTCTTCCATGGATTTTAAAAGTTGATTGCGTTGGGTGCTATCCCGCAGCGTAAAAGCAAAAAAGAGTTCTCCTTTGGTTTGGAGTTGAATGGTGGACAATTCAACTTGCAGAGAACTATCGTCGATAAGCGTCGGGAAAAGATCTACAATTTTATAAAGTAAATAGTTTTCAATGTTTTTTTGAAAAAGATTGGAATTGGGTAAATAGCACTGACGAAATTTTTCAGGAAAAAGAGTCGAAGCTAACTGTTGTCCCAACATCTCTGCCTTTTTTGGTCCCAAAAGTTTTTCTGCAGCGGGGTTGAAATCCAAAATTTGGCCTTGGGAATCGGTTATAATAATGGCATCCAGGTTGTTTGTCAGGAGCGATTGCAAAAGTTCAACCGTTTGCTCTAAAGAGGTGATGATGCGCTGTTGTTGATCGTGTTCCCGTTGAAAAGAACGATGATTGATCCAGCGTATGCCGATGCCACCCAAAATCAGGCCTAAAATAAAGGGTATAAAAAGAGATAAAAAAACGTTTGATTTTTCTGAAAGTGGAGATGACCACGCCATAAGAGGAATATGGTTTGCAATAAGGAAAAATAAAACGAAAAAAATTTTTTTGCGAGAAATATGCAACATAAATTTAGCAGAGTTGCCTAAGTCAGAAATTTTTATGAAAGGTGGCATTTATGATCTGCCCAATTTAAATAATTTGGCGTTTTTTCGTTTTTTGCTTATTTTTTTTGTTTGCAAATTGGGCGGTGACAATGGTTTGAATACCGCCTCGGACATTAAATTTGCCGACCACTGTCATAGATCGAGGCTGGGTGATCGCGATCAAATCGTTTAAGATTTGGTTTGTAATCGCCTCGTGGAAGGCCCCCTTGTCTCTGAAGCTCCAGAGATAAAGTTTTAAAGATTTGAGTTCGACACAAAACTGATCAGGGATGTAAGTGACCTGAATTTCGGCAAAGTCTGGCTGTCCTGTCTTTGGGCAGACGCAGGTGAATTCTGGACACGTCATCACGATTTGATAGTCGCGGTCTGGATATGGATTGGCAAAAGTTTCTAACATGTTTTACTTTTATCTTTTATTAGATAAAAAGTCAAATGGATTGGGAGATCAAGGTTTAATTCATTAAAAAACATTTTTTTTTTGGAGAAAAAAAATTGACATACACTAACAATGATGGATAATTATTTCTATGAACATACATCAAGAGGGATGCGCCCTCCATCAATTTTGGTTTGGCAAGCGGGTAGTGATCGGCATCAGCGGTGGTATTGCCGCCTTTCGCACCTTGGATCTCATTCGTTTGTTGCAGGAAGAAGGGGCTGTTGTGGAGGTGGTGGTTACGCCGGCTGCATTGCGGTTTGTGACGCGCTTGAGTCTGGAATCCCTGACCGGTGGTCGGGTGCATGATGAATTGTTTGCTTTAACCCGTGAGGGGGAGATGGGACATATCCGCTTGGCTCGTGAAGCGGATTTGGTGTTGGTGGTGCCAGCAACGGCCGATCTTTTGGCTAAAATGGTCAGTGGCTTGGCCAATGATTTGCTCACTGCTCTCTTGTTGGCGCGTGGGGGAAGGCCGGTTTTAGTGGCTCCTGCCATGAATGATGCCATGTGGAATCACCCCGCTACTCAACGCAATGTGACGCAGTTAAAAGAAGATGGGCTTTATATCGCTCCTCCTGTGCGAGGCCGGTTGGCCTGTGGGAGCGAGGGGGAGGGGCGGTTGGCACCGGTTGAGGATATCCTTGAACAGGCCCGGCGCATTTTAACCCCAAAGCCGTTACGCGGATGGCATCTCTTGGTGACGGCCGGTCCAACCATCGAAGAGTTGGATCCTGTCCGTTTTCTCTCCAATCACTCTTCAGGTCGCATGGGGGTGGCGATGACCCAGGCGGCCTTGCGGGCGGGCGCTGAGGTGACTTTGATTCACGGTCCTTTGGCGATCCCACTGCCCATGGGTGTCCAGGCGGTCGCTGTGCGATCTGCACAAGAGATGTTGGAAGCAGCCTGTCGGGCTTGGCCCCAGTGTGATGGGGCGATACTCTCGGCCGCCGTGGCGGATTATCGGCCTCTCTTGCGTCAAGAGGATAAAATACGAAAAAATTCTGGGCAACAAAACATAGAGCTCCAATTGGTCACCAACCTTGATATTTTGGCCACCTTGGTCGACTTGGAGGCAGCAAGACGATCTTTGGGAACAGAGGTAAAACGGCGTCCAGTGGTGGGTTTCGCCGCCGAAACACAAGACGTTCTCAATCGAGGTCGAGAAAAATTTAAGCGCAAAGGGTGTGACTTTTTATTGGTCAACGATGTCACCGAACCAGGTTGCGGGTTTGGCGCGGAGGAAAATCGAGTGATTGTCTTAGGCCCTGGCGATCAGGAGCAGGAGTGGCCAAAAATGCATAAAGAGACCCTTGCCGAATACTTCATGGCGTTTTTAATGCAATCGTTTGTTTAAATTAATAAGTCATCCTTAGGGAGGGGATTTGGGAATGCTAAAATTTTCAAAAAAACTGCTCTATGCCATCGAAGCTGTTGTTGATATTGCTTACAATTCAGGTGGAGAACCGGTGCAAATACGCGAGGTGACCGCGCGCCAGGGGGTGCCACAAAGATATTTGGAACAGGTGATGCAACGGTTGGTCAAGGCGGGTATTTTAAAAGGGGTTCGCGGTCCTCGAGGTGGCTATATTTTGGGACGGGAACGGTCAAAAATTAGTGTTGGGGATATTGCTCGGGTGGTTATGGATGTGGAAGAGGAGATCCAATCTGGTCTGACCGCCGATCTCGCCACAGGTCCCATCGGACGGATGGTGATTCGGCCCCTGTGGGGTGAATTTCAAACGCAAATTTTGGGAATGATGGATCATGTCACCGTGGACGAATTAACCACACGTGCTTTTCGTGCGGGTGTGCCAAGCGAAATTTATAATCGCATTCATTATTCTATCTAATATGTTCATGTATCGAAAAAATAAACATCAAGACCTTGAGGGGCCCAGAACCGCCCTCCAATCCCCCCACCCTTTTTTTTTAATTTTTAAAAAAAAGAGGGGGTCTGGGGGATTCATCCCCCAGGGTTGGGCCTGTGATTTTTTCTTTTGCCCGCAGGGCATTCTGTATTCGACATGAATCATCCCTCTACGCAACCTTTTGTTACCCCCATATTGGTGATTGGTGCGGGTGCGTTGGGGGGGGCGGTTGCCATGGCTTTGGTTGAGGCTGGCGTTACCGGGTTTGGTTTGGCAGACCCTGATCATATCGCTTTATCCAATTTGCATCGGCAAGTCCTCTATCGCACATCGGATATTGGTCACCTTAAAGTCGCTGTTGCTGCGCAACGTTTAACACGACCTGGAGCGCAAGCGAATTGTTGCATCTATCCTCAACGTTTAGAGGGGGTGGAGGGTATTGTGGAGGTGGCGCGTCATTTTCGGGTTTTGGTCGATGGCTCAGACAATTTTGCCACCCGGTTTGCCGCCAATGATGCCGCTTTGCAACTTGGCATTCCTTTGGTTCATGGTGCGGTTGTCGGATTTTTGGGGCAGGTGCTGAGCGTGATTCCTGGTCAGTCGGCCTGTTTGCGCTGTCTTTTCGAAGGCCCCCCGCCCCCTCAGATGGGGGGGAGTTGTACCGATCAGGGGGTGTTGGGGTCACTTGCTGGGGAGGTGGGGTGGTTGATGGCCATAGAGGCGATAAAATTGTTGCGTGGTGTGGGGAAACCCTTATTGGATCGTTTGTTGACAATTCAGGCCAAAACGGGGCTGCGTCGGCAAGTTATTTTTAAAAAAAATCCCCAATGCCGAGGGTGCCAGGGGGATATATTGTCAAGGGTGGGCAGAGACGATGGGAAAAATTTATAACAATATCACCGAGACCATCGGTCATACACCGTTGGTTCGGCTTAATAAAGTGACGGCAGGATTGAATTGTGATCTATTGGCTAAATTGGAATTTTTCAACCCCTTGGCCTCTTTAAAAGATCGCATTGGTTTGGCCATGATTCAAGCGGCGGAAGCAGATGGTCGTTTAAACCCAAATTCGGTTATTATTGAACCCACTTCGGGCAACACCGGTATCTCGTTGGCCTTTATTTGTGCATCCAGGGGATATCGACTTATTTTGACCATGCCGGAATCCATGTCTGAAGAACGACATAAAATGTTTCTATTTTTAGGTGCGGAGGTGATCTTGACCCCTGCCAGGGAGGGGATGCGTGGGGCGATTGAGCGTGCTTACGAGATCAAAAAAAAGATCCCTAATTCTTTTATTCCTAACCAGTTTGAAAATCCGGCCAATCCTGATATCCATGCGCGGACCACCGCGCAGGAGCTTATTGCCGATACCGATGGTCAGTTTGATGCCTTGGTGGCGGGCGTGGGAACGGGGGGATGTTTAACAGGTTTAGCGCGGACGCTAAAAAAACAGATGCCCCAGGTGCGGATTGTCGCGGTTGAACCAGAGAGTTCGCCTGTTCTTTCTGGCGGTATGCCCGGTCCACACCGCATTCAAGGAATTGGCGCGGGATTTATTCCTCCTGTTTTGGACCGCAACTGTATGGATGAAATTGTTCGCGTTAGCGATGAACGGGCCATGGAGATGGCGCGGCGTTGCGCCCGTGAGGAGGGCATTCCTGGGGGCATCTCCTCTGGTGCGACGGTGGCGGCGGCTTTGGAATTGGCGACCAGACCCGATTGGCAAAATAAACGTTTTGTCGTGATTTTCGCCAGTTTCGCAGAACGTTATCTTTCGACAGATCTATTTGAAAAACTGGAAAAATGAATTTTTCTGAAGGACAATTAGAGCGTTATTCTCGGCAAATTTTGCTACCAGAAATAGGAGGTCGGGGGCAACGTCGTCTGTTGGAGGCTCGGATTGTCGTGATGGGTGTGGGGGTCATAGGGAGAATCATGGCCCTTTATTTAGCTGGAGCTGGGGTGGGGTGGTTGCGTTTTATGGTACCAAGAGGCGTTGAGGAGAGTGGGGAGGGCTTGGTAGAGTCGCTTGTCGATTTAAATCCAGATGTGCAGGTCGAGTTGGTGACTGAACCGGTGGATTCAGAAGAGTTGGCTCTTTTGTTGGAGGAGGGAGATCTTATTTTGGATGTGAGCAACACGATTGCGGTTCGGCAGCGGTTGAACAGGTTGAGTTTGACCTTAAAAAAGCCGCTGCTGTCGGGTTGGATTTTGGGGGGGCGGGGGTATGTGGCGACCTCTTTGGCGGGGATTTTGGAAGGGGCCCCCTGTTTGGAATGCCATCTCTCCCAAGAGCAGAAAGAACCATTTGTGCTCGCGCCAGAACTTTTGAGGGTTTTGCCTGGTCTGCTGGGGACGATTTTGGCTACCGAACTCCTTTTAACCCTTTTGAACCTCGGCCCAACCACGGCGCATACCACCTGGATCGGTTCGCCTTGGGAGGGGGAGTATCATCGGGTTCCAGTATATAAAAATCGGGTTTGTGCTTGTTGCGGAAAGGAAAATTTAGCATGACCACCCAAATCTCTCCCGATGCCGTCATTGACATCACCGGGGATATCTGCCCCATGACCTTTGTCAAGGTAAAATTGCAACTGGAACGCATGACCCCTGGTCAAACTTTAGAGATTCGATTAACAGGTCAAGAGCCTTTGGAGAATATTCCCAGCACGCTGCATCGGCAAGGTTTTTTGGTGAACGATTTGAGGCCATGGGGGGATTATTTTACATTTTATGTTCAAATTCCGGTCCATCGTCAGGAGCACATGATGCCCTCCGGGCAAAAAAAAATCAAAGGCCAAACCCTGGGGGATGAATCCCCCAGCCCCCCTCTTTATTTTTAAGAATTTAAAAAAAAAGGGGTCTGGGGGATTGCCCCCAGGGTCTTGATTTCTATTTTTTCGATACATTGAAATGTGACAAATTTTGTCAATTGAGTGCTTTTATTTGTCACAAGAAAATTTTATTTTGGAGATTTTTTTTTTTTGAAAGCGTGACTATTTTTTTTAATTAATTGAAAAATAAGCTGTTTAACTTTAAATTATTGATCTCTTGATTTTGGAACATTTTCTGCTCTATAGTTCAGCAACGAACGAATTGCAAAATGTCGTTTTAGTAACAGGGGTTTTTAACATTCATATTATTTATAGAAGGGGTATGACCATGCGTAAACAACTCAATACAGAAAGCGGTTTCACTCTTATCGAACTGATGATCGTTATCGCCATCATCGGTATCCTGGCAGCGGTTGCCATTCCCGCTTATCAGGACTATGTTGTTCGTGCCAAAGTAGGTGAAGGTATTAGCCTCTCTGCCGGTGCAAAAGCGGCCGTTAGTGAGACCTTCATGAGTAAAGGTGCCTTCCCAACTGGTAACACCTCAGCGGGTATCGCCCAGGCAGCTTCTATCAAGGGTAAAGATGTTGGATCGGTTACAGTTGGAAGTTCAGGTATTATTACTGTCCTCTTTACCTCCACCGACACCAATATCACCGGTAAAACCATCACGTTGACCCCAAGTGACAATGCAGGAAGCATCTCCTGGGCATGCACAAGCACTTTGGACAACCGTTATTTGCCGAACAACTGCCGTTAATAGGTACACACACCTTCTTCCATCTCTTTACGGGGATGGAAGAAGGTTTTTTTTTGTGAGTGATGATGGGAGAAAGATCATGAAAGAAAAGGGTTTTACATTGATCGAATTAATGATTGTTATCTCCATTATCGGAATTTTGGCCGCATTGGCGATTCCTGCATACCAAGAATATATCGTTCGCAGTAAGGTCAGTGGTGGTCTCGCCTTGGCCTCCTATGCCAAAAACAGTGTTGCTGAATATCATCAATTTAACAGTCGTTTTCCTAACAATCAAACCGAAGCTGGTTTGCCAGCGGCCACCTCTATTGTTGGGATCAATGTCTCTTCTATTGCCGTGGGAACCAGTGGGGTGATCACCATTAATTTTGGGGGTGATTCCAATTTGGTTGGTAAAACAGTTCTTTTATCTCCCTCCAGCACAAGCGATAAAGCGGGTAGTATTCTTTGGATTTGTTCCAGTACAACTTTGGATAGCCGCTTTCTACCTAGCAACTGCCGATAAATCGTTTATTTTAATGTTTGTGTAAGGTCCATGGGTCGCTCTTTTTCTTTTATAATATCACGAAGTTTTTCCTCCAAACTCTCTATTCGAGTATGGTAGATCATCCAGGTTAATGGATGGCCTCGAATGGAAGATTTCAACTGATAAAGATACTCTAATGCTTCTGTGAAGCGTTGGTGCTGGCTTAGCCAGAGAACTTTTTGGGTGCCCAGAGAGAGCGATGGATGTAGGCGCAATGCGGCATCCAAATGGGTGATGGCTTTATCAATGTCTCCAGTTTTTTTCTCCAGAATCGCAAAATAATAGTGTTGTTTACTTTGATAATAAGGAGAGAGATTTTTTTGATGCTCCGTTTGCATCTTTAAGATAGAAAAGAGAATATCAGAGAACTCTTCAGGACATTTTCCTTGATTATAAACAAATATGAGTTCATCCATAGCGGGTAGAAAGATGAATTCGGTCCGCATTCGTTGCAATAAAAGCCCGTTGTCTGGCATGAGCAGTTTAGGATGTTCACATTTAAGCTGCAGCCAATAAAGAAGAGCACCGGTGTCGTTTGGATTGTTTTGGATAATTTTTTGTAGGGTCATCTGAGCTTGTTCAAATTCACCTTTAGAGACGAGCCATTGCACCAGTTGTCCTTGGGCTTGTTTGGAGTTAGGGTGCAATGAGGCCCAACTTTTTGTTTGAAGGGGATAATTTCCCCACAAAGTGCTTCCAGAGTAGGTTAGAAAAGAGAATAGGGCAGCCAAAGCCAGGGCCCCGAAGGAGAAGAGGTGGCGCACGGTTTGAGAGTTTTGATATTCCCATAGTTGATAGAGGCTATAAACGGTCGCAAACCAGAGGCCTGTGGCTGGAAAATAGTTGCGATGTTCAAAATAAATATTCAGGGGTAGAATGAAGGTTTCTAAAATATGTCCAGCAAAAAACCAGAGCAGACCAAAGGCGATCACTGGTTTTTTGTTGCGTAAAAAAAATCCGATCAGAAACAGAACCATAATAAAAAGGATGGCCCATAGGGTTTGCGGTGGATGCCAGAGGCTATTGGAGAGCAGATAATCATCATGAAAGAGTCCCAATCGGGAGAGTGAAGGTTGAAAAAGGAGACCTAAATAGTCACTCAGAACGCGAAATTCAGTTAAAAAGTGTTCTTTCAGGGTGAATAAATGTTCTTTTGGACCGAAAACAAAAAATTGTTGCCAATGTATGGCAAAATAGAGGATAAAGCTGGCCAAAGGAGCCAATAGAAAGATCGCTTTCCATGCCCTCCAAGGGCCTTCTGGTCGAGGGGTGTGCGAGAGAATGGTGCCCTCGATAACCAAAATAAACAGGGGTAAAAGGGTTCCATTTTCTTTGCATAAAGTGGCGAAGAGGCCTCCTAGAGCAACACCGGCACTAATCCAAAAATAACCTGAAATAAGCCCCGTGCGGGATTTTTCGACCAAGCCATGCCGACCATGAAGGTAGGCCAAAAGGCCAAGCAAGGTAAAAAAAGCCGCAAGCTGGGTCATCCGTTGAACGACATAGAGCGTTGTCGAGAGGTTGAGAGGGTGAATGAGCCAGATAGCGGTGGCAATCAACGCGATGGTTTGGTTTGGGATGGGTCGTAATGGTAAAAATCGTCCAAGACGAATGAATACCCAAAAAAGCAGAGAACCATTTAATAAATGAAGATTTAGATTGACATATTTGAACATCCATGGGTTTGTCGGCCAATCGTTGTGTTGGGCAACGAAGCTGGCTCGAGAGAGGGGGCGGGTGATCGAGTTGTCTGTTGGACCGCTGATGGAAAATAAGATATTTTCCAGGGTAGGTTGTTCATTGATTGTTTGTAAAGATTGTAGATTATGGAAATCATCCAATAGAAAACCACCTGATAATCCAGGCCAATAAAGAAAAGCAACAAAAAATAGTAGGAAAAAAAACGTGGATCCGAAAAGTATCGAATGATGATTTTTTTTTTCAGATGCCATTGCTTAATTCCTGACAGTTGGTATGCAACGGCACCCAAATTAAAAGGTAACCGTTCATATATTAATAAAAAAAAGGGGTCTGGGGGATTGCCCCCAGGGTCTTGTTTTTGATTTTTTTATCTGAACGGTTACATTAAAAGAGATCGTTATTGGATGAAAAAAAAATCAATCGTCGGTCACCATCCCTTGTGCCATTTGATCGGTGGTGTTCGCGATACGTTCGGTCATTTTATAGATAAACCGATCTTTAATTTTTTCTCGAATCTCGGCCCCCATTCTGGTCATGAGTTCCTGATCCACCTTCAAGGCAAGGACGCTGTCGTCGGCCACAATGGTGGTGGTGCGCGGTGAGTTGGTCAAAAAGGCCATCTCGCCAAATACTTCTCCAGGCCCCAGTTTGACCAATTGGGTCTGTCCTTTGACGACGGAGACTTGACCACGAATTAATATAAAGAAGGAGGTGTCTAGAGTGTCTTCAAGGATGAGTTCTTCTCCTGGGGTAAACGTCAAAAATTGACTGCTGAATGCGGCAATCCGTTTTTTTTCATAGGGAGAAAATTTACTAAAGAAAGCCAATCGATCCATGAGAATAAGCGTTTGTTCGCGGTCGATATCGGTTTTACGTCCAACCGAATGCATCACACGGCTATGCTCTTTCACTTGGGTCTCTATTTTACCGACTTCCATTTGATTGCGCATTTGATTGGTGGCATCGGAGAGACGTTCAACCAGTTTGCGAATAATTTGATCTTTGATTTTTTCGCGCATCTCGGGTCCAATTTGTTCCAACAGGTGTTGGTCAATGCGTAAGGCCAATACCTTGTCGGCGGCGACGATGCTGGAGGTGCGGGGAGAGTTGGTGAGAAAGGCAATTTCGCCAAAAAAATCTCCTTGGTTGATTGTTTTGAGGGTATTTTTCCCTTTGACCACATGGACGCAACCGCGAATGAGAATATAAAATGCGGTATCCCGTGTTCCTTCACGAATCAGTTCTCCACCACCTTGGAAAATTTTAAAATTGGCACTAAACTCCGCGATACGAATTTTTTCATATTCAGAAAAATTGGTAAAAAAGGGTAAGCTTTCCATCATCTTAAGGATTCTGTCTTGATTGACTTTGTTGACCTGTCCGGGTTGTTGCGCTGAAGATTGAGAGGGATTGTCCGCAGGCACTTTTTGGCGGGGAGCTGCGCTGGGTTCCCGGATGACAACCTGTATTTTGCTATTAAAGGATTCTTCATAAAAAATAGCACGCACACGAATCTCTCCAGAGTCCATGCGGATCTCTAGAGGGATGACGACTTTTTGGTTTTTTGTATCTTTGGTTTGCGCAAAAGAGCGAATTTGTGGCTTAAATCGATAGGTATCGCGATGGAGTTGGCCCGTTTTTTGGAGTTCAATAAGAAGGTTTTTGAGCTCTTGTTTGAAACAAAATGGCTTTTGCGTCATGGATTTGGGCCTGGGAATAAGATCAAGAAACTCTTCGGAACTCTCTTCATCAGGTCGGACGGCCCAGACCGCTTGTGTGATGGCAAGCATATTTTTAAATTCGTCAAAATGGTCGACAGGGGGCTTATGGTGCAGTTCAAAGAGGAAATTTTGCAAAGAGAGCAGTAAACGTTCTGTCAATGTGTTAACGATTTTATCGTGTAGATCTTGATCTTCGCGACGGTTAGAGGCCCCGGTGAGATAAAAATCGATTATTTTTGAAGAGAGGGTGTGAAAGGTCAACCAAAGATCTGCGGGAACCCCTTTGGGTTCCTTTCTTTCAAGAAGAGCGATTGGAAATGGCACTTCAGCCAAAAGAGTGCCATCTTGGCTTTGAATACGGACAAAAGCGTCAGGAACAGAAGGGTCTGGACAGAGAACCACAATATCGGGAATGGCATTGGGTAAGACCAAAAGAGAAGAGGCGGCTGGGACGGTATCGTTGTTGGCCATAATTTTGCCGCCAGAACTACGAATAGCGATAAGGAATGTTAAAAATCCTTTTGTTCCGATATGTTGTTCATTTTGTTGGTTGGTTCCTTGTTGAAATGATTTGATCGCCGAATTGAGGGAGTGGGTGATCCTATTTTCAAATGCCAAGTCAATATATTCTGAATAGGCTTCGTAGCGTTTTAAAATGGTTTCCAATTCTGAAGGGATGAGTTCGGCCAGAGGTTGCTCCAATTTTTCACGTTTGGCCTTCTCTATGACCGGAAGTGCCGTGATCACTACGGAACGAACCAATAGTCTTTCAAAGGTTTGTCGGGTTAACAGAATGGCACTTGCGCGTAAACGTTTCAGTAACGATTTATTATCTTGGTCTGGTGTTTTTGCCTGCAGTTCGCGAACGATTTTTTTCAATTCTTTTGCGTGGTTGGAAGAAACCACCATTTTTTTTGCGATGCCGGAAAGATCGGAGCTGCCCGCAGTGGTGGGGTCTAAATTTTTGACATTTTTTGGTAACGCCGAGTTCATAATTTCTTTAAGTTCTTGTATGCCAAAAGCTTTTGTGACATCTGCAATGATTTGTTCGACGGCTTCCAGGGCTTTGGCACGCAGACTCTCTTTTTTAAGCCAAGCGATGGTTTCAGTGGTAATGGAGGTAATTAATTTGCAGATAGCGGCCTCGATGAGCATGGCGGTTTCGCTTCCTCCTGCTGAGGCGTACAGGGTGGCCAATATCTCTTTGATGGCCAGTTCAAGGGCCAGTTGACAAACGCCATCGGGGTTATCGTTGCGATATTTGGCGGCAACAGCGGTAATGGTTGCTTTCCGGGACCACTCCTCTCCCGATTCTAAGCCTCTATCCTGGAGGTTTTTAAAAAGTTCTTTGTTGATTTCTATTGATTGTTGAATATATTCTTCGCGATGGGTTTGGCGTTCAAACTCATTTTTTAGGCTTGGAAAGCCTAGGAATATGGGGTTATTCTGTCCATAGATGATGGTTAAACCATGGGTTGTGAACATCTCTTCAACGATGAGGGTTCCATCTTCGGTGACATCCAGTCGGGCGAGGATGGGGTCGCTGATGGAGGCGTTCCAATCTCTGGCATCCATACTGCCGCCCTCTTTTTTGGCGAGTTGGATGAGAAAATCTTGGTTTAAATAGATGGAATCTTCCAATTGCAGGGTAAAAGCTGGTTCCGCGTTGTCCCTCTCTTTACCCTTGGCGCTGGAAAAATAGACACCGAACTCGCCCTCTTGACCCTTGACGGGTTTAATGATCAGATACATTTTATTTTTGTTGGCGTTCAGGATGACCGGTTGAAACTCTGAACACTCTTTTAAGCTGATTTCAGCAATGCGTTTTTTATGTTCTTCTTTCAGGTTTTCTGGTTGATTCCCTGAAATAATTTGCGCTCCAGGTTGGTTGTGTTGGGGCTCCCCTTTAAAGTTTTTTTCTTGATCTAAATGTAAGATGACCCCTTCTGGATGGACATGAACTCCCAGAAGTCCTTTGTAGACAAAACTGGTTACCGCTTTTTTAAGGCGGCTATAGGGATCGACCTGTTCGTCGATATTCATCCGTTGGCCCAAGGTGGTTTTTATGAGATATTCGGGTGGTTCGGATTGGTAATCAATGGTGCAGGTAACCCCTTGGGTGGAGACTGAGAGGGGGATGGACTTTGAGCATTTTTTGGGATGGCGTTCCATCTGTTTTCTCTTTGGTTTGAGTTTTTAAAGACCCTTTCAAGAGACCCTTCACTGTCGTCATTGGTTTTGTTTCCCTATAAAAAAATGAAAGTTCCAAAATAGACCAAATGATTAAATTATCCATCATCTTATGTGAAGATCGCCAAAAAATCAAAAAATCTGTATGTGATTTAGCGCATTTTTGCGATAAAATTTGATTTTGGCGGGTAAAATATGGTTTATTTTTTTGTATGGGAATAATGTTTTGCGCTATGGCAATTATTTAAAAAATAGGAGATTGTTTACATTGAAACCGATCATACAAAAAATTTTTCCGGCTTCGCAACCTTTTCCAGTCATGGTTTTTTCCAGGCAACCCGTGGTGCATCTGTTTTGGGGGGGAGGATTGTTGGGGTTGGTCATTGGATTTTCTTTGGGATTTTTTCTATGGATGTGGCAGACAGGGGTTTTGGCGTTATCTGAGCACTATTTTTTATTAAAGTTGGTTCATGCTCATGTACAACTTTTTGGGTTTATCGGATCTTTTTTGTTGGGCTTTGCCTTACAGGCTGGTCCCAATGTTTTGGGTGGTCATCCTCCTCCCTCCAAGTTATTGCTTAAATTTTTGCCAATTTTATGGCTTGGGATTGGTTTGAGTATTCTTTCTGATCCAGTCGCGGCATTGATTGGCAATATTTTGATTACTATAGCTTTTGCAGGTCCGGGCTATTTATTGTTACGGGTGACGTTAGCTGGTAATCCTCTTTTGCGTATTCCACGTGGTTTACCTCTTACGGGGGCGTTCACCTGGATGGCCTTTGCCCCGTGGTTGCCCTTGGAGGATTCTGGGACAGCGGTATTTTTTCTTTGGTGTGGGCCGATTACCGCAGCGATGGTGGCGGCTCAACAGTTGATTAATAACGTGATGCAAGGTGCCATTCTTCAGGGGGCCACTGCCCGTTTGTATATGGTCTCTTTAAGTTTTGCTTGGCTTTGTACTGGTTGGGCGGCTTTTATGGACAATTCGTTTTGGCGGGTATCGGGATGGGCTTGGTTGGCAACGATTTTAATTTTAGTTTTTGGAACCCGTTTTATCCCTTCGGTACGGACAATGGGGTTTGTGGGGATTAATGTCACGTTGTTTTTGGGAGTTGTCGGTCTTTTTGTGGCGACCCTTATGATGATTATTGGGGGGAGAGAGGTTGCGTTGGATGCGGTGGTGCATCTATTGGGCGCGGGGGTGATGACCCTTTTGATTATTGGTGTGGCCTCCAGGGTGGCGGGATTTTTTTCTGGTCAGGCGGTGGTGCCGGATCGAATCGTGGTGTATATTTTGTTGCTTTGGAGCTTGGTTGCTTTGACCCGTGTGGCCACCTCTTTGGCCTGGATAGGGTCGGATTTCGTGGGATGGGCGGTTGGGTTGGGGGGTGTTTTATTGATTGTTTGGGGGGCGCGTTTGGCTTTGCGATTGATTCCTATTGGCAAAAAATTTTCTCCTCCCAAACCGTAGCCGTCTGTTTTTTTAGATTTTATTATTAAAAAAAAAAAGGGTCTGGGGGATTGGGTGGTACCTCACAATGACCTAACCGGCAAAGCTGGGTAAGAAACCCACTCATGGACGGTCCAAACGCGGTCGGTAAGACCAGCAGCCATGGATGGTGTTCGAGCCTTCCAGTTTC
>JAMOAW010000055.1:0-42098 GCA_039908535.1 Magnetococcus sp. DMHC-6 | reverse complement strand
CCAGTTCAAACAAAGGGTATTTAAAACTGAATACACCCGATGCCGTTTCTGCCGATAATGGAACCTCTACAAGCAGTGTGCCCATCTCTTGGGATCCTGTGCAGGGGGCTACGATATATACGATTTATCGTGGAAGTTCTTCCAGTTCTTCATCAGCAATCTATTTAGCAGAAAGCAATACGACATCATTTAACGATTCCACCGCAGATCCTGGAACAGCCTATTATTATTTTGTTAAGGCCTGTTTTAAAGCAAGCTCAACCACGACCTCATGCAGCAGCTATTCTGATTCCAAATTTACTGGAGGGAACTAGCACAACAAATGCGGGTTTTGCTCCCCCCTCCTGTTTGGCACCAACCACACCAGGTGGAGATATCATCTGTAATGTCAATTTATCACTCATTGCAGGAGATACATTGACACCTACTTGGTATGAAAATTCTCATAATTATTCATGCTATGACAATAGCGGTCAAATTTTTATTGAACTTTGGGCTAAATAAACAAATAGTTACAAATAGCGTAGGATGTGCATGTATCGGAAAAATAAAAAATCAAGAGCTTGGGGGGCGAAGAACCGCCCCCCAATTCCCCCCACCCTTTTTTTTAATTCTCAAAAAAAAGAGGGGGTCTGGGGGATTCATCCCCCAGGGTTTGGCCCTTGATTTTTTTTTGCCCGAAGGGCATCATGTTCTATTAAAAAACCCACCAAAAAAAACTGCTCACCCTGCTCCCCTCACTCCAGCGGTATCCTTCTCCCGCAAACTCTCTAGGCATGAGTAAAAGATTGCGCGTTATCAGCTTACCCAAATAATCTCACATCGAACTTTGGAGATAAATAACAAAAATGTTAAAAACCTCACCACCCTACAAACTCTCTAAAGTAACTCTATCAAAATCATCCCCATCCATCACTTAATACATGATGCGCCCGATATCATGACACTGTTGCCAATTCCAAGCATTCCCAATGAACAAAATAGAGTAATTTAGTCGGATATCCCGGAAATTCACGCAATTCGAATGGCAAGGAAAGCTGAGTGAGGCAAGTGTTTTTTATTGATATTCATACACGAATTCTGATAGTCTGACATTTATTCAAAAAATAAAAATTTATAAAAGGCCAACCAATGAATACAATCACTTTTGACACATTTCGTTTCATCAGTCGCCTCAAAAATTCAGGCATCCCGGAAAACCAAGCCGAAGCCATCTCCGAGGCCATCAAAGAAACCCATTTCACCCAGCTTGAGGATCTAGCGGCCAAACGAGATTTACACGAACTGGAAGAATATCTTTCTACCAAGGCCGACGTAACAAGTGTGGAAATACACGTCCTAGAGTTGAAACGAGATATTAAAGAATTAGATGTTAAATTAACACGAGATATCAAAGAATTAGATTTTAAATTAACACGAGATATCAAAGAATTAGATGTTAAAATCGAGACAACCAAGGTAGAATTACAAAGAGATATCAAAGCACTTGACGTTAAAATTGAAGCAACCAAGGTAGAATTACAAAGAGATATCAAAGCACTTGACGTTAAAATCGAGGCAAGCAAAACCGAACTAAAACGAGATATCAAAGAACTTGAATACCGAATGACTATTCGGTTGGGTCTTATGATCATAACCACAGCCGGAATGCTTTTTACAGCTTTACGCTATTTTCCCCCAACGCAGCCCATCATCATTTCCAGTCAGCACATGCCCATTCAAGAACCAAACATAGGAAAAACTCCAGAAATAATTCAACCCACACCCACGCACCCTACGCCATAATGGCAGACGAACCACGGTTAAATAGGGCAGGACCAAACGACGTTGTCACAATCGAAAAATTTAAAATAAAAACACATCCCTCGTAGGAGAGTTCCGAATGCTGGAATGGATATTTCACTTATTCAACCACCCCTGGATGCCTTGGCTATTTTCCCTTGCTCTTTTTATTTGGGCCGCTTGGCAATGGTCCGCATTTAAGGTACGCTTTCTCACCCCTATCCACAAAGGGATCTCCGATGCCCTGCTCCATTTGCACGGCCATGGTGGCTATCAAGCCTTTAGCGAAGAGTTTAAACGCATTGATTTTGAACTCAACCAAAATCCCATCACCGAACCGGCTTGGAACCAATTTCGCAAAACACTCCACCCATCCGATAAAGGATCTTTGGTTTATGGAACGGAAAAACCCGAATCCTATTTTCACCTAATGGGATTAATCACCCCCCCAGAAGATCTACGTTATCACCGCTACGCCCGATCCATGCCCACCTATCTGGTGCGAATTGGCTTAGGCTTTACCTTTATTGGTCTGATCGGTGCCATCTATTTTGCCACACGAGAAATCCAAGCCCAAGATATTTACTCCTCTGGAGAGGCCTTGCAAGGATTGTTACGGATGGCCTTTTTTAAATTTATGGCCTCCTTTAGCGGCATTCTGGCCGCCATCATCTACTCCTGGCGGGTAAAACGGCACGAATTTCTGATTAAAAAGCTCCTTGACCAAATGTGTGACCTGCTCAACGATGGGATCCTGCAAAAGACAGGAGAAGAAACCCTGATGGAATTCACCCCTCCTCCCCAACCGGGTTTATCTACCGATTCTACCGACCTTTCTTTAGGAATCCCTTCCTATGATCCTCTTCATGTAGACCATAAATTCAACCAATTTGCCGACCAACTAGAGCAAACCATGACCCATCTCAATCAAAAAACAGCACAAACGATCACCGACAACCTGACTCCTCTGGTGGAACAGGAGAATATCTCTTTGCAATTGACCAAGACATCAACGGCTCTGGAACAAATTGTAACGCTATTATCTGACATTCAAAAAACGCTGACCCCTGCCCAAGCTCCCCTCTTTTTGGGAGTAGACGGCGAGGAAAGATTAGCAGTAAACGAACGTTTAGAATCCATTTACCAAGCACTTGTGACCAATCACGCACAGCTCACCCAACACCTAAATCAAATCCGCCCCGACGCCCCGACAGAGATGACCGCTGCGATGGCATCTCCCATGGATCTTCTTGCCACCGTTCGAGACTCCATTCAAGCGGAAACCGCGCTCTTACGTCAGGAGTTTTTAGAAATTTCCACCCAACACGCCCACTCCCAAGAGAGCGTTTACCAAGCACTTGCGGCCAATCACGCACAAATCACCCAACACCTAACTCAAATCCGTCCCGACACCCCCATAGAGATGACCGCTGCGATGGCATCTCCCATGGATCTTCTTTTTTGGAGATTTCTACCCAACACGCCTCCCTTCCCAAAGAGAGTGGTATGACAGAACACATAGAAACTGTTTTACAGGAGATTAAAGCCAATCAAGATCGCCTGTTTAACCAAATTGAGCCTCTTTTACAAAACGATTCTGCCGCCGAATTCATGCAACCTCTCCTGCCATTAGATCTCACTGCCAATATCCGAGAGGCCATACAGACGGACAATGTTTTTATCAAAGAAGAGTTGGCACACATTTCTGTCGCGGTCCAACCAGAATCGATTTTATCTCCCATATTACAAGCCATACACACTCAGAGCCAACACCTTATCGAGAAAATACAGGTACCAACGTTTCCTGCGGAACATTTAGAACTTTTTCAAACGCACATAAACCAACAATTGGCTCAACAGGAGCACCGCCTGATCCATACCCTTAGCGAATTGATCAATCAAAATAAAGTTATACCTGCCAACGATGACACGCTACTGCGTATCCTGCGCGCCGAAATGACCGCGATGACCCATCAATTAGAACAAACAATAGAACAAAAGGAATCACCGTTACCCTCTACAACTTTGGAACCCATTCTAAAATCGCTACAGGCCGAATCCGCTGCTCTCCTAAAAAAGCTCCAGCAAGAGTACCTCTCCCAACCAAATTGGGACGCCCTGCGGGCAGAGTTGACCCGACTGACTCTAAAACCACTCCAGGCCATGGAGCAGAGCTTAACAGCGATAGATAAACACTTAAAAGAGCTCGCGCAACGAGACTCTTTCTCCTTGCAACCCGCCACCGATACTCTGACCATCGCCCTTAAAGATCATCTGGAAAATCACTCTTTGCATAAAGAACCCACCACACCTGATCGTGCCTTTATTGAACCAATTCTTGCGGCTATCCGCAGCGAAACGGCGGATATCACACAGATGAAGCAGAGCTTAGCAACGATGGACAGACAATTAAAAGAGCTGACACAACAAAGCTCCCTCAGATCGCAAACCGCCACCAATGATCTGACCGCCACCCTTTTAAACGCCCTCCAGGAAAAAGTGACGCAACTTTCGCTACAACTACAGCAGCCCGCTAGAGTTCCAGACGATCTTTTGCACACTCTTCAAGAACATCTAAAAGACCACTCTTTACAGGAGAAACCCTCCATTGATATCACCTTAATTGAACCAATTCTGGCGACCATTCGCAATGAAAACGCGATTATCGCCGAAAATCTTAAAAACCGTAATCTGCTGACACCCATTTTAGAGGCATTACGCGAAGAGAGTGCACGCCTTATGGAGGACCACCGGCAAACCATTCAACAAGCCATGAGTTTGCATCTCCAAAAGGGGATAGATGCGCCGCAAACAGAAAAAATTCAAGGACTACCGACCCTTTCTCAACCGGCAGAAGAACCAGAGAGCGTCTCTTTAACTCTCGATCCACAACCACTCCCCCAAGCCACCGCACCCGAACCAGAGAAGAGTTTGACTGTTGAGATCAAAGAGTCGATTATGCCGCCCGCGTTGGAAGCCCCCATTACCACCACCCCAGAAGCCCTGCAAACGCCTCCTGGACCACCACCAGTGCTCCCCCTTTCCCCCGTTCCTTGGCGGCCTTCCTCCTCGCTATCCGAGCCTGAGACCCCCCCCAAGTCGAAGCTGACCAATATTTTAAACCATATTCAGGTGGAAATGGATCTGCTTTTTGGCAGTCAAGCCCAACCAGTTACCCAAATTTTACAACGCATGGAAAATTTGTCAGATTCTGGTGTTTCTACCTCTTTGCCCCCCTTTACGCAACTTGTCTCTCAACTTGGCGAAGAGATTGGCAAACTCATGGATTCTCTCACTGAGATTCCTGCCAACTTAAAATTTTTGGATTTAGCATTTTCAAACTTGGCGCATTTTCTGCATGAAAGCCGCCAGGAATCCCACCCGAGCAAAGTGAAGATTGCCCTGCCAGAGGTGCCCCATGGTTTTACAGATCTGCTGGAAGAATTTAACCAACACCACAAACCAATCAAAAGAGAACCCATTCTCACCATTTCACCCAATCATGTGCCCAAATTGCCGCCTGCCGCCCCTACATCTGAAGCGACCGCCAACCGAAGCCCCTTCGAGACCGCAGAACATTCCAAAACTGCAGATGGATTGCCCCTTGATCTGGTGCAAAGCTTCTTCCAAGGAGTCAAACCAAAGCACTTTTTGCTCAATAAACCCCAATAGACCCTAAGGCTTTCCCATGAGAAAATCTGAAAGTACCCTGCCGGTATTTTGGACAGAACTTATCGCTGGATTTTTATTTTTGTTTCTCATTTTATGGGCAGTGTTTGTCTTCAATGACCGGGTGGCCAAGATGACAAAACCTTTGGGGTATACTGGTTTTAGCCTAGAAACACCGCCGACCTTACCCCCTCCTCAACCACAACCAACCCAAGAGAATGCTTTGGTTCCGCCCCAGTATCCGCAGACCATCGCCCCTCAAGATAGCTCGCTTTTTTTACAATTTTCGGAACAGATGGAGCAAATCCATCGACTAAGTTGGAAACTTTCGGCCCAAATGGATCACCTGATGGCCAATAATGCCCAATTTTTAAATCAATTGAAAATTCAAAACCAAGCTTTTGCACCTCCCACATTCCAACCCAACCCGGAAATGAAACCACCGTCAGCGACAGGATCAACGGAGCCATTTAATATATTTGCACCTGGACTACCGCCCACCAACAATCAAGCCCTCCCCATGCAAACGCTGGAGGAGATTCTGGTTGCCGATTCCAAAAAGTTACTTGCCGAACAGATTCAATCGGCAAAAGCACTCACCAGTGCCTCCCCCCAACAGACTGAAGAGCCTAGTTTGGAGCCTGAACTTGATGTCGAATCCTTTATTCCTCCCCCTTCTGCCCCTAATTTAGCAATCAAATCGACCAATTTTTTGACAGAATTTAAAAAAAGATTGACTCAAAAAGGGATATCGGTACAAATTGATACACATCAATCCGCACTTTATATTCCAAAGGCATTTGATTTCCAACAAGGAGATTCTAAGATAGAACCCAAGCAAAAATTGCAATTTCACCATTTAAGCAAAATATTGACGGAATTACTCCCATGTTATTTAAACACCCCTTTTTCCACACCTCGCAATAACCAATGTCCAACCCCCACACGCGCAGAAAAGCTGAATGCCATTTTAATTGAAGGCCATGCCAAATGGGCTGTTGCTGGGTCGGCAAGATTCCGCAACAATTGGAAATTATCGGTAAAACGAGGTGTTGCTGCGTATCAAACACTTTTAGAAAAAAATCCCCAATTGGGATCGTTACGCAACGATAAAAATCAATTGCTCTTCCGGGTTCATGGTTATGCCAATAAAACCTTGGATAAGAATAAATCCCCCAGTCGAGTCGAATTACGCTTTCAATTTTCCTCACCAGAGAGCTAATATTATTTAAAAAAGGGGGTGTAAGAAGACAGACATGAGTCAAAGATTATCCATACGATCCCAACCCACTCTCATTCTACTTATTTTATTTACACTATGGTTCTGGTTGTCGATCAAGCCTCTCTCTGCCACAACAGATGGGCAAGCCATCCCCCTCTCTTTAGGTGCAGCTTGGGATAACTTGCGCAGTGCCGCAAAGAGTTTTGGTCCCAACGACCCGCGAACTCTTCCGGCCTTGGTTGCTTTATCCAATCTTTATCTCAGCCTTAACCGTTATGCCGAAGCCGAGCCCCTGGTGCAACATGCCACAAATATCGTCCAACAAAGCCAAGGGGCAACCGCTTTCGATATTCTCCCCCATTGGATCCAAATGGCGCGCATAGATGCCCATTATCACCGCTATTCCTTGGCGGAAGAACTCTATAAAAACGCCTTAGGCCTTGTCATAAAAAAATATGGAGCCACTCATGCGCTGGCCATACAGCTGCAAACCGAAATGTCCAACATAAAAAATCCTTCATTTTCACCTACGCCCCCCCCAGATTGATTATCCAACAAAGAATCCGATACCAAATCGGCGCAATGATCCCCACCAATTTAGATCAGCAGACAGGTTTTTTCCCTTGATTTCGGCAATTTTACAGATAATATTTCCTCTAAATTGACTCTTAAAGCCCAACGCGTGAGCTTTAAGGCGATTTTTTTGCCAATTACAAAGCAACTTCCAAACGCAAATCATTTTTATTAAAACCCTTTCGGTACAAGAGGTGCTGTCATGAAATCACCGCCAGAGAAACCATCTATTGTCCGTCATAAATCAGATAATCCATACACATCTGACCGCCAATCCACCCAAGCTGGCCAAGCTCTTTTGCAACGTTTACATACTCCAAACACCAAAACCGAAAACAATAATCCTCTCCCCTTGCCAGCCGCTTCACCCGCTATCCCCCCCTTTCATTTTCCTGCTGATATAGGAGAAATTCCTTCTTGGTTAAATTTGACCGACTTGCGTAAAAAAGAGGATTTAGATCGGGCCATGGATAAAATTCAATCAGCGGTTGCCAAAGGCAACCTTTCTCGTGAACAAGGCCGAGCCTTAGCGGCCCAGCTTGGAAAACTTCGTTTAGAGATTCAAAAACAACCCTCTCGATCACAAAAAAGAGGTTAATTTTTTATATTTTAACCAAATCACGCCCATGAAAAATAGATTCTTCCCCCTAGGGGGAGGCCTCCTTTTGCAAATTATTTTATCATTTTTTTCAACTGACCTCTGTTTCCAATAAAAATTTACTTGCCAAACGCTGTGCAAATGTAGTTTATTTAATATTGTAAAAAAAAAAATCTGTTTAAACTATGCTATTCATGGAATAATAAAGGGGGCGAAAAACCATCCCCTTGAAATAATTTTTTAATCTTTTGCCCGACAGGATTGATGCTTTGTTTTTTATCCATAACACGTCCTATCATCTTTAACTGATCCTTGAGAGAATCTATGGAAAATATTAAATCAGGTTACAAACCGCTTTTTCTAGGCATTGATCTCGGCACCTCGCGAACCACGGTGATGTCAAGTCGAGGCTCCAAAGAACAGGTTCGTTCTGTGGTGGGATATCCAAAGGACATCATTGGTGTCAAATTACTTGACCGCACCAGTGTTGTTGGCGAAGAGGCGATTAGCAAACGTTCTTACCTGAATCTATTCTTTCCCCTCCAAGATGGTGTTCTTAAAGAGGCCAGCGACAAAGACTCCGAAGCCGCTCACGAACTCATCCGTCATGCCGTGGCCACAGCCAATCCGCAACCAGATGAACAAGTCTGCGGTATCGTTGGTGTCCCTGCTCGAGCCTCTATTTCCAATAAAAACCAACTTCTTCGTATTACGAATGAACTTATGAGCTATTCCATGGTGGTTTCCGAACCCTTCATGGTAGCCTATGGTCTGGATAGATTAACTAACGCTATTATCATTGACATCGGGGCTGGTACGACCGATATCTGTGCGATGAAAGGCACCATTCCCAACTCTGACGATCAAATTACCCTTTTAAAAGCGGGTAACCATGTGGATCAATTTTTGGCCAACGCCATCACCGAATCCTATCCAAATGTGCAAATGACCTCTATTTTGGCGCAAAAAATCAAGGATCGGTATGGTTTTGTTGGTGATTTTTTCCATAGAGATAAAGGTCAAAGCAGCCAAGAGGTGATCGTGCAACTGCGTGCTGGTGGCAAACCGCAAGCCTTTAATGTCAGCCGTGAACTGCGTGCTGCCTGCGAATCCATTGTCCCTGGCATCATTGAGAGCGTCCAAGAACTCATCACCACCTTTGACCCAGATGATCAAGAAGAGGCTTTAGGCAACATTATCCTTGCGGGTGGAGGATCGCGGATGCTCGGATTAGATGCCATGATTGCCCAAGGTTTGGCCGAGTATGGCGATATCAGCATTGTCCGAGTTGCTGATCCAGTTTTTTCTGGTTGTGCTGGAGCCCTCAAGATGGCTACCGAACTCCCCTTGGAATATTGGAATCAAGTAGGAGATGTTATTAAAAAATAATCACCATTCCCAATGTCAGGCTTAACTTACCGGTTTTTTGACCGATTAATAATGGGTGGGTTTCAGCTCTCAGATGAACATGACACCTCTGAGGGCTTTGCTATTGATAAACGTCGAAAACAAAGGAATCTAATTTATGTTCACATCCAATTCAAAAGAGAACCCCACCATTGCGGTTCCAATTGAATCCCTTGGGACGGGCATTGCCACTGTTCTTACCGATATGGTAGAAGTCAGCGTCAACATGAGCAAATCCACATTTGTTCTACTAAAAAATGGCACCCAAAAACTTTCGGATAAAATCAAACCGTCTGCAAACGAAAAAAAATGACTGTGAAACGGGATGTCCAACTGGAGCACAGAACTGTTTAGTTTTCCTTTTATTGTTCTGCTACCTAGCAGTCTGCTTCTGACCGTAGGATTGATCTATTGGCTTCGCCTGCGCCACATAGAGATCAACTTATTACGACGTTTAGTAGCCAGATTGGAGGATTCTCCTCTATTGGCCGAGGCCTCAGAAACAGTCAATGGTCTCCCCGTATATATTCAACCATTATCCAAAAGCCTCCGCGTTGAGGGTGACCGCTGGCTGACCAGCATTGAACAAAAATTTGCCGACCTCCAACAGACCCTATTGAACCACATGACCGAGCAGGGTGAGGAGCAAATCCAGGTCATGCGGCGCATTGATCGACAAATTGATCAAACTCGTGCCGCTTTGGCCGAAATAGACGACACATTCTCCCCTCCTCAGACCTTAACCCCCCTGCTAAACCGCCTCCAACAAGAGGAAGAGGAGTGGTTGCAATCCAGAAAACAGGCCATGGAGCAATTTTTTAACCGTGCCCTCAAGGAGATCACCATTCACCCCCCCCAGATTGGGAAAAATGTTGACAATGCGGACAAAATCGCCCATGAAGTCGGCTCCTATCTAGCCTCCCATGAAGAAAAAACCAACCGGATTCTGGATCGTCTGGTACACAATATGGCCAATTTAATGGAAAAGGACCGCCAAAAACTATACGAAAACAATCAAAATATTTTTAAAAATTTTTTAGGCCAAATTTTAGATCCCAACGAATTGTCTCAAGTCTTAGATCTTTCTCCACCACCATTGACACAACCGACCTCGCCCATTTATGAAGAACCTTCCCTGGAGACCACACCACCAGCCAAAGGATATACGACCTTCCCACTGATGGAAGAACCCATTATTGAGGAAGAGGAGGAAAAAGAGGAGGAAAAAGAGGAGGAAGAGTGCTTTCAAGACCCCATTTCACATATGGATACATCGTTTGTAGAGATCAAAATTCCACATGTAGACAACCATTTTTCCCAATTATTACAAAACCATTTTCACAGCCGTCCCTCCATTCAAAAGACACGCTTTTCCTAAAAAACCGGTCAAAGGTCATACACCCATATGAGTATTTCCCACACTCTGGATTCAAAGGAAGCGAGAGAGAGACACATTCAAACCAGTCAACGTTTGGGATGGACGTTGGTGGTTGGTTACACTATTTTTTTTCTAATTGCCATAACGACTCTACCCACGGGCACCAAACGGGTATTTACGGAGAGTTCTACTCGCGCCGCCCTCCCACCAACAACCGATTTTTTACTTCCCCCTCCGCTCCCGGCAGAGTCATTGCCAACGACAACGCCTCTCCAGGCGGAACCTTTAACGATGGCTACCATCCCGGAAGTCGAGTCTCCCCCTGTTGAAGAACGTGCGCCCCCTTGGCCGATCACGCCACCGACCCCGCCCCCCTTAAAAGTCCGCCCCATATCACCCATCGCAACGGCTGGGGATCCAATTGATGTTATTGAAAAGATCCCGACCATGCCTCTTCCCCTGCCCACGACGACGATGGAACCGATGCCCTCTTTTTCTGCACCGACACACGCTCCTGCCAGCTCTTTGGAGTGGCAAGGTAGCGTTGTGCAACTCTCTCCAAATGGCCTTCAGGTTGTTAAAACCAGCCAAGTGCGCCCGGAAAATCTCATGAGTTTTTCCGATGCTATCCGTCAAGCCGACTTTCCGCGTCCCGAAAAAGGGCGCATTATGGTGCAAGTAGGTTCATTTATGGAACACGATTTAGCTCTCAGTCGCTTAAAACACCTCACCTCTAAAGGGATTCCTGGCCATATTCAAGCCATTGAGACAAAAGGTAAAGAGCTATTTTATGTCGAGGTTGGTCCCTACGCCTTAGAGTCTAGTGCCAAGCAAGCCGAACGGTTAATCAACGAAAAGACCGGCATCCCCGCCTCCCACACCTTTTCCCAAACCACTTGGTGTATAAAACCGGCCCCGGAGACCCCCTCGAAGCAGTTGATCGAACCCTGCCCCTAACATTGGAAAGATAAAAATCAAGACCTTGGGGGGCGGAGAACCGCCCCCCAATTCCCCCCACCCTTTTTTTTTGGTACCACCACACTTAACCGGGGTCTGGGGGATTGCCCCCAGGGTTTTGACTTTGCTTTTTGTTCATACCAATTTGCGTTCAATAAAGTATTATTGGAGGGGTCCGGGGAGCGTCACGCTCCCCGGCGGAGGTTTGGAGGCAGAGCCTCCAAGGTGTTGCTTTTGAATTTGTTTTTGACTTTGTAGCCCCCAAGCAGGGGGGTTGGGGGGTGCACCCCCCCAAGGTCTTGCTTTTAATTTGTCCCATAGGCGTGCTGTTTACGACACGCACATATTGTACGAAACAAGATCCCATATTTACCCATTTGATTGCAAATTGGTATCAGGCACTTATTCATCGTCCCCACTTAAATGTGGTGGTACCACACGAATTTAACCAAACCAAAACAACAATATGTTTTATATAGTATTTTCAAGATTTTAATTTTTATAAAAAAAATATTGACATACAAAAAAAAAATTTAGACTAAAATTATAAAATAGGATAAAAAATTTAGGATATCGATCGAAATAAATTTCTCAAATATTAATTGGAGAACCATATAATGCCTATACAAAACCGTTGGAATGATATTTTTGAAAACAACCAATACGCCAAAATATTAAATAAGGTCACGGAATTAATAAAAAATTTATCTGCAAGCAGTAACTCAATGGACTATTTTACTCCACATGATGATAGTCATTGCTTATCAGTTGAAAAAATGGTTAACTTATTGATAGAAAAGTGTGATATTTCATTAACAGACACGGAAAAATTCATACTATATCTTTCAGTTTGGACGCATGATGTTGGCATGCTTGAAAATATTGCCAAAACTATTATGAACAGAAGTTACTCCGTTGAAGAGAGAAGAGACAAACATGATGAAATTTCTGCAAAGTTCCTAAACGAAGATCCTACCTTTAAAAAAATCTTCACCGATGAAAATATTAGCGAAGGATTATTCAAAGCATTTACTAACAATATAAATATTATTAGTAAATTTCACAGAAGAGCGAATCATATCATTGAATGTCCAAAAGAAAGATATATAGATGATGCAATAATAAAATCACGTCTTATCGCCAGCCTGTTAAGACTGGGTGATACACTCCACGTTGATACAAGCCGATTTAATAAAAAATTATTTTCATTGCTTCAATTTGGTAATTTTGACCGATTGGCACGCCTTCATTGGTTAAAATCATATATTGTATCGTCCATTTATCTCGACGAATTTTCAGGAACTGTAGTGGTTCTTGTAGATCTCCCCGCACCAAAAGATGAAAAGGATGAAAATGCTGAACAGGTTGAACGACTCAAAAACATTATCAAAGACAATATTTTAGAAGATCTTATAGAAACAAAAGTAGTATTCAAAGAATATAAGCTTGATTTTTTTGATACTGTTGAAGTGCGCATTCACTCTTGTCCAGGTTATTCCGACAATGAAAGAAATGATATAATTGGAATAATGAACGATCTGGATATTATATTGTCGCCAAATACTTCTCGAGTAATGCGCAAAGCTATCGAAAGTATACGATCAATTATTGACATAAAATACGATAAATATGAAATTTTTTACAATCAACTAAACCAATTATTAATAAATCTAAACCGAATAAGCGAAAGCAAGCCATGCCATGTAGGATTAAAGAAAATTATCAAAAAATTTTCTTTAATATTCACACAATTTCAAAAACCACAGGATAGAATCAACAACAACATTATTGAAGAATACAATAAATTATTATCAGAATTAATTAGTGATTTGGAAAGAGATAGTGGTATTAACATCAAATACGAAAAAAACTCCATACACTATCCAGAAATCTCACATAGAAACAATTCAGAGAGGAAAGTAAATTTATCACAAATAAAATATATTTTCCTCTTTGGTTATAGTGAAATGGTTATTGATTTTTTATACGCAAACAGGATGATATCAGATGAAGTATATATATATGTATTTGAATGTAGTGGAAAAAGAAAATTTTCAATCACTAATAACATAGAGTATAATGATGGAATAAAATATGCAACTGAATTAGCAAAAAAAGGTTTTAAAAAGATTCATTTACTTCCAGATACGTCGTTTGCTTCTTTATTAAACGACCCAAATATTATAAGTGAATTTAATCCTAATATAATCGATAAAAGAATTAATGATAAAAATTCCATACTATTGTTTGGTACGAATGGTATAGATCATGACGAATCTTGTGGGCATACATCAGGTCATCTTATGATGATTAATACTGCTAATACTGTTAAAGACAATGGTATACCAGTCATTATTATAGCCAGTAGATTCAAAAAAGTTGATCAGGGCGATACAATAGTATGGAAACCTGAGTTAAAAAGGGAGGGAAACGATTGGTTGTCAGGAGATAAAAATTATATCAAAGAGCTAGAAAAACATAATATTAAAATAATCAACTATAAAGAAGATGAAATACCTGCAGACAAAATCTTCAATATCATATATATGGAAGATTGTAATCAAACAAATCATAATCAATCATAAAAACACATTATATTAATGTCTCAGAAAAATAAAAATCAAGGCCTTGGGGGGCGGAGAACCGCCCCCCAATTCCCCCCCCCTCTTTTTTTTAATTCTTAAAAAAAAGAGGGGGGGGGATTCATCCCCCAGGGTTTGGCCTTTGATTTTTTTTTTGCCCGAAGGGCATCATGTTCTAAGGATATAATATGTGTCGAATATTCGTAGGTACAACAGCAGAAAAGAAAGATATCGCCCGTAATATTCAACTTTACATGCACGAAAATTCTCCCGATGTAAAAGCCATCCCCTGGATGGATATTATGCAATCTGGAAATACCGCGTTAGGTTGCCTCATGCATGAAAAAGAGACGTTTGATTTTGCTTGTTTTATTATCGGTGATGATGATATTAAAATTTCGAGAGGAACAAAAACTTCTGCAACTCGTGATAATATACTCCTTGAAATAGGAATATTTTATGGTCACTTAGGACCAAATCGAGTATTTTTACTTCATGAAAGAGAGAAAAAACCTTTTCTTCCAAGCAATCTAGATGGCATTATCTTAATTTCTTACGATGATAGTATGCCACATGATCTTCAAATATCTTTGCAACCAGCCTGTACTAAAATACTGAATAACATAAAACAAATTATTAAAACACGCCCTTCTCCTATTCCAATATGGCTTATAAATTTTAAAGAATTCTACCTAAAAGAAACCGATAATTCTCCCGTAATTGATGAAATTATTAAAAAAATTAGTCAATATAAGACAGATGAAAATCCATATCCCATTCATATTTGCGGACCAGCAGCAATTGGAAAATCTACTTTCGCGAGCCAACTTAAAAAACAGATTGGAAAAACTCTCAATTGTAAAGCGGATATTCTTCCTACAGATTGCTATTCACTCTCACGCAATGAAAAAGAGGCCTTACAATTACAAGGCTATGAACCCGAATCTCACAATCTTCAAAAACTGGTAAAAGATTACACTACCCTCATGAAGCGTAAATCAGTAAAATTAAAACTCTATCACCATACCCATAATAGAACCAATGATGAAATAAAAGTTAATGGAGAGCAATTTTTAATAATTGAAGGTGTCTATTCATTTTACCCAGGTATTATTCATAAAAGTCGTGGAGTTTACATTTATCTATACGCAGTGCCAAACAAAGCGAAAGAGTTGATATTTATGACAAATATCATGAAACGTGCCTATACCGTCGAAAAAGCCCTTGAGAAATTGGAAAAAAATTTTAAATCCTATCAGGAGAACATTGAAAACAATTTTTTAAATCACTGCACAATGCAAATCCATGTCGATAACTCCTGGCACTATTATTTTCCAAATAATTTAGAATAACTCATGTCCGATCTTAATACAAAATCCGATTTTTTGCCTTGGCCACCATTGGAAAATCTACATATTTATCAAACAAATCAATGCCATCAAAAATGCGGTCACTGTTGGGTAAAAGCAGACTCTAAATGTCAGGATTCATTATCTGCTAAAATCGCGAAATCAGCTATCATCGAAGCATTACCTCTAGGATTACGCCGTTTAAAAATATCTGGTGGAGAACCACTTCTTAACCGATCTGAAACACTAGAGATCCTATTACATGCGCATGACTACGGATTAAAAACAAAAATTGAAACCAATGCCATCGTGTGTGATACTAATTTAGCCGTCTCTTTCCGAAATATGAACGTTACTGTGACCACAAGTCTTGATGGTGCAACTGCTAAAACTCATGACTCTCTACGCAACACATCTGAAAGCTTCAATATTACCTTAAATAATATTAATAAACTGGTGAGTAATGATGTGATTGTCGAAATTGTTAGCTCTATCTATTCCTGTAATGCACATGAAATGGAATCCATTGTTTGGCTCTGTGAACGTCTAGGTGTAACAAACCTTAAATTTAATTTTCCCTCCTTGTACGGTCGAGCACTCACCCTTAAAAAGGATGCCTTGTGTACATCTCAATCCATTTTGAACCATATAAAAAAAATAGAAAATATATTTTTTGGCAAAATTCGCATGGAAATAAAATTTGACATTCCTCGCGCCTTTCTTTCCAAACCGGATGCTGGCCCACGATGCTCTATACTCAACCTCTTAAGTATTCTTCCAGATAAACGCTATTCTATATGCGGAATCGGAATAACACTTAAAAAGCTTACTTTTGGAATAGCCGGAAGAGATCAACTGGATCAAATATGGAAAACGAACAAAACTCTATTGAAAATGAGGCAAACCATTCCTAACTCTGGTAGAGGAATTTGTGGTCAATGTACAGAATATCAATCCTGCTTCGGACACTGTATTTCTTACGGAATTTCCAAATTTGGGTCTCTTAATGGTCCACATCCTTTTTGCCATGAGGCCTTCAAACAAAATCTTTTTCCGATATCCAAACTAAAATCAAATGAACATATTTTCACACATACTCAATGAAGCACTCTCCTGTGCTAACCGAAAAAATCGACACTGTGTTGTGATCGGATGTGCTGGTGCTGGATGTATTGGAAAAACAACTTTCAGTCAACAGTTTCGTGAAGTCATTGGCGAATCACAATGTCAATTGATCGGCCTGGATGGCTATTTGATGGAACGTAAACGTCGAATTCAACTAGGTCAAATCAGCGGGTATAATCCACTTGGTTTTGAGTTATGCAAAGCTAGAAAAGAAATATCCGAATTAATTCTTTTTAAAAAAACCTTTTCACTCCCCATATACAACCGTATCACGCAGACACGCGAATTATCAGAACAAATTTATTTCAAAGAAATCATCCTGATTGAAGGTGGACTTGCCTTGACATCACATTTCCACTGGCTTGAAGATCTACATATTTTTTTTAATTCCGATGCTACAACACAATATCAACTCCGATTGAGACGGGAAAAATTTGAGTTTGGCTATTCAGAACAAGAGGTAAAAAAACGATTCGATATTTATTATCATGATTATCAAAAATTTATTGCACCCCAAATCTATTCCTCAGACATAATTCTCCATGTAAAAACAGATCAACCTCTTGAAATCTCAAAAAATAATCATTGTATTTCACCTAAACCATTGCAAAAAAATTGCTCTTAAAGAATGTCAGCCACCTAAGACGAACTACTGGAGTTTATTCTGTTTAATCTGAACAGGCATGAACACCTCATCCAAAGAACATGATGCCCTTCGGGCAAAAAAAAAATCAAAGATCAAACCCTGGGGGATGAATCCCCCAGACCCCCTCTTTTTTTAAAAAATTAAAAAAAGGGTGGGGGGAATTGGGGGGCGGTTCTCCGCCCCCCAAGGTCTTGATTTTTATTTTTCTGAGACATAAATTCCTGATGGCCTCTCATAACAAAGGAATAGATGACATAAAAGAGATTTTCTTTATTCTTCATGACGACTAGAAAAATATTTAAAAATCAATTAAATCCTCCTGCTGTCTGACTTCCCCTTATATTTTTACCGCCTACCCTCTAAAAAAAGAACTTCACATAGGCCATTTTTTCAACTGAAAGACAAAGGCGTGCATATATGAGCGGGACATCCACACTCTCCTCCTTCTACCGAGGAGACACCAAAACGTTCACTTTGAACTTTAACGATGCCAATGGCAAACCCATCGACATCACCGGACATGAACTTTGGTTTACCATGAAACAACGCGCAACGGATCTGGATAGCCAGGCCGCATTGCAAAAAAAGGTACTCTTTCCATCTGGGAGCGACTCTGAGCAGGGAATTGGCAGCCTCACCTTGAGTTCTGATGATACAGGATCTCTCACCCCTGGCATCTATCATTATGATTTACAAAAGGTCATTCCAGAAAACCCACCGATCGTTGCCACGCTACTCCAAGGCTCCCTTGAGGTCAAACTGGACATTACCCAGAGCGATGGTTCCTAAATGAGCGATTTTAAGATCACCCCGACCGAGACTAAAATCCTCGTCTCTCCCACCGAGGATCATCTGACCGTCGCCTTGGTTCGGGAGACGATCCATTTTCCAACGGTGCAAACAGGCATCCACTTTTCAATCAAAGAAGAGCGTTTCGATTTTTCCTCCCCCCTCTCTCTCAATTTGCAAGGCTGGCCTTTTGGCCCCAACCCAATGCGCAGTGAGGGGTTGCGCAAAGACGAAACAAAAGTTGTAGACATCGTGACTATGCCCTCCTTCTATCGAGTCGTCAAGTGGCTATTTTTAATCAGCGACGATCACAATGGCCTAGAAGTGACGAGCGAAATCAAATGTCTACGCAAGGGCGAAGATGTCCTATTTATGGAGTATGCCATGATGGGAGATACCGGAACACTGCTGTACGATCTGGACGTTGTCGCCGAAGAAGACAAAGTCAAACTTTCCATTACCAGCCGCTATAACGGTATCGCCAGTGTGCGAACCGTCAAAATTGGCATTTTTAACTAACTCCCCTTTTTCAGGAGAATAAAATGGGTATACCCGCACTTTTTGAAGCCCGTGGCGGCCTGAGCATCGGCGTCCACCTCATTACCGATACCGGCGTTCCCGGCAGTTCTGGCGGTCGACCCGATACCGCAGTGGTCGGCTCAATCTATTTGGATCAAACCACCGGTCAACTCTATACCAAAAATCAAACCGGCACAGGCAGCAACAAATGGACTCGTATTCAAAATCAACTGGATCTGGACCAAGCCCTCTTGGGACTCTCCTGGCGAGAACCGGCCAAACTGTATGACAATTCCTCTTATGAAAACCTCGCTGCCGCCGAAATTGCCATCAATACCGGCATGATCGATGGGGTGGCCATTGCGAACGGCGATCGAATTTTATTCGATGGCATTGCTGGAAATGCCAAAAATCTCTATATCGTGAGTGGCGTTCCTGGTTCCGAGGCCATTTTGGTTGAGGATGGCAATGCCGCTACCAAAGGGGATGCCATTTATATTGAAGAGGGCAGCGTCGGTGGACGCAAATATTCTTACAACGGCAGCAGTTGGGTGCAATCTGGTGCGGCAGAACGCAGCGAACTTGGCTATCTGCGCCATTTTGTCGGCAAAAACGGTGAAGGAACGGAAACACCGGATTACAGCTCGGTTTTCATCGTCAGCGATGGCGACTCCTTAGAGACTGGGATCGGCAAGCTCGATGCTGAAATTGGTGCAGCCATCGCCACCCCCCAAAACCGCACCGTCGGTTCCATCCGTGATCAAGCGGTCAATCTCAATCTGGAAGCCCTAGACGATGCCATTGGTGCCGATGTCACCTCCACCAATCAAATCAGTAGCAGCGCCACCATCCAAGCCAATTTATCCACTCTGGATTTGGCTATCGGCGATGATATTACCTCTCCAGCCAGTCGTACCGTTGGCGCAATCGCCGTTCAAGATATCCATAGCAACCTGGAGGCGTTGGATCATGCCATTGGCAGTGATATCACCTCTCACAACTATCTCTCAACCGCCAACACGGTCCACGCCAATCTATCGGCGTTGGATCACATCTTGGGCCAGGTTAAGATCGAAAGCGAAGCCAACTCGGTGACCACCGCAACCACCGTGGATGCGGTAAAAGTGGATGAAGTTCTCCTTGTGGAGTGGAATCTCCATGCCTGTAGCATTGCCACACCCACCACTGTCTGGAGCGGTAAATTATTGGCCCTGCACAATGGCACCACCAACAGCGATGCCACCGATGTAGACTATAATCTATTTGCTGTCCTCAAATCTGGTCCGGCACTGGCTGGGTTAGATTTTGATGTGGATTTAAATGGCTCAGGCAGTAATCAATTACTGCGACTGCGCGCCTCCTGCAACAGTGCCGTACATGTTCGCGTCACCCGTAGCGTTCTAACCATGGCTTAAAAGAGGGGTGGGGAGGGATGACCCCTCCCCACACAAAACATGATCTCCATACAAAAAGCCTTTTTTACAACGGCCATAGATATAGATGGGAAGGCTGGTATTTTTTCGGGGATAGAGGAGCCCAGCCAAATTGATTTGGGGGATATACCAACGGGTTCTTTATATCTGCGCACAACGGGTAAACTGTATCTCAAAGTGGAGCAACCCACTCAGTGGCAAGAGGTGCAACTTATGATGGTCCAACCCTAAAAACCCCATCACCGCACCTCTTAATTTTTCGCTCTCTGGTGTCATCTTTTGCCATCGTTTCCACCGCATTCCAGAGTAACACGCGGTGGAAACTTTCACTTTGGGCAAAAAGAGCTTGATTGAAAAAGGAGGATGTCAAAAAAAACTCGGTGCCAGCAAATAGACCAATGGCACCGGAAAAAAATCAATGGGTAGAACTGCTGGAGGGCAAAGCCATCCCCAAAGCTCTCATATAGACATGCAGCAAGGTTTCCTGCTCTTCGAGATCATTGGGTTCCATTTTACGCAACCGAACGATCTGGCGAATAATTTTCGGATCGAAGCCATTGCTTTTGGCCTCCAAATAGAGGTCACGAACATCTTGAGCCAGTTCGGCTTTTTCCTCTTCCAACCGTTCGATTCTCATAATAATCTGCTCCAAATGCTCTCCAGAGATGCCCTCTTTGGTGCTGGCTTTTCTGTTGGAGGATTTATTATTACTGCTTTTTCCTCTACTTAACGTAGAACTTTCGGCAACTTCTAACATAGGGATCTCCTTTAAAGAGGTTCAAACAAGGTTAATTGTATACAAAAAACAAACATGTCAAAACAATGACTATTTTTCAGCAATACCGAAAAATAATGCAACATAAATGCCAGAATAATTTTCTCAAAAGACCCATAAAACCCATCTTTCATTAAATTTGACTTATTACTGTAAAACTCGACAATTATCGATAATTCCTTGACATTACGGTTAAAAAACAGATGAAAAATACCCATATTATCATCCATCCTTCCGACAACGTCTGTTACCACTGCAAAAAATGGCACTCCCAAACAATTCCCTCCTGGTTTGGCAAATGCAGTGATAAAAACAACACCAGCCATTTTGTCACCGCAGATTATCACTGCCAAAAATTTCAACGCCACGCTAACTAGAAAATAACTGCCATTTTTTTTATAAAAATGGCAGAGTGAAGGGCTTAAGCAAATTTATAAAAACAGGGACAGTATATATTTTTATGAACAATAAAAATATATACTGTCCCTGTTTTAATTAAATAAAAAAAGTGGGCCAACCAAAACCCGTTCAGCTAATACCGATATGTCTCTGGCTTATACGGGCCATCAACGGAAACACCGATATATTTGGCTTGTTCAGGTGTCAGTTGCGTCAATTGCGCACCGATTTGACCCAAATGCAACGCAGCCACTTTTTCATCCAATTTTTTCGGCAACACATAAACCCCAATCGGATATTTACCAGGATTGTTCCACAATTCAATTTGCGCCATCACTTGATTGGTAAAAGAGTTGGACATCACAAAACTGGGGTGACCTGTGGCACAGCCAAGATTGACCAAACGACCCTCCGCCAAAACAATAATACGCTTGCCATCTGGAAAAATCACATGATCCACCTGGGGTTTGATGTTCTCCCAGGTCAAACTACGCAAACTGGCAATGTCAATTTCAGAATCAAAATGACCAATATTACACACAATGGCCTGATCCTTCATCGCATCCATATGGGCGCGGGTAATCACATTGAGATTACCCGTCGCAGTGACAAAAATATTGGCTCTAGGGGCAGCATAAGGCATGGAGACCACCCGATACCCCTCCATGCTGGCCTGCAACGCACAAATGGGATCAATTTCAGTGACCCAAACAATGGCACCTAATCCACGCAACGCCTGAGCACACCCCTTGCCAACATCCCCATATCCACACACCACAGCAACCTTGCCCGCAATCATCACATCGGTGGCCCGCTTGATGCCGTCTACCAAGGACTCCCGACAACCATATAAATTGTCAAATTTAGACTTGGTCACCGAATCGTTGACATTAAATGCCGGAACTTTTAACTCCCCCGCCGCCAGCATCTCCTTTAAACGATGCACACCCGTGGTGGTCTCCTCAGATAAACCACGAATGCCGGCCAAAATCGACGCATGTTCAGGCCGATGCAATACCGCCGTGACATCCCCTCCATCATCCAAAATCATATTGGGCAACCAACCATCCGGGCCTTTGATGGTTTGATCAATACACCACCAAAACTCCTCTTCGGTCTCGCCCTTCCAAGCAAAAACCGGAATACCTGCCGCCGCCATAGCCGCCGCCGCGTGATCTTGGGTTGAAAAAATATTGCACGACGACCAACGCACCGTCGCCCCCAAATCCACCAATGTCTCCATCAAAACCGCCGTCTGAATGGTCATGTGCAGACAACCAACTATACGCGCCCCTGCAAGGGGTTTCTGGCCACGATACTCATGGCGCAACGCCATCAATCCTGGCATTTCTGTCTGGGCAATTTGAATCTCCCGACGCCCCCAATCCGCTAGAGTCATATCTTTCACACGGTAATCGGTAAAACCTTGTACTAAACTCATCTTCTTTCCTTTTTGGATAAAAATATCAAAGTCAACCCTCTGAGGGCGTTCCGAACATAATGCCCTGCGGGCAAAAGATTAACATCAAAACCCTGGGGGATTGGGGGGCGGTTCTCCGCCCCCCAAAGTCTTGATTTTTAACATCAAGTCAAAGCCCCGCCGCATCTTTCAAAAGTTGCGCCTTATCGGTAAATTCCCACGTAAACTCCGGCAATTCCCGTCCAAAGTGACCATAAGCCGCACTCTTGGTGTAAATAGGCCGCAAAAGATTTAACTGTTGAATAATCGCCTTGGGACGCAAATCAAAATGGGCCAAAACCAATTTTTCTATCAACTCATCCGCAATCCGACCCGTACCAAAACTCTCCACCATCATAGAAACCGGTTGCGCCACCCCAATGGCATAGGCAATCTGCACCTCACATCGCGCCGCTAACCCCGCCGCAACAATGTTTTTGGCCACATATCGTCCCATATAGGCCGAAGAACGATCTACCTTCGAGGGATCCTTACCTGAAAAAGCCCCACCCCCATGATGACCCGACCCACCATAGGTATCGACAATAATCTTGCGACCCGTCAACCCACAATCCCCAACAGGACCACCAATCACAAAACGCCCCGTGGGATTGATATAATATTTGATCTTCGAAATATCCAAATCACTTGGCAAAGAGGGCTTGACAATCTCTTCAATCACCGCCTCTTCAATGGTTTTATGGAGCACCTCCGGGGAATGCTGGGTCGAGACCACCACAGCATCCACCGCCACCGGGCGTCCCTCTTCATAACGAATCGTGACCTGACTCTTGGCATCAGGACGCAACCATGACAATAAACCCGACTTACGCACCGAGGCCTGTCTTTCCATAATCCGATGGGCATAATAGATCGGTGCTGGCATCAATACAGCGGTTTCATCACAGGCATAACCAAACATCAACCCTTGATCCCCTGCCCCTTGATCCAAATCAATCCCCTCCCCTTCGTTGACACCCTGGGCAATGTCTGGCGACTGCCGGTCTAAACTGACCAAAACCGCACAAGAGGCCGCATCAAAACCAATGTCCGAAGAGTTATAACCAATCGACGCGATGGTATTGCGGGCCTGTTGCACATAATCGACCACCGCCTTAGTGGTAATCTCCCCAGCAATCACCACCATCCCCGTGGTAATCAACGTTTCACAGGCAACACGGCTCAAGGGATCCTGCGCCAGCAAGGCATCCAAAACCGAATCAGAAACCTGATCGGCAACCTTATCTGGATGCCCCTCAGAGACAGACTCGGATGTAAAAAGATAATGACGCGACATCAAATTCACTCCAAAAAGTTAAAAGTTGATTTTAAAACAATACCTTATCACAAAAAATCAAAACCGAGGAGCAACTCTCCACCCACCCAACGTATTGATTTGCATGGTTCCAACTCTAAACATCAGCGGAAAAGATGATCACTGCCAAAGGTCTCAGTCAACCACTCTTCCAAAAGATGGTTGATCGACTCTGGCAGATTGCGCTCCATAACCAAACGTGCCAAATCACGGCTTTTACCATAATCTATGCCACGGATGGTCTTCCGAATTAAAGGCAAACAGTTGGTGGTCACCGACAACTCTTCCAACCCCATGCCAATCAACAAAGCCGTAAAACGCGGATCAGAAGCCATCTCCCCACAAAGAGCAACTGGAATGGCATGAGAACGCGCCGCCCGCAACGTCATGTCAATCAAACGTAATACCGCTGGATGGGCCGGTTCATAAAGATAGGCAACACTTTCATCCAAACGATCCACCGCCAACGTAAATTGTATCAAATCATTGGTCCCAATACTGAAAAAATCTACCCTGGGAGCCAATTGATCGGCACACAAGGCCGCCGCTGGAACCTCTACCATAATGCCCACTTTAATCGCTGAATCAAATGGCAAACCATCGCGAACCAAAGAATCTTTTACCTCAGAGAGGATCTCTAAGGACTGGGAAAGCTCACCAAGACCAGAGACCAAAGGAAACAAAATCCGAATGTCACACTCCGCACCAGCCCGCAATATGGCCCGCAATTGAGAACGAAAAACAACCGATTCCCGCTTTAAACACAAACGAATCGCATGCAAACCCAAAGCGGGATTGCTCCCCAATGCCCCTGGATGACGCAACACATCCGCCTGCTTTTCACCCCCTAAATCCAACGTGCGAATCGTTACCGGCAAGCCGTTCATGCGCTTACCCGCCCGCAAAAAGGCCTCGTACAATTCATTTTCAGATGGAATGGTAAAACGGTTCATATATAAATGTTCGGTGCGATACAGACCAATACCATCCGCTCCAAAACGAACCGCCCGCTCGGCATCTTCGCTCAATTCAATGTTGGCCTTCAACAAAACCCGATGACCATCTTGGGTCTGGGACGGCTCCACCGTCGTTTCAAACATCTCAGTACGAAAAGAACGAAACCGAGTACGCCGCGTATTGTAAATATGGACATCCGCCGTCCCAGGATTCACCACCAAACGACCATTCAAACCATCCAAAACCAAAACATCGCCATTTTGTACCAACGTGGTGATCCCTAAGACCCCAACAATGGCTGGCAACCCCAAAGATTTGGCCAAAATCGCCGTATGCGACGTCCGCCCCCCAAGTTCGGTGACAAAACCCAAAACCGTGTCTTGATCCATCAACAACATATCAGAAGGGGTGAACTCTTCAGCCACTAAAATCACTGGATGCGGAAAACCTGTATAAAAATCGCTTTTCAAACCCATTAAATTATTTAATAAACGCTTGCCAACCTGACGAATATCCTGTTGCTTTTCACGTAAATAGGCATCCTCCATCCCTTGAAATACCGCCAAAACCCCGGCCAAATAGCGTTTAACCGCCCATTCAGCATTGCAATACTCCTCTTGAATGTGAACCAATGGTCCATGACGCATCTGACTGTCTTCAAGAATAAGAAGATGCGCGTCCAAAATATAGATAATCTGCTTGTTATACTTTCCAGAAGCCAAACGATCGCGAATCTGACGCAGTTGCGTACAAGAGGCCTCCAAAGCGGTCAAAAAACGCTCTTTCTCTAACGCAATGGCCGACTCTCCTGATTCTGTGGGAAGCGTATATTCAGGGGAATCTGGCCACCCTCTGGCAACCAAATGTACCGGTCCAATGGCAATCCCTGGAGAAACGGCAATCCCCCGAAATTCCCGAACAGTCGTCTCTCTTTCTGGATGCTGTGCCTCCAAGTTAATCAACTCCTTTTCGATCCTCACCAAATTTTTCACCGATCAGACGACTCAAAATCAACAAGGCCTGCTCTTCATCCTCCCCTTGCGCTCCCAAAATCACCCGATCCCCTTTGGCCGCCGCCAACATCATGACACTCATCATGCTCTTGCCATCCACCTTGTTGCCATCCTTGATCAACCAAACTTCCGATTGAAAACGACTCGCCTCCTGAACAAAACAGGCCGCCGCTCGCGCATGCATTCCCAACCGATTGGCAATCGTTACCCTGATTTCTGACACCAACTCTATCCCTTAAAAGAACATGAAGCCCTTCGGGCAAAAAAAAAAAATCAAATGCCAAACTCTGGGGGATGAATCCCCCAGACCCCCCTCTTTTTTTAAGAATTAAAAAAAAAGGGTGGGGAATTGGGGGGCGGTTCTCCGCCCCCCAAGGTCTTGATTTTTATTTTTCCGATACATGAACAGATGCCCTTCGGAAAAAAAATCAAAAACCAAACCCGTGGAGAGCGATTTGCCCCCCCCCACGCTCTTTAGTTTTTATTCTTCCGAAACATAAATTAATCCCCACTTGGCTGCAAAACGGTCCGATCCATATCCTGATGTTGAACCATCACACGAATCCCAGCCATCCCCTTTAAAAGAGTTGCCAAACATTCCACAATATATACTGAACGATGACGCCCCCCTGTACAACCAATATCTACCGTAAAATACCGCTTTTTTTCCGCTATATAACATGGAATTAAATATTCAAACAAAGAATGCATCCGATCTAAAAAAATCCGAGTCTCCCCATCATGATCCAAAAAATTCCGAACCGGACCATCCAGACCAGTCAATAAACGCAAAGCAGGATCATAGTGAGGATTGGGCAAAAAACGGCCATCTAAAACCATGTCTGCATCGGTACGCATCCCATATTTAAACCCAAAGGAACGCAAAATCAAAACCATATCAACTCTATTCGTATCCCGTTGAAACAACTTGTTCATACGATCTTTGAGTTGATGAATACTCATATCCGAGGTGTCAATAATAAAATCGGCCGATTGACGTAAATCCTGTAAATAATTCGCTTCTAATTGAATTGCCTCCCGAACGGTCCGATTGTCCGCCAAAGGATGCCGCCGTCGAGTCTCTCGATACCGACTGACCAGACGTTCAAAATTGGCCTCTATGTAGACCATCTCCAACCGAAAAGTAAGCCTTTCAATCCCCTCACGAATCGATTTAAGACTCGACAAACAGATCTGACTGCGCACATGTATGCCAATCGCCAAATGCCGACTTCCCTCCTCACCCCTCTCGGCGATATCCTCTACCAAAGAAGGAATACTCCCCAAAGGAGGATTATCTATCCATAAATAGCCTATATCCTCTAAATATTTCAAAGCACTCGACTTACCCGCACCAGACATACCCGCCAGCAAAATTAAATGCTCTATTTTTTTCGGTCCGTTCATAAAAACTTCTCAATCTATGGAAGGAGGAGCCAATGCGGCATGAAACAACGCCTTTTGATCAGGAGCCTCCAACAGACGTCTCCGATTGGATGGACTGCGCAATAGACGTGAAATCGCTGTCAGAGCCTCTAAATGAATTTTGGTACCCTCGGTTGTCTGGGCCAATGGAGAGATCAATGCCACAATCAAATGCACTTTACCCCCATCCATCGCATCAAAATCTACCCCACGAACCGACCGACCCAACGCCACCAACGGATAAACCAAACCAGGAAGTTTGGCATGAGGAATTGCAATTCCCATTCCTATCCCAGTTGTTCCAACCCGCTCACGTTCTAAAAATTCGTGCAAAATCTGCTTTTTCCCAACACCAGGAATATCCAGCACAAACAATCCAGCCAGATATGCCAAAATCTCCCTCTTTTCAACAACCGACAAATCAGAAACCACCCGTGATTCTGTCAGTATTTGCGCCATCTGCATGTTATGATTCTTCTGTGTCAAGAGAATTCATCCACAACGATAAAAAACAACATCACGTGCGCGGTACCCCCATCATGCCAAACAAACCCCGATTAACGATTCGGTCCCAATTGCTTGCGCCTAGAAGAGGAGGGAATACCTAACGCATCTCGATATTTTGCCACAGTCCGACGCGCCACCTCAATCCCCTGTTCCTGAAGCAGCTTGGCCAATTTCTCATCGGAAAGTGGACGCTTGGTCGATTCGCCATCCACCAATTTGCGAATCTTAAATTTAACCGCCTCCGAAGAGTGCATATCGTTTAAATTAGTGGAAGAATTAGAAGAGGACAAGGAAGAAGAGAAGAAATATTTTAACTCAAAGATACCCCGTGGCGTGTGCATATATTTATTGCTGGTCACCCGCGAAGTCGTCGATTCGTGGACCCCGATGTCATCCGCAACATCTTTTAAAATAAGCGGTTTGAGATGTTCCTGGCCAAATTCTAAAAAATCTTGCTGAAACCGAACTATACTCTCCGCCACCCGATAAATGGTGCTTGAACGTTGTTCCAAACTTTTAATCAACCACTGGGCATTGCGGGCATTATCAGACAAAAAACGTTTGTCCTGTGGAGAGATGTTCTCCCCCAACGCATTTTGATATTCTCGGTTCACCCGCAGCTTAGGAACATTATCAGGATTGATTTCGACAATCCATTGATCATCCACTTTGCGTACATAGACATCTGGTGCCACATAATTGGCATGATCACTGCCAAAAGCCAAACCAGGCTTGGGGTTGAGAGAGTGAATCACCGCGATGGCCGCCGTCAACTCGGCTTCATCCAGTTTCAATACCCGACGTAACTTACGAAAATCACGCCGTGCCAAATCTTCTAAATTGTCCAACAAACCTGTGTAAGGGTGACGGGCAAGCTTTAAATTTTTCAGTTGCAAATATAAACATTCCGCCAAATTACGCGCCGCAATTCCCGGTGGCTCAAAAGATTGAACCAATACCAATACATCTTCCAATTCATCTAAAGTGGCTTCAACCATCTCCGCCAAGCTGGAAAGTTCAGTAGTCAAATAGCCATTGTCATCAATGGCGTCAATGATCGCCAAACCCAAAGTCCGCTCTCGTTCATTTAAAACCGATAAATTCAACTGCCACGTTAAATGATCCGCCAATGACTCCCCACGAGAAAGGGTGTTCTCCAAAGGAGGCGTTTCGCTACTTGAAGAGGGATTGTCATAACTAGAACCGGCATTATCTCCATAGATATCGGTCCAGTCGGCATCCACCTGGAGTTCGTCCAGTTGATAGGTGTCACTTGATGTAAAATCAACGGGTTCCTCCTCTATTTTGACGGGCTCCAAACGAGAAGTCTCTGTCTCAATGCGACTCTCCTCTGGACCAAAATCAGAGTCCACCCCATCCTCATCGACCCTCTCCAAAAGTGGATTTTTTTCCAACTCCTCTTGCAGGTAATCCGCCAATTCCAAACTAGACATCTGCAACAGACGAATGGCCATCTGCAACTGGGGCGTCATCACCAGTTGTAGCCCCATGCGTAGTTTCAGTTCAAGCCCTAGTGCCATGACATTCCTTATCGGTGCCAAAATTTAAGAAAATATCCATTAAACAAACCTTACTAGAAAACAAAAAACATAAAACATCCCCACCCCACTCACAATCGAAAACCTTCTCCTAAGTACATTTTACGTACTTGCGCATCACACACCACTTGATCGGGCATTCCACAGGCCAACACGCGCCCTTCAGAAAGAATATATGCGCGATCACAAATGCCAAGGGTCTCCCGCACATTATGATCGGTAATCAACGTCCCAATCCCCCTTTTTTTTAAATGACGTATGATAGATTGTATATCATCTACCGCCAAAGGATCCACACCTGCAAAAGGCTCATCCAATAATATATAGCGTGGTTCAATGGCCAATGCACGTGCCACTTCAACTCGACGCCGTTCACCACCAGAGAGGGCATACCCCATGGTCCGACTTAAATGCGCAATCCCCAACTCATCCAATAACTCTTCTAGTCTTTCCAACCTCTGCCCACGGGTCAAAGGCAAAGTTTCTAAAATGGCCAAGACATTCTCACGCACCGTCATGCGACGAAACACCGAGGGCTCCTGTGGTAAATAAGAGATACCACGGCGCGCTCGACGGTACATAGGTTCCTGTGTAATCTCTCGTCCATCCAACCAAATAGAGCCATCGTCTGGTGCGATCAGACCCACCACGATATAAAAAGTAGTCGTCTTACCCGCTCCATTGGGTCCCAATAGACCAACAATCTCGCCTGCATCCAAAGAAAGATTGACTTGATTGACCACATCCCGACCTCGAAAACGCTTGCGAATCCCATCCACCCGCAAACAAGCCATATTCGTAGAAACTGTCGGTAATATAGATTCGGTCACCGAGACTCCTTAGGGGAACGCACCTTACCATCTGGATCGATACGAACCGAAACCTGCCCCCCACCCGTCACCTTATCAATTTTACCATCTGGGGCCAACAAGACTTGCAACTGTTTGCCTTCAACACGATCCTCTCCCCGCTGTAAAATAGCATTATTTTTGTTGCCTATCATCTCCAATGTACGCTTAGCAACCAAATAGTTCACGCTCTCCGCCGTCCCCTTGGAATCGCCTTGCTGCAAAAGCACATGACCTTCGGCCTCAATTTTGAGAATCTGATCCTTTTTGCCTCGCCCTCCTATTGCCCCCAGATCCACATAATAAACGGTCATGGTATCCGCAGACAACGACATTCGGACGTTGATCATCCATCTCTAAACGCTGAGAGGTGATCGTTAATGGCTTGTGATTCTCTGTACCAGCCCCCCAACCCTTGACCGGGTATGGCAACAACATCACCATTAAAAATAAAAAAAACAAAGAAGAATACCAACTTGGTTTCCCAGTGCGCATCCAGATCATCACCTATTCAGGCTCCCAAAACCCCCTGGAAAAACCATTTTCACTTGATTATTCACCTCAAACCGCCGTTGCCCCTCAAAAAAAGTCATACCAACCCCCTGCAAATGACCTCGCTTGCCCACAAAATGAAACTCTTGATCGGTAAAGAGTATCCGTTTTTTTGCATCAAACGTCAGTTTTTCTGTATTCAATGTGCCCTCAAAAAGCTCTTCTACCCGCACATCTCCAGAAAAGAACAACTCCTGAGTTTGTTCTACCACACTTCCTTGATGCGCCATCACACTGAGTTGAGAACCATTCTTTTGATTTATCTTGAGCATGGGATCATAAACCAAAACCCCGCCCATCGCCGCACTCTCACCCTCTATCGTTTCTCCCTGATTCTCTCCCGTCGGCAATTTTCCAGGAACCGACTCTTTATACCGATGCGCTCTTGGTGCATTCAAGGTCCAAAGGAGGTGTTGCAACACATCGTATTGCACCAAATGAATGCCAGTGACCAAACTCCCCTCCTCCGCACCTAACGGAATCTCTTCTTCAAAACCATCTGATACCAAAGGAAATTGCCACAAATACCAAACAATACTGATGACAATCAATAAAGAAAAAATTAAAAAAAAATATTTCAGCAGATTGTGTCGCATGGTCACCCTTCTGTGCCAAACCTCTGACAAATCAGGTTAGCCACTTCCAATCCACCTCGCCATTAATTGTTGCCAATTGCCTTGAATTTTAAGAATTCCTTCTGCCAATTCCCGCACTGCCCCTGCTCCACTCGATTTTGAGGCCACCCAATGCACTCGAGAACGCACCTCTAGGTCGGCATCGACAGGAGCACAAGCCAGTCCCACCCGAATCAACACTGGCAAATCAATCAAGTCATCGCCCATATACGCACATTGACTGGCATCCAACCCCCGTTGCGCCAACTCCTGTTGCAAACAGGCCCACTTATCATGAACGCCCTGATGCAAAAAACTCAACCCAAGTTCCCGACTTCGGCAGGTGACCACATCCGAATGACGCGCCGTAATACATCCAACCGTGATACCAGACTCTAACAATAAACGAATTCCCATCCCATCCCGAACAAAAAAACGTTTCATCTCCTGCCCGACATCGTTAAACCATAACCCCCCATCGGTCAAGACGCCGTCCACATCCAGGGCCACCAATTTTACCGCCTGCGCCCGAGTTTGTACCGCCAAACTCCACTTTAAATCAAACAACGCCTCACTCACATAAGACCTGCCTTGAGAAGATCATGCAAATGGATCACCCCCACCAAACGGGTTTCATCCGCCATCACAAACAGACTGGTTATTTTTTTCCCCTCCATCCGATGCACCGCTTCCACGGCCAAGGCATCAACCTGGATGGTCTGCGGTGCACGGGTCATGATAGAGGCAACAGAATGATCCATTTTATTTATTCCCTCTTGAGCGAGTAAGGAACGACGAACATCGCCATCGGTGACAATCCCCACCAACACCCCTTGGGCATTGCAAACGCCAGTCATGCCAAACCGTTTGGAGGTCATCTCCAGTAATGCAACGGAAAAATTATCCTCCTCCCCAACCATCGGGATACGTTCACCAGTATGCATTAAATCCGACACCCGCAACAACAATCTTTTTCCGAGGTTACCTCCGGGGTGAAGTTTTGCAAACTGTTCGGCCTTAAAACCATGTTTATCCACCAGTGCCACGGCCAACCCCAGCGGGCAGGCCTCTTGGGTCACCGATACATCCAAAGCGACCGCACTTTCTCGGGCCAAGGTAGAGGCCATCCGACCCACCAAACTCAAGATAGGCACCCCCATCCGTTTAATCACCGGCAACAGAGCAAGAATTTCCCAGGTTTCACCGCTATTGGACAACGCCAATACCACATCCCGACGGGTTACCATGCCAATATCCCCATGGCTGGCCTCTGCTGGATGAAGAAAAAAGGCAGGCGTCCCCGTGCTGGAAAGGGTTGCGGCTATTTTGCTGCCAATCAAACCCGATTTTCCCATCCCCGTCACCACCACCCGCCCCTGACACCCATACAACAACTCGACTGCCTGTTCAAACCGATAGTCCAACCGCTCGGCCAAGGCCAAGATGGCTTGTGCCTCCAACCATAACGTATGTCGAGCCTGCTCCAACATATCTACCAAACCCTCCCGACCAACATGCCCCATAACTGACTATGCACGTATTTTTATCACGATTCAACCATACACCCCCATCTCAAAAAAAATTTACAAACAGGATGCCTTTTGGGCAAAAAAATCAAAACCCTGGGGGATGAATCTCCCAGTCCCCTCAAGGTCTTGATTTTTATTTTTCCGAGACATAAATAACAAATTTATAGACAGTTTGCTATATTATTGTAGAAAGAACATGATGCCCGACGAATAAAAAAATCAAAAACAACCCCTTTGGAATAAATCCCCAATAAAAATCAATTGGGTAGCAGCACATTTAACCGTGGTTTTGATTTTGATTTTGATTTTGATTTTGATTTTGATTTTGATTTTGATTTTGATTTTGACCTCGGTTTTGCTTCCTTCAAAAAGCAGGGGGATTGGGGGATGCAATCCCCCAAGGTCTTGACTTTGCTTTTTGTTCAGGCATTCGTTCATCGTCCACACTTAAGAAATGTGGTGGTTCCATCAATTGATTGATGGAAGAATTTTTCGACCCCAAGATTTATTTTAATAATGATTTTCGCATCCCTGGCATGGGAATCTATACGCCTCCTTGATTTAACCAGATAAGGACGATAATTTTATTTCATAAAAAAATCGATAAAATCATCTATCCATCGTATCATCAGAACAAAATCTAAAAAAACGTATTCCGGCTTCTCCCGAAAGGGCGTGCCCTCAAAAAATCATTTTCGGACGATATTTCATGATCATGACCAAAACACAAGGCCAATTGCATCCCCTACTAACCTGTGTGCTGCTCAGTATAGCTCTCTTTACTGGAATCTGGTTGGCACGCCTTTCCGAAATTTGGCTCCCATCAGAACTCTATTGGTTTGACCAATTTTTGCGTTTACGAACAGATGCCGATCATCTAGACGAAAGATTTTTATTGATTGGCATTCAGGAGTCAGACATCAATCAATTTGGTTGGCCATTGAGTGATGAGATCATCGCCAACGCGCTCCAGGAGATACTCAATCAAAATCCATCTATGGTTGGTCTGGATCTATACCGGGAACAACCACGTCCACCCGGTTATGAAAAATTGACCGCCATTTTTAAAGGCAATAACCGTGTGATTGCGGTGATGAAATTTCAAGATAGCAAAGGTCAAAAAGTACCCCCTCCCCCCGTTTTAGAAAAGAGCAATCGGGCCACCTTTTCAGATCTAGTTGTCGATACAGACAGCGTTGTGCGCAGGGGTCTGTTATTTTTGGATGACGGCACAACCTCCGTCACCTCCTTTGCCTTACGCTTGGCTTTAGGCTATCTGAAAAAAAATGGTATTTCTGCCCAAAAAAGCGCAGAAAATCCAGAGTTTTTCCAATTGGGAGCCACAACTATTCCCCCCATTGAAGCCAATGATGGCAGTTATGTAAACCTAGATGCCCGGGGATATCAATTTTTGCTTGATTATCGAAGCACCTTCTCCCCGAGCACTGGATATTCCCTTCAGGATCTCTTCTCTGGGCGCATTCCCCACCAAGCCATTGAAAATCGTATTGTAATTTTAGGGACAGCGGCCGATAGCATCAAAGATCAATTTCTTACCCCTTACTCCCGTGCCGCCAATTCTGTGCAGCCTTACACCTTTGGGATGAACATTCATGCCCAGGCCAGCAGTCAACTGGTGCGCTTGGGTATGGGAGAATCGACACTATTACGACATATTTCCGATCTTTGGGAAGCTGGCTGGATTTGGATCTGGACGTTGCTAGGAGGAGGTGCTGGTCTGTGGTCTGGCTATGCTGGACGCTCTTTTGTCAGACTTCCAATGGCGATGCTGGGCGGTGGATCTTTGCTTGGTTTGATCTGCTTTATTGCCCTCAATCAAGGTTGGTGGCTCCCATTCTTCCCCTCCATTCTTGGTTTCCTCGCCTCTTTTCTCCTGATTACCGCCCACGTTGCCTATTTAAGACGCATACAATTAGAGGCTGCACAACGCATCAAAGAGAGCGAAGAGCGGGTACGGCTTCTACTGGAATCGGTGGGCGAAGGGGTGTTGGGGGTTGATCTAAATGGACATATTACCTTTGCCAATACCCAAGCCATTCTCTTGTTGGGGTATCCCCTTGACAATTTGCTTGGCCAAAACGCCCATGAACATTTTCACCACACGCATACCAATGGCACTCCTTATCCCCAAGAATCCTGCTGGTGGCATAAAACAATGGCCGATGGCAAAGCCTATCATATTGAAAATGAAATTTTTTGGCGTCAAGATGGCTCATGTATAGATATAGAATACCGCAGCACGCCAATTAAAAAAGGCAACAATTGGGTGGGAGCGGTCATTTCATTTAGCGATATTTCTGAACGCAAACGCATACAACGGCAACGAGACGAGGCATTGGAAGTCGTCTCCAGCAGCATTCGTTATGCCAGTCGTATTCAACGCTCTGTACTTCCAGATATCGCTATACTTCAACAAATTTGTAAGGAGTATTTCGTCCTCTGGAATCCCCGTGACACCGTGGGTGGGGATATTTATTGGTGTGATCATTGGGGGGATGGCATTTTGTTAATTCTTGGCGATTGCACAGGTCACGGGGTTCCTGGTGCCTTTATGACCTTAATTGTCATCGGAGCCATTGGACGCGCCAAAGGAGATGTACCAACCGGGGATATTGCAGCTCTCATCGGGCGTATGCATCAAATCATTCAAATAACTCTCGGACAACATACCGAGACAGGAGAATCAGATGATGGTATCGAACTTGGTCTTTGCTATATTCCTTCCAGTAAAGATAAAATGTTCTATTCTGGAGCCAGATTCGACCTTTATATCCTTGAAAATGGTAACATAACCGAAATCAAAGGAAGCAAGAAAGGGATCGGTTACCGGGGAATTGCCGCCACCCAAATTTATCATACCCACGAAATTTTATTCTCTTATCCATCCAAATATTATCTCACCACCGACGGCTTGATTGATCAAATCGGCGGCACAAATCGCCGCGCTTTTGGTAAAAATCGCTTTAAGGAGCTCTTATTGTCCATACAAGAGATCTCCCTAACCGATCAAAAAACGCATATCCAACAGGCCCTTTTAGAATATCAGGGGGTAGAACAACGCCGTGATGATGTTTCTGTTATTGGTTTTCAGATCGTGTAATACCAATTCAATAAAGTATTATTGGAGGGGTCCGGGGAGCGTCACGCTCCCCGGCGGAGGTTTGGAGGCAGAGCCTCCAAGGTGTTGCTTTTGACTTTGCTTTTGCTTTTGACTTTGCTTTTGACTTTAATGCCACCAAACAGGGGGATTGGGGGGTGTACCCCCCCAAGGTCTTGCCTTTGCTTTTAATCTTTTGCCAGAAGGCGACGATAAGCACACAATGCGCGAGATAAGATTCAATTTTATCTATTTGATTGCAATTTTTTTTTGACAAACAAAGGTAAATTTGCTAAAATTTCTATGTGGCCTATAATTTTTGTATCATTTTTGCTAATAATGGACAGCTCATGACACACGCAAACTCACCCCCAATAAAAAGTTTTATTTTTTTCTTTTTCCTTATAACCTTATTCCTCGGTGGATACTCCTTAGCCCAAGCCGAAGATCTGCAAAACAACGAAGAAGATCTCATTGCTTATACCCCCCCTGCTCGAGGCTCCCCCTCTGGCCGTTTAGGAGGTGGGGTGCGGGGTATCAATACCAAAATACCTAAAATAAAAGCCTTGGTTCCCAATCATGTTGGATTCTCCACGCAAGACCAACCCACTCTTGTCTGGTATATCAACATTCCCGCTGAATTAAAAGTGGCCATATCGCCATTAGAGGAAAAGAGTGCCAACTCCGATTCCATCTTTGAAACCACAATAAACGTCGAAAAAGCGGGATATCAAACGCTGGATTTAGCTCAATTTAATTTTAAACTAAAACCTGAAATGGATTATAAATGGACGGTAACATACCTCTCCGAAAAAGATAATCGCCCTGTAAAAGTCTTTTCAGGAGGTGCCATTCGCCATGCCCCCATGGAAGAACATCTTAAATCTACACTCAATGCCACTGCTGCACAAAATGTCTCTGATTTTTATGCCAAAGAAGGATATTGGTACGATGCTGTCTATTCTTTAACAAAGCAGATTCAAAACAACACAGACAATACAAAACATCTTGCTAAAATGGCCAACCTTCTTAAACAGGTTGGTTTGACTGTTCCATAAAATTTAATGTATCGGAAAAATAAAAATCAAGACCTTGGGGGGCGGAGAACCGCCCCCCAATCCCCCCCACCCTTTTCTTTTAATCCTTAAAAAAAAAGAGGGGGTCTGGAAGATTCATCCCCCAGGTTTTTGATGTTAATCTTTTGCCCGCAGGGCATTATGTTCAGAATTAAAAAACAAAGATGAAGAGATTTTGGGGACAGTTCTGCGCCCCCCAATGTTTTTATTTTTTATTTCATTTTTTACAACTTCTCCAAGAATCACCATAATCGATAAAAAATGATACGGCAGGTCAAAATAGGCCATGCCTAAAAAAATTCCACATGTGGCATAACCAAGAAGTGAGACCTGAATCATAGATCCTAAATCAGCGGCCCATTTCAAGTCAGGATGTCCACGACAAGAGATACGAATGGTCATTCCTTTCAGATAAGTCAATAAGTACATACATATATAAAGAACAAAACCAACCCAACCTTGCTCAGCTATAATTTCAAAATAGATGCTGTGGGCATCATGTAAATTTTCTCCAGGCGCATAAATACTAAAGCTATAAGATGAAAAAGCATGAAATCCACCTCCAACAAATGGACGCTCCTTGACCACGGCTAAAGCAAAATTCCAAGCGACAAAACGACCGCTCACAGAAGCGTCTTCCAAAACCTGATCATCATGCATGAATAGGGCATCCATGCGTTCATGCCAATGCGCAGGCATAAAAATATAAAAATTGTACATTCCTAGCAAAAAAGCAAAACCTACAAGAATTTTTCTTGGACTTTTTTGCCAAAAAGAGATAGTCAAAATAATCGCCCCGACCAAACCACCACGAGAATATGATCCAAGAACAGAAGCAAAACAAACAATTATAAGTGATAACCAGCCAAGACGAACAAACCATTTTGTGGAGAATCGGTACAGATAGCCCATGTAAGGAATTGTCATGACAACGGCGAGTGCCAGAGAGTTGTTGTCCTCAATAAAACTATACATGGGACCGTATACACGATTTATCCCACCATGTATAATCGTAAACAACCCTCCTTTAACCCCCCAAAATCCAATCGACAATACAATGACTGTCACCAACCTATTGATCCATATTTTATCGTTTATAAGTATAAAAGTGACAACTATCATCACTTGAATTTTATAAAAACGAAGCATTTCTAGGTAGGCAGCGTTAGGATTTATAGCAAATTGGTAGGTAAAAAAAGTCCAAAGAATAAACATTCCCCAAAAAAAGGTAATAGGGGTCAATAATATTTTTATTCGAATATTTTTATTTAACAGAATGCCAAGTAAAGTAGCTATAGCGATCAAATAATTAAAACGAAAATCATAGGCATAACTCCAAGTAAGTCGATGAGGATTCATATAACTGATCCAGGCCCAAATCATCAATCCTAGTTGTGGCCTTACAAAAGTTACCGGGACCATTCCTAATACAAAAAGAAGTAGGAATAGATCTCTCATGACTCGCCACGATTATTATGTGCAAAAGGTTGACAACATGAATATGTATTCCGATAGTTGGCAACGCTCGTCTCCCAATTACGCTCATTACGAACGTATCTCAAAGCGTTATCACGGACCAATTCCCAAGAATTTTTATTGGATAGTATCTGTAAAATGGTTTGGACCAAATGGTCCACATTTTCTGCCTGAAACAAATAACCATTGAAACCATTTTTAATCAACTCTTTATGCCCCCCAACATCGGAGGCCAAGACCAAAGTTCCGCTGGCCATGGCTTCTAAAGGTTTTAATGGTGTAACTAAATGAGTCAGACGTATATTCAGCCTTGGATAGACCAAAAGATCCATTAGGGCATAATAGTCAGGTATTTTATTTTGTGGAATTCTACCGACGAACAAAACCGACTCTTCTAAACCCAATGTTTGCACTAAATATTGTAATTTTGCCAAAAAAGGCCCCCCCCCAACCAGTAGCAAAACCACTTCTGGCCGTTGGGATCGTATTTTTGGCAAAGCTTGAATCAAAAGATGTAACCCTTCATATTCATAAAAAGAACCCGCAAACCCCAAAACAATACGTCGACGCACGCCAAGTTGATCGACCAATATTTCTGAAGGAACATCAGACCTGGAAAATTGCTGAATATCTACGGCATTGGGAATAATTGTAATATGCTGTTTCGAAATACCTCGTGCGACAATTTCTTGTCGTAACCCTTCGCAGATGACGGTAATGGCCTGGACATGCCGAAAAACATAACTCTCCAATGCCCTACTTAAACGATAGCGCAGCCCCCATTCTCGACTGGTCCCATGGCTCACAGCCGCATCCTCCCAAAAAGCGCGCACCTCATAAACAACAGGAAGGCCAAGACGTTTACCCGCCCACAAGGCCGCAAGGCCATTCAGAGCCGGAGAGTGGGCATGGATCACATCCGGTTGAACGGCTTTAGCAACGGCTATAATTCTTCTTGCTAATGCAAAGATGGTTCCTAATTGTCCAATGAGAGGTAATAGATGAATCCATTTGCTCTGTTGTTGGGTACGATAAAATTTAAATCCCTCAATAATGGCCAATTCTTCATGGATAGAAAGATGTTTTTGACCCGTCACACAGGTCACTTTCCAGCCCATTTTTTCTTGTTGACGCAATAGTGCCAGCGTGCGAAAGGCGTAGCCACTCTGCAAAGGCAGAGAGTGATCCAACACATGAAGAATATGCCAATTTAACATAGAAAAAATCCAAAATGATTCAATATGCCCCTTTAAAACAGGATGCCCTGCGGGCAAAAAAAAATCAAAGGCCAAACCCTGGGGATGAATCCCCCAGCCCCCCTCTTTTTTTTTAAGAATTAAAAGAAAAGGGTGGGGGGGATTGGGGGGCGGTTCTCCGCCCCCCAAGGTCTTGATTTATATTTTTTCGATACATAAATTTTATAGTGTTGGTTTATTATCAAACCAAGGCTGAGAAATACGACCACGAAAAACCCCGCCACCTAAAACCCCCTTTTCCATCCAACGAGCCAATCCAATGCCAATAGCTGGATACAAAGGGGCCTCTTCCAACTCCTTCGAAGTTAACCATAACAGCTCCAACGCCTTGGTATACTGCGGATTTAAACAGGGTTGACCTGTATACGAACGAATCGGAAATACCAAATGCAAAACATAACGATCACCTATAAAAGTTTCCACCGCCGCTAACAAATCTTCAGAAACAACCTTTAAACCAAGTTCTTCGTTAAACTCACGAAATAAACAGGAACGAATATCCTCGTTGGATTCTAAATTGCCGCCCGGCAAATTAAAACGATCCCGCCCCCCATACTGGTACCGCATCACCAATAATTTTTGATCACAAACGAGAACTCCTGACGGACGAACAACAATCATTTCTTCTCTTCTTCTGAGGCCTTTCGTTTGGTCTTGCGCTTTTGTAACTCTTGCCACGCATCCGCACGGACTTGAATAATCTTATCTCCAAACAAAACACTTTTAAGCCAGCTAAAAGCAAAATCTATCATGGCTTCGTCATTGTCACGAATTAAAGCCTCGGTTTGGCTATCTACTTCATAACGTTTCATAAAAGAGGAATCAAACACAAATCGCCGAAACGCCTCTGGATTGGTGGTGGCCATATAAAAAAATTCAGAAACTGGTAGAGCAGTCTGCGTCATATCCCCAGCCGAACGCCGTTTGAGGATCACCTCCATCCAACCGCGATTTTGCACATCATAACCATCGCTGCCCTGATCCCGACGCCACTCATCAACACTCCAAACCTTAGATTCCGCATGACCCGTACAAAACCCCTCTTTGATTAAGAAATAAAACTCTTCAGATTCAGCCTGCTGCGGTTTGTGCATCAACGCCAAACCAATTGGATAATATCGACAAGTCACGGGTCGATCCGAATAGACCCGACATCCCGCATCGGTCACAAAAGGACAACGCCCCGTCTCTTCATGCATCCGCATCATGGCAACTGGCAACTGCCCCTTTTGCAACTGACTGGGCGTGGCATATTCGTACAAAAATTCCTCAGATGTTAAATTTAATCGACGACGCAAACGCAAAATATCATAAGGAGTCAAAACAATATCAATATTACAACAACAGACATTAAAACAGGAGATCCCAGGATAACAACGAAACCGAAAACAATCCTTGCCCTTCAGTTGAACCGGTTCCAAAACATCCCGGATCTCCCTTGGAATATCGCGCATCTCTTCATCCAACATCTGCACCTTTATTTTGTCTTTTTCCTGATCCTGGTCAGCCATCGCAACAACTCCAATATAATTTAAACATGATGCCCTGCGGGCAAAAAAAAAATTAAAAACAAGCCCCTGGGGGATGAATCCCCCAGACCCCCTCTTTTTTTTAATAATTAGAAAAAAAGGGTGTGGGGGCTGGAGGAGGTTTCTCCGCCTCCCAAGGTCTTGATTATTATTTTTCCGATACATAAAACAAAAATAAAACTCAGGGAACGCTCTTGCAAAAATGCGTCTGGGTCGAGGCATTTTTTCTGCCTCGACCCAGAGAAAACTACCTTCGGAAATCAACAGAAAATTTACTTGGGCAGTAAATCCTTATGCTCCCGCTTAAACACCGACCACTCACCGGTTTTTGGATCAATCCGGCTGTTGACAAAACATTTCCAGTTTACTTCATCGACAAAATTATAATCCATATTATAGTAGAACCCAGGATAACGGGTCTCTTTACGGAACAACATGTGACGAAGATGGGCTTCACCAGCCAAAATCCGATGATAATTTTCCCAAGCCCGCATCAACTCATGCAGATCTCTGGCCATCATCTTCTCGGAGTCAATCTTGAGCTCATGAATTTTCTTCACCGCAATTTCCATCATGGTCACATTGGTGGTATACATGGTGCTCACACCCGCCACATATTCATCCATAATCTTCTGCAAGCGCGCCTGCAACATTTTTGGCGT
>JAMOAW010000007.1:0-71227 GCA_039908535.1 Magnetococcus sp. DMHC-6 | reverse complement strand
GGGGATTCAAAATTGGGGGCGGCTACAAAGGTGACCAACCCTGAGCCATCGATGGCAAACAAAGCGGCATCGTCGCCAGAGAGGGACCACCCCTTGGTGTCGGCCGCATCCACATCGGTCGCGGTTGCGGTGTAGAGGGTGCCGGTGGCATTTTCAGCAAAAGTGGCCGTGGCCCCAGAGGTGATCACCGGGGCTTCGTTGAGATCGTTGACAGTGATGGTAAACGCTTTATCATAGGTACTTGATCCGCTATCGGTTATCCGAATCGTGACGGCATAAGAGTTTTTAGATTCAAAATTTAAAGTACCCGCTGTCAAAACCAGAGAGGTTCCCGAAATAGAGAAACTAGCGGCATCGACTCCTCCCACGATGGTATAAACCGCTGTATCTGTCGCATCGACATCGGTTCTCGTAAGCGTGCCAATAGTGGTGCCACCTGAGGTATCGATATTTTCATTAATAGTCGTCGATGAAAGAGCTATATCGGTGGGAGCGTCGTTGGTATTGATTACTGTGAGTGTAAAACTATCAAATACACTCAATGTGCCCGTTCCATTATCTGTGGCCGTTACTTGGATGGTAATTGTTCCTACGTCGTTATTCGTAGGGGTTCCGCTAAACGTTCGAGTCGCCGAGGTAAAAACAAGCCAGGCTGGTAGTCCAGTGACGCCATCTCCCAATAAAGCAGAATAAGTCAAAGTATCCAGGGTATCCACATCATTGAATACGTTAGCGGCAAATTGATAACTAAACGCGGTATCTTCGGTTGCATTTTGATCGGGAATGGGATTAGCTACAGTGGGTGCATCGTTTTGTGGCGTAATGGAAATAGTGGAGGTAGCTGTACTACCTCGCAGTCCGTCACTGCTGGCAGTTACTGCTGCTTGAATTGTAAAACTTCCAGCACTATTTGAATTTAATGTTGGGATAAAATAGACATTGGTCGTCGAACCAGAAGATGAAATATAGGTTCCATTATTAATCACAACTGAATAGCTGGCATCGCTGTAAAGTGTGCCACCGGTAATAGATGTCATTTGATAATATGCGGTATTAATGGCATCTACGGAGGGGTTGATGGTAATGGGAATGGCTTCGCTTTGGGTATCTTCTGTAATGGTTGGGCTGGTCACCGTAGGGGTATATGGTATGGTATATTTGAATAAAATAGCATCTGTTCCAGCTGTGTAAGTGCTTCCACCGCCGGTGGTGGTTAAACCTGAGGTGGAGGTGGTTCCAACTGCATATACACCGCCCTGATTATCTAGGGCAATCCCATTGGTTGCGGTATAGGTCCCAAATTCATCTCCAGCACTGCCAAGGTAGGTACTAAATTTTAAATTGGTGCCTGTGCTATTTAGCCAAGTGATGAAAATATCCCCCGTTCCTCCAAAGGTTCCTTGCGTTGCAGCGGTACTGGTGGCGGTGGCTGTTGTGACGGGAAAGTTGTTTGATTTTGTGCGTCCTGAGATCCAAACATCTCCTGTAACGTCTAAAACAATTCCAAAGGCATTGTCTTCTAAGGTTCCACCAAGATAGGTACCATAGATGAGTCCTGTGCCAGTGGTATTCAATTTAACGCTAAAAGCGTCTCCGACACCACCACCATAGCTGGTCTGAGGGGCACCCGCTGTTGTTGGAAAATCATTAGAGGATGTTATGCCAGCGATGTAGGCATTGCCAGCATCGTCGACATCTACCGCATAGGCTTTTTCGGCAGCGGTTCCGCCTATAAATGTGCTGTAGATCAATCCTGATGCCCCTGAGGTATAATTTATTTTGGAGAGAAATCCATCTCCCCCACTATAGCTGTTATCATATGTCGGGGTGCTTAAATCAAAATCAGAAGAGAGTGTCTCACCAACTATATAAATATAACCGCTAGAATCCACTGCGATACCCCAGCCGAAATCATTTGCGGATCCGCCAAGATAGGTACTATAGATTTTATCTGAAGCCCCGCTACCAGCGGTCTGAAGAATTGTGACAAATGCCTCAGTTGCCACTCCTGTTATGGTAGATTGAATGGCATTTACCCCAGAAGTGGGATAATTGGCTGAAATGGTGGTACCAGTGATATAAATGTAGCCATCGGTATGGACCACCAGTTCTCGGCCCACATCTCTATCGTTTCCACCCAGATAAGTACTGTAAGAGAGTCCTCCAGTGGCGTTTAATTTGGTTAAAAAGGCATCTGCAGTTGTTCCACCACCATAACTGGTTTGAAAAGCACCAGCTGTCGTTGGGAATGGATTACTAGAGGTTTCACCTGTTATATATGCATTTCCAGAAGAGTCGTTTGTAATTCCATAGCCATAATCGGCTCCTGTTCCACCTAGGTAGGTACTGTAAAGCATGGTAAAGCTGGAGTTATATTTCGTCACAAAGACATCCGCAGCACTCACAGAATTATCATAGGCATTTAATGTGGGAAAATTGTTAGAGAGGGTTCCTCCTGTGACATAAATATTACCACTGCTATCTACGGTGACATCAAAGCCCCAGTCGTTTGAACTCCCTCCCAAATAGCTGCCATAGGAGATGACGGGATCAATGAAAAGAGGGCGTGAGGTATCATACGTTCCCAACTGAAAGGTGACGCTGTCGGCATCGGTCAGAACAAATTTGGAATCGACAAGTTCTCGCCTGCCATCGGCAGCGATTTGGTAGACCACAGGGGTGTTATTGATTAACTCTTGTTCACCGATGTGAATGCACAGATTTCCAGATTCGTCCAGGGTGAGGAAATCGCTACCAGAGAAATTCATCTGGATCAAATTGGGATCGGCGCCTGAGTTGACTACAAAGTCATACTCCAGTGTCTTTCCATTCACACCATAGAGAATTAAATCGATATTGGGATAGAGATCGTGATAGACCACAGAGCCATAATTGGCAATATTACTTACCCATTGAGAGGGATCTCCTGTATAATGGTTGCTCACAGAAGTGAGTAAATTTTCTCCAGTGAGGAGGGGGGTGTTGTTACTTCCTTCCCAGGAGATAGAAAGAACCTCTGGTGGTATTGTATTGTCTGAACTGGACAGAAAAGTTAATAATAATTCGGTTTCGGTTAAAAAAAGCCCATAATTGGTTCCTTGGGCTACAAAAAGAGCCGCAGGGTCGGTTTGTCCAAGGTTTGGTTCAAAGCGTAATGGATCTGTAGGGATTGCGGTTGCATCAATTGCTCCCAGTGTTTCAAAAAAATTTTCTTGGTTTTGTTGGGGGTTAGAAAAAAGATCCAAATCGGTTGTTGTTTCACTATCGGTCGCATGGGCCAGATGAATGGCACCTGCGGCATCGAACAAAAAGCGAGGTTCTAAAGCCAGTAAATGGGTAGGATAGCTCGACTGAAAAATCGGGGAGGTCGTTTTTTCAGGAACGTTGGATAAATTTGATTTATGTTTGAAAAACATATAATTAAATCTCCAATCGACGTTCATGGTTATTTATTATAATAGATTAACGCACTATTCCTGAAAACATGAGACATCCCTTTTTGGTTAAAGGTCCAGATAGACTGGCTGGTTTATTTTGAACGTTTGAGGGAATACTATAGACTAACTAAGCAAAAATTATGCAAAATACATTGAAATCCAAATTTGTTAATCGATTTTTAAAATTGGGTGGAGAAAATAGTATTGAGTTTTTATTATGAATGAATTTTTTAGGTGAAAAAAGGAAATGATTATGTTTAAACGAAATAGATATCGCCACATCTATCCAATATGGATTTTTATGGTTGTGTTGCTGTTACTTTCCGCTTGTGCCACCCTTTCGCCTGCGCATTTTGAAAGACCAAAAATTAGTTTGGTTCATCTGGATTTAAAAAAATCAACGTTTCTTGAGCAAAATATTTTGCTCACCTTTCGGGTTCAAAATCCCAATAATGCCGATTTGCCTGTTACCAAATTTAATTTTACATTGGAACTCAACGGTGAAAAATTTGCAGAGGGGGTAAGTCAAGAATCATTTACTGTTCCGGCCTTGGGTGACAAAAAAATTGGCGTTAACGTGACCACAAGTGTGCTTAAAAATTTGGCGCAACTAACGATTTTTATGGATGGAGGAGGGGGGCCATTGGCCTTTAAAGTGGCGGGAATGATCTACGTAGATCTCCCCTTCATCCCTCCTTTCCACTTTAACAAAGAGGGAGTGATTCCCTTGGGGGGTGGGCATGAGTAGAAAAATATCAAAATTAAAATGAAACGGAAGGGGGCATCTCGACTTCTTGAGGCAGGGGGTTGCGCTGAAATTAAAAATATTTTTATCTGCTCTCGGAGGTTCATACAATAGCTCTCATTTAAATCCAAATTTTTTTTGAGCGCATATCTTTACGGCTTGGTGGTGGAGGGGATTCAGAATTTTAAATAAATTACGTTGGATCCCCAACTAAGATCCTCATTTTTAAATCAATACCATCTTATTCCACGACCAAATCGTTCAACCATTTTTCCAGATTGATATTTTGTTCATTGGCGCGTTGCTCCAATTGACGTATCAGGGTTTGTTTGGCCTCAATTTCGCTCTCTAAGTCATTCAATTTTTGCAGCATACGGGTGTGAAAATTGGTATTGTTGGCGACAGAACGTAAATTGGCTTGGATGCGAGTTTGTTCTTGCACAAAAGAGGAGGCCTGTTGCTCGGCTTGGATTTTTTCCCGTTGCGTGGATTCTAGTTTTTGTTTGAGTTGGGCAGTTTTTTCTAAAGCCGCTTGCACCGAATCGGGCAAGGTTGCGGTTGTGGAAAAGGACAAGAGAGATGAGGTGTCTCCTTGCAAAAGAGCAAAACTTTGCTCCAAAATGCGTTCTGACGTGATGCTTAAATCGGTTTGGCCTTGGGCTGGTAATTCCTTGCGGAAACGATACCAACGATCTGTCGTTTCAAGGGGGGGGGTGGTGCGGGCCAATTGCCAGTCGGAGTGACGCGGGTGTTCAATGATTAAAGATTTATCATTTTTTCCAATATTTTCAAAATGATAGTTTCTGGTTGAGGTTAGTTTTCGGGTGAGATTTAATACCCCTTTGACTATTTTTCCGCTGCTGATGGCCTCTGCCGCCGTCTCTTGAGGGGGCGATATTTTGACCTCCAAGTCTACCGCATAGCTCAACAAACGCTTTTCCCCCATGGGGAGATCGTCCAATCGGGCATCTCCGGCATACAGACCTTCAACATACAACGTTACCGGCCCAGAGGGTAAATTGTTGTTGGTGGTATTTTCCAGCATAACACCGTTTAAGGGGTGGTTAGGAAGGGTAGACGCGTTATAAATACTCACCTTTTGGGCTTGGATTGGATCGGAAACAATGGGTATCATCGCTGAACGTCGTCTGGGCAACGAGACATCTTTGACCGAAAATTGAAATAACTGTCCAACCGAATCGGCCAAAGCAGCAGAGGCTATACCAGAAGGATTCAAGGCGGCTGCCTCCCAGTCTGATGGGGGAGGGGAAGCGGCATCAAATGCCATATTTGCATCATTTTGACCTCCAGAGGCCACCACGCTTTCGTTCGGGAGTTGTTCCCTCATGGCCATTGGAGCGGCCTGTTGCAGGGCGATGGATCTGGTTTTTACTTTTGTTTCATTTAGACCAGAAGCGTAGGTTTGTGGTTGCACCAAGGGCACGGTAGAGAGTTGCACCATAGGGCGGTTGGCATATTGGGGTTGATAGAGATCTTGAATAAATGAAATGGGTCGACCGCTCACCAGTGACAGTTGAATGGTATCCCAATCGTTGTCCGATTGATTTTCAACAATGGCCCATCCTTGAATATAGGTAGATTTTTTTCCTTCTTTTTCAGGTATAATCAAGCGATAACTGGTTTTCCAAACCGGAGTCTCTACCACATAACCGATGCGCACCCGATGCTCGCCTGTTCCTGGAAAACGAATAGTGATGGGCTTTTTATCTTTGCCCCGTCCCCGATCCAGGGCCTGCAAAGCTTTTTCCAGTTCGGCGTTGAGGAGAGGGTCTAAAAGTTCTAAGCGGCGGATATCCCGAAGGGGTAATACTCTCAAACCCTCTTTGCTGGAAAGATTGATCACCCAATCCGAGAGCTGTTTATCGGGATCTTTTACGGGTAGGGCACGTAATTCACTCCCGAGTAGAGTTCCAGTGATCTGCTCGCCCTGATATTCGGCTCGCACCTGGGTACCGCGCAGTTGTCCCAAAATTTGCGGCAAAGTTGGGTCTTGGGTCAAATCCACCTGAAATCCACCTAATATTCTGTCTAGGGGATCCTGAGAGGGATAGATGACAAAACCTGGTTGTCCTCCATCTAAATCTTCAAGCACTAAAGATTTTAAGACATCGTTGATTTGCGTGGTTAAAAACGGCAGTTGCACCTCGGTGCCACCCGCGATTTTTCCCCCATGCTGAAAATATCCTACGCCACTAGAAAACAGAGCCACCGACTGTACAGGAATCGGTTCTGAAGCAAGAACAGGAGTAAAAATAGAGAAAAAAAATGTTTGAAAAATAAAATGTTTTTTTAATTTTTTTTGCATATTTTTCTCTCCACCATATTTTAAAATCTATTTTTTAATCATTCATAAAAAGCAGAAAGAATTGTGGGAGCGGTTCATCCCCCTAGCCAAGGTATTGATCAACCTTTTGGAGCAATACATTTTGAATGGATGTGCAAGAGTTTATCAAACCCTTCTTGAATTTTTTCACAAACTGCTTTTTCTTCGCTTAAAATTCCTTGGGGATGAACGATCATAAGCCGGATACTTTCATGAAACAACACATAATGGACCGAATCCAACTCTCGATATAAAAGTTCATATTTGGAATTTTCCGCAAATCGAGCCAAACATGGATTGATTTGACTGGACAAATTTTGCCCAACCCATTTGGCCTTACTAATGATCTCCCCAATGAGCCAATGAACATTTTTTTCGCATTTTTCGCGGGTAAAAAAAGAGCCAATTATAAAATAACTCGCCATGCCATCCGCACGGGTAATCTTTCCAGATCCCAAAAGGGCCTCTTGTCCATAGGTCAGAGATATAGAAAAACAGTTCAAACAAACCATCCAGATGAACACAAATTTACGCATGACAGGGAAAATTATTCTCTAAAGGCCATATCCTTTACGTGCAGCAGGGGCAGCAATAGATATTCCAATACCGTTTGCTCACCGGTGATGATATCCACGTTGACCACCATACCTGGTATGATTTGATGGGTCTTCCCATGCATGGTCAATACATTAGAATCGGTACGAATTTGAATAGGAAACATTGTTTCATCATTGTTTTTAACAGTAACCGCATCGGCACCGATGTTTTCTAAGGTGCCTTTCAGTCCGCCAAATTTGGCAAAATCATAGGCTGTAAATTTAACATTCACCTCCTGACCTTGGCGTAAAAAGCCGATATCCTGTGGTTTAATCATGGCTTCTACCAGTAGTGTATCGTCCAAGGGCACCACCTCGACAATCGGGTCGCCAGCCTTAATGACACCGCCAACGGTATTTACTAAAATACGATTTACCACACCGCGTACGGGGGAGCGCACCTCGGTGCGATCGACTTTATCTTGATAGGCTGGCAAGGCCTGTTCCAATTCAACCAACTTGGTAGAGGCCTCTGTCAATTCATTCATAGCTTCAGCGCGAAAGGTTTGCAGCAAACTGTCCGATTGCTCTTGAACCTCCTGGATAGCGGATTTAAGTCGGACTAAAGCTCCTTCCGAAGTCATCTTTTTACCCATCAACTCAGTGATTTTTTGATCTAGTTGAATCGCAGAAATTTCCGGTTCTAACCCTTTGGCCACCAATGGTTTGATTAAGTTGGACTCTTTTTGCGCCAATTGTAGACCACGCATGGCAATTTGCAAGGTGGAAATGGCATCAGCAAGTTCCTGGCGACGTTGGACGATCTGGCTTTTATAAACTTGTTGCTCTGCCTCTAATTTTACTGAACGTCCCTTATAAAGTTGCATTTCATTCAAAACAGTATTCGGGGATTCTTGAGTCATCGATTTTGGAAATATCGGCGATTTTCCTTTTATCTCGGCATTGAGGCGGATAATTTTGGCTTTTAGACCAAGAATTTGACTACTGACTTGATTATAGGAACTTTGATGAAGGGTTTGATCCAGTTCAAACATAGGAGCACCCTCTTCAACCACCTGCCCCTCTTTGACCAAAACCTTTTTGATGATTCCCCCTTCTAAATTGGAAACCACCTGGACTTGACGCGATGGCACCACACGCCCCTCGCCACGAGTAACCCGTTCCAAGGTGGTCATGCCAGCCCAAACAAAACACGAAACAATAACAATAAAAATGGCCACCAATAAAAGATGACTGCCTATATTTCCGAATCGACTTCGATTTTGATTTAAAGTTTTAAGAAAATCTTCGTTTTCGATGGTGCGATTCATTTAATTTCCTTCAACCATTTTGGCTTAGAGCTTATTTTTGGATATTTGCGGCACTCTGCGCGGCTATTGGCGCTGGCCGTTGTAAAAGAGTTTTAGGGCCATCTACGGTCACTTTGCCATTATCAATCACAATCACGCGATCCACCAAATCCAATAAAGAGGTACGATGTGTGACAACAATGAGTGTTTTATTGGCAACATGCTCCTTGAGACGTTTGATCAAAGCGGCTTCGGTTCCACCATCCATAGCAGAGGTGGGTTCATCCATAAGCAAAACTGGAGCCTCACCGACAAGGGATCTGGCAATGGCGATAGATTGCTTTTGTCCTCCTGAAAGCCCCTCTCCCCGTTCAGACAAAAGAAGATCATACCCTTGAGGAGTCTGACTGATAAAGTCGTGGACACCAGATATTTGCGCCGCACGCAAGATCTCTTGGTCGGTTGGACGGTTGCCGCCAATAGCGATATTTTGCCGAACAGTGCCGGTAAAAAGACAGATCTCCTGCATGACGCAACTGATGTTACTACGTAAGTCTGCTGGATCAATTTGCCGTAAATCGGTATCATCCACTAAAGCAATGCCATTGCTGGGTTCGTAGAGGCCCAAAAGAATGCGGGCAATGGTGCTTTTGCCAGAACCAATGCGTCCCACAAAAGCCACTTTTTCGCCAGGCTGAATGACAAAAGAGAGGTCGGTCAAAGCATCGCTGACTTGATCGGGATAACGAAATGAGACGTTACGAAATTCAATTTTGCCTTCAAGCCGTGACCGCGAGATATAGGATCGACCTTTGGTCCGCTCAGTGGATCTATTCATCAATCGATCCAAGGCATCATAAGAGGCGCGTACATGATATATCCGGGTCATGGTTTGCGCCAATTGCGCCAGTGGGGCCAAACAGCGCGAGGTCAGGAGAACCGCAGCCACCAAGGCACCTTGAGTGACAAGGTTTTCCCGCATTAAAAAAACACCATAAACAACAATAATCACCTGGCTGGCCTGTTGGGTAAAAACAGTCATATTGAGAGCCAATTGACTGATTAAACGACCTTTGCCACTTTGCTTTCCATGTTCTTGAATGGCATCTTGCCACCGCTTGCGCATAATCGGCGCGGCGCGGGTGGTTTTAATGGTTTCTAGACCAGAGAGGGTTTCAACGACCACAGATTGCTTGAGTTGATTTTGACCAACCGAATCCTTGGCCATGCGCCGCATGATGGGCTGCATGAGGATGCCCATCACCAATATGATGGGGACAGCAAAAAGCGGCACCAGAGATAACGATCCAGCCACTAAATGAATTACCCAGATAAACAATAAAATAAAAGGAAAATCAACAATGGCCACCAACGATGCCGACGTAAAAAATTCCCGCAGGCTTTCAAATTCGCGTAGCATACTGGCCATGGCACCCGTCGAACCGCGACGTTCAGCCATGGAGATATCCAATATTTGGTTAAATAAATGCATCCCCATGGCCAAATCGGCCCGTTCACCGGCTTTATCAATAAAGAGAGAACGCAAACTTTTGACGATAAAATCAAATACCAGTGCCAATGTAACACCGATGGTCAAAGCAATTAATGATTCGGTCGCCTGATTGGGGATAATGCGATCATAAACGACCATAATAAATATGGTCGTGGTTAAACTCAACACATTGGAGAGCATCGCGGCCATGATCACTTGGCCGTAGATCCATTTATTGCGTTTGAGAGGGCCCCAAAACCAGTGTTGATCTATGGTTTCCGACGGACGACCGCCTAAGGCACTACCCTTGGTGATAGGACGACACGCAATGACAAAACCAGTATATAAAGGGAGTAAGTCGGAAAGGGGAATCGTCACTTCCCGAGGGCCTAATTTTGGGTTAAAAACTGCGTAAGAATTGTCTTTTAACTTTTCAACCAACACAACCGCTTTGTTATCTTTTAACAGGACCACAAGGGGAAGCATAGATTGAATGGTATGTTCCAAATTGTGTGGACCAATGGCAGCAGCCAAGCCAGCCCGTTCAGCGGCCTGCACAAATTGTCCCAAAGCCAAATCCTGTGCATCTCCAACCAAACAGGATCGGACTGCTGCTTGCGATACAGGTAGATCAAAATGCCGACATAAAAATAACAAACACTCTTCAATATCAGCCGTATCTTCTGTTGAAGAGACAATCAATGGTGCGTCAGAATTAGGTTCCATCATAAAGGGCTGGGTCATTTGGGTTGATAAGCGTTAACAGGAATTGCAAAAAAGTTGGCAAGGTCACCGATGACACTGCATAACTCATAGCGCAATACATTGAGTTGAAATTGACTTTCGCTCAAATCAATCGCCGAGGCAAATAGGTCAGACTGAGCATCCAGAAGATCAATCAAGCTGCGTCGACCCGCATCGTATTGTTCGGCAAATGCTTGCACAACGAGATCATTGGCCCGCAAGGACATCTCCTGACTCTTCAATTTTATAACCCTTGCTTCATAATCGGAAATCAATACGCGAACATTGCGTTCTAAATCGCGTTTATATTTATCAAAATCTTCTTGTGCTTGTGCTGACCGTCTTTCTGCTTGTGAAATCCGGGCCATATCACTACCACCTGAATATAAATTATAACTTGAAATTAAACGTACCGATACCCCATTTGCACGATCGGCAGTAAAATTTTCAACATCATAGCGGGTTCCAGAGAGTTCTAAATAGACTTTGGGAAGAATATTTAAGGAGGCCACTTTTTTCTCTGCATCATAGACTTGGCTCATTTGTGCAAAACCATGAAGCACAGAATTATTCGCTACCGCTTGATTCAAAGCCTGCTCTACTGGGGGCATTTCTGGATGGATAGTTGGAAAGAGCAGGTTAGAATCGGGTTTTTTATCAAACAGTTCAATAAAACTGGCCTCAACACGCCCTAAATCACTCATAAAACTGGCAAGCCTAACCTCGGCGTTGGCCAGAGTGCTTTCGACCTTGGCTTTATCTGAAAGAGAGGCTACTCCTCCCGTTACGCGTTCAATAACAGCTTGTACAATATTTTTATGCTGAGCCACATTTTCTTGAGCAATGGCAACATGGTTTCGAAGACGAATCACATCTTGGTAGGCGGTGACCGCGCGTAAAATAAGGGTATCACCAGTGGTTTTGGTCTCTTGTTCGGCAGCCAAAACTCGAAATTTTTGTGCATCTATTTGGCCAAATAGGGCACCGAAATCAAATAAAATTTGCCTAACTCGCAATACAAGATCCAACCGATCATCATTAGAAGATTGATATTTTATATTTGGCTTAGAAAGAGCCGATGCCCCAGAAAGAGTTAAATCCACTTGCGGATATAATCCACCTTTCACCACATCAACGCTTTGCTCTACTTGACCAGTCTGTTGAATACGGCTTAACAATTCAGGATGTTGTAAAACCGCATTGGCTACAGTATTTTTAAAATCATCGTTGCGCTGCTTCTCTTCATCTGGAGACATTTTAGGACGGTTTAGTAACTGCTCCACCATCCGTCGATTGCGCCCACCGTCGCCCATCCTAATCGCAGAATTCGATTTTTGATCGGTGTTGTCTGGAGCTCCTAATGCTGGTTTAAACTGAAACGTTTTGATCATATTATCATCAAAAGAAACCACTGACCCTGAGGGGCTTTTTGCCAATTGACTCATGGTGGATTCAAATAATTTATCCCAATTGTTTGCATCAGAGGAAATTTCAGATTTATCAATGGCCTTGGTATGTAACGGTTTGTCGTCCATCGCTGAAGCTTTACTCGTCCAAACCATCCCTATTGAAAGGGCACTTAACAGGATAGATTTTTTTAAATTTTTCATCAAAACCCCCATACATCAGTTATCCAAAAAAGATACTTTTTTGGATATGTAAAAAAAAACGAAATCCTTTTTTAAATAGGCAATACGTTCACTCAATCACAAATCTCAATGCCCTTTGGGTAAAAAATTAAAAACAAAATCTTGGTGGATGAATCCCTTAGATCCTAAAAAAAAGGTGGGGGATTGGGGGGGCGGTTCTCCACCCCCCAAGGTCTTGATTTTTATTTTTCCAATATATTTAAAAGGTAATGTCAATTTGTATCTGCTGTTGTAAATGGTTAAACCATAACCTTTCTGACCCAATAAATCCTTTGAAATTTGAAACTTAGGCTTTCTAAATCCGAGACCAAATGAGAGGATGGTACATGTTCAGTCATCAAGGCTTTATCTTTGCTTTTTAATTTTATTAATTGCAAAAAAGAGTGGCAAATATCGGTAGGGGATTTAATTTAGGGAGCGGACATTCGCCCTATAAGGTCTCTAATTTGGCATATTTGCAACTTTGCTTTAACTATTGTGGCCCGGATGGTCATCCGGGCCACAATTACTTACTTCTAATCAAAACTGAGATTAGATTTAGGCATGTAAAACGTATGCAGCATCAGTGGTAGGAAGGGGACCATTACCATCAATATAGATAGCGACTTCAAAATCAGTCAGTGCTCCATTCGCAGCCACTGCTCCATTGGTGCTGTACAAAACAAGGGCATCACCAGCAGCAACACCTACTGTTGTATAATAAACATCGCCCGCAGCAACACCATCAGCAAGGTTGGTATCAACATGATTTACTGTCACACCTTTCAGGTCAATCTGATCACCAGCACCGAAATGAATGACATCAATACCATGTGATAACGCTGTCGCAGGTGTGGTTGCAAATCCATCATAGGGGCCAGTGTCTCCACTATTGATAGTGTATACATCATTACCTGCACCACCTGTCATATCATCTGCACCAGCACCACCAGTAATCTTGTCAGCACCACCTCCACCATTGATAATATCATCTCCTTTACCACCATCAATGGTATCTATGCCATTGCCACCTGTGATGGTGTCATTACCATCACCACTATTGATGGTATAGGCACCACTCCCACCGAGACCAGTTGTGACAATGGTATCGGCTGACGTTGTACCGGTAATTGTAATGACATCATCAGCAGCAAACGTTGGTGATGCTGCAGCGGTCAGGGCTGCCGCTTGTCCAGATGTCAAGGAAACAACATTGTCACTGGCATTCAGAGTGACACTGGCACCTCCTAAATCCGCTGTTTGATACGTATCAAAAGCGGCTGAAGCAAGTTCCGCTCCAGTACCCGTTATGGTAATCGCATCGTTAGCGGCAAAATGAACACCAGCAATCGAAAGAAGATTTGCTTGTGCCATCGTCAGTGAAACAGCATTATCACTGGCATCAAAGGTCGTAAAAGTACCACTCCCACCCAAATCAGCCACTTGATAATTGGCATAAGTTAATGCCGAAAGTGCCGCTCCTGTACCAGTCACGGTGATGGCATCGGTCCCAGCATAGTGAATATTTGCTGCAACCAGTGCATCAGCTTGAGCAGAAGTAAGGGAAACAACATTGTCAGTGGCATCAAAGATCGTACCTTTTCCACCCAACTTTCCAACTTGATATTTGGTTAGGTCTAAAGCAAGTAACGCAGCACTGGTACCTGTTATGGAGACAACATCCGTTGAAGCAAATTTAAGACCTGCAGCAACGAGTGCATCTGCCTGAGCTGACGTCATGGATACGGCATCATCGGAGGCATCTAATTGGACTGAGGCCCCCCCTAGATCTGCCGCTTGATAATTAGCAAAGGTCAAACCAGCCAATGTTGCACCCGTATCAGCAAGGGTGATGGCATCGGATGTGGCAAACTTTAGACCAGATGCCGTGAGAGAATCGGCTTGCGCTTTTGTGAGTGAAACCGCATTGGTTGTAGAATCCAATGTAACACTCGCACCACCAAGGTCATTCGTTTGCAAATTAGCGAAATTTGCAGTAGCCAAATCTGTCCCACTGATCGTGATAACATCATTGGTAGCAAAAATGGGACCTGCTGCTGCTTTTAAGGCAGTCGCTTGTGCCGTTGTCAAGGTAACCACATTATCACTTGCATCTAATGTGACGCTGTAACCACCCAGATCCGCTTTTTGATAATTGGCAAATGTTAAAGCCGCAAGTTCTGCCCCTGTACCGCTAACGGTGATCAAGTCATCTGCTGCAAACATGGGGCTAGCCGCTGTTCCAAGTGCAGTAGCTTGTTTTGATGTCAATGTCACAGCATTGTCACTGGCATTCAATGTGACTTTAGAACCACCCAAATCTGCCGTCTGATAGTTGGCAAATTGGAGTGCAGCCAGTTCGGCACCCGTCCCAGCTATGGTAATGGCATCTGAAGCCGCATAATGGATCCCTGCCGTAACAAGGGCATCGGCTTGCGTTGATGTTAGGGTAACGGCATTGTCACTGGAGTCAAAGGTTGTAAAGGTACCACTACCTCCTAGGTCTCCTGTTTGGTAGTTGTTAAGATTCAATGCCATCAGTTGCGTCGTCGTACCTGTAATGGAGATGAGATCCGTCGAAGCAAACTTAAGACCAGAGGCAACGAGTGCATCTGCTTGAGTCGATGTCATCGCAACGGCGTTATCATCCGCATCTAGTGTAACACTGACACCACCTAAATCACCGGTTTGATAATTCGCAAAAGTGATTGCAGCCAGTGCAGCACCCGTACCAGTTACAGAAATAACATCCGTTGCGCTAATCATAAGATTTGCTGCAAAGACTGAATCTGCTTGAGCGATTGTCAGTGATACCGTATTAGAGACTGAATCTAATGTCACACTGGATCCACCCAGATCAGCTGGTTCATAATTGCCATGTGTCAAGGCAGCCAATTGTCCAGATTGACCAGTGATTGTAATGACATCGTTTGCAGCAAATTTAGGACCAGCCGCATTGAAGAGGTTGGTTGCATTATTTGCAGTCAGGCTAACAACATTATCCGTTGCATCTAATGTAACGCTGGAACCACCCAAATCTGCGGTTTGGGCATTGGCAAAGTTTAGATTTGCAACAATATTCGCACCAGTATCGGTAACAGTGATGACATCATCTGCCGCAAATTTCAAACCAGCATTGAATAAAGCTGTGGCTTGAACTGGAGTGAGTGTAACGGCATTGTCGCTTGCATCCAGTTTGACACTAGAACCACCAATATCGGCCGTTTGGTAATCGGCAAAAGTAATGGCGGATAACTGAGCCGCTGTACCTGTGATGGTGATGGCATCAGAGGCATCATATTTGATTTTGGTGTTGACAACCGTAGCTTGGTCGATCGTTAAACTCCAAGCATCATCAAAAGCATCCAAAGTCACACTAGATCCACCCAGTTTGGCAACAGTGTAGGTTGTCTGTGCAGCATCCTCTGCAGTTGCTCCTGTGGCAATCGTTGTGCTGATTTTGATGGCATCTCCGGTATCAAATTTAAGGCCAGATGCAGTCAGCGCATCCGCTTGTGCTGAGGTCAGAGAAGCGACATCGTCACTGGCATTTAAGGTAACAACGGAACCACCTAAATCTTCGGTTTGATAGTTCGCAAATGTCAATGCGGCCAATTGAGCACCTGTTCCATTCACACTGAGCACATCGTGCGCATCAAAAAGAACATTTGCTGCAAAAAGAGCATCCGCTTGCGATATCGACAAGGAAACGGGACCATTTGTAGAATCCAACGTCACCATAGAACCACCTAGATCCGCTGGCTCATAGTTGGAAAAGGTCAAGGCCTGCAATACTGCGGCAGTATCCGCAATGGTAATTGCATCACTGCTGTGAATCTTGCCACCTGCTAAGAGAAGATTATCAACTTGAGCTTTCGTCATAGTAATGGCGTTGTCTGAAGCGTCAAGTGTCGTGCTGGTACCACCTAACTTATTCGCAGCACTCAAATTCAAGGCCACTAAATTTGCACCCAAGCCTGTCACGGTAATCTGGATACCCGTGTTAAAGGATGTACCACCAGCAAGCAGATTTTGCGCTTGAACATCTGTCAGGGTGATATCGGTTACGGCATTGGATACCGCAAGTTTGATGTTAGAAGCACTCAAATCTCCAATATTGGCACTGAGTACCATCAATTCAGTATCGGTACCCGTTACGGTAATGGCATCATTGGCATTGAAAATAATTCCAGCATTCAAAAGTGTGGTTGCCTGCGCAGCAGTCAAACCCACTATATTTGTATCGGTGGAATCAAAAACAAAGTTTCCTGCACCATTGCCAATTTTGAGCGTCAAATCACCTGGATTTACGAGTAGATTGCCAATATTTGCGTTTGATGCCAATGTCAACAGATTAGCTGTCGTGTCTGCAACTGTAATGGTATCACTCCCCGCATTAAAGCCAACCTTAGCATCTAACAGAGCCGTCGCTTGGGCAACACTCATTTTGACGGCATTGTTGGTGGCATCTAATGTAATACTTCTTCCACCAAGTTTAACAACATCGGAAGGAACTAAAGCCAACAACTCAGTGCTCGTCCCAGAAATTGTAACGTTATCCGTACCATCAAAAACACCATTGATCCCACGAATGGCACCAGCTTGAGCAACGGAAATTGTAACAGCATCCGTCGTATCATTAAAGGTGATGGTTTTTGCACTATATTTAGAAACATTCAAAGCCGCTATATTGGCATCTGATGTTACTGAGACCACTAAATTACCAGCTCCAGCGATAGAGGAAACATTGGCAATAATCGTATCGTCAACTGTCATCGTCGCAGTTTCAGCGGTGATGTTGACAGAGGTTCCATTTAAATTACCAGTAAACGTACCGCTGGTATTAAACTCTGCCGTAACTGTTTTGGCCGCTGCTGCAATTCCTGACAAATCGGCATTCAATGTCTGATCTAAATTTTTGACCAGAACCGTTCCTGTACCGACTGCCGCTTTACCATTGGCTTGTGCCGCTGTCATTGTCACGGCTTGTCCATTCAGATCATAACCAACAATGGAGACAGATGTATCAAACGTCAACGATGTAATGTCAGTGGTCGTACTGTCAATTTTAATGGTTGCCGCACCACCACCAATGCCATCAGAAATTTTTAACTTTGCTTGGGTTGAGGTCAAAGTAGCAACCTGGCCATTTAGATTAATACTTTTGACATCCGTATCTAAAGTGACAGCCGTCAAGTCCGTTGTTGAGCTAAGTTTTACGGTCACATCAGCTGCTTTACTAAGATCACCCACCTCACCAGTCAAATGGGCCACTGTATCCACGATGCTATAAGCACCATTCGTAGAAACGCCGATCAACTTTGATTGTGCGACATTTAAAACAACGTCATTGTAGCCATTTAGATCGATATTTTTAATAGCAGAGGAGAGCGTTACTGCACTTAAATCATCCGCTACACCATCCGCTCTTAAGGTGACATTACCAGTACCACTCAGTGTCAAGGTGCCAAGAGATGCGGCCGTTCCTTGAGCAAACGAAAGAATGACATCATGTCCGTTCAGATTGATCGCTGTGATACCTACATTTAGCCCAGTCAAGTTCATGTCATCTGCGGATTGTACGATCACCGTGGCCGTACCAGTGCCAGCCATAACAAGTTTACCCTGATTGGCCGTTAAGGTGACCTGCTGACCATTTAGATTGATGGTGTTGATAACATCATCCAGAGCAATACTCGTTAGATTATGATCATCGGTTGATAAGACTTTTACTGTGGCAGTCTTTGTGGCAACACCACCAACAGCCTGACTATCACTGATGACATAGTTTTTAACTTGCGCAACCGATACAACCGTACCAGCAGTACCATTCAAGTCAATATTTGTAACATTATTATCTAAGATCACCGTGGATATGTCTGCCCCAGCAGCACGAGCAGTCACACTTTTTGCTCCGCTTAGATCACCCTTTTCACCCGTCAAATTGGCAACGGTATCAACAACTGCATATGTGCCACCGTTTGTTTTTCCAATAGTCAGATCCAAAGCTTGTCTCACGTTCATCAAGACATCATGACCATTGAGATCAATTTTGGTTACGAGTGAATTAAGACCATCAGCCGATATATCGATTTTGGTGTTCGCTGCATTTAAATCGGTCGACAAAACTTTTACTTCAACAGATCCAGTACCAACCGTATCATGAAGTGCTAATTTTGATTCCGTATAAGAAAGAGTGACATTCAGGCCATTAATATCAATGTCCGTCACACCACCTTTAAACGTGTCATTGGATAAATCTGTATCAGCAGAGGTAACCTTTACTGTGGCAGTTCCACCCGTGGCACCATCTGTAATCAGCAGACTTTTAGCCTGATCCAGGGAAACAATGATGTCATGACCGTTTAATTCAACATTTGTCACTAAAGATTTCAGACTTACGGCACTAAGATCCAACTTACCCGTCGTTGAATCCTCATCTTTGGCCTTTACATTTACGGTGACACTCTTACCAGTACGCACTTGATTATCAATCAAGGAGTAACCGATTTGTCCCATTGAAAGAATAACACTCTGTCCACCCAGATCAACGGTGACCACATCATTGTCGAGTGCCAAACTGCTCAGGTCAACGTTCGCACCAGAATTGACATCCCCTGCCGCTAATTTGACGGTTACACTTGTCGCACCGTGAATGCTTGTCGCACCAATATCTGCGGCATCTCCGGTATGATGACCCAGAAGATTGGTCAGCGTATCGACAATGGCATATGTTTCATGGGTAGTATCGGTTCTAGCGGCATCTACCAACTTGGCCTGGGCCATGGTCAGTACAGCATTATGGCCATTTAAATTAATCTTGGTGACTTGGGAATCTAATTTACCAGCTAAAGTCAGATCCTCACCTTCCACCATGATTTTTACAGTAGCCGTTCCTTCACCAATCAGAGCCTTATCTGCAGCTTGGTCACCACGGAGAATAACATTGGCTTGGCCATTCAAATCAATCTGCTTCGTTGAAGCGGCAAGCGTACCAGCTTTTCCAAATAAGAAATTATCAGTCAGGTCAACATCACCACCGGCAAGCAATTTAACTGTGATGGTATTTGGAACAGTTGTGCCACTCTTTAATGTGAGAAGTTCGGCTTGTGCAACATTTAACGTGGTGTTATATCCGTTCAGATCAATATCTGTCACTGTTTTGTTAAATGTTTTGCCAGAAAGATCCGTTTCCCCAGCCATCACTTTAACAGTGACCCCTGCAACACCGTTGTATAATTCAAGCTGACCTTGAGCAACCGAAAGAGTCGCTGCAAAACCTGCAAGATCAATACTGGTTACATGACTATCCAAAATGACAAATGTATTGCCTGCAACTAGGTCAGCCGCAGCACCTAATTTAACAATGACATCACTTGGATGAACCTTCTGGGGATTTTCCATCAGGTTTGTTAAAGCGGTCTGTTGATCCGTAGATAAATTGGTCAAGTTTGCAACCGTATCACGGATAACATAGGCACCACTGGCCTGTGTGGACTTGATGGTCCAGTTGAGAGATTGATCTAGGGTCAAAAATACCTTTTGCCCATTTAAATCAATGCCGGAAATCAGCTCATACCAGCCATAATAGTTGTCACCGGTTGCATTATCATTGGCATTGATGACCAACCAATTGGTCAGACTATTATAACTTGTGTCGGTATCAATTGCTGGCGCGGGGTTGCCTGCATTTAAGATATCCAATTTAACTGTGATGCTGCCTTCAGTCTCAATGGTGTTACTGCTGTTGGCATATTTCTTCAACTGAGATGCCAGAAGAATGGCATTAAAGCCGTTCAGGTCAATGCTCGTTACGGCACCATGCAGGGGATAAGCACTCAGGTCTGTATTATCCAAAAGCTTCAGGGTGATAGAGCCCCCTCTGCCAGGATTTTGTATTCCTAAAATATCATTATTATCTATAAGATCAACGATGCTAAGCTCTTCTTGAGCCAGTGAGAGGATGGCATTTTTGCCGTTTAGATCAATACGAGTGACATGGGGATCTAAGACCAAGTCAGACAGATCGGTCTTATTCAGCATGATTTTAACAGTCGCAACGGCACCACCAACACTATCAATGATGTGTCTTGTACCCTGTTCTGCGGAGAGAACTGTATGGACGCCATTGAGATCAATGGTATCAATTTCATTGTCCAACGACCATACAGACAAGTCCTCTTTCAATAGATCGGCGGTCACTTGCGCGGTCACCGAAGTGGCCCCACTCAAATCGCCATGCTCCCCAATCAAGTTGGCCACGCTGTCAACGATGGAGAAGGTATTATATTTATAATTACCCGCTTTCCATTCGGCCAGAGTAAGAACAGGGTTGCTGGAATAGTCAATCAAAATTTCGTTGCTGACATCTTCAATATGGTTGATGAGATCATTCGCAATTGTCTCTTGCTTGATGGTCTCGGTGCTCGCGTTGGCAATGTCATTATCTTTAAGCAGCTGAATAACAGTGCTTGAATCGGTAATTTTATGATTTTGGACGATGGTGTTGATGATGCTCGCAAAAATACTTGCAAGTTTTTCATCGCTCCCATTATTGCTCGCATGACCATTCATATCAAAGGTGAGCTGTACAATCTGCTGGGTCGCTGCATTCAATTGATTTGCTAATGTTGTGCCAGCAACACTTGTGGAGGCTGGATTATATTTTGTCAGATCCGTTGTGTCGGTAATGCCAAAATAGGCTTTAACTGCATTTTGAGCAGCCTCTGCCGTCATTCCCGTCGCCATATATGAATTAATCAGGGTGGTGATGGGAGAAATGACCAAAGAACCTGTGGGGGCTGACATCGTAACACCAGAAAAACTTTTTCCAGTGTAAATATCAATACCACCGGTGGATAATAATTTATAATCATTTAAGGATGTTCCAGTGACTTTTGACATATCAAAAGTACCGTCTTCTCCCGTTTGAACCAAGCGTTCTGAATTTTCTAATGTACCATTGGCATTGATGTCACGTCCGACATAAGCACCTTTAATCGGTCCATCGACAACATAGCCCAATCCATCCACGACACCATCATCATTGGTTGTCGTACCGCCACCGCCACCACCACACCCAGTTAAGGGCAATAATAATAGAGAAAAAGCAGCTCCCTTGAGGGCGGCCAAACGGTGTTTGCTCTCCCAAAGATTAACAAATTTTAAATATTCCGAGCGTTCGGTTGGTAATTCAATTTGACGAATTTGCGCATCGGCTGAAAATTCACCATTAAAAATACGAACGGAGTGTAAATGCTGACCATTCATTAAGGCATTTGTGATCTCTAAAGGCTGCTCATTCACTTGAATCTCTTCGGCAGCGGTGTGTAAAGAAGCATGATATTGGTTCATATAAAACTTAACTCCCTTTCAAAAATTTTGTCTATTATTTTAGATTTACTGGCATTTTGTTAGATTTGGTCGATTGACCTTTAATGTCAAAAAAAGATCTCTTTTTATTGACACTCAGTTACTCGTTTTTTCTCTCTATTTCCTAATGCGTCACGATGTTTTTGCTCAGCGCCCTCCCATAACGCAATGGTTGAGTTGATTATTGTGTGATTCATCGTGGTATACCCTCTTTTGTTCATCGCGTTTGGCCAAGCATCGTTAAATGGCAAACTTTTTTAAATCTTAATGGCTATTTAGATCAATTAAAATGCTTGAGAAAGTTTGTCTTGCATTTTTTTTTTTGTGTTTCTGTTTGGTTATAATCATAATTTTTTTGTATTTTCATGTCGTTTTTTTACTCTATTTTAATCATAACATCCATCTAAACAGGAAAATTTATACCATGTTGTATCTTGATTTCATTTACAAATAGGAGTGCTTTTACCAATGAAATTGGTATGTAGTTAAATATTGCATTGATTTTTCAGAAAAAAACTAGACTTAATCTTTACCATTTCAAATTCTAATAAAGTTTAGGTGGTGATGTCAAGGCAAAAAATAAAATGTCAGTTCCTCGGATATTTTCCATTTTATCCATTTTTTGTATGGAAATATGTTTGGTTTTGTCTTCTTTGTCTCTCCAAACTGTGTGATGTTTGCATTCACACTGTCACATCTTTGCATCATTCAAGAAGGAAATCAAGAATTATTTTTGTAGGAAGCTTGGGAAATAATTATATTGTTTATGCAATATAAGTGCCATTTACATAGAAAGACTCATGTTTTATTTTGTTTATTATGAATATAATGCCCTATAAGTAAAAAAAATCAAAGGCTAAACCCTGGGGGATGAATCCCCCAGACCCCCTCTTTTTTTTAAGAACCTTGGGAGACGGTGCTCCGCCTCCCAAGGTTTTGTTCGTTTTTCCGAGACATTAAAATTTATTATACAGTTTAAATGTGTTGATTAAGACGATGGGTGAAAACATTTGGGGGGCAAAAAATTGCCCCCCAAATATCTTTTTTTTCTTAGAGCTCTTTTTTCCTTTTGTCTAACACCAACCTCGAAATATGACTCGGTACCTCTTGGTAGGTCAAAACCCGCATGGTATACAAACCACGACCAGAAGTTAAGCCGTTTAACACGTTGCCATAATCCAACACTTCGGCCATGGGAACCTCCGCAGTGACCGTTTGACCACTGGGCTTGGGAATCATGCCAGTAATTTTGCCGCGTCGACTGTTTAAATCGCCAATAACATCCCCTAATACATCGTCAGGTGTCGAGACCTCTATGGCCATAATGGGTTCCAACAACACGGCCTTGCCAACTTCCATGCCCTTTTTAAAGGCCATAGCCCCAGCAACACGAAAAGCGTTGTCCGATGAATCCACAGTATGATAGGTGCCATCAACCAAGGAGACTTTAAAATCCACCGCCGGATAACCGCCAATGATCCCCACATCCATCACTTCACGAATACCTTTCTCAACAGAGGGAATAAATTGTCTGGGAATGGCACCACCGACGATGCGGTCTTCAAATTCAAATCCACGCCCTCTTGGTAACGGTTCCATCTCAATCCAACAATCTCCATATTGACCCCGTCCACCACTCTGTTTTTTTAGTTTGCCCTGCACACGAGCAAAGGTGGTGATGGTCTCTCGGTAGGGGACTTGGGGGGTTTTAAGTGTCGCGCTGGCCCCAAATTTGCGCTTTAAACGCTCCAAAGTTATGGTTAAATGGGTCTGACCCATGCCAGATAAAATCATCTCGTTGGTTTCGGAATTGCGGAAAAAATGGAGGGTGGGGTCTTCTTCTGTCAGCTTTAATAGACCTGTCGCTACTTTCTCTTCGGTTTTGCCCTCTACTTCAACGGCAAATGAGAGGATTGGCTCTAAATAGGCTACCGGCTTGAATAAAATAGGGTCATCTATCGCACACAGCGTATCCCCAGTGCGGGTATGTTCAAGTTTGGCCATGGCACCCATCTCTCCCGCGTTCAATCGATCAACAGGAATCAACTGCTTGCCCTGTAATCTATAAAGATGACCGCCCTTTTCTTTAATATCCCGGCTGCTGTTAAAGAGGGGTTTATCCGCTTCTAAAATGCCAGAATAGACCCGCAATATGGAAAGACGACCTGAAAAAGGGTCAATGGTGGTTTTAAAAACTACTCCAGAAAAGGGGCTCGTAATCTCCGGCAGGCGGGTCATTTTTTGCTGCGTATCGTTCATGTGGCAACCAGCTTGCGGATTGTGAATGTTATGTTTATCCCCGGGGCTCGGTAAATAATAGGAGATACCGTTGGCCAAGGCCCGAACGCCAATATTTGCCAGGCCCGAACCACAAAATACCACCAACAATCGGCGGGTAAGGAGCGCCTCTTTAAGGCAACGGTGTAGCTCGGCCTCTTCTGGTTCTATCCCCTCTTCTAAATATTTTTCCAAAAGATCATCGTCTAGTTCCACGATTTTTTCAATCAATTGGGTGCGATAATGTATGGCATCGGCGCGAGACTCCTCTGGAAGATCAATTTGGGTAAAAACCCCCTCTTTGGCCGACCAGGCGGTTAGCGGAATGAGATCGACTATGCCGCGAAAATCTTCCCCGCTGCCAATAGGAATGGTGACAGGCAAAACGGTTTTGTTAAATGTGGTTTCTATCTGGCCTAAGGTGCGGATAAAATCGGCCCTGGGTTTGTCCATCTTATTGATAAAACCCATCACCGGTAGATGAAACTCCTCACAAATTCCCCAAAGGCGTTCGTTTTCCGGTTTTACCCCCATCACCCCAGAAAAAAGCATCACCGCTCCACCAACGGCCTGTAGCGCGGCTCGAATGGGTTCAATAAAATCAATGTAGCCAGGGGTGTCGATCAGATTAAAAAAATTTTCTCGCCAACTGAGATGACCAATATGAGAAGTCATGGTGATGCCACGGCTGACCTCTTCGGGTTCTGTACTAAAAACAGTGGAACCCCTCTCCACAGAACCCAATTGCTGGATCGCCTTGCCATTAAAAAAGAGAGATTCAGCCAGAGTTGTTTTGCCACTACCACCAGGTCCGAGCAAAATGACATTGCGAATAGACATTATATCAGACGGATTGGTCATTGAGTTTTTCCTTTATTATGTAAAAGTGGATCATCTTCCCAAGCCATCTGATCGATGGCAAAAACGGGTCCATCTACGCATACTCGTTGATAGTTCCATTCTTGTTTATTTTTAATATCGGGCCAAATAGGTACAACGCAACCCGCGCAACCGCCAATACCACACCCCATCCGCTCCTCCAAAGAGAGCTCTCCCCCAAGATGAAACTGCTTGGCCAAACGGGCAGTGGCCGCCAACATGGGGGTGGGACCACAGGCATAAATCGCGGTTGTTCGACGATCAATAGTTGGCAATGCCTGGATAAATTGGCGGGCTAAATCGGTCACATAACCCAAATAATATCCCTCTTTCCGGGTGACAGAGGCCAATCGAGCTGGTATATTTAACTCCTGCCAACGGATGGGTTCCAGGGCAAAAGGGGCCTCAAAGCCTGGCAGAATATGATCGGATAGCCCTAATTCAAAAGGAGCTTCCCCCTCCACCCCCCAAAATAAAAAAATTTCCCGCCCTTGACCCATCCAGGTGCTGGCTAAAAATTCCAATGGGGCTACCCCAATGCCCCCGGCAATTAAAATGACTCTTTGCACCGAATCAGGAATAGAAAAAGTCTTTCCAATAGGTCCTAAATAAACCACTTCATTCCCGACTTGCCAGTTGGCCATGAAGGTCGTTCCTTGGCCAACTACTTTGTATAAAATGGAAATTTCGCCTCGATTCGGCTGGGCATTAAAAATAGAAAAGGGGCGTGGTAGTGTTAAAGAAGGGTGACAGGTGAGGTGTATAAAAGAACCTGGTCTGGCCCTTTGGGCAACTTCTGGGGCGAATAGACGCAAATGATAACAAGAACCCGGTAAGGCCTGATTGCTAAGAACCCGGGCCACGCCCCGGTGGATTGGCCCAGTCGACATCTTTTAAACTCCTTTTGCACCATCTACATAAACAACGCGTCCTCCCACCAGGGTCATTTTGACCCGTCCAGTGACGCGCCGACCATGAAAACAGGTGTTGCGCCCCAAACCGTGCAGGGCATGGGCATCCACCACCCATTCGGCCTTTGGATCAAAAAGAACAATATCCGCTAGCCGATTAAGCGTTAATGTCCCTACATCAAGGCCCAATAAGCGGGCGGGATTGCATGTTAACGCAGCCAAACACTGCATTAAAGTCAAAACACCCTTTGCAACGAGTTCCAAACTGACCGCCAGTAAGGTCTCAAAGCCCACGACCCCATTGGCAGCACAGCCAAACTCCACTTGTTTGCTATCCACATCGTGAGGGGCATGGTCTGTGGCAATCACGGTAATTACCCCACGGGCCAACCCCTCTAGCAGTGCTTGGCGATGGTGGTCAGAACGCAGCGGTGGAGACATTTTAAAATTGGTGTCGTAAGTGATTAGCTCGTCATCGGTGAGGGAAAAATGGTGTGGCGTAACCTCACAACTCACCGCTAACCCCTGTTGACGCGCCCGCTCAACCGCATGTACCGCTCCAGCGGTGGAAATATGGGCGACATGATAGCGGGCTTGGGTCAATGCCGCCAAACGAATGTCGCGCTCCACTATAATCTCTTCGGCTACTGCTGGATATCCCGGCAAACCCAATCGGGAAGCCACCGCCCCTTCGTGGACACACCCTTCCCCCACCAAGGCGGGATCTTCGGCGTGTTGAATGAGAAGGGCATCGAACGCTCGAGAATATTCCATGGCGCGGCGCATAATACCGCTATTCACCACTGGTTTGCCGTCATCAGAAAAAGCGACGCAACCGGCTTTTTTTAATAGTCCGATTTCGGCCAGCTCTTGGCCTTTTAAATGGCGTGTAATGGCTCCAATTGGCCAAACCCGCGCCAAACCCGCTTCACGAGCTTTGCCAAGAATATAACTGGTGACGCTGGGATCGTCGTTGACAGGGTGGGTATTGGGCATGGCGGCCACCGACGTAATGCCTCCCGCTACCGCCGCCGCTGTACCACTGGCAATGGTCTCTTTGTATTCGAACCCAGGTTCACGCAAATGAGCATGCATATCCACCAGACCTGGGGCAACAATTAAACCATCGGCTTCAATCATGTGACATCTTGAAGGAATCTCAGGACGACCGATCGCTATAATACGGTCATTGTGTACAAGAAGGTCGGCGGTTTCATCCCGATTATTGGTCGGATCTATCACACGTCCGCCACGAATACATAAATAGGGTGTTTCTTGGGTGGTCGTCATTTTTTTAACCGCTTACCTAAGTAAAATTGTCATGAAAATATAAAAAAATCAAAATCCTGAGGGATGAATCTCCCAGACTCTTTTTTTTTAAAGAATTAAAAAAAAAGAGTGGGGGGTATTGGGGGGCGGTTCTGGGCCCCCCAATGTCTTGATTTTTAAGACGACCCTGGGCTTGATCGATTTCCAGCACACAGCCGATACAAAACCGCCATCCGCACGGCCAGACCATTGGCCACTTGATCCAAAATAACGGTACGCTCAATGTCGTCAGCCACCGCTGAGGCAATTTCAACACCGCGATTCATGGGGCCAGGATGCATCACAATGGCCTCGGGGGAGGCCAGTGCCAGACGCTGGTGGTTTAAACCCCAAAATTCAAAATATTCTCGTACACTGGGCAGAAAGGCCGAGTTCATGCGCTCTCGTTGTAAACGCAACATCATCACCACATCTGCACCCTCCAAACCGCTCTCCATGCGGTGGTGTACCTCAACGCCAAAGGCTTCCAGGGCTTGACTGGGAATCAAGGTGGGGGGACCGACAAAACGAACGGTGGCCCCCATGGTCTTTAAGGCGATGGCGTTGGAGCGGGCCACACGAGAGTGTAAAGAGTCGCCACAGACCGCCACAATCAAACCCTCAAAGTTCACCCGTCCAAGTCTGGGTAGATTGTCATCAATGGTTAAAATATCCAGCAAAGATTGGGTGGGGTGTTCATGGCGGCCATCTCCGGCATTGACGATGGCGGTATTTAAATGGCGCGCCAAAAAGGTCTGGGCACCGGAATCCGGGTGACGAATCACCACAATATCGGGGTTCATGGCTTGCAGATTGGCCAAGGTATCCAATAAGGTCTCTCCTTTTGCTACCGAACTGGATGAGGCCGACATATTGATCACATCAGCCGACATGCGTTTGCCAGCCAGTTCAAAGGAGGTTCGGGTGCGGGTGGAGTTTTCGAAAAAAAGATTGATGATGGTTTTACCGCGTAGGGTAGGGACTTTTTTAATATCGCGGCGGTTGATTTCTCTAAGTGAGGCGGCGGTGTCCAGGATGGATCCGATCTCCTCACGGGACAGTCCCTCCATCGTGAGGAGGTGTTTATGTGGCCAACTAGAATTTCCTGAGATCATTCATTTTCCCAAATGTTAAGAGAGAAAACGCCGGACAACGGTCAACTCCCCGTTGCGACTTTCTAAAAGCTTGATGGACTCTCGCTCCCCCCCTGGTAGGGCGAGTCCCAGAAAATCGGATCGAATAGGCAATTGTCGATGGTTACGGTCCACCAACACCAAAAGATCCACCTTTTGTGGGCGACCATAATCGAACAAAGCGTTTAACGCCGCCCGAATGGTGCGACCGGTAAAAAGAACATCGTCTACCAAAATAATTTGTTTGTCGTCAATACCCATGCTCAAATCGGTGGCTCCGACTAAAGGATTGGGGCCAACAGTATTGAGGTCGTCACGGTAGAAGGTGATATCCAGAAAACCAATCTTTGGGTCGTGTCCCAGATGCTTAAGACGCTGGCGTAAATGTTTGGCAAGGGTTGCCCCCCCGCGACGAATGCCAACGATTACCCATTCCGGGGTGGGCGGTAACAGAGCAATAAGTTGGTCGGCCAGTTTGTCGATCAACATCATGATTTCTGGGTGGGTAAGTAAAATTTTCTCTTGAGTAGATACCATATTAAAATGCCTTGGTGGAAAGATCTATCCAGTCTCTCTAAATATCAACCATACAGGAAATTATTACAAAAAAATAGCCTCAATGACGCCATGCCCCTCTTTTTCCAGTGGGACAGAATAAAATGGAGTCCTGTCCTGATTCGATAGATATCTTGTGTCGTAAATTCAAATAGAGTCTGTCCGTAAAGAGGTTCGCCATCTAAAAAAACTTTTGTCTGACGAATAAGGTATAGAATAGTCAGAGCCCAGTGCCCATCAGGAATTTTTTTTTTTGTTAATCCGTGTTGTGACCTTTTCTGTCATTTTTTTGCGTATCTTTATATTCATCTTTTACAACAAGAATATCAGAAAATACTGAGCTGAAACATCGCACTAAAACGGGATCAAATTGGGTGGATGCACAGCGTATAATTTCATCATAAGCCTCGGAATCGGACCAAGGTTCTTTGTAGGGGCGTTTGGAGGTGAGGGCGTCGAAGACATCGGCTATGGCACAAATGCGGCCAAAGAGAGGAATCTCCTCTCCTGACAGTCCCACAGGGTAACCCGTACCATCCCATCTTTCATGATGGGTTAAAGCGATGGATTGGGCGGCCAATAAAAGAGTGCTTTTATGACCCGCCAGCATTTCCGCGCCTATGGTGGTATGTTCACGCATTTTGATCTTTTCTTCCTCAGTTAATTTTTCCGGCTTGAGAAGAATAGCATCGGGGGTGCCGATTTTGCCGACATCATGCATGGGGGCGGCATTGAGAAGAATTTCGCCTTTTTTTTCATCTAAACCAGCCGCTTCTCCGATCAATAAGGCATATTTACTCATGCGTAAAATGTGATTGCCAGTTTCATTGTCACGAAATTCCGAGGCCTTTCCCAAACGGCGAATGATCTCTAAACGAGATTCCATTAAGTCTAACTCGCTTTGCGCCAGGGCCTTGGTCACCAAACTAGATCGAAAACTATAGCGGACTCGATAGGGTAATAAAGCCCAGTTGATTGGTTTGGTGATAAAATCGGTCGCTCCAACTTGATAGGCATGGTTGATGGAATCCACATCGTCCATGCCCGTTACCATTAATATGGGCAGATTTTTTCCGGTTGGCTTTTGACGTAGGGCCTGACAGGTGGCAAAACCATCCATCCCCGGCATCATTACATCCAAAAGAACAATATCCGGTTGAATAGTATCAAAAAGTTGTAACGCCTGTTGACCGTTTGAAGCCTCCTTGACTAGAAAACCAGCTTGTTGAAGAGATCCGCGCATGGGCAGACGCTGCATAAGATCATCGTCAACAATCAAGGCAATAGGGGAGGAGTGGTGCGAAATGTCGATTTTATACATGTTGTTCCATTTCAATGATTTTATGAAGTGCTCTCTTCACTTGGTCAAATTCAAGTTCGGCATCTTGGAGGGTTGTAAGAACAATCTCTGTATTTTCAAAATGTTCTTCTATTTTTTTACTCAATTGTGCCAGCCTCAAGGCTCCAAGAGTGGCTGCAGATGATCTTAAAGAGTGGGCGGCCATTTTAATAGACCACCCATCTTGTTTATTTGCTCCATTGCGAATGGTCTGAAATCGGGCCGGAACTTGTTCAAAAAGAAGATTAATCATGGTAAGTAGGGTGCTCTCTTCCCCCTCTATGGGTAAATTTTTTAATTGATCCAATATGTGATGATCGATAGAAGAAGATGGAGAGTTTTCAACTGGTTGAAAATTTTTTGGCAGCCAACGTTGGATGGTTTGCTCCAGTTGATTTTTGTTAAAGGGTTTGCAAAGAAAATCATTCATGCCTGATTCAATTGTTAATTGTCGAACCTCTTCCATGGCATGGGCGGTGAGAGCGATGATGGGGGTTTGGGGCAGCGTATTCTCTTGTTCCCACTGGCGAATGGTGTGTGTGGCTTGATATCCATCCATCCGTGGCATTTCACAATCCATCAATATGAGATTAAAAGAAATATTCTGTTGGGTGATCATCTCTACCGCCCTCTTACCATCCTCGGCGATCGTCGTTTGACATCCAAAACTTTTTAAAAAACCAGCGGTCACTCTTTGGTTGATGGGGTTGTCTTCGACAATAAGAATTTTGCTTTGTGGGGAGAAGAGAGGGATTGGATCAAAAACACCTTCTTGATCCAATGTTGTCAGTCGGTGCCGATCACTGGTTTGCTGTTTACCACAGCGAATGGTAAACCAAAATTCCGATCCTTTCCCCTGTATACTTTTGACGCCAATCTCTCCCCCCATCAATATGGCAAGTTTTTTGGCGATCACCAAACCCAATCCGGTGCCGCCATACTTTCTGGAAATGGAAGTATCTTCTTGAGAAAATTCTTGAAAAATATTTTTTTGGTAGGATTCAGAGATGCCAATCCCGGTATCTTGGAGACTAAAATGTAAAAGAAGATCATGGGCACTCTCCTCAATGATCGTTACGGTTAAAGTAATGGATCCTTTCTCGGTAAATTTTATCGCATTTCCCAGTAGATTAAATAAAATTTGCATCACCCGGTTGGGATCCCCCAATAGACCGTTGGGAATGATTTCGGGCAACGCTATGGATAAGTGTAGTCCTTTGCGCACGGCGATGTCATGAAACAATTCAACAGAATCATTGAGCAATTTATCCAGATCAAAACGCAACATTTCTACAGTCAGTTGACCAGCCTGAATTTTGGCTAGATCAAGGATATCGTTTAAAATACGTAATAACATTTGTCCAGATTTTTGAATGGTGAGCAGATAATTTTTTTGGGTGTCGGTCAGTTTGGTTTCCAGTAGGAGATCGGTCATGCCCAGAACGCCGTTCATGGGGGTGCGAATTTCATGGCTCATGGTTGCCAAAAAATCCCCTTTGGCTCGGTTGGCCCAATCGGCTCTTTTTTTGGCAAGATGTAAATACCAGATGAGAATCAACAAGGCGATAATCAAAAGGCCCATAAATATGGCAAGTATCAACTTGATCAAAAAGCTTTTTATAGCTTCTATGTTGGCCTTTTGGGCTATCTCATGGCTGATCTGGGCAATATGTGAAATTTGGTCAATAGCTTCAGTGGATTTATGAAACCATTCGGAACTGTCCATTATAAATGGTTCTATTTTAACCTTTTTGAGCAAGATCCAATATTGATCAGGATGTGGGTTATGAAAGCGTATTGGCAGGGCAAGGAGTGTGGTATGGTCGTTAGCGATGGCTTCTTGTTGGCCTGAAAGTATTCTGTTGGCCAAATCGGGAAAATCGATTTTTAAATTTTGATCCTGGCGTGAAAGTTCATCCATCATACCCCACTCTTTATCTGGATTTGGATGATGCAAATAAAATCCCTCTTGATCCACCAGTATGACATCCTTTGGCAAATTGTTGAGAATGGTGTGACCACGGAGGCTCAGGACTAAAAAGTTATGATCTTGTTTATCAGATTGAATGGGGGTGATGTATCTTATGGTCGGTTTGAAAGGTCGTTCTATGAGATTATTTTCAATGTCTAAATCAAACCGAGACAGATATAAGCCTCCTTTTGAAAGTTTTTTAGCGGCGGTAAAATAATAACGGTTGGTTTTGTTTTGGTTTGCGTCAATAATTGTTATATTTTTTTGTTCATCCAACCGAATATTTATCATTTCTTGGCCTTGTGGATTTAACAGTCTGGCTTTGAAATAAATTTCTTTATGGATATAAAGAAAATTTTCCAAAAGTTGTTGGATTCGGAAGGGTATAATCGCACTTTGGGATTTATTTTGTTTAAATTTTTCTAAAAAAGGGGTGGTTGCCAATCCGGATATATCATTTTCAATGCCGCGCAGGTGGTCTAATATTTTCGTTTGAATCTCTTTTAATTGATTGGTTTCGGATTGAATCAGGTTTATATTGATGGTGTTGTTTTTATAAAATTCATGGCGTAGTTTTTGGTAATCTTGATAAAAATTGCGATTTAACGTGTCGATGGCCTGGCGTAATGGTGGGGGGGTATTGCTAAATCCCTTCATTAGATTGAGCCTTTGCTGGGTATGGGTCAAGCGGTTTTCCAACGGATTGAGATATTCCAGGGAATCGTTTTCTATAATGCGACCAGAAGCCAGTGCAAAGCCAATGATGGCTCGTTCACGCCCTAAATATTCGGCTAAAAAAAGGGCATCGGAGGCCAAAAGAAAATCATAATAAAAAGCGTCTTCAAAGGTATTGCTTGGGAAAAACAATAATTCCCGCAGGGTGAAAATTTTGTCGATTTGATCGGTGGTATTTTTTTTCCATTTATTTTCGTTGATGCGTTTATTTTGAATGAGAGGTCGGTAGTTTTGAATTTTTTCATGGCCTTGATAAACCGATTGGATGATTTGATCAAAATCATTCGGTAAGGCACTTTTGGTGCGATATGCCTGGATCTCTTTTAAAGAGAGATCCATTTTGTTATCTTTTTCCTGTCCCAACTTTTGAAAAGAGGGCCATAGCGTATTGTCTCCTCCCAAAACGGTGTATCCTGCTCCCCGTTCCAGGGCACTGAGGCGCAAGAGATCCATTAAATGGTGGGCAACGGTACTGCGCTCTTGGTTTAAATTGGATTGGGAGACCTCATTCCATGATTGCCAAACAATCGCCGTTGGAACAAGCAATAAGAGAATTGCACCCCAGAGGATTAATTTTTTCCAGTGTGTTTTAAATGGATTTTGTTTCATTTTTCCTCTGAAAAAAAATTTTTATGGCGCAGTGTTCAAGTGAGTTTTTTTATTATTTTTTTATATGGTTTTATAAAGTCTGATAGCTTGATTTGTGAAAATTGTATAACAGTGTATCATCTTTTTTTAAAAAATTGTCCGATTTAATCCAAAAAATATTAACCCATATCAATTCATTCAAAAATTAGCTATTCATTATATTCGATGTAGAGAAAAATATACATTAAAACCTTGTGGGGAAGAGAACTGCCCTCCAAGATTTGTAACAAATTTTGTATCATTTGTGTGCGACGACCCTTCCAAAGGAAAGATTGATATGATTCAGCGTTTTACTCTGTATCGCTTGATTGTCGAATATCCCCTCTATTTTTTATTGTTTGGTACGGGATTGTTGCTTTGGCCAGGTCTGAATGGTGGATTTATTTTGGATGATTTGGTCAATCTGCCAGAAATTGAACGGTTGGGTGGGGTGGAGAGTTGGAATCATTTTGTTCGTTTTATCCTAGGAGGCGTTTCTGGTCCCTCTGGTCGTCCCCTGGCCTTATTGACCTTCGCTTTGAATAGCTCTCATTGGCCAACGGATCCTTGGGTGTTTAAATTTACCAATCTTATGCTCCATTTATTCATCGGTCTTCTTCTATATCTTTTGACGCAAACGTTATTTAAAAATTTTTATGCTGCGGATCCTTTTTTTCATAATAAGGTGCGCCTGTTGGCACTGCTGACGACTGGTTTGTGGCTGTTGCATCCGTTAAATCTCTCCACGGTGTTTTATGTTATTCAGCGGATGAATCAACTTTCGACGTTGTTTATTTTGCTGGGGCTGTTGTTCTATATTTCTGGTCGCCGAATGATGGCGTTATCTCCATGGGCGGGGTATATGCGTCTCTCTTTTGGCATGGGGGGGATGGCCATTATGGCGGTGTTGAGTAAAGAAAATGGGGTGCTATTGCCAGCTTTCGCACTGCTGGTGGAATATATGGTGTTGCGTCGGGAAAAGAGTCCTACCCCCCGGTATTGGTGGCTTTGGTCGGCTCTGTTTCTCTATTTGCCGTTGGTTTTGTCAGTTGGCTATTTGATTTTTTCTTGGGAGTCGTTTCATGCCAGATTTCTTGTGCGTGGATTTGCTCCTTGGGAAGGGCTTTTGACTCAGTTTCGGGTCTTGCTGGACTATATTGGGCAGATTTTGTTGCCTAAAATGTCTGGTATGGGGCTTTTTCAAGATGATTATCCGATCTCCCACGGTTTTTTGGATCCTTGGCAGACCTTGGCGGCCTTTTTTATTTTATTTGGGATGATTTTGGTCGCGTTTGGGGCGCGTAAGCGGTGGCCGATTTGGAGTTTTGGTCTGTTTTGGTTTTTTATCGGTCACCTGCTGGAGTCGAGTGTTTTACCTTTGGAACTCTATTTTGAACATCGCAATTATTTGCCTATGATGGGCCTTTTATTTATTGTTGGTCATCTTTTTTTGACCAAGCCAGACAACAAAAGTATGGTTTCTTTTCTTCGTTTTGCCATGGTAAGCTATGTTGCTCTTTTGGTTTTTTTAACTTGGCAGGGGGCAAAATTGTGGGGAAATGCCGAGCTTCAGGCCTATATTTGGTCTGATGAAAACCCTACTTCCATAAGGGCACAACAATTTGCCGCTAATTATTTGAGTCTAAAAGGCAGCCGAGAGCAGGCTTATATCCGTCTTCATCAAGCCTTGTCCCATCATCCCGATGATATTGGTTTGCGTTTGGAGTTGATCCAGTTAGATTGTCTTTTTAACCGGTTGCAGCCTGCGGATTTGGAACGTCTTTATGTTTGGCTTCCAAAGGGCCATTATGATTCTGGTGTCTCTTCGGATACCATTCATAAATTATCTATCTTGCAAGAGAAAGGTCTTTGTCCTCTCATCACTGAAGAGGATATCCTGCGCATGTTAAAAGGGGTCATTGCTAATCCTGCTTTTAGTAATGATTCCAAATTGATGGGTAATCTATACTATTTTTTAGGCCATTTATATGTTAAACAGCGGGATTTAAATTCTGCCATAGAGAGCCTGGAGTTAGCGACATTTTATATGCCCAACGACATTGATATTCCGCTACTTCAGGCCGTTTGGCTGAGCAGTGCTGGATTGCCAGAGCAGGCTTTGATGTTTGTGACCAAGGCCCGAAAAATGGATCAAAATGCTGGGATGAGTCGAAATTTGCGTCAAAACGATATCGATCAATTGGAGAGAATGATTCAAAAAACTATCCAAAAGCCTCTTCTTGAGCCATGAAAGCGGAGAGAAAAATCAGCAAGGTTTGTTATGTTTTGTCCTATCGGGATCCGAAGTATATTCGTACCAAAACCATGGTGCGTGCCTTGCAATCTTTGGAGGGGATTGAACTTATGACGGCGATCAACCGCTCTCGTGGTTGGTGGCGCTATCTAGAAACCCTTTGGCAACTGGTGGGTATTCGTTTTCGAGATAATCCTGACTGCTATGTGCTGGGATTTCGAGGCCATGAAATTTTTTGGTTTGTTCGTTGGATTTCGTATCACAAATTTCTTGTTTTTGATAGTTTAGTTTCTCCTTATGCGGCACTGAGCGAGGAGAGAAAATATGGGAGATGGGGGTGGCTGGTCAGTAAAGCTCTCTATAGGATGGAATATGCCATTTTGCATCAGGCGGACGTAGTGGTGACGGATACTCAACGGCATGTGGATTTTTTGTGTGATACCTTTTCTTTGTCTGGTGAAAAGGTCATCTCTGTGCCGGTAGGGGCTGACGAGGGGAGGTGGGCACAGAGCTGTATTGGTGAAAATGATCGATTTAATGTGTTATTTTATGGGACTTTTTTGCCTTTACATGGGGTGATGACTATTTTGGATGCTGCCCTTCTTTTACGGGATAAACCGATCTATTTTACCCTGATTGGGGGGGGTGGTCGCCATCTTTCGGAGTTTAATTCCAAAATGCCTGCAACGGGATTGCCGCATGTTCGCCATATTCCTTGGGTGCCATTTGATGATTTAATAGAGTGCCATATTCCTCAGGCGGATCTTTGTTTGGGGGGGCCGTTTGGTCATACGCCCCAGGCCAACCGGGTGATTACCGGTAAGACTTGGCAATGCTTGTCCATGGGCAAGGCCACGGTGGTAGGAGAGATTTTGGAACCAGAGACCGGGTTTGTGGATCGGGAAAATTGTTTGTTGGTACCACAAGGGGACGCGACTGCACTGGCTGAGAGTTTGGCTTGGGCCGAACAAAATCGGGAACTCTTACCACAAATCGGTCAGAAGGGTTTTCTTTTGTATCAAACACGTTATTCGGTGGCTTGTCTGGCCGAACGCCTACAAAAAATTTTTTCCTTATGTTGACCTATTATCCCCCCAGATATCTTTTTCGTCGTTTTGAAATTTTGCGCAGAGTGCGCACTGGGGAGCGTTTTTTGGAAATTGGGGCGGGCAATTTAAAATTGGCGGTGGAACTGCTGGCCTATTTTAAACGGGGCGTGGCCGTGGAATTTTCACCACGGGCAAGTCAGAGATATCACGCAAGCTCTATCGATATTCAAAACCGTCTTGAGTTAAAAATAGGTGATTTTTACTCTTTTGAGTTCCATGATCGTTTTGATTGCGTCGTCTCTTGTGAGGTGATGGAACATTTGGAAGAGGATGGCCTGTTTTTAAGTAAAATATATGCCCTGTTGCAAGATGGTGGAGAGATTATTGTTTCGGTCCCCGCCCGAACCCTCTACTGGTCCATTCACGATGAAATCGTCGGCCATAGGCGTCGTTATGAAAAACAAGATTTAATCCAATTGTTTACGCAAGCTGGATTTGTGCAGATTCAGGTGATCTCTTATGGGTTTCCATTTGTGAATATATTGCGATTTCCAAGGCGTTTGTTGGCCTGGGTTCAATACAACAAAAAAGTTGTTTGGGACCATCAAAAACAAACAATAGAAAGCGGTTTGCATCAAATTCCCGACTTTTTTAAATGGTTTGGTTTATTGATTAATCCATTCACTTTTGCTCCTTTGAATTGGATCGCGGCTTTTTTTAATCGTTTTTTTTATTCGGATGGTTGCATTGTGGTGGCCTATAAACCTCGTTATGGTAATGAAAATGGAGGAAAAGACAAAACCCTTGGGGAGGAATCCTCCCCAAGGGTTTGATGATTATGGCAATCGATCTTCTATAGAGGCCATGCTGATGCGCACTTCGATAATCTGTTGTTCTGATTTTAACAAGCTGTCACATAAAATTTGGGTATCGGCATGAAATTGGGTCAATGGTAAGGCGGCATTCATGCGTAATACCAAGTCGAGGATGATTCCATCTGAGTTATAATGGGGTTGCAGACGGACCACCTCTTCGATGCCATTCAGGGGGGAGATCTCTTTACGGACCAAATTTAACAGTTCATCTCGGTTGGCACGCAGGATGGTTTGTCTTTCCATGTCGTCTTCGGTATCGATATGCACCACCACTTCGGAGATGGCTTCGATTTTTTGCAATAGACTTAGGCGGACCTTTTCGGCCACCTGATGGCCTTCGGAAACCGAGAGAAACAGTGGCACCACCACATGCACATCCACCAGGATATCTGGTCCAGATTGACGTGGGGTGAGGAAATGGGCTGAGAGCACTTCTGGAATTTCATGGATGAGGGTGGAGATACGTTCACGCACCTCTTGGTCCACGGCAAAAGAGGAGTCGGTGAGCTCTTTAATGGCCCCGCCACCGATTTCAAAGCCGACTTTGCTGACAAAAAAGGCCACGGCAATGGCGGCGATTGGATCTAAAATGGGATATCCCATCAAGGCCCCGCCAATTCCGATCATGGCGGCCAGGGAGGAGATGGAGTCGGCACGGTGATGCCAGGCATTGGCGATGATAATATTGGATTTTAATTTTTTACCAACGCGAATGGTGTATTGAAAAAGGGCCTCTTTGGTGACAATGGAGATCATGGCGACCCAGAAGGCCAATTGTTCAGGAGCTTTTAAATCTTCCGTTCCCAGGCGACCGATGGCATCGACAACGATGCCCACCGCCAGCAATAAGAGAATGACCGCAAGTAAAATGGTGGCCAAGCTTTCGAATTTGCCATGACCGTAGGGGTGGCCCTCATCCGGTTTTTTTCTGGCCACCTTCATGCCAGCCAGTACCACCAGATCGAACAATAAATCGGCCCCCGAATGGACCCCTTCCGCCAGTAGGGCGGCGGAGTTGGCCAAGAGACCAATGGCGATTTTTCCGAATGTTAATAAAAAATCTCCGATAGTCCCCACTTGGGTGACCCATCTGGATTCGGCATATTTGGCATCTTTTTCGTTTACTGCCATCATGGACATATTTTTTCCTTTGTGATTTATGTGGGACTGGACAGGCAATTCTCCAGAGGTTTTGTCTGAATACTATAAAAGAGAAATATGAATTTAACATGAAAAAATTTTATGAACAGGATACTCAGCGAACAAAAAGTCAAAAAATTGCGAGGTGCTGTTACGGGAAAAACCTGGACCATTTTGGTAAATTATTGGATGATAGGGGGGATTTGTTTTATAAAAAAGATAAATAAGGAGGGTGTGCATGGGTAAAGTGGCGTTTTTGTTCCCTGGACAGGGGGCGCAGGTGGTGGGCATGGGGCAGGCTCTAGCGGATTGGGGCCGAGAAAATATGGAGGGTGTGTTTGCCACAGCCGATGCTCAATTGGGATTTTCATTGCGTGGGTTGATGTTTCATGGGCCCGCTGAAACCCTCAATCTGACCGAAAACACCCAACCCGCTTTGGTCACCACGGCTATGGCGGCCTATCAAATGATTCTGGACGAAACCTCTTTGCGACCCGATTATGTAGCGGGCCATTCGTTGGGGGAGTATGCCGCGTTGTGTGCGGCTGGGGCGTTCACTTTTGCCGATGCTGTTCATTTGGTGCGTTTGCGTGGTATAGCCATGCAAGAGGCGGTCCCGGTGGGGGAGGGGGCCATGGCAGCCATGCTCAATATGCCTCAAGAGCAGGTTGAGCAGGTGTGTCAACAAGCAGCGTTGGAGACCGAGGGGGTGTGTGTGCCAGCCAATTTTAACACCTCTGCGCAAATTGTTATCTCTGGCCATAAAAAATCGGTGGATCGGGCCTTGGAGTTGGCTCGGGAGGTGGGGGCTAAACGGTGTATTTTATTAAAGGTATCGGCTCCATTTCACTGCCCGCTGATGCAGCCTGCGGCCAATCGCATGGCCTTGGCCTTGGCGGAAGTTGCTTTCACCGATCTTTCGATCCCGTTGATCGCCAATGTCACGGCGGATATAGTCACCCAGGGGAACGCGGCGCGGCAGCTTCTTGTAGAGCAAATCACCGGTGCGGTGCGCTGGGAGGCCTCAATGTTGCGTTTGTTGGAGTTGGGTGTGGATCGTTTCGTTGAAGTGGGTACGGGAAATGTGTTGATCGGTATGTTGCGTCGCATTCTTCCCCAGGCACGGGCTGTGGCGGTAAACGGCCCGGAAGATCTGCAAAAATTACAAGAGATGGTTTAAAATTTAGGGGAAAGGACGTAATTTATGCTCAAGGACAAAGTGGCCATTGTGACGGGGTCCACCAGCGGGATTGGTCGGGAGATCGCTTTGGATTTGGCCCATCGCGGAGCTAAAATATTGGTGGTGAGCAATGAGTCCAAACGGATTCTGGATACCTTGGAGGAGATCAAGCAAATCTCTCCAGATTCCGATGCCTACGAAGCCGATGTGACGAGCAAATCCTGTCTGGAAGAGGCGGTTAAGTATTGTACAACCCGTTATGGCATCATTGATATTTTAGTTAATAATGCGGGCATCACCAGAGATGCTTTGCTGGTGCGGATGAGCGATGACGATTGGGACCGGGTGTTGGCTGTAAACCTCACCAGCATTTTTTGTCTCACGCGTTTGGTGTTGCGTCCGATGATGAAGGCCCGTTCAGGACGTATTGTGAATATTGCTTCGGTGGTCGGGTTCACTGGAAATCCCGGTCAAGCCAACTATACCGCCAGCAAAGCGGGGGTGGTGGCCTTTTCTAAAACAGTTGCCCGTGAGGTGGCCAGTCGAGGCATCACGGTTAATTGTGTCGCACCCGGTTTTATTCGTTCGCCTATGACAGATAAGTTGAATCCCAAAGCCAAGGAGGCTATCCTAGCGCAAATTCCTATGGGGGAGATGGGCTCGCCTGCCGATGTTGCCGCAGCCGTCGCCTTTTTGGTTTCTGATGCGGCCCGCTATATTACCGGTGAAACCTTGCATGTAAACGGCGGTATGTATATGCCATAAGGTGGCCTTTTTTTGTATCCATAGGTTGGGTACCAAAGGCATGAACAATCCAACAATTTTTTTTTAAAGGTAAGGAAAATAAATCCATGAGTGACATTGCAGAGCGCGTTATCAAAATTGTTGTTGAACAACTGGGCGTCGATAAGGCCAATGTAAGCGAAGAGTCCAACTTTGTGACCGATTTAGGTGCAGATTCTTTGGATACAGTTGAATTGGTCATGGCCCTGGAGGAGGAGTTTGGATGTGAAATTCCTGACGATGCCGCTGAGAAAATTGTCACTGTCAAGCAAGCAATAGATTATATTGTTAAACATATGGACTGATTTTTAAGTCCTTCTTTGACTATAATGGGGGGAAATGGGTAAAGGAGACCATCTGGCCCTCACTTCCCCTCTGGTCAGCGTTTTATTTCAACTAAGAAAAAAAACGCGGTTTTTTAAAAGAGAGAATCATCATGAATCACAGAGTGGTAATTACTGGTGTTGGTTTGATCACTCCGTTAGGTTTAGGCACTGAAAAAACTTGGTCTGGTTTGGTTGCTGGGAAATCTGGCATCCATACCATCACCCACTTTGATCCCGAACCCTTTGCCTCGAAAATTGCCGGGGAGTGTCTTGATTTTAATCCAGAAGATTGGATACCCGCAAAAGAGATCAAAAAAATGGATCTTTTTATGCAATTTGGCATTGCTGCTGCGCAAATGGCCTGGAAAGAGTCTGGGATTGTCGTTACTCCTGACAATGCCGAACGTATTGGGGTGATGGTTGGATCTGGCATTGGGGGTCTTACTGCCATTCAAAATCAAGCCATGAGCTTGAAAGAGCGCGGACCACGGCGAATATCGCCCTTTTTTGTTCCTATGACGTTGATTAATTTAATCTCTGGCCATTTGGCTATTATGTATGGTCTCAAGGGGCCCAATCATGCGCCAGTGACGGCTTGTGCCACGGGAACCCATGCCATTGGCGATGCTTTTCGTTTGATTCAACGCGGTGAGGCCGATGTGATGTTGGCGGGAGGGGCCGAGGCGGCGATTTGCGAATTAGGGGTGGGCGGTTTTTCTGCGGCCAAGGCTTTGTCGACCCGTAACGACAATCCGCAAGCCGCTTCCAGGCCTTGGGATCGGGGGCGGGATGGTTTTGTTATCGCCGAAGGGGCTGGAGTGGTGGTATTGGAAACATTGGAATCGGCCCGCCAGCGGGGGGCGACCATTTATGCCGAGGTGAAAGGGTATGGCATGTCTGGAGATGCTCATCACATCACGGCGCCCGATCCCCAAGGGGATGGGGCGGTGCGTTGTATGCGGGTGGCTTTAAAAGATGCCGGAATGGATCCAGAACAAATCGATTATATCAATGCCCATGGCACTTCTACTCCATTGGGGGATTTGGTGGAGACCGTAGCGGTTAAGAGGGTGTTTGGGGATCATGCCAAACGGGTGATGCTCTCTTCAACCAAGTCCATGACGGGTCATTTGTTGGGGGCAGCGGGTGGGGTAGAGGCGATTTTTACCGCTCTTTCTTTGTATCATGGGGTGATTCCTCCCACGATCAATTTGGATGATCCCGATCCCAATTGCGATTTAGATTATGTTCCCAACACGGCCCGGGAGGTTGGCATTACCCATGCGTTATCTAACTCATTTGGGTTTGGAGGCACCAATGCCACATTGGTGCTTTCTCGCGTTCCTTGATCCACTTTTTGCAACATAGAACCATTCGGAGATCGATTTTTCTTTTTGTCTTTGGATGGTTGTTTTGTGGGCTTTTTGTCGTTTGGTTTCAAGGAATTACTCGTCATGTTCTGCCTGTTTCTGTGGAGATCACCATTGAGACAGGTTGGGGAGTGCGGCGTGTGGCGCAGGAATTGGAAGAGCGGGGGGCGATTCCATCGTCTTGGGCTTTTTTGTTGTTAACACGTTTTGGTCAAGGGTTTATCCAGGCTGGGGAGTATCGTTTTGCAGCGGGAGCGACCCCAGTTGCGATTTTAAATCAACTGCGCCGAGGTGAGGTCATTCGGCGTCCATTGCTTATTCCTGAAGGATTTTCAGTTGCCGATGTGCAAGAGGTTTTACAGGAAAAGGGGTGGAAGCAGGCGCCTATTTTTCTTAAAGATAGCAAAACGCCTGCTTTGTTTGGCCTAGATACGAATGTTTTAGAAGGATTTATTTTTCCAAGCACCTATTTTTACCAGCGCGATGAACCGTTAACTAAACTCATTGGCCGAATGGTGGCACAGAGTAAAACTGTTTTGCAAGCGGAATATTTGGGACGGGCTCCAGGGGTGACGTTGACCCCTTATCAAGGGTTGATTTTGGCGTCGATCATTGAAAAAGAGACTGCGGTGGCCGAGGAGCGTGATCGTATTTCTGGGGTATTTTATAATCGTTTGGCCAAAAAAATGCGTCTACAAACCGATCCTACTGTTATTTATGGGATAGAGCATTTTAATGGGAATTTGACGCGCAAAAATTTAACGACCTTAACGCCTTATAATACCTATATGATTGAGGGATTGCCTCCGACGCCGATTTGTAATCCAGGACGTGCGGCCATTCATGCGGCGTTTCATCCGTTGAACACACAAGAATTTTATTTTGTCTCGCGTGGAGATGGGCATCATATTTTTTCTAAGACATTGGCCGAACATGAACATAACGTGGATATTTATCAGCGTCATCGTCAACCGTAGAAACAGGATGCCTGGACTTTTTTTTGATCATTAAAAAAAAGAGGGGGTCTGGGGGATTCATCCCCCAGGGTTTGGCCTTTGATTTTTTTTCGAAGGGCGTCATGTTGTTGTGACAAGTAAGGATCATTTTCCCATGAGCGGCGTTTTTATCACCTTTGAGGGCGGGGACGGATCTGGGAAGAGTACGCAAACCCAACTTTTGGCCAAGCGGTTGCGTGATTTGGGTCAAGTTTGTTTACTCACCCGCGAACCGGGCGGTTGTCTATTGGCGGAAAAAATACGCGCTTTGTTGGTGGCGGATCATGCTGACGCACGGGAGGCGATGACCGAACTTTTGTTGATGTCTGCTGCCCGATCGGAACATATTGCCCGGGTGATTCGTCCGGCTTTGGCGCGCGGGGAATGGGTGGTGTGTGATCGTTTTGTGGACAGCACCGTGGCCTATCAAGGGTATGGACGGCACCTGGATTTGGAGCGGATTCAATTTTTAAACCATTGGGTTACTCAGGGGTTGATGCCTCAATTAACGATTTATTTGGATATAGATCCGCAATTGGCTCTTCAGCGCGTTGGGGCAGGGGGGGAGCGTCGTTTTGAACAGGAGCCGTTGGTTTTTCATCAATTGGTGCGACAAGGTTTTTTGACGTTAACAAACTCTTCCCCAGAGCGTTTTTTTCTTGTTGATGCCCATCTGCCCATCCCGATAGTGGCCGAGAAAATTTGGCAATTGGTTCAAAAACATGTCTATTCTCACCTTTGATCAAATCGTAGGTCATTCCATTCCTCTGCAACAAATAGAGCATTCTTTGACGGGGGAGCGGGTACCCCATGCGCAACTTTTTTTTGGTCCGCCAGGGGTGGGGAAAACCACCGTAGCCTTGGCAATGGTGGGGGTTTTGTTTTGTCAGGAGAATCGACAAGCATGGATTCATGGAACATTTAAAATAAAAAAATCTTGTTGTAAAGTTTGTTCCTCCTGTCGCAAACTGGCGCATGGCAACCATCCTGATTTGGTACGGGTGGGTTTAGAGGAGAAAAAGACGCAGATTGGGGTGGATCAGATTCGGCAATTGAGTCAATTTTTAAGTTTGACCCCTTTGGAGGCCCAATGGAAAATTGCCATGATCGAAGATGCTGCTCTATTGAACGGCTCTTCGGCCAATGCGTTATTAAAGACCCTAGAGGAGCCTTCCCCCCATTCATTACTCATTTTAATCACCAGTCGTCCAGGTCGTTTGTTGCCGACCATTTTGTCGCGATGTCGAAAAATTCGTTTTTCGGCTTTGGAGTCAGAGGATTTAATTCAAATTTTAACTCGTCTCAAGCCAGAGGCCGATCCTTATACCCGCGCTGAGGCCATCTCTTTGGCGGCTGGCAATGTGGCCAAGGCGTTGGAATGTTGTACCTTAGAGAAGGTTGAGATGCAGAAAAAATTTGCGCAAGATGTGCAGTCGTTGGGAGAGGGGGGGCTGGCCGATTTAATCACGTTGGCCGAATATTGGGCCGATCCTAACCGTTTTAGCATGGCTTTAGAACAGCTTCGTCTTTGGATAGGGCAAACCATTGCCCAGACTCTTCAGGAGTCCAACTCGGCAGGGGATAAAAAATGTGAAGAGTGGTTGACGTTTTTTGTTTGGGTGACTGAATTGGTTCAGCGGACGCAAATATTTAATTTAAATCGACAGTTGGTTTTAGAGGGGGTAAATCAAAAACAAGACCTTGGGGGATTGCATCCCCCAACCCCCCTGCTATTTGAAGAAAGCAAAACCGAATTCAAAAGCAAAGTCAAAAACAAAACCCTGGGGGCAATCCCCCAGACCCTTTTTTTTATTAATAGATGAACGGTTACGCCAAAGCAATAAATCATTGAGTTTCAATTAACGTAAAATTTTACTTCGGTGAACGGTTACACGGATCTTATCTATGACGATTGAGCGTGGTTTAGAGGAAGAGTCCCAAGAGCAAGAGAGACCCATTTTTGAGGAAGAGCGTGATTCCTTTTCTGCTGAGATCGATATGGTGGAGTTTTCTGGGGGGGAATATTTGACAGCTCTTGCTAAGGAGACTATTCCTGAATCGGATCAGTTGACTGGCGAGGAGCGGGTGGTTGGGGTGTTGTTGTCTCATTCGCCGATGATTTGGCGGGTACGGGTGCCAGCCGATCATCTGCGTGTCAACGATGACGTGTTGTTAGAGACTCGACATGGGGAGATGGTTGGGAAGGTACGATTTATTTCGGCGGTTTTTGCTGGGGATACCTCTATTGGCGGAACACTTTATCCAGGGCCCATTGTACGGGTGATTCGTCGTCTGTCGAGCAAGGAACAACAGGCCGTTGGATTACAGATGGAAAAGGAGCGCTCTGCCAAGCTCTATTGTAAAGAGTTGATTCGCGAGTTGGGTCTCACTATGAAGCTCTCCAAGGTGACCTTTTTTCCGAAGAGCAATAAATCTGTATTTTTTTTTACCGCTGAAAATCGTGTAGATTTTCGTGATTTGGTGCGTAGATTGGCGGCCCAACTGCATGTGCGGGTGGAGATGCGGCAAATTGGGGTTCGGGATGAGAGTCGTCTTTTGGGTGGGGTTGGCTCGTGTGGTAAAACCTATTGTTGTTATGAATATCTGAGCAAATTTCATCCCGTTTCGGTGCGTATGGCCAAGAATCAAAATCTTTCTTTGAACCCAGACGCCATTTCTGGGGTGTGTGGGCGTTTGATGTGTTGTCTTGCTTATGAGAACGACACCTATTTAGCTCTGCGCAAACCCATGCCAAAGATTAATGCCCGTTATTGGACCCCGCAGGGATTAGAGGTGGTTGTGCGTGGGATTCACCCTTTGAGTCAGATGATTGAGGTTCAGGTGGTGGGAGGAGATCGGTTGCGTCTGCCGATGAGTGATTTGAGTGTGACCCCTCCAAAAAAGGTGAAAGAGAATCCGCTGATTGAGGAGTTTTTAGAGGAAGAGGTGCCTGTTACGCAGGATCCTCTTCCGGTGCCGAAACAAAAATTGGTTGTAAAATCAGAACCTGATGCAGACTCTTCTTTTGTGCATCAAAAAAGAGTCGATTCTTCATCAGAGGGTAGACGGGAGGTTGTGCCGCCTAGGCGACGCCGAGGTCGACAACGTTCAGACTCTTTGGCAAAGGAGGAAGGGATGTCGTTACCCTTAGATTCTTCGGCATCCGTTTTAAAATCGAAACAGGAGTCTATCAAAGAGGGTATTTTTTCTGGAGCAGAGTGCTCTTTGCCCGCAGTTGGCGGTGGTGCTGAGAGTACACCCATTGTTCCTGCAGTGCGGCGACGGCGGCGACGTGGGGGGCGTAGTGGTCGGAGGCCGGGTTCTGTTCAGAGCGGTGACGCAACCGCCATAAGTGGAGAGCGCATCAGTAGAGAGAGGGAGTGTGATTCATGATTTTTGCCGATAGTCATGCCCATTTGGATTATCCTGACTTTGAAAATGATTATATTGCGACACTGACGCGGGCGCGTTTTGCTGGGGTGCGATATATCCAGTTGATTGCTACAAAATTGTCTGAGGTCAATAAAATTTGCGCTTTTTGTCAGCAGGACTCTGATTTACGCGCTGCGGTTGGTATTCATCCCCATTATGCTGCCGAGGCTCCAGACAGTTCTGTGGAGGCTATTATTGGGGCTTCTTCTCAAGAGGGGGTCGTGGCAATTGGGGAGACTGGGTTGGATTTTCATTATGAGTATAGTCCCAGAGAGATCCAAGAGCGGGTTTTTCGTCATCATATTCGGGCGGCCTTTTGGACGGGTCTGCCTTTGATTGTGCATACCAGGGAGGCGGAAAAAGAGACTCGGCGTATTTTAACCGAGGAGGCTGTGGGAGCGTATCAGGGTGTTTTTCATTGTTATACGGGTTCTAAAGAGTTGGCATTGTGGGGGGTAGGGCAGGGGTTTTATATTTCATTTTCTGGTATTATCACTTTTCGCACGGCGGACTCTTTGCGGCAGTTGGCGTGCGAGCTTCCGTTGGAGCGGATTTTATTAGAGACTGATTCCCCCTATTTGGCTCCGATTCCCCATCGGGGTCGGCGCAACGAGCCCGCATTTGTTGTGGAGGTGGCCAAGGTTTTGGCTGAGGTGCGGGGGATTTCATTGGCCCAGGTGGCTCAGGCGACGACGGAGAATTATTTACGTTTATTTCGTCCTGCCCACCAAGAGATTTTGGCTTATCGGATTGGGAGGGGGCTTTATTTAAATGTAACTCGTGGTTGCACCTTAAAATGTGCTTTTTGTCCCAAGTGGAGCCATCCCCGGGTTCATTCGTATGATTTAACTCTGCACCGCAACCCATCGGCAGAGGAGTTAATCGCCGCCATGGGGGATATTTCACCTTATGAAGAGATTGTTTTTTGTGGTTTTGGGGAGCCGACTTTGCGTTTGGAGGTGATTTTAAAGGTGGCCCAAGAGGTCAAACGGCGCGGTGGCAAGCGGGTTCGTTTAAATACCGATGGTCTGGCCAATCGTCTTTATCAAACCGATATCACTCCTCGTTTTTCTGGTCTTTTAGATGCCATTTCTATTTCGCTCAATGCTCAAGACCAATCTACTTATGACCGTCATTGTCATCCTGGTTTATCTGGATCCTATGCTGCTGTAAAAGAGTTTATAAAAAAAGTAAAATCTCACGTTCCAGAGGTCACGGTTACGGTAGTTCAAGGTTTAGAGGGGGTAGATGTCGAGGCCTGCCGCCATTTAGCGGAAGAGGAGTTGGGTGTTCATTTTCGTGTGCGTACTTTGGGGCGGGTGGGGTGAGGGGAAAAAATGGGTGGAGAGTTTGTTAGGTTGCTAAACAGGTAGCAGTTTATCCCACAATCTTTGCTAAGGGGTACCACCACACGTAACCGTGGTCGTCTATTTTTTGATTTTATGATTTAAAAAAAAAGGGGTCTGGGGGATTGCCCCCAGGGTCTTGTTTTTGATTTTGTTTTTGATTTTGCTTTTGATCTCGGTTTTGCTTCCTTCAAAAAGCAAGGGGATTGGGGGATGCAATCCCCCAAGGTCTTGACTTTTCTTTTGTTCAGGCACTCGTTCATCGTCCACACTTAAATGTGGTGGTACCCTTTTGTACAATTTTTGATTTTTTGAATAAAATCATACTATCAGAATTCATAAACGAATATCAATAAAAAACCCTTGCTTCACCCCGTCCTCCTTCAACACCCCTTAAACCTAAACAGTTTCGCATTGCTTTGGCGGACTTGAGGTTTTAATCGCCTCAATTGGCGGAGAGGGTCGACCCTTGTACCATCCCGTGTACAAGTTACACCTACACGTTTCAATCGCCTCAATTGGCGGAGAGGGTCGACCCAAATAGATTTATAGATAATAAAGACGGAACAATGTTTCAATCGCCTCAATTGGCGGAGAGGGTCGACCCCTATCAAATTGGAGAAGTGTCTTTGGCTTTGAGAGTTTCAATCGCCTCAATTGGCGGAGAGGGTCGACCCTTTGTTGCAGTATCATGTACTGCTAACAAGCAAAGTTTCAATCGCCTCAATTGGCGGAGAGGGTCGACCCAACTAGGAGGATTTAAAGATGGTAACAACCGAGTTTCAATCGCCTCAATTGGCGGAGAGGGTCGACCCTAGAGTTTCGCGGGTTATGCCATGCCCCAAGGGTTTCAATCGCCTCAATTGGCGGAGAGGGTCGACCCCGAGAAAGGGATCGAGAAAGGGATCGAGAAAGTTTCAATCGCCTCAATTGGCGGAGAGGGTCGACCCTCTACCTGTCGGCCATCAGGGCCAAATGATCGGGTTTCAATCGCCTCAATTGGCGGAGAGGGTCGACCCGGCAGGAACAACGATGACCCGGCATCGTTTCTGTTTCAATCGCCTCAATTGGCGGAGAGGGTCGACCCGCAACAAAAGTTTCATGTCTTCTTGATTTTTCGTTTCAATCGCCTCAATTGGCGGAGAGGGTCGACCCAATGCCACGATGAGAATATGGCTTTTTCTCTCGAGTTTCAATCGCCTCAATTGGCGGAGAGGGTCGACCCACCCCGACGGAATTGCAACTTGCATAATTTACACCGTTTCAATCGCCTCAATTGGCGGAGAGGGTCGACCCTGACCTGTGGATAACTTTTTGCATATATTTCATATAAATGCAAGTATTTTTTTTATTCGAAAAAATCGTCAAAAAAGTTAGCATTTTCACAAAAATCGTCAAATATTCTGCATAAAGATTTAAATGATATATTTCAATATGTTGCACAATTTTATAAAAATTGATGCGAAAAAAGTTATCCACAGAGGATGTGCTATTTCAGTACATGGTCATCCTCAATCCATGTTTGCAAATCAACGCAACTATTGCTTACCCAATATTTTTTCCAATTCTATACGATCATTTATTATATGGTACTTATTCATTGTACGACCATTCGTTCGTAACAAAATTTTTAAATTGGAAGATTCGATATGTCCATGGTTGGCGGATGTGAAACGCAATCTAATCCAGTATATAGGGGAAACTCGATAAAAATGTACGAACGGGTCTTGATCGACCTGAATATCATGCCCTGCGGGCAAAAGAAAATCAAAGGCCAAACCCTGGGGGATGAATCCCCCAGACCCCCTCTTTTTTTTTAATAATCAAAAGAAAAGGGTGAGGGGATCGGGGGGCGGTTCTGGGCCCCCCAAGGTCTTGAGTTTTTTTTGAGATATCGAATGTTGACTACGTAGGCCAGTTCGTCCAGCGTCATGGAATGCTTGCACAAATTTTGCCGTCTACACAACCACTAAAATTTTTCAATCACGGTTTTAAAAACAGCGTTGTAAGTTGCAAAAAAACTTATCCCTCACCAGGACATAGTTTTAAATCGATATTTTCAATTCCGGCCAACTCTTGTAATAAACGCCAGTTGTCTAAACGATCCTGCATGGAGCGCAAGATTGTGTCGCTCGGATTACCGTTGGCATCGAAATGTTGTTTAAATCGACCTTCAGTGCGGGTAAAAGAGATAAAATCGATTTTCTCTTCACCTGTTTTGGATTTGCGCGTATGCCAGTCTCGGTTGACCGAAGGGTTGCCCTGCAAGGAAATCCGCGAGGCAAAAGTTGGTCCTCCTTCGGGATGATAAACAAAAACCGGAAAAGCCCGCGATTCAACGGCTAATTGCGCTTGACTACAAGAACGATCGTCAGCAACTTGATGCTCTGGTTGACAGGTGGTGTAGACATTGATTAACGCCGGGCCATTAAACTCCAAGGCTTGTTCCACCGCTTTGTAAAAATGGTTGACCATAGGACCAATGGTTTGGGCCACAAAGGTATAAGGATGCATCATAGCGATGTTGGCGATCTCTTTGCGACGCTCTTGTTTGCCAAAAATCGTTTTGCCATGGACCGACATTTTGGCACTTTGACCAATATAGGTGGCTGTTGAAGCCTGTCCACCGGTATTGGAATAGACTTGAGTATCCAACACCAGAGCTTTGATATTCATGCCTGAGGCCAACATACGGGAGAGGGCTTGAAAACCAATATCCAGCATGGCCCCATCGCCACCAAAAACCCAAAGAACTTGATCTGCGCGTCCCGTTCGATCCCAATGCGCCCGAATCCCCATGGCGACAGCCGGGGCATTTTCAAACAAAGAGTTGGTCCAAGGCACCCGGTAGGGATTATAAGGATAGGTTGAACCATAAACAGTATTACAACCAGTTGCGGCGACGATGCCATATTTTTGTCCGACATGCTCGGCGGTGGCGGCTAACAGTTGCCGAATGACCGAGGTCTCCCCACACCCCATGCAGGAACCACCTCCACCGACAAATTGATTGGCACTCTCGCGAAGCATATTGTCCACTTTTAGGCGTGGGTTAATATAAGCCTCTGAAGTTTCGCCGATATTTTTGTAGAAATCCCAAAGGGTCAGGAAAGAAGGTAAATTTTCTTTGGTTTTTCTGATCATTTCCAAGGCATGATGATCGCCACAAGCCGTAACACACTCCCCACACCCTTTGCATTTGGTGGGATCCACTAGAATAGAAAAGAGTGCCGGCGGAGTAGCTTGTGGATCTTTGTTGCGTTTTTTTTCATAGGTTTGCCAAAATTTAGTGGTTTTGGCCATTTGGCTTTCAATCAAATTTTTGCTCTCTGCATCCCGATTGGCCAAATCATTTTCTAAAGTTTGCACAGGAATAACACGCCCCCAAATGGCCGAATCTGGACAGTTTTGGACACATTCCATGCAGGCGACACAATGATCTGCAATGTATTTTGGCAAATCTGGTGCGATATAAGAAAAATCTCGATGTGAACCAGAGGCGGCTGGGATCAAAGAAGCGGATAAAAATTCATCCGCAGGTTGACTGGAGCCAGCCCCACTGTTATAAGCCTGAATGATTTCCCGTGCGCGATCTGCGGAATACCATTTTGGGGTGGCCTCCTCATAAATTTTAGTATACTTTTTGTTCATCAATATGTTCTCCCATGCCCTCCCTTTTCCAGGGAAGGCGCTCGTCATTGGGCTATTTTGGGGGAAGATCAGACGATAAAGGCAGAAACGTCCTTACCTTTGTTTTCCCATTCTATTTTTCCCTCAGCCATAATCTCTATCGGGGTGGCATCCATAATGTCGCGAGTGACCTCCATGACACGTTTATATCCCCGGATGACGGCTTCTAAGTTTTCGTCTACCACCCCTTCACCACGTTTTCCAAAATATTTTTTTAAGGGGTTACGCACCTTGGCAAACAGCTTCTCTTGATCCATACCGGCACTTTCTTGGAAAGGGGTCACCCGAAGAAATACCCCCAACAAGACAACGCCCTGGAAACGTTGAATCAATGAAGCATCGGAGGTGCAAGATTCGCGTGCGATTGCGATGGTATCCACGCCATAAAAACGAATATTGTTCTCGCGTATGAAATATTTTGCATAAGAGGGGAGAGCGTCCCACAACCCTTGTACCGTTGTCTCGTGGGTGTGTTGAAAAACGATACCTTTTTTTCCGAGACCCACCAAAGGATTTCCCATATGCCAAGTGGTTGGATCCATCAATGGGACAAAATCGACCTGCTGCAAATCGCAGTGCGCCAATATTTTATCACCAGGGGATACCGCCAAAAAGGAGTTGGTGGGTAATCCTTTCTTCTCTGAGCCATACTTGGGGGCGGCCTGTACATTAAACCCAAAGATATCCCCCAACATGGTAGCGATCACTTTGTTCGTTGTCACCGACCCATATCCACCCACCGAATGAACCCGAACAGAAAAAGAGCCAGAGGGGCGCACATCAGGTTCGTCATCGTGCAAATCAAGGGTAGAATGATGATCCACCCCAACGGTAAAGAATCTTTTGCCTTTTTTCCCTTTGACCATATTGCGGGCAATGGCCAACATATGGCCCGGTGTGACATTGCGCGAACCCAATCCACCCACCCCGCTAAAGACATAGGGAATCTCTTTGAGATCTTTTATCCCTAACTGTCCCATCCATCCACGCGCCAAAGAGGCCTCAATATCGGTGGTTAAAGGGTTGTCCACCATGGTTGGAATATCGCAACGTTCCAATACGGTGACCGCTTTACAATTGGCAATGGCCTTTACCATTTGTGCTGCTGGAAAGGGGCGATAGCAGGTGATGTTGACAACACCGATCCGAATACCTAATTGTTTGCGAATGATAGGAATGACCGATAGGGCTGTTTCCGTGAGGGTGCCCATACAAATAATGGCATACTCGGCATCCTCCATATGGAAGGTTTCAATGGCTTGATAACGGCGTCCGGTAAGACGATAAAAAGCCTCCATAGACTCTTCAATCGTTTTTGGTAGACGCTCATAGATCAGACGTTGGGCAATTTTTCCAGACATATAAGAGTCTTGATTTTGTACTGGACCCGATTGCAATGGGAAATCGACATCAAAAAGGCTACGCACCTTATCCCGTGGATCGCCAAGATAGACCCGAATCAATTCATCTTCTGGGTAGAAGAGATTTTCAATGGTATGGGACAATAAAAATCCGTCCTGAACATTCATGAAAGGGGTCAGACTGTTTTCGGAGGCATGGCGACAAATCAGGGATAGATCGGCCACCTCTTGAATGTTTTTGGCAAAGAGAATACCCCATCCTGTATCGGCAACGCCCATGACATCGTCGTGACCGGCATGGATACACAGCCCCTGAGAGGTGAGGGTACGAGCCGCCACATGGAGTACTGTGGGCAATCGTTTTCCAGAGATGGTATACAGCACCTCTTTCATGAGGATCAGCCCTTGACCTGAGGTAAAATTGGTAATTCGACCACCAGCCAGGGTAAAACCTTCACAAGCCGAAGCCGAAGAGTGTTCGGATTCTGGTTCCATCCAAGCCAGTGTTTTTCCCCATACGTTTTTAAATCCGTTGGCCACGGCAATTTGAAAAAATTGCCCCATATTGGTCGATGGGGTGATTGGATAGGCAACCGCCCCATCCGTAGCCCGTGTTTCGACGTAGGATACCGCTTCAGAGCCATCACCTGTTCCAGGAATTCCCGGGAAGGGAAATGTTCTAGAATTTTCCGTCGATTTGCTCGTCATCCAGACATTCTCCATAGTTTAGTAACTTCCAGGATTCTCAAACTAAAGTACCTATCATTGAATAGGATACTAGGCAAAAAAGTTATTTGGAACCCCTTGTAAAAAAGCGACAGATTTTATATATAATGCCGTCTGCCAGCCAAAGCCTGATACAACGTTGATTCATCTACATATTCTAATTCCCCACCCATTGGTAGTCCTAACCCCAGCCTTGTCATTATTTTGACCCAAGGTTGAGCCAATTGGGCCACATAGTGGGCAGTGGCATCGCCTTCTATGGTTGGGTTGGTTGCCAAGATTAACTCTCGGAAAGAGTTATTCTTTAAACGATGCTCCAACTGGGCTAAATGTAGTTCTTCTGGACCAACGTTGTCCAGAGGACTCAAATGTCCCCCCAAGACATGATAGAGGCCTTTAAATAAATGTGTACTCTCAATTGCTTGTAAATCCTGTGGTTCTTCTACCACACAAAGTATTTCAGTGTCACGAGAGGGATCGGCGCAAATGACGCATTTATCCGATTCAGCCAAGTTAAAGCAGATCATGCAGGGTCTGACCTGCCTTTTTAAATCTTCCAAAACTGTTATGAGTTGCCCAATTTCGTCTTTTTGTTGACGTAAAAAATGATACACCAATCTTTGCGCACTTTTACGACCAAAACCAGGAAATCGACTGAAGAGTCGAATCGCTCGTTCGACAGTAGGTAAGAGGTTTAAACCACCCATTTAGTTCAATGGATTCTGATGAAAAATTTATCAAGAAGATCAGCGTTCAAAAGGGTAAATTCAGGCCAGGAATGTTGAGGCCTCCAGTGACTTTGGAGAGCTGTTCTTGAGCCATTTGCTGAATCCGTCTTTGGGCATCATTGAATGCTGAAGTAATTAAATCTTCAAGCATTTCAATGTCATTTGCATCCACAACCGTATGATCCAATCGAACTTTTACCACCTCTTGTTTGCCATTCATAGTGACTTCCACCATACCACCGCCAGCACTTCCCGTCAAGACGGCATTGCCAAGGTCCTCTTGGATCTTTGCCATTTTAGCTTGCATTTCTTGTGCCTGTTTTAAAATATTTCCGATATTTTTCATTAAAACTCCTTAACTTTGACCAGGGTTTGCACCATCTTGAGAAACCAAAGGCTCTACAGAGGTCAAACGAGCTTGAAAGCGAGACATTAAATCACGAATGAGCGGATGAGATGAAACCTCTTGCTCAGCCGCGTATTTTTCTTCTTTGCGTTGTCGGTTTATGCCTTCTTGAATGGTTTCCGGTCTTTCCTTTCCAGATGGTGCATGAACAACCACACGGGCATGAATATACCCTCTGGCAACTAAGAAGGAACGAATTTTTTCTTCAAGTTTAGCAGCAGGCCAAAAACACTCTTTGGTTTGTTCTAAAATTAATTCAGGAGAGGTGGCCTCCGAACCGCTTTGGAATGTCAAACAGACCACTTGCTGTTTAAGATTGGTTTCCAAGTTTGGTTCATATTGTCGTGCGAAGGATAACAATTGAATCCAAGAAGTCAACGGCTCGCATGCATTGATTTTATTAATATGCGGTGTTTCATTTTTAAAAATAATATGTTGTACTTCAGATTTTGGATGAACTAATTCCGTTATAACGGGAGAAGCACTCTCTTTTTGACTTATTACGGTTGGCCCATGGGCTGAATTTGGACCTGATTTTATCTCTGTTTTACCACTTAAACGTTGAATTAAGCGCTCTAGATCTGGGATTGGTTTTAAAAAGGCCACGCGTAGCAATAACATGTCGAGTGCTTGCGCTGGATTTTCAGCCAATTCTAAATCTTGACGACCACGCAAAAGAACTTGATAAATCATTTGTAGTTGTTCATGGCCGATAGATTGGGTCATCTGTCGTAAAGGATCGTCAATGTGGGACGGGGAGATCCCCTCTATCCCCCCCAAAACCCGATATCTAGTGGCGGTATGGACCAATTCTAATAGATCGTTGACAAGGTTGGCGGGTTCTATGCCTCGAATATGAAATTGTTGAGCGGCCTCTAAGGCCAATTTTCCAGCACCAGCCAGCAGGTGGCCAAACAATCCAACGACAGCCTCGTGGTCCACCAATCCCAAAAGATGACGGACCTCTTCATAACGGACCTCGCCAGCTCCATGAGAGATCACCTGATCAAGCAAAGACAAGGCATCACGCACCGAACCATCGGCCGCCCGTACCACGGCCGCTAAGCCAGGGGAATCAAACAGATGCCCCTCTGTCTGCAACACATTTTCTAAATGTTGGCGCAAAAGATCTAGAGGAACTCGCTTTAGATCATAACGTTGACAGCGGCTAAGAATGGTGGCTGGTATTTTACGCGGTTCGGTGGTGGCAAAAATAAATTTTACATGGGAGGGTGGCTCTTCCAAGGTTTTCAACAGGGCGTTAAAGGCCTGATTGGAGAGCATATGCACCTCATCAAGAATAAAAACCTTAAATCGAGAGGCAGACGGGGCATAACAGACCATATCCAACAATTCACGCATTTGATCGACTTTGGTTCGTGAGGCGGCATCAATTTCCAAGACATCTGGGCTTCCTCCTGCGGTGATCTCTTGGCAAGAGTCACATGTTCCACACGGTTGAGCGGTAATTCCTTGTTGACAATTGAGGCACATGGCGAGTAAACGGGCCAAGGTGGTTTTTCCAACCCCTCTGGTTCCAGTAAAAACAAAAGCATGGGAGATCCGCCCGCTTTCCAAAGCATTACGCAATGAGCGGGTGACGTGATCCTGACCGATCAAGGCTTCAAAGCGACGTGGACGCCATTTACGTGCCAATACCACATAGGAGGACATACATTTTTCCTTAGTCTATACAATACCATAGGAAACAGGCTGGAAATCTAAAACATGATCCTTTTTGGGCAAAAGAATATAAGCAAAACCCTGGGGAATGAATCCTTCAGCCCCCCCTCTTTCTTTTGAAGAGAAAAAAAAGGGAAGCTGGATTTTGGTGCAGTTTTAGCCCTTTAAGGTTTTATATCTATAGATATAAAGGGCGGCTCCGACCAGGCGACCCACGGCACATAGAAGATCCCGTTACCGCTGCTACCTTCCGGTCCTGACGGGGTTGGCGGGTTTCTATTGCGTGGGGCCTGATCATCAACGCCGCCCGCAGAATTTGAATAATGGAAGTGGCGGAGAGAGAGGGATTCGAACCCTCGGTACCTGTTAGGATACACACGCTTTCCAGGCGTGCACCTTAAACCGCTCGGTCATCTCTCCGAATAAATTGACAATGGATGCTGTGCCAATGCCAATGGGCCGTCCATGAAGCAAGCACTTCCCAAGCTTTATTGACAAGATCGAATTAAATCAGATTGCGCGCTTTTTTTCAAAGAAAAATCGTAGGAGATTTCCAGCAGCAAGGGTCATAGGATCCTCTTGATTCGTGGAAGCGTATGATGATTTGTTTTTTATTTCAATATATTGAGAGTTAATATTTGGAAAAAATTGTTGTGCCAGATAATTTATTTTATTTATCCGCGCAATGTTTGCGGCAAAAAGACACATCGGACATGGCTGTAGACTAACGGTCAAGACCGCTCCAGATAAACGATAATTTTCCATGCGTTGGGCGGCTTGGCGTAAAACGCGTATTTCGGCATGTCCGATAGGATCATGATTTTTTAAGGATTGATTAGGGGAATATGCGAGAATTTTGCCATTGGCAGCACAGATTACGGCCCCCACAGGAATTTCATTTTGTCCGCCTCCTTCTGTGGCGGCGACCAAAGCCAGGAGTTGTGCAGAGCGATCTGCTTCTAAAAATTTCCATTCCATGTCAGAGGTCAATTTTTACAATCTTTTTTGATTGATTAATTCTTGTTCCAGGAGTTCCTGTAATTCTTGTTCTGGTTGAGATGGTATCTCTGGTTGTGGCTTTTCAGTTGGTTTTTTTCCAGTCGGTTTTTTTTCAGTTGGAATCTGTTCAGTTGGAATCTGTTCAGTTGGAATCTGTTCAATTGGAATCTGTTCAGTTGGAACCTGTTCAGTTGGAACCTGTTCATCGGGTTGAATTTGGTCAGGTAGCTCTTGATTTATAGTTTCTGTATTTAAAGGAGCCTGTTCAATTTGATCGGAGAGAGGTCCCATAAAGGTCAAATCAAAGCGTTGGTCATCCCATGCGGTTTGTGCGACATCACGTTGAAAAATCCATCCTTCATAGATAATGGCATCTTTTTCATTTTTTAGTACGATCCAGACGGCAGGATTGACGTGTCCCTCTGGACCATGGAGGGAAGTACCTTCATGGATTAAAAGATCCGGTACAAAAGCCATCAATTCTATTATCCCTCCCCAAGGACCAGAGGCTTTATAACCAACAGGGACGTCAAGTGTATGGATTCGCATGATTCGTTTATCGAGGATACGAAATCGCATGGATAAGTTATGATTTTCCTGGAGCATCGCCGCAGTTGGTCGAGCTTTTAGTGTGAGTACATGTGGTGCAAGAGGGAGTTGTCCTATCTCTTCAGTTTGTTTTTCAAGTGGGACATAGAGTGTTTGATTTTGAGGATCAAGATCAGAGTCAAATTGACAGCCTGATAGGAGCCATGTAAATAGCAAAAAGAGGGTTGCTTTGGGGGTGATAGACATGTTTTATCCGGTGGTGCGGTGTAAATGGCGGAGAGAGAGGGATTCGAACCCTCGATACCCTAACGGATATAACACCTTAGCAGGGTGCCGCCTTCAGCCAGCTCGGCCATCTCTCCGAAAAGCAGTGCATAGATTGTCTGGAAAGTGTGTTTTTGTCAACTGTTGATTAACAAAATTTAAAATTTTCTTTTTAATCTTCTTTTAACACATTAATTTAAAATACTTTTTTTGATCTTTGTTTTTTTATGTAAAGGAGAATAATGACCACCTCTCACAAACAAACTTGACCTAAAAACCAATTCAGTGATATATTTCAAAAATTATAGATGGGCCGTTAGCTCAGTTGGTAGAGCAGCTGACTCTTAATCAGCGGGCCACAGGTTCGAATCCTGTACGGCCCACCAATAAAATAATTAAGTTGTTTCTCTGTAAAAAAGGCCACTCCCAAAGTGGCCTTTTTTATTAAAAAAATTCCAATATTTCCAACAGTTAGAAAAAATATTCCAACAATAAATACGTCTGAAAACGCACCCTACAAAAGCCAAAACAACCGTTTTCATTCTCTCTTCTCCCCCATTCTCCAAAAGCTCTGGACCCGCTTTATGTCTATGAATTTAAAAAAATATTAGCATTTAATAATGAATGGCGAGTTCGAAAATGTGAGTGGTTGTCGAACCGGATTAAAACGGATAAAATGGGATTTTGAGAATGGAGAACTAGCGGATGTGGCGTGTTTTTTTGCAATTTTGCTGGCTTTGAAAATCGGAGAGAATATTTCGTTGGAGTGCGTGGTTGCCAATTTTGACAGCCGTTTTTGATGACGAGTTTCATTGACCGGGTAAAATTGTTGACGTTGAAGAGTTGATGGAGGGGGATACGTTAGAGAAAATGGTTGGAGAATATCCAAAAATGGGGAAAAGATGCTCAAGGCTGAAATTATCCAAGAATTGGCACTCCAAAGAGGTCTATCCATCAAGGAAGCTGGAACGGTTGTTGATACCGTTCTGAAAGGAATCGCCGCTTCCTTGGCAAAGGGGGAACGGGTGGAGATTCGGGGGGTTGGATGTTTCGACATTAAAAAACGGGATGCCTGGACTGGTCGTAACCCAAAAACGGGTGAGAATGTTCAGGTTCCGGCAAAGCAGATTGCATTTTTCAAGGCAGGGAAAGAGTTGCGGGAGCGGGTGGATAAATGAGCGAATCTGAAAGAGCCGTCGCAGCAATGCCGCCACGTGTTTTACTGATTGACTTGGAAAACTGTCCGGCAGAATTGGGGCAGTTACCTGAGACACTGAGTGAATTTTCCAAGATTATTGTCTGTTTTGCGGGTATTGAGCCGAAGGTTCCGTTGGGGTTGGTTATCGTCCTTGCAAAAGCCATTCACGAGGGCCGACTGGAGTTTGTTGGGATGGACAGGGGCGGAAAGAATGCTGCCGACTTCGGTTTGGCTTTTTGGGCGGGCCGGTTGGTATCAGAGATGCCTAAGGAGACATCATTTACGATGGGTGTAGATCTTTTATAACGAAGTGATCGTGCAATAATTCTAATCTGATTTCGTAAAAAGAGTAGATTTTGAAGGGTTTTCCATGATAGAAACGGATTGTGAAAACTTTTATCTATCAATAAGGTGCCCCCTATGAAACGAACACACTGGGGGCAATCCCCCAGACCCCTTTTTTTTTAATTTTTAAAAAAAAGAGGGGGTTTGGGGGATTCATCCCCCAAGGTTTTGTATTTGATTTTTCTTTTGCCCGCAGGGCATGATGTTCTCGTTGAAAGGTGTTCGGTGCGATGAAATTACCCAATCACGATCTGAAACAGATGGGCGACGCCTACTTGGACTCACTTGATATGGACCGCTTGCGAGCAGTGAGCAAAAAATTGCTGACTGATCTCAAAGAATCGCGAGAGCGGTTGGACCAAAATCCTCAGAACAGTTCGGTTCCACCGGGCAGTCGTCCCGCCTACCTGGGCATGCCCGTGGATAAGGCAGCTGAAGCAGATACCGATGAAGGGGATAGCTCTTCCGCCAAACAGAAAAAAACGAAACTCAATGATGAGGAGAATTCAGCGCAGTCCCTAGATGGGGCAGGCATTGTCGATCAACCAGAAAAGTCAAACGACCCAAACAAATCAAAGCGCAAGGCCGGAAAACAATTGGGTGCGCCAGGATATGGTCGCACTCAGGTAATTCCTCCCCACAGGCTTGAGGTTCATTGCGCAACCCAATGCACGGCATGCGGAGAGATTTTACCGTCGGAAGCTCCTTTCTTTGCCAAGACTGGTTTTTACGTCATTGATATAAAGGAACATAATGATCAGCATTGGGGCGTAGAACTGGAATGCACCCTGCACCATTATGGCGAAACAGAATGCTGCGGGTGCGGTCACCAGTCTCTGCTGATGCCAAGCCAGGGGGACGGCTATGAATCTGCAGATGGCACGATCACGACGAGGTTGAGCGAATGGCGTCTCATCGGACCACGATTGGCGAGTTTCATTGTTTTTCTGACCTATAGGATGCGTTTGTCACGGGCACGGATACAAGAATTTTTACAGGTCTGGTTTGGATTGCGGGTGGCACCGGGACAATCGATACCTGCGTCCGTGAAGCCGCTTTAGCGACGTTGCCCATCTATCTCTTGCTGCTGGCAGCGATGCCCAAAGAACCTTTGGTCAATGTGGATGAGACGCCGTGGAACGAGAAAGTAAAAGTCCCCTGGCTGTGGGTTTTTATCAGCAACTCGATCGTCCTGTTCGTGATCGGAAAACGGCAGCAAGAGGTTGTTTTACGCGTCTTGACGAAAGCCTTCACTGGATGGCTCATGAGTGACGGCCTCCTCCTGTATCGGATTTTTCCGAAACGGTTGCGCTGCTTGGCTCATTTGATCCGCAAGGCATATGGCCTATCTGAAAGCTTGACGGAGGAAGCGAGGGAATTCGGCAATACAGCCCTGGCCGTGCTGGGGTCTGAGCTGAACTATCGGCTTGGAGAGTGCTCACTGGAGACAGTGCGGCATCGACTGGACGCGTTTCATGAATACTGCGAATTGGTGATCGAGCATGATGAGCATCAAAAAACTCTAGAGCTGGCTAAGGAATTCCTCAATGATTGGAATGCTATATGGATGGTGGTGGAGTATCCAGAAATGCCAGCAACCAACAATGTGGCGGAAAGAATCTTGCGGCACTTGGTCATTGCTCGTCAAATCAGCCATGGAACCCGTACTGCTGAAGGGAGTCAGACAGTCGCTGTCCTGGCGAGCATCATCGAAACAGGCCGATTACGAGGGATAAAAATTTGGGATTTTCTCCCCCGGGTAATCACAGCGCGGCGACGAGGGGAAATGCCGCCGGATATGCCGATGCCTGCTCTTTTTGGTTGATAGCAGTGTTTGCTATTGCCATAAATTTGGCTTTCGTGCGGGAGGGGGGCTGAACGGTTACAATTCCCCAGGGGGGTGTCTCTGATTTTTGTCCAAAAGGTATTACTCTGTAGGAACTCAATAAAATAGGAATAGGATGATGACATATCATAAAAATAATGAAGCAGGATTTACTCTGATTGAAATCATGGTGGTGGTGGTGATTTTGGCCATTTTGGCGACCCTGGTGGTGCCTCGGGTGATGGATCGACCGGGGCAGGCTCGGATTGTCAAGGCCAAGCAGGATATTCGTACCATAGAGAGCGCGTTGGGATTATATAAACTCGATAATTTTATCTACCCTACCACCGATCAGGGGTTGGAGGCATTGGTGACCATGCCCCAATCCGCTCCTGAACCCCCCAATTGGAAAAGTGAGGGGTATCTTTCGCGGATGCCGAAGGATCCTTGGGATCGCCCATATCTTTTTTTAAGTCCTGGTCTGCATGGGGCGATTGATATCTATTCGTTGGGAGCCGATGGCATTGAAGGAGGGGAGGGGGATAACGCCGATATCGGAAATTGGAATTTGGAGTGATTTTACCCGACTTTTTCTCCCAACGCTGGGTGTATAAAAGAGGATCCGGGGCGGGATTTACCCTGATTGAACTGTTGGTTGTTTTTGTCATTATGGGTATTTTGTTAAGTATGAGCCTTCTGTCGGTGGGACAGGTGGATGAAGAGCGTCGTTTGGGAGAGGAGGCGCACCGTTTGGAAAAATTGCTGGGGCTTGCGGCCAATGAAGCGATTTTTTCCTTTCAGGAGTGGGGTCTCCTTTTGGAAAAAAATAGTTATTCCTTTCTAGTGCAAGATCGTATCGAAAAATGGCTCTCCCCAGAGCAGGATGCCCTGTGGCGTAAACGCACTTTGCCAGAGGGGTGTTTTTTTACATTGGAAGTGGAAGGGGAACCGCTCTCTCTGGAAGTAAATCCTACGGCTTTGCCACAAATTTATCTCTATTCCAGCGGCGAGTTGTCGCCATTTGTGCTCACCATAGAGGGGCTAAAGGGCAAACAATGGCGGTTAAGCGGGAGTGCGGTGGGGGAGATCACCTTGCAGGAGGTGTCCATTTTATGAAAGAAAAAAATGGGGTGGGTGGGTTTACCTTGATTGAGGTCTTGGTGGCTTTGGTGGTATTGGCGGTGGCTCTGTCGGCGTTGGTAGAGGCCTCTGGGAATTACACCCACAATGCGGCTTATCTTCAGGAACGAACCTTGGCCCATTGGGTGGCGATGAATCAAGTCGTGGAGCAACAGACAACCGGAAAGGGGGCGGTGGAGATTTTAAAGGGCGAAGAGGAGATGGCCGGGCGAAAATGGTTTTGGACCGTGACCATTTCCGAAACTCCAGAACCAGCGGTGCGACGGCTGAACGTGGCGGTGTTTGGCAACGAAGGCCGAACCGGTTCCTCTTTGGCCCATGTGGAGGCCTATCTTGCCGTGCTTTGAGCCTAGGCGTTTATATGATCAGCACCACGGATTTACCCTTATTGAATTGGTGGTGGCGTTGGCTGTATTTGCAGTTTTGGCTCTGATGGCCTATGGTGGGTTGGCCTCTGTGCTGCGGGCCAAAGAGAGTTCCTCGGTGCGGGTGGAGGAGTTGGGGAAGCTGCAGTTGATGTTTGCCTTGCTGGGTCGGGATGTGGAACAGAGCGTGGCGCGGCCAATCTTCGATGAGGCAACGGCAACAGAGCGGCCCGCACTGTTGGGAGAGGAGGGGGGAGAGCCTTTTTTGGAGTTAACTCGGACTGGATGGCAAAATCCGCAACAGGGGCGGCGTAGTGCTTTGCAGCGGGTGGCTTGGTCTTTGGATCCAGAAGGGATACTCTATCGTTCTTATTGGAGCACCTTGGATCGGTCGTCGGGCAGTGTACCCCTTAAAACGAAGGTATTGTCCCAGGTTCAAAATGTTGAGATCCGTTTTTTGGATCAACATTTGGTCTGGAACGGATCTTGGCCGCCCTACTCTTCTGGAGAGAGTGACCCATTACCCAAGGCGGTGGAGGTGGTGGTTGAAAAGGTGGGTTGGGGTAAAGTTCGGCGGCTTTTTCGGGTGGCTACGCCATGAACGCCTCGGATCATCTCAATCCTCAGCGTGGGGTGGCGTTGATTACCGCTATGTTGGTGGTGGTGTTGGGAACGCTGCTCTTGGTGGGGATGTCCACCGAACAGCAGTTGGATATTCGGCGCACGGCCACTTTGCTAAATGTAGATCAAGCCTACCAGGATGCCTTGGGTGGGGAGTCTTGGGCGATGGGGGTTTTGCGTCGGGATAAGGGGGCCACCGATGGTTTGGCGGACGATTGGGCCATGAGTTTGGCTCCCATTCAAGTGGAGGGGGGAGTGGCCACTGGCAAAATTATCGATCTGCAGGGCCGATTTAATTTAAATAGTCTACTGAAAGAGGGCAAACCCAGTGAGTTGGAGGTGGCGCGGTTACAACGGCTGTTGACCATCTTAGAGTTGGATCCTGGGTTGGTCAATGCGCTGTTGGATTGGATGGATGTGGATCAGGAGGTCCGTCAACCGGGTGGGGCTGAGAGTGGCACCTATATGAGTTTGGAGCCTCCTTATCCGAGTGCAGGGCGATTGTTTACCAGTGTGACGGAGTTATACTTAATCGCGGGAGTCGATAAAGAGCTCTTTCGGAAGTTGGAACCATTGGTGGCGGTTCTTCCCGGGTGGACCGCAATTAATGTCAACACCGCGCCAGTGGAGATACTCATGGCGTTGGGGGAGGGGATCGAACGGAGCGATGCCGAGGCGTTGGTGGATAGCCGTGAAATTGCAGATTTTTCTAGTGTGGATAAGTTCGTCCAGAGTAACATTTTGGTCGGAAAAACCATTGCAAAGGATGGATTGGATGTGGGTAGCCACTATTTTTTGGTAAACTCTCAAGTGAATGTGGGGCGGGGGCGGATGCAATTGTTTAGTTTGTTAAAACGCGACAAAGGCAAAGTGACCGTGCAGATGCGCGGACAGGGGGTCATGTAGCCATGTCGGGACCGATATTTCTTTTTTTTTCAGAGCTTGTTCAGGGGGTGGATCCTGGGGTGATTTGGGTCGATTCGGATCACTTTAACGCGAATCCAGCGGAGAAAAAAAATGTGCAGCCGGAACCTTTGGCGGGCCTTGGCGGACGGTTGTCTGGACGGCGGGTCGTGGCGGTGGTGCCTGGGACTGAGGTCCTGTTGACCCGGGTGCGATTGCCCAAAACCAGTCGCGCCAACATTGAAAAAGCGGTTCCCTTTCAACTGGAAGAACAAATCATTGGGGGGGTGGAGAGCGTTTATTTTGCTCTGGGACAGCGTTCTTTGGAGGATGGTTGGCCCGTGGCTGTGGTTTCCAAGCAGCGCATGAACCGCTGGCTAGAGGATTTGTCCGCCTTGGGAATTCGACCAGAGGCCATGGTAAGTGAAGTGGATTTGCTTCCATTAGAAATCGGGGTTTGGACCCTCTTGGAATTTTTCGAGCGGTTTTTGGTGCGCACCGCAGTTCACGCCGGTTTTGCTGTGGATGCGGGCAATTTGGAGCTGGCATTGGAGTCGGCAGCACGGGGCGGAGAGCATCCCACCCGCTCGGCGTTGCGGGTGGTGAATGGGTTGACCGAGCCGTTGAGAGCTATGGATGGTGTGGAAAAATTGGGGTTGACTGTGACTATAGAGGGGGAGCATGAAGATCCTTATGTTTTTTTGGCCCGTCATTATGTCGCTTCCGAGGCGATTAATTTACTGCAAGGGCGATTAAGTCAGCGTCATCATTGGCTGGGGGTGCTGCGTCCATTTTGGTCTACGGTGGCGTTATTGGCGGTTTATCTGGGTTGGATCGTTGCTCAGCGGGTGGTGGAGGATCAGCAGTTGGGGCGGCAGATTGAGTCGATGGACCAGCAGATTGAAGCGGTCTATCGGCAAGCCTTTCCCGATGTCCGTAAAGTGGTGGACCCTAAAGCGCAAATGAAACTTTTTTTAAATGATAAAAATAATTTAAATTTAAAGCCCTCCTCGGTCAAAAGTGGATTTTTGGATCTCTATGGCTTGGTGGGACCAGAGATTCAAAAGGCGACCGGGGTGATCACCGAGCGGTTGCGCTACCAGGAGGGGAAGTTGGAAATTCATGTTCGGTGCGTTGATTTGCAGCAACTGGATCAACTCAAAGAGCGGTTGGGAAATTTGGCGGGTTTGAGCGTAGAGTTGTTATCAGCGGCTCAGGATGATCAAGGGGTGGTGGGTCATGTGCGGATAGGGGTAGGGGGAAAATGAAACGATCGTTTGGGCTCAATTGGCGACCTCTCTGGCAGCGCTTCTCCTCACGGGAACAGCTGGTGCTGGCGGTGGGTGGGGGTGTTTTAATAGCAATCGGGATTGTGTTTTTATTTTGGTTGCCTTTGATCGATCATATCCAGGACCGTCACCAACAGATGGTTGAAAGAGTCTCCACGCTGCATTGGATGGAAGAGTCAGCTGTGGAGGTCAAGCGTCTGAAAGTTGCTCCTGTGCGCAGTGGCGGCGGAAACGTCAAGCGTGGTTCGCTTTTTGCTCTGGCCGATCAAACGGCACGGGCGCAATCTTTGGCCGGGGCGATCAAGCAAGTGGAACCTCAAGGGGAGAATCGGGTCCGTATTTTATTGGAAGGGGCCTCTTTTGAGAAATTGGTGGCTTGGTTGGTAAATATAAATCAAAATTTGGGGGTGGAGGTGCAATCGTTGACGGTTGAAAAAGAGAGTTCCCCCGGTTTGGTTCGTGCTAGGTTGCTTTTGGGTTGGATGGAGGGGTGATGGGAGTTCGTGGGTATGTGACCATTGCTTTCTTTGCTTATTTTTTATTTTTGCTGGCCGGACTGCCTGCACAGAAAGTGGTGGATTGGGGGATTCCTAAAACGAATGAGCTCTCTTTTTCTGCTGTAGAAGGAACGGTCTGGAATGGCCATGCAGATCGTTTGTTGGTGGAAAAAAGGCCTGTGGAGGCGTTGGCTTGGCGTTTTCGACCCCAGGCTTTGTTGTTTGGGGAGATTGCGTTCAATTTTGCATTTGGAAAATCCGACAGCTGGGCTGGGGGTGGGCGGATCGGTTGGGGACCACTGCATTGGGATACCTTCTTTCTGGAAGGGGTGCAGGGGAGGGTTACCTTGGATCAATTGCGAGGGTTGATTCCTGATCTTCCAGAGGGGATTTTGGCGCGGATTCAATGGCAGTTAGAGCGCGTCCTTTTGAGTCAAACTCAGTTGGTGTTTTTGAACGGCGCGGTTATGTTGCATGATCTCACCATGGTGACGCCGATGAAGTTGTTCCTGGGTGACTTTAAAATTCAGGCGCAAACGGTGGATCACAAGTTAATGGCTCAGATTCAGGATGTTTCCTTTGAGGGAAAAAATGATACGATCCTTGCTGTGCGTCTCGAATTTAAAATGGATGAACAAGGCCGCTATAATCTCAATGGTGAGATCACTCCCCGTGATAAAAATGATGAACACAAGTTATCTAACATATTGAAAAATATTGGAAAACCAATCGCTAATGGCGGGGTTAGGGTGAATTTGAATGGCAAATGGCCTGGCTGGAAGGGGATTTGAGTTTTGTTTGGGGAGAAATGGTTTTGACGTTGTTTGCGTTTGACGCAAAAGGGGTACCACCATATTGAAGTGTGGACGATGAACGAGTGTGAACAAAAAGCAAAGTCAAGACCTTGGGGGATGGCATCCCCCAATCCCCCTGCTTTTTGAAGGAAGCAAAACCGAGGTCAAAAGCAAAGGCAAAACCCTGGGGGCAATCCCCCAGACCCCTTTTTTTTTAAATCATAAAATCAAAAAACAGACGACCACGGTTAAGTGTGGTCGTCCCGTTTGATGCAAAAGGAGAAAAAATTGAAAATTGGTTTGATTTCAGACTCCCATGATCATTTGGACCATATTGGCAAGGCGGCGCAATTGTTTAAAGAAAGGGGGGTCGATTTGGTCATCCATGCGGGAGATTTTATCAGTCCTCCGGCCATTTTGGCCTTGGATGGACTTACGGTTGCGGCGGTTTTTGGCAACAACGATGGCGAAAAGTTGGGACTTGCTAAAATGTTTGCGAAAATTCAGGGCCGTTTGGAAGGGGATTTTTTGGAGTTGGAGACCGAAGAGGGGCTACTGGCGGTCTATCATGGCACGGTCTCCTCACTGAAAAGGTCTTTGATAGATTCGGGGCGTTATCGGGCGGTGGTGTGTGGCCATACCCATACACCAGAAAATCGGTTGCAGGGGAATACTTGGGTACTCAATCCCGGTACGGCACATGGTTTCGGAATGCGGGCAACGGTGATGGTGGTGGAGACACACGATTGGAGTGTGGAACTTATTGACCTGTAACTTTTAATTTTATGATTGGCTGTGATGGATAAAACCCCCTTTTTTTTTGTGGTAGAGGATGATGCCGTTACCCGTCTGATGTTGAGTCGTTTTTTAGAAAAAATGGGGTATGAGGTATTGCCTTTGGAAGATGGGTTGCAGGTGGTTGAGGCGTTTAAAAGGCGTCTGCCAGATATCGTCTTGATGGATGCTAAAATGCCGGTGATGAACGGATTTGAGGCTTGTGTGTGGATCAAGGGGCGCACCGAGGGTCGGCATATACCGGTTTTGATGATTACCGGTCTCCATGATGATGAATCTGTGGATCGGGCGTATGAGGCGGGTGCGGTGGATTTTATCACCAAGCCGATTCATTGGGCTATTTTGCGCAATCGGGTGAAATATCTATGGAACTCGATTCAGGCCGAACGTAAACTTTATTTGGCGGCCAGTGTGTTTGAAAATACCAACGAAGGGATTGTGGTGACCGATGCCCGGGCGATCATTCAATCGGTTAATCCCGCTTTTAGCCAGATTACCGGCTATCCTTCGGAAATGGCGGTGGGGAAGAACATGAATCTTCTCAAATCTGGTCGTCACGATGCCCATTTTTATCAGGAGATGTGGGCTGTATTGCAGCATACTTATAAATGGCAGGGGGAGGTTTGGAATCGACGCGCCAACGGGGAGATCTATCCCCAGTGGCTGAATATCAGTGCGGTTCGTTCTCCTACTGGGGATATTGTGAATTATGTCACACTCTTTTCAGATTTAACCAACATTCGAGAATCAGAAGAAAATTTGCTGTATGTGACGGGGCACGATTCATTGACCAATCTACCCAATCGGTTGTTGTTTCATGAACGTTTAAATCAGGCCTGTCTGGAGAGTCGTTCATCCAAAGAGTTGGTTGGGGTGATGTTGTTGGATTTGGATCGTTTTAAAATGGTCAATGAGAGCATGGGGCATGAGGTGGGGGATCGGTTGTTGGTGGAGGTGAGTCGGCGCTTGGCGCATTCTGTGCTGGAGAGGATCACCTTGGCCCGTATGGGAGGGGATGAATTTGGCTTGGTGGTGCCTAAGGTCTCCAATTCTCAGGAGTTGGCTCAAATCGCCCAGTCTTTGTTGGATCAACTGTTACACCCCTTTGTGCTGGATCAACTGGAGCTGTTTTTAGGGGCTAGTATCGGCATTGGGTTGTATCCTCTGGATGGGGAGGATATCAATACGTTGCTTAAAAATACCGAAGTGGCCATGTATCATGCCAAAGAGTTGGGCCGGAATAATTTTCAATTTTACCATCAAGATTTGAATGTCTCTTCCATGGCCAGAATGCTTATGGAACAAGAGTTGCGGACGGCAGTGGAAAGAAAGGAATTTATTCTTCATTATCAACCACAAATAGATTTAATAACCGGGGAATTGGTGGGAATGGAGGCGTTGATCCGCTGGCAGCATCCCCGTCGGGGGTTGGTTTCGCCAGGGGAGTTTATTTCGTTGGCTGAGGAGACGGGATTGATCATCCCCATGGGCAAATGGGCCTTAAGGAGTGCCTGTGCTCAGACGAAAAAGTGGCAGGATATGGGGTATCCGCCCTTGCGGATTTCGGTTAATTTATCGGGATTGCAGTTTCAGCAAGCGGAATTTGTTGATGTTGTGGTACGCACGTTGGCCGAGACGGGCTTGAGTCATCAGTGGTTGGAGTTGGAATTAACCGAGTCCATTGCCATGGGGGATGTGGATGAGACATACGCAAAGTTGCAATCGTTGGCCGATATTCGAGTCCGTTTGGCCATCGATGATTTTGGTACCGGTTTTTCTTCATTAAGTTATCTTAAGCGTTTTCCCATTGATACCCTCAAGATTGATCAATCTTTCATTTGCAATTGCACGATCAATCCCGAAGATGCGGCAATTGTGCGGGCCTTTATTGGTCTGGCTCGCAGTCTTAATTTACAAGTTATTGCTGAAGGGGTGGAGACCACCGCCCAGATGGATTTTTTACGTAGGGAAAAATGTAATGAAATTCAAGGTTATTATTTTAGCCGTCCCCTTCCTGGCGAGCAGTTTGAGGCGTTGTTAGAAAAAAAATTTCAGGAGCAGCAAAGGGGAGCACATAGCGTGTAAAGCCGTTAACCCTTCTGATGTGCATGTTTGTTCATGCCTGCAGTACCTGGCGTAGCACTTTTGCATCGCTTTCCGAAAAAGCCACCAAGAGAATACGTTGAATGGAGGTGGGGTGGTGTTGGTTTAAAAAGGTGCGAATGGCGTGGATAGCGATCTGGGCGGCAGCGGTTTTTGGATAGCCGTAGGCACCTGTACTGATGTTTGGAAATGCCACCGATGTGAGTTGATGGGTGTGGGCTAGGGTTAAGGCGTTTTGGTAGCAGGCGGTTAAATGTTCGCTTGGGTTGGGGTCGGTGTGGTAGATGGGGCCAACGGTGTGAATGACGAATGGGGCAGGGAGATGGCCACCAGTGGTTATTACTGCCTTTCCCGTGGGGAGACCTTGCGGGTAGTGTTGGGCGCGGATGGCGCGGCATTCGGCGAGAATGGCAGCCCCTCCTGCTTGATGGATGGCCCCATCTACGCCACCGCCCCCTAGGAGAGAAGAGTTGGCGGCATTGACAATGGCGTCAACGTTTAGTTGTGTAATATCCCCCACTAAAACTTCTACAATTGGGGTTGTTTGCGGTGTTGTTGGCATGTTTTTCCTTCGAGTTTTGTTTAAATAAAAACAAATTTACTTTAAAACATCATGTTATGCAATATTTATCTGTGCGTGAATGATTGCGTCAGATGAGTTTTTTTTGGTTTTTGTTTGTTTTATATAAGTTTGGAATGGGTTTTGCTTGATGTATCGGAAAAATAAAAATTAAGACCTTGGGGGGCGGAGAACCGCCCCCCAATTCCCCCCACCCTTTTTTTTTAAGTCTTAAAAAAAAGAGGGGGTCTGGGGGATTCATCCCCCAGGGTTTGGCCTTTGATTTTTTTTTG
>JAMOAW010000054.1:0-21033 GCA_039908535.1 Magnetococcus sp. DMHC-6 | reverse complement strand
CCCCCCCAAGGTCTTGATTTTTATTTTTCCGATACATCAAAATAGAGGCCAACCATTGAAGAGCGTCTCCGCCGCTCAAGGTCTTGACTTGTTATTTTGCCAATAGATGAATATAATCTATCCTCTATATTGATGTATAGTAAAAGACCTTGGGGGGCAGAGAACCGCCCCCCAATTCCCCCCACCCTTTTCTTTTAATACTTAAAAAAAAGAGGGGGTTTGGGGGATTCATCCCCCAAGGTTTTGCTTTTGATTTTTTGCCCGCAGGGTATTATGTTCTCGGTTGGTCATCCACTGTTTTGACCGGGAAGAGGATGCAACTCAAATTTGCTAAACTTTAATTTACTCCCTTGAACTATCTCTTGCGACCATATACCCTTCCTAATAAACTCATGTTAGATTACCTTTTGATATAAAGAATACCATGAACGCTGTTTTTTCTCTGTTAATGTATCTTTCCATTTTGCTGCCCAGTATTTTATTGTTATTTTTAAATGTCCGTACTCGGATGTCTAGAAAGAATCCATTATTTTTTATGTCTTTTGTTGGAGTTTTTGTTTTTAATGTTATTGGTTCTTTCGAAGTTTTTTACAATGAAAAAATATTTAGTATCGCTTATTATAGTAGCATGGGTGCTGTTATTGCCATATTCTATTTTCTTTTCATTCTATTCCGTTTAGAGGAAAAGACATTTGCGATCCAATGGTCTTCGATATTTGAGAGAAGGCCCATCGTAAACGTACCCCTGTTAGGTGCTTTGGGGGCCTTCACGATCGGTATGTTCATGCTGTACTATAGCCGTCATGGCCTCCCTCCCATTTTTGAATTTGATAAGGGTGGGTGGGATGTTTACAAAGCCCGTGGAGAAAAGTGGACCACTCTCCCTGAAGGAACACACTGGTACCAGATGGGCTTTTTCTTTATTCCAACTTTTCTTATCGTCTATTGTTACATCTTGAAGGTTTTACACAAAAAGCTGTTCTTTACTGTCCTTTTCTATGTAACTTTGATCGTTTCTTTTCCGTTTTTGACGATAGTTGGCTCCAAAAGTCCAATGATTGATATGATTTTTAGTTTGTTTATTGCTCAGATCATGCTCAAACCAGGGATGTTACGGCTTAGTTTGATTTTTAAATATGTTTTTGTAGCATTATTTATTTTTTTTATCATAATGGTCATTCAACTTCAGGATCGGAGCGAGTGGGATGTCTTATTGTTGATTCCTGGCTTTTTGTTTGACCGTATAGGTTCCGTTTATGCGGAGGCCCATGCGCATATGCTCAACCTTATTCCTGCCCAATTTGATTATTTTTATGGGTTGGGTATGTCCAATCCAGGGGGGATTTTTCCCTATACGCCCGTCAATTTGTCTCACTTTCTTGGGTATCAGGTAAACGGTCATTTACAGAACTACTCTATGCCCTCTTTTACGCATCTATACGCCAATTTTGGATGGGTTGGTTTTTTTGCGGATTTTATAATTTTGTTTTGTATGATTAGCATTGTACAATTTTTTTTCAAAAATCAAGCAAAATCCCCCGTTGTGTTGACATGCTATATTATGACAATTAAAAAATTGCTTAATTTTTCCATAGAAACTATCCAACTTGTTTTTTCTGAAGAAATTGTCCTTGTTATCTTATTGATTATATTTTTTGACTTTTTGTTTGAAAGCGTTGTTATCCGATCGAACAGGGCACCTTTCAGAAGGTTTGCTCATCAATAGTGCAAATTTTGTGACCGGTATTTTTTGTTAGGGTGGGTTTTTTTTAATGATTCCTAGGGGGCATGCTTCTGCCCCCTAGGAAGAGAGTTAAATTCGTTGCCAGACTTTAAGATACTCATCGGCTTTGGCCCCGAGTTGGTTATCGGCCATGCTGTAGAGCATTTGTTCTTCTTTGATGTTGTGTTGTTGCATGACCAACAAGAGGGTGCTGCCTGCGCGCAAAAGGCCTTCTAAATCGCCTTTTTGGACGTGCAGTTCCATCTGTTTGAAGATACCACGCATTTGTTCGTGTTCCATACGCATGACCATAGGGGGGCCTTGGGTCATGCCTGTGACCTCTTCGAAGACGGGGAAGAAACCCTCTTCTTCCATTTTAAAATGGTGGTGCATGGCTTTGATAAAGCGATCAAAGATTTTTTTGGCATTGTCGCGTTCGCCGTCATAGGCGGCATTTTCCAAATCGGCATAGAGTTCATCGCAGCGGCGATGGTCGTAGCCAAAAAATTCCCGAATGCGTCGTCTGGGTCGTTTGTCGGCCAATTTGTGCAATTGGACACGCCACCGACTTGGACCCTCTTCGAGTGGAAACCAATCAAAAAGTCCCCAGCGCTCTTTTTGAAAAAGTTCCAGTAGTCCGCGCATGTCGGCATCGTCGAGCACATCGAAAACGGCATCCGCTGCTACCCCATCAAAATAAGAAAGCAACCGGGCAATTTTTCGATTTCCTTCAAGTGACATCAATTTTAAATCATCGGTCATGATTTTTCTCCAATACTGGTTGCTTGAACCCTTGAAAGTTCATATGACAGTGTACCTGATTTATCAACGTTGCTCCAAGGGTTTATTGCCAAAACGCCTGTAAGGTGCTATGAATTGGCATGGAACAAGATTCTATTTTAGTTGACCTCACACAGAAAGTAAATTTTTATGATTTCTACCAGTGGACTGCATATGGATCAAGCCCCACCCTTATCTATTCCCATGCGTTTTTTTGCCACCGCTCCGCTTTTTATGGGGTTGGCTGGCGGGGTGTTGGTGGGGTGGTCGGCGGATTTGTTTGTTTCTCCTTTGGTTGCCAAAACCGTGGCATTGGTCCATTTAGCTGTTTTGGGTTGGATCAGTATGACCATGATGGGGGCGCAATATCAGATGATTCCGGTTTTGGTCGGGCGACCAGTGCCTTGGCCACATCTTTCACCCTGGGTTCATGCCCTGTTGGTGTTGGGCGTGCTGGGGCTATTTTTGGGGGTTTGGGGAGAGTTGGTTTGGCTATGGGTGGCTATGCCTTGTCTGTTTTTGGCGGTGGGGATGTTTGTGGTGCAAATCGCGGGTGCCCTTTGGCGTGCTCCCTCTCGCCATCCCACGGTGTGGGCCATGGGAATTTCAACGCTGGCCCTGTTGGCAACTTTGACTTTGGGGCTGTTGTTTTTGGGGGAGTATCTTTGGGGATTTTTGCCGATGGATCGATTTGTTTGGGTCGGTTTGCATATGACCTGGGGGTTGTTGGGTTGGGTGAGCGTGTTGATTGTCGGGGTCTCTTTTCAGGTGTTGCCCATGTTTTATATGATGCCTGCTTTCCCTGAGAAATATGGCTTGCGAATTTTGTGGGGATTTGTTTTGACGCTTTTATTGATCCCATTGGCATTGTTGAGTCTGCCTGAAATACCGCAGATGCTTTGGCTTTCCGGTTTACCGGGGGTGTGGGCGATGGGGATATACGGTTGGCAGATCCAACGCCTGATGCGGGCACGCCGCAGAAAAATTAAAGATGCCACGTTGCGTTTTTGGAAGTTGGGCTTTAGTTGTGCCATTTTGGCGGTTGTTTTGCTATTGGTTTGGCCGGTGCAGTTTGAGGAAGAGTGGCGATTTGTTTTTGGAATTTTATTTTTGCTCGGCTGGATAACCTCTATTATTTTGGGGATGTTGTATAAAATAGTTCCTTTTTTGGTCTGGTTTCATCGTTTTAGTCGTTTAGCGGGTTTGGCGCAAATTCCGATGATGGACGATTTAATTTCCAAACGGGTCGCGAATGGCCATTTTTATCTGCATGGATGGACGATTTATTTTATGTGTGGCACCTTATTGACCGATTGGCGTTGGCTGGGTATTCCTGCTGGGGTCTGTTTGGCCTCTTCGGCAGGGGTGTTGGTCTATACCCTTTGGTTCGCCCTTAAACAGCACCCTCCAGAGGTTTCTCATCCATGAGTGATGTATCGGAAGATAAAAATCAAGACCTTGGGGGGGGGCAGGACCGCCCCCAATTCCCCTCTTTTTTTTTAAAGTTTTAAAAAAAAAGAGGGGAATTGGGGGATTCATCCCCCAGGGTTTGGCCTTTAATTTTTTGCCTGCAGGGCATGATCTTCTCAACGAATGACCACCCCCGCCAACACCAAAAACATCCCCCCTGTCACCCCCCCTAACGTTATGGCCACCCGCATAGGCAGACCAAAGATGGCTTGAAGGCCGACGATGGTGAGAATGGCTTCCAGGCCGACGATGGAGACATGCCAGGGGATGATGACTTGCGGCCCCCCCCAGCCCAGGGCCACCAGAAAGCTGTCAATCAGGAAACTGGGCAGCCAGGGTCCAAAAAAGGTAAATCCTAACAATTCCCAACATTTGGCAAATGTCAACGGGTGTAGGGTGGCGTAGGGAGCCCCGTGAACACAGATGACATGGGCCATGGCAGAGATAATGAGCAGACCATAAGGGCCGTAGGCGAAAATTTCGTAAAGGCGATAGCTGGTGGGATCAATTCCAAAGGGAACTGGCAGTAACATGGGGGATTGAAAATAGTAAAGAGTCACAATCGTGGTGAGTGCGGTACCAAACCAACGAAATGTTTGTAATACAATGGCCCAACCCAATAAACTTCTGACTCGCATGCGAGTAAATAAGGCATTGGGGCGTAGGACAAAGAGGTAAAAGAGCGTTTTAACCATTCTATGTTTTTTTCAATAAAATAATACAAATCGTTCAGTTAAGATATACTATGGGGTATCGCTGTGCAAGGTTAAGCGGTTAGGATAGGAAATAATTGAAAATTTTAGACAATCAGGGAGGATGAAGATGATGAAGCGTATTTTCGTGGATTCGATCAAGTTCCGTGCGTTTTTTCCTGCTGGTTTGATAACTATCGTATTGATTATGGTTATTTTTACGGTAGATCTTTCGTTGCCATTGGGGGTGGCAGGTGCCGTACCTTATGTGCTGGTGGTCATTTCTGGTTGGTGGTATCCAGGCAAGAAAACTTATTTTTATTGGTTAGCTGGCATTACTTCTATAGTATCCGTGGCGGGAATTTTCTTAAGTATTCCGCTTTGTCCATTGTGGATGGTTTTAATCAATCGTTTTTATGCCCTTCTCGCTATTTGGGGGACAGCTTGGATTTTGAGTTTTGCAAAAAATTCTTATTGGATGTTGGAACAACAAGCATTGGCATTAAAAAAAATATCCACAGCGGTAAATCAGAGTCAGATGGTAATGATTATTACTGATTTTCAAGGAAATATCGAACAGGTTAATCCTCGTTTTACCGAACTGTCGGGTTATTCGGCTCAGGAGGTTGTCGGTCAAAATGCCCGGATTTTAAAATCTGGTCAGCAGCCTGAGACATTTTATGGAAATATGTGGAACCTGATCACGAATGGGAATGTCTGGCAGGGTGAGTTTATTAATAAGAAAAAAACAGGCGAACTTTATACGGTCGCGGCTTCCATTCGTGGGGTATGGGATGGGAATAGCAAGATGAGTTCCTATGTCTGTGTTCAGCATGATATAACTGATCAAAAGAAGAATGAAAAAAAATTATTACAGGTCAATAGGGCCTTGCAAATACGTTATCGTTGTGCGGAAATTTTTGCTTCGGTCAGAGATGAAAACATTGCCCTGGAGCAGCTTTGTCAGGTTTTCGTGGAGGATGCCGGATATTGTTTGGTGTGGGTGGGGTTTCCTGAAGAGGATGCGCAAAAAAGTGTGCGTCCCGTAGCCAAATGTGGTTTGGATACAGAATATCTGCAACATCTATTCATCTCTTGGGCCGATTGTGTCCATGGGCGTGGACCTGTAGGGACAGCCATTCGTACAGGGAAACCTCAGGTCATCGCCAACATTCTTGAAAATTCCGATTTTGAACCATGGCGAGAGCTCACCACAAAATATGGTTTGCTCTCTTGTATCGCTTTACCTTTAAATAAACATGGAAAACCCTTTGGCGTTCTGAATCTTTATTCGCATACCTTGAATGTCTTTGATGCCAAAGAGGAGCAGTTATTGTGGGATATAACCAGACAAATTGCCGATGCAATTCTTTTTCTTCGGGAAACAACTCTGCATAAGCGCACCCAGCAAGCTTTAATTGAGAGTGAGCGTCGGTTTAGAACTCTATTTGATACCATGAGAAGCGGGGTGGCGGTCTATGATGTTTGGAAGGATGGTGAAAATTTTATTATTAAGGATATCAATAAGGCGGGAGAGAAATTAAGCAATGTTATCCGAGAGAGAGTCATTGGTCACTTGGTGACCGATGCCTTCCCAGGGATTAAAGAGTTTGGTCTGTTTGAGATATTTCAAAAAGTGCATCAAACAGGTGTTTCAGAACACTATCCCATCTCATATTATCAGGATCAAACGTTGCAAAGTTGGTTTGAAAACTATGTTTACAAGCTTGAATCTGGAGAAATTGTCGCGATTTATGACGATTTAAGTGAGCGTAAAAAGGCGGAAGATATTTTACGTCAATATGCCAGTATTGTCTCGGCCTCTCAGGATCATTTATCCTATTTAGATAATAATTTTATCTATCAAGCCGTCAACGACACCTATCTTCGACATCATCGAAAAAAGCGCGAAGAGATTGTGGGTCATTCGGTAGTTGAATTGTTGGGGGAGGAGGTTTTTAATCATATCAAGGAAAATTTAGAACGTTGTCTGGCAGGACAAACGGTTAATTATCAAGCATGGTTTGATTTTCCAGGCGTGGGTTTGCGTTGGATGGATGTCTCTTATTTTCCTTATGTGTTGGAAAATGGCACCATAGCTGGGGTGATGGTCTCTTCCCGTGATAACACCGAACGGAAATTTGCGGAAGAAGCCTTGCAATTAAGTGAAGAGAGGCATCGCACCCTTTTGGTTGAAACTTCGGCGATTATTTGGACAACCAATATAAGGGGTGAATTCACTCAGCCGCAACCCTCGTGGGAGGTTTATACAGGACAATCTTTTGAACAATATCAAGGATTTGGATGGATTAAAATGGTGCATGAAGAGGATCGCGAACGCCTTTGGAATGACTGGCAAACAGCCTTGGCGCAGCGTTCTAATTATGCCTCTTCAGGGCGCATTTGGCATCGTGCGAGCTGTGAATATCGCTTTTTTGTTACGCGTGGTGTTCCTTTGATAAATCATAACTCGGAGGTGCGCGAGTGGGTTGGTGTTATTTCTGATGTGACCGATTGGAAAAAAGTCGAAGAGACCTTACGCGAGGCCAAAGAGGCCGCAGATGTCGCCAACCGGGCTAAAAGTGAATTTTTGGCCAATATGAGCCATGAAATTCGTACCCCTATGAACGTCATTATGGGGATGGGATATCTCGCGTTGCAAGATCATCCATCTGAGCAGCAAAAGATATATTTGGAAAAAATCAATATGGCCTCTCGCTCTCTTCTACGCATTATCGATGATATTTTAGACTTTTCTAAGATTGAAGCCGGAAAAATGCAATTAGAGTCGGTCCCATTTGATCTGGATGACGTGTTTGCACAACTGAAAGATATGCTATCGATTTTATTGGCAAGTAAAGAAATTGCCATTGAATTTTCTATCTCTGCCGATATTCCAAATAGACTGATTGGCGATTCCACCCGATTAAGACAGATTTTGGTGAATTTGTGTAGTAATGCCCTTAAATTTACGCAACAGGGTAAAATTTCGATTGTTACCGAATTTTCCATAACGAAAACGGATCAGATTTTATTAAAGTTTTCGGTCCGTGATACCGGGGTTGGTATGAGTTCGGAACAGTTGCTTACCCTTTTTGAACCTTTTCAACAAGCCGACAATTCCATAACCCGTAGGTATGGTGGCACTGGATTGGGGTTGGTGATTTGTCGTCGTCTTGTCACTATGATGGGGGGGGAGATATGGATAGAGAGCGAGTTGGGCAAAGGGACGGTGGTTTATTTTACGGTCCTGCTCGGTTGTGGAGAGGAAGTGTCCGCTAGGCGTTTGTCGCCTACTATGAACACTGCTGACCCGTACCAGAATTTATCCGCGCTTCGAGGCGCGCGTATCCTTTTGGTAGAGGATATTAAAATGAATCAGGAACTCGCCCAAGAAATTTTGCTGCGGCGTGGATTTTCGGTCACGGTTGCGAATCATGGCGCCGAGGCCTTGGATTTGGTTGCTGAATCTGTTTTGCCGTTTGACCTTATCCTCATGGATGTTCAGATGCCCGTTATGGATGGATTGGAGGCAACCCGTACTCTTCGCACGCGCCCTGCGTCAAGGGAGTTGCCTATTGTCGCGATGACCGCCAGTGCCATGTCTGAGGATGTACAGGCCTGTCTCAAGGCGGGCATGAATGCCCATTTGTCCAAACCAATTCAAGTGAACGATTTGTTATCTGTTTTGTCGAAATGGATACAACCGAAACAAGGTAAAGAAGGGTTGGTCACGGATCAGGATGATAGTGCAGATATTTCCATTTTAGCAGGGGAACTTCCGTTATTGCCGGAGTATCTGCCTGGTATAGATATTGCCTCCGGTTTGGCACGATGTGAAGGGGATGCCGCCCTTTTCCGAAAAATTTTGTTGGTTTTTATGACAGAACAGGGAAACTTTTTTAAAAAACTTCAGGGGGCATTGGCAGAGGATGATTTTTATACCATTGGGCAGTTTATTCATAAACTTAAGGGCAGTGCCGGAAATGTTTCGGCTTTAGGGGTGGTACGACTTACGAAAAAAATTGAAAACGCGCTTCGCCAACATGATAAAAAAGGGCTTGTGGAGTTAATAGATGCGTTGCAAAAGGAGTTGGATACTGTTTTAGAATCCGGGCGGACCTTGAAAGAAAATTTTTGGTCGTTAAAACGTGAGGACGATCATTCATCATTAGATACGGCGTCTCTTTTGTCTATGTTGTCTGATCTTGAGGGCTTTTTGAAAAATCGTGATATGCGGGCTGATCAATGCTTAGAATTGATTAAACAACGGCTGGTAAATTCATCTTTTTTGTTTCAGAAATATTATATTCCTCTTGAGTCTTGTATGAATCATTTAGATCATCAAGGGGCTACCCTGCTTTTAAATGAGTTTAGGCAGGATTTGAAACGGATTTCAAAGGAGTAAGAGAACATGGAGACCAACAGAATGCAAAAAATTTTGATCGTGGATGATTCACCGAGCAATATTCGTCTTTTAAACGATATCTTAAGGCAGGAGTATCAAATTTTTTATGCAACAAACGGTCAGGAGGCGTTAGATATCACCCTTACTCACAAACCAGATATTATTCTTTTGGATATCTTGATGCCGGGAATGGATGGATTTGTTGTGTGTGCAAAATTGAAGACAAATACAGAAACTTTGGATATTCCCATTATTTTTGTGACAGGAAATAATGATCCTTCCGCAGAAACGCAAAGTTTTGTCCATGGGGCCGTTGATTTTATCACCAAGCCAATCAATCCCCCGGTTGTACGGGCTCGGATTAAAACCCATCTTGAATTAAAAGGGCAGCGGGATGCTTTGGCAAGGAGCAACAAGCTCTTGCAATTAGAGATTCAAGAACGTAAGAAATTAGAACAAAAACTTCGTGAACAGGCCGAAATTGATCTTTTAACTGGGCTTCCCAATCGGCGTTTATTTCAGGATCGTTTGCAGCAGGAGATTTTGAAGGGAAAACGTAAAGAGGGAAAAGTTGCTTTGCTTTTTTTGGATTTGGATCGGTTTAAATGGGTGAATGATACGTTGGGTCATGACGCAGGGGATCAACTGTTGGTCGATGTGGCACAACGTTTAAATCAGGTGGTTCGCAAGTCCGATACCGTGGCCCGGTTAGGGGGAGATGAATTTGTGATCATTCTATCTGATATTCATCATGAGTCCATGGCTGAACTGGTGGCCAGTAAAATATTGGAACTGCTGCATCAACCATTTATTTTAAAAAATCAGGAGGTCGTAATCTCAGGGAGTGTGGGTATCGCCATTTTTCCGTTGGATGGAGAGACGAGCGATGTGTTGATCAAACATGCCGATATGGCAATGTACCAAGCTAAAACCATGGGACGCAATACGTTTCAATATTTTTCCAAATAGAATTGTATCCATGGTATCAGTGGGTACCTGTCCATACTGAAAACCTCATCCGCCCAAAATTTAATAATGTATCGGAAAAATAAAAATCAAGATCTTGGGGGGGGGCGGAGAACCGCCCCTCAATCCCCCCACCCTTTTCTTTTAATTCTTAAAAAAAAGAGGGGGTCTGGGGGATTCATCCCCCAGGGTTTTGATTTTAATCTTTTGCCCGCAGGGCATCATATTTCATTGGCAGGAGAGTCAGAGGGAAGTAACGCCACCATTCGCTCGACGAGATGACGCACGCGTGCGGACATTTTGTCCATAATGCGTAATGCTAAAAGGGGATCTTCTTGTAGCCACGTTAGAAATTTTTTTTGGTCTATGCTGAGGAGTCGAACGTGACCAACAGCGCGCGCGGTGGCGATGCGGGGTTTGTTTTCTAGGATGGCCATTTCGCCAAGAACATCGTTTTGTTCGAGAATGGCGAGAGAATAGGGGGGGAGGTTTGCTCTTTCGATCAAAATTTCTACCTCCCCTTCTAAGATGACATACAGACCATCGGGGGGATCTCCTTGTGCAAAAATAATTTGACCGGGTTCAAAAGTTTTACCCAATTTTCCGGGGTTTTCTCGAAACAGCAGGTTGGTCATCGTGGACTCCAATTAATAAAATAGGCTTTTGGTTCCTTCCCAGATCATGCGGGCTATAACCTTGGGATGGAGAGAACGAGGGAAAATAGAGCGATATGTCGCACTTCCGGTAAAGGTATCCCAGAGGGCTCGACTAAGCATGCCTAAGCTCTCTGGGTGCTTGGCCTGCTCCTGACGGATGGTGGCCAGCATACCAACCCGTGCGGGATGGTTATTTAAAAAATATTTGTCTAAAGTGAACATGAGATGACCCAAACGGTTGTCCCAGGCCATGGTTCGGCAGGCTGGCCAGTAATGTTTTTTAAAATCTTGGTTCGAAATGCCATGGGTGATAGCGGTCATGGCAACGCTTTTGGCCAGATGGAAGGCGGCCCCAATGCCATCTTTGTATAGTCTGGAAACGCTGCAATCTCCTACCAATACCACCCTGTCTGCGTAGGGTTTATGCGGGGGACCAATGTTGATTTTGGGTTGGCAGTGGCAGGGGATGACAGGTAAACTCCAGCCTGTGGGGAGACATTGTTGGACCTGGGGGGTTTGTAAGAGTCGTTCGGTGAGTTCAGGGGTGATTTCATCTCCCAAGATAACCAAGGTGGCATAGGGGCCTTTTGGGGTGATGGCGGCGAATTTTAGTTTTGGGATATTGAGCAAAAATACCTGCATGGCATGACCGAGGAGGCGTTTGACCTCTTCCTCGCCATAGTAAAGTTCGCCGACAAAGGCCCGGGTGGTTTTGGGTGGGCGATAGCCAAAATGGAGATCATCGAACAGTTTAATGCCCGGTCCATTCAATCCAACAGCTCCTACCAATAGATCGTAGGTTTGCGGTTTGGATTGTTCGCAATGGATTTGGGGACGACCTTGATCCCAAGTCAGTTTGGTTACCCGGTGGGGCAGGTGGTGTGCCCCCTTGCAACAGGCTATGGCCAATATGAATTGGTCAAAGCTATCCCAGGGCAAGGGGCGTTGTTTTTCAGAACCTTTGGGGCCTTCTCCTCGAAAAATGGTGGCAATGCGCATCTCATGGGTGGGGGTATGCAATTGCACTCGGCCTGCTTCGGTGTGCAGTGTGTAGGTGTCCAGAGTGTCGAGGATGACTTCTGGGGGGAGTTGGATGCCATGGGTGGCCATGAGTTGGATTAAAGATTCCGAAATAACCCCACCGCACATGTTGCAACCAGGCGGACCCGTGAGTAAAAAATTGCGTGGTTCGTAAATATCTACGTGGATTTGAAGTCCAACCCGTTTTGCTAAGTCCAGTAAAAAAAAGGCTGTAAATGCTCCGGCTGGTCCGCCACCAACAATCCCTATTCGTGCGTGATCGATAAGTTCCAAGAGTGGAAATCCTTAAAAATTTTAGATAAAAATTATGTTGTTATTATGTGAGATGGCTCGCCTTTTGGTGTAGAAGCAAGGGAATTGATCCAATGTTCCAATCCTAAGGCGTTGAGTTGAATATCCATAAAAAGGAGTTTTTGGCTTTCGGCTCGACTTAGGACATTGCCCAGTCGGTTTAAGCGGGAGAATAAAATTTTTTCAATTCCTGCCGCCAATCGGGTGTGGCATCCAGAGAGGGGGTGATCTTGGGCTTTGGCAAAGATACGGATGCGATCCAGCAGGCGATGGAGATCGTCTGATAGGGTTCGGTTGTAGGGGACTGAACCAAAATGGGTGAAATGGAGCCATTGGGGTTTGAGGGCGGCAATCCGGTCGATGGAATGGTGGGCGGCATCGGGATCAAAATGGACCGGGGTGGTGGCGGGGAAAAGGAATATGCCTTTGGGGCTGTCAAAGGCTCGATAGGAGATGCCATGGGTATCGCCAGTAAAAATGCTGGAGGTCTGTTCATCCCAGATACAGAAATGGTGTTTTGAGTGTCCCAAGGTGTGTAAAAAAGTTAAGGTGCGGTTGTTGAAGGTAAAGGTATCTCCTTCTGCCGGGGTGTCGATTCGGTCATTTGCCACTGGGATGGGGTAACCAAGTAGGGTGTTAAAAATATTTTCTCCATAGACCTCTTGGGCGCCGGTGACCAATTTGTCTGGGTTGATCAGGTGGCGGGCTCCTTTGGGATGGACCAGCAAGCGGGCATTGGGAAGGTGTTGTATTAAATATCCTGCTCCTCCTGCATGGTCCAGATGCACATGGGTGACGATAACGGCCACGACGGAGGTCAAGGGGAGCCCTTTTTTGATGAGGGCGTTTAGAATAATGGGCGCAGAGGTAGGTGGACCTGTCTCGATAATCACTGCCTGGTCTCCCTCTTCCAGAAGGTAACTGGCGGTAAATCCAGGTCGATTATGTAATGTATCGATCAGGGTAATTCCCAGATCATTTATAGATGGTATGATGGTCATATTTCATCTGCCCCTTTTAGCATAACTTATCGGTTTTGTTTCGATTTTGCAATGCCAAGCAAACAGTTTTTTTGGGATGGGGAGATAAAAGTTTCGATAAGTGAGAAATTTATTTATTGTTTATTGGGATTTGAATGATATTTTGTTAAAATAAAACTCTGAGGTTAATCTTGAAGCCCCTTTTTTTTATTAAACTCTTTAAAAAAAGATGGGGAGATAAATGATGAAGAAATTGGATTTGCACATAATTTTTAAATCTGGTAGGCGGCTGTTGACTTATATCTTGAGTCGTGATGCGCTTACTCCAAAACAGGGTGCCCCGCCAGGAACATGGTCGGAGGGAGCGTTTCGGGTGACCTTATCCCCGTTGGCTCGTCAGCAGATTTTTCCTTTAAAAAAGGGGGGGGTGGGAGAGTCGCACCAGGGGCGTATTGGGACGACGGCCTGTTATGATTTTAAGGGGCACTTGCAAACGGAGGATTTTTTGCTTTTTGTCAGGGGTACATGGACGATTGCCCAGGCGTATCGGGTGTTTATTTCGGATCTTGGCCGTCTCATCAGTGGTATTTGGTTTAATTTGGAGGCTTCGGCTGATAGACAAGCTCAATTTTTACAGTACATTCAAAAAGAATGCTCGGTTGGACGCTACACCCCAGAGGTGTTTCAGAAGGCGCGTCAGATCGTGCATGGTTGGATGCAATGAGTATCACTTGGCATCTGTTGGGTTTTGGCATTGTTTGAGTGCTGATTGAAAAATTTTTAACATTTCGCGCAGCAGAGGATTCATTTGTTCTAGGGGTAAATGATACCCTTTTTCGATGATTAACATGCGCTCTCCTTTATCAAGAGGGGTGTCAATCCAGAGGTGTAAAAGCCACTCTTTTTGACGCCAATGGCGGATTCGTGGCAGTGGACCGTCGATAATGGCATGGGTGACCTCCAGGAGTATTGGTAAATCGGGGTGTTGGTCGTTGTACTCCAAATGGCTTTGGTTAAGATTCCAATAGGCGATCATCTCTAAACGGATGATTGTACCGAGCCATAACGCGAGTTCATGGAGGAGTTGTGGTAAACTATTTTTTCCTGTCACTCTTTTTTGTAGACTTTTGAAGTCAAAAGATGTGGTGAGGTCTATCCCATGTGGATCTATATGGGTTTCTGGCTCTGGATTGAACGTATTGAAAACCATTTTCTACCTTGTTTTGTAAAAGTTGGTCGAGAGTTGTTTTGTCAATGAATTGTTTAGCAAAATATGTACCATTTACATGTGTGAAAATTTAAATTTTTGGGTTGAGAGAAAGGAACAGATGAAATATTTTGGTTTTGGACGTGAGGTTTGGGTCTATTTTGGATTGGTTTTGTGGATGATCGCCCTTCCTGTTCATGGTGATTCTGCTGCCAAAGAGGTCACTTCCCCTGTGGTTTCCCCATCAGATCCCGTTGTGCGACGATTGCAGAGTTTTTTAGATCGTTTACAAAGTGTTGAAGCGGATTTTTTTCAAAAGGTCATCTCCGCCAATGGTGCCCAGGATCAAGTCAGTCAAGGGCGGTTTGCTGCGGCCAAGCCTGGGCGGTTTTTGTGGGATTATCAAACTCCTGACGTACAACAGATTCTTTCTGATGGCAAGAGTGTTTGGTATTATGAACCGGAACTCCAGCAGGTCACACAGATACCCGCCGATACATCGCACGATTCTCCTGCCGCTTTTTTGGTTTCTCAGTCGCGTATTGAGAGTTTATTTAAATGGGAGGTGTTCCAGGATCCCCAGTGGAATTTGCCTTCGGTTCGTTTGTGGCCCCATAAAAAGGGATCTTTCCAAGAGGTTGATGTGACATTGGATGCCACAGGAAATACACTGTTGGCCTTGAATGTCGAGGATACCCTGGGTCATCGTTCGCAATTTACTTTTAGTGCGCTACGGATGAATCAACCGATTCCGGCAGAAAAATTTATTTTTAAAGTGCCAGAAGGGGTGGATGTCATTGATGGGGCGGGTTGGTCCGAGGTAAAGTGAAGTGATTCGTTTTTTTGGGTTGTTTAGGTTTATGTTATCCCGATAGGAAAGGGGGGAAATTAAAATGCCTTCGTTTGATATCGTTTCTCAGGTGGATGCGCAGGAGGTGGAAAACGCCCTGCAGCAGACGATCAAGGAGATCACCACCCGTTATGATTTTAAAGGCTCAAAGACCACATTGGTCAATGAAAAACCGGTGATCACCATTACCACCGATGATAAATATAAATTAGAACAGGTTGTGATTGTTCTCAAAAGCAAAATGGTGCGCCGACAGGTGGATCCAAAGGTGTTGGACTTTGCTGTGGTTGAAAATGCCTCTGGTGGTTTGGTGCGCCAAAAGGTGACGGTGCGTCAGGGGGTAGAGGTCGAGTTGGGGCGCAAAATTGTTAAGATGATCAAAGAGAGTAAACTAAAGGTGCAGGCCGCCATTCAGGGGGATTTGGTTCGGGTTACAGGAAAAAATCGGGATGATCTCCAGCAGGTGATTGCGTTGCTCAAAGAGACCGATTTTGATATTCCGCTGCAGTTTATAAATTTTCGTGAATAGTGGGATGTTGTCACAGGATATGTTAAAAAAAGTAGGGGTGATCTCGCTGGGATGCCCGAAAAATTTAGTGGATACCGAAAATTTATTGGGTCGTTTTGTGCAAGCTGGGTATGTTTCGACCCCAACCCCAGAGGAGGCCGACCTTTTGGTGGTCAACACCTGTGGTTTTATCGCTGAGGCTGAGGCGGAATCTCGGCAGGCGATTGCGGAAATGGCGGCTTTAAAAGTGACCTATCCTGGTAAGAAATTGTTGGTGACTGGTTGTTTGGCCCAGCGATATGGGGCCTCTTTGGTAGAGGATTTTCCGAGTATTGATCTTTTGACCGGCACCGACCAGGGGGCGCAGGTGATTCCTTGGCTTCAGGAGGGGGAGGGTACTGGTTTTAAGAGTGTTCAAAATCGGGTGGTTCGTATAGAGGCACGTGAGCCAGTTGTCGAGGAGAGTGTGCGGGTGATCACCACTCCTGCGCATACGGCCTATGTCAAAATTGCCGAAGGGTGTGACAATCCGTGTACGTTTTGTATTATTCCTCAGTTAAAAGGGGCTTTTCGTTCTCGGAGCGTGGCGCACATTTTGTCTGAGGTGGAACACCTGGTTGGTCAGGGGGTACGTGAGATTAATTTAGTTTCGCAAGACAGCAGTTTTTATGGTCGAGATTTAACCCCCCGGACCGATTTAGCTGCCCTTTTAGAGCGATTGTCCGCTGTGGATGGTCTTGTTTGGCTGCGTGTTTTATATTTATATCCCTCGTTGGTGACCGATCGTCTGTTGCAGGTTATGGCGAGCAATTCCAAGATAATTCCTTATTTAGATGTTCCTTTTCAGCACAGTCACCCAGAGGTTTTAAAGAGAATGCAGCGGTATAGCCCGGCATCTGCACCAGAGCGGGTGGTGCAACGCATTCGGGAGCGTGTGCCGCAGGCGGTGTTGCGGAGTGCGTTTATCGTTGGGTTTCCTGGGGAGAGTAAAGCAGAATTTAAGCATTTATTAAAGTTTATTTCGCGGGTTGAATTTGATCGCTTAGGGGTGTTTTTATATTCCGATGAAGCCAGCGCGGCCTCCTATTTATTGCCGGATAAAGTGCCACGTAAGGTAGCCAAAGAGCGTCGGGATCGGTTGATGAAACGCCAGCAAAAGATCAGTCGGCGCAAGTTGCGCGCGTTGGTTGGATCGCAAGTAGAGGTATTGGTTGATGGTCCATCTCAGGAGAGTGAATGGTTGATGGTGGGTCGACTTGCTGGTCAAGCCCCTGAAGTGGATGGGGTGGTCTATTTTAATCGGGGTGACTGGCAGCCAGGGGAGAGGGTTCAGGTAGCGATTTCCGAAGCCCATGAGTATGATTTGGTTGGTACTGTTTTAGTAACCGTTCACCGAAGTAAAAGTTTACGTTAATTGAAACTCAATGATTTATTGCTTTGGCGTAACTGTTCATATATTAATAAAAAAAAGGGGTCTGGGGGATTGCCCCCAGGGTTTTGACTTTGCTTTTGAATTCGGTTTTGCTTTCTTCAAATAGCAGGGGGGGTGGGGGATGCAATCCCCCAAGGTCTTGTTTTTGATTTTTTTTATCTGAACGGTTACCTGTTTTATAGTACAGAGAACACCTTTTTCATAGGATTTTAACTTTTGATGTGTGTTGAGGTTTTTTTGAAATGAAAGATAAATTGTGTGCAAAAATTAAGGGACGTCAAGCGCAAATTGGGATTATTGGTTTGGGTTATGTGGGATTGCCGTTGGCGTTGCGGTTTTTAGAGGAAAAATTTACCGTAATTGGTTGTGATGTGGATGCCGAGAAAATTCGTAAACTTGGTCTAGGGGATTCTTACATAGAGCATCTTGATTTTGCCACTTTACATCAAGCCATGCAGGCAGGGCGTTTTCGGGCCACGGATGATTTTTCGGCGGTGCGTGATATGGATGTGATTATCATGTGTTTGCCCACCCCATTGAACAAAAATCGCGAGCCAGATCTTTCTTATGTGGTGGGTTCAGTGGAGACCATGTTGCCCTATTTGCAGATGGGTCAAATGCTCTCTTTAGAGAGTACCACCTATCCAGGCACCACCGATGAAGAGTTACGTCCCCGCCTTGAGAAGAAGGGGTTTGTGTTGGGGGAGAATTATTTTTTGGTTTATTCTCCAGAGCGGGAGGATCCGGCCAATCCTGATTTTACGACGCGCTCCATTCCCAAGGTGTGTGGTGGCACCACCTCTGCCTGTTTAGAGGTAGGGATGACGTTGTATGAACAGGTGATTGATCGCGTGATTCCGGTTTCGTCGACGGCGGCGGCGGAGATGGTTAAAATTTTAGAAAACACCTATCGGTCGGTGAACATCGCCTTGGTGAACGAGTTAAAAATTGTGGCTGATAGGATGGGGTTGGATATTTTTGAGGTCATTCGTGCGGCGGCCACCAAGCCGTTTGGGTTTACTCCTTTTTATCCGGGACCAGGTTTAGGGGGGCATTGTATTCCCATTGATCCTTTTTATTTAACCTGGAAGGCGCGGGAATATGGAGTAAATACGCGTTTTATCGAGTTGGCTGGGGAGGTCAACTCTTCTATGCCGGACTATGTGATGGCCAAGATTGCCGAGGCGTTAAACGTCAAGAGCAAATCCATACGAGGTTCGCGTATTTTGGTTTTGGGTTTGGCCTATAAGAAAAATGTCGACGATGCGCGGGAGTCACCCTCTTTTGTTTTGTTGCAAAAATTACAAAAGGCGGGTGCTTTAATGGAGTATTCCGATCCTTATCTTCCTGTTATGCGTCCGAGTCGGTCGCATAAATTAAAAATGCAGAGTGTCGAGATCACCCCAGAGCTTTTGGCCAGCATGGATTGCGTTTTGGTTTCTACGGATCACGACCGTTTATAGCGGATCAACAGAAGATTTGGCGTGCATGAGGATTCTTTATAACAGGAAAAAAGGACCTTGGGGTTTTTCCCCAGGGTCTTGATTTTATTAAATATTGTTCATTGGAAAGAATGAATGCTATTGGGTATTCATAGAAAGGAAGTATTATCAAATTCTTTCATTTTGTGACCGAAAAATTTATAAGGGCGCAATGAAATCATTTATATATATTGTTGGGACAAATAAGTTACAAAATGAATTATTGGCTGCATTTCTGCATCAACATACAGGACACAATTTTGTCTGCGTGACTGAAATAAAAGAGATTCTTCATTCTAGCACTCTTTTCAATAAAATTGAGTTGGTTCTTTTTGATTTTCAAAGCTATTCTGATGATTTTAAAGATTGTCAGATGATCGATACCTTATCAGACACTTTAAAATTTTATATAGCCTTTTTCAATGTACCTCGTGAGATTATTATTCGACACAATGTGTTGTGTCGAAATTTACGGGGTATTTTTTGTAAAGGTGACGCTTTGGATCTATTTCCTAAAGGGGTACTCACAATACTGGAGGGGCAATTGTGGTATTCCTGGGAAATTATGTCTCAAATATTGCGTCAAGCAGAAGGGGTCTCTTCTTCTATTGAGGAAAAGAGCTCTCAGATGGAAAAAATAGCATTATTGACACCCAGAGAACGGGAAATATTAGTTCATATTGCCGAGGGGAAGGGCAATAAAGAGATTGCAAATTATCTTGGTGTTAGCCTTAACACAGTCAAGACGCATATTTATCATCTATTTAAAAAAATTGGGGTCACCACAAGAACTCAGGCAAGTTTGTGGTCTGCTAAAAATTTTTAACATCTCAATATATCGTATTCCCATAAACTCATACGAATGTATGAGGAGCGTATGAGTTTATAGGAGGTTTTGCCTAATAAAATCATACCAAAATCATACCAACTCATGCTTCTTTTTTCTTTTTATTTTGCATATTTTATTTTACCATTGCTATAAATGGATGTGTGTCTTAAGAGCAATGAACCACACAAGAAAGCGTTTATCATGCCAACTAAAGAACAAAGACAGATTGAGAGATTTCCTTTGGAACTTAAATCTCAGATTTCTTTTCTTGGCGAGGAAAAGCAAGAGGTCATGATGCTTTTGACCAAAGACGTCTGTTCAGGAGGTGCATTTTTTAAGACAAAGTATACATTGCCACTAGGAACGAAAGTTGAAATAGAATTACTCCTTTCTTCTGTAACATTTAAGAAAAGGCAATCCAAGGAGAATACTCTTATTAAACTTTCAGGATTGGTTCATCGTATTGATGAAAATGGCATGGCTATCCTTTTTGAGAAAGAGTATAACATATTACAATTGATAACATAATATTAATTGATGATTTTAAAGAAACACTAAAATATCATTCGGGAGAATCGAGATGGGCAACTCAAGCGCAAAAGGGATTTCAATTGCATTTTCTAATACCCCGCAGGCTAAGGATGACTATTTCGTTTTGAACGAAGAGAATGCGGGAACGGTACAACAACTAGATGTCATGGGCAATGATTTGGGCGGGGCGGCTAAATCATTGTATTCTCTTGATGATGGTGTGGGAATTCAAACTTCTGAACTTCTCACCGCACGCACGACCAGTACCAGTAAACTGGGGGTGCCTATTGCCATCATCAACGAAAAGATATCTTATGATATCAATAAACTGTTAACATTATACTCTATTACCAATATTCAAAGTATGGCGGCAGGAGAACATTTGACCGATAGTTTTACTTATGCCATCAAGCTGGGTAGTGGTGCATTGAGTTGGGCTACGGCAACAGTTGAGATCGTTGGTATGAACGATGCAGCGGTGATAACTGGTGTGAGTACCAGCAGATTAACCGAGGATAGCAATGTCAACAGTGGTCATCTGATCGCCTCTGGAAAACTGGACGTTACAGACGTTGATCATGATCAAAACTCTTTTGCTTCAGGCACCTATCAAACGCCAAATGCACTTGGTTCAGTGAGTCTGGATGTCAAGGGCAATTGGACTTATGTGGTAGATAACGCCAAGGTTCAACATTTGGCTGCTGGTCAAATCACCACGGATGTCATTACCGTGCAATCTATAGACGGTACTTCGCAAAATATCACCATTACTCTTGTCGGAATCAACGATGTTGCTTCTTTTTCTGGGGATACCTCTGGTCGTGTGACCGAGGATGGTACTCTTATAGCAAGCGGTACACTGATTGTATCAGATGTTGACGATGGTCAGGCGCAACTCATTGCAGCCACTGGTGAGAGTGCCAACGGCAGTTTTACGGTAGATGCCGATGGTCAATGGACCTTTACCGCCAATAACGACAAAATTCAGCATTTGGCTGCAGGTCAAACCATTACAGAAATCGTCACCGTACAATCTATCGATGGCACCAATCAAAATATTTTGGTGACTTTAACCGGCATCAACGATGCGGCGACGATTTCTGGTACGAGCACGGGCAGCGTGGTAGAGGATGGGAACGATACGGCGACGGGCGTGTTGCGTGTGGCGGATGTGGACGATGGTCAGGC
>JAMOAW010000109.1:0-5361 GCA_039908535.1 Magnetococcus sp. DMHC-6 | reverse complement strand
AAAACAAGACCTTGGGGGATTGCATCCCCCAACCCCCCTGCTATTTGAAGAAAGCAAAACCGAATTCAAAAGCAAAGTCAAAAGCAAAGTCAAAAGCAAAGTCAAAAGCAAAGTCAAAACCCTGGGGGCAATCCCCCAGACCCCTTTTTTTTATAAATCATTGAGTTTCAATTTACTTCGGTGAACAGTTACATTGCAACTTAGTCATCACACAATACAATAAAACAAAAAACCCTGGAATACAACTCTTCCAGGGTTTTCTGCTTAAAATTACATCCACCATACAGATTGACGATTTGTCTAATGCAAATGTCTGCTGTCTGCTTGAATTTGCTCCAAGGCCGTCTGGACCATTTTGTTGGCATCCATCTTGGTGACCGATTTGGCAATCAATTTTTCCGTGGCCAACATGGCCACCTCAATGGCAACAGCTTGAACTTCAGTAAGTGCTTTGAGTTTGGCTTGTTCGATTTCAGCCATGGCCAAATTTTTCTTTTGCGCCAACTCATCGGTCAATTCATGGATGGCTGTGGTGCGAATGCGCGCCGCTTCTAAACGGGCATCCTCCAATGCTTGCGCAGCCACTCGACCGGCTTGAGCCAAATTTTCTTTGTACTCTATCAATAAAGCATCCGCTTCTTTGCGTTTTTTCTCGGCCTCCGAGAGGTCATCACTGATTTGCCGACCGCGCGCTTCTAGGATGTTATTGATCGCTGGGATGACATATTTTTTCAATAAGGTCATCAAGACAATAAATGAGACAACAGTCCAAAAAATTTGCGAACTAAAGGTGCTGGTTTGAAACTGGGGAAGCCCTGTAGATTCGCTGGCGTAGGCGGCGGAAATCATTTCAACCCTTACCCATAATAATAAACGCAATCACCAGTCCGTACAAAGCGATAGCCTCCACAAACGCGGCACCAATCCAAACATATTTGGACATTTGAGCTTCCGCTCCTGGTTGACGCGCCACCGATTCGATGGTTTTGCCAAACATATAGCCCAAACCAACACCCGATCCAGCCAGACCAGCAGCAGCCAAGCCCATACCGATAAAAGAGGCGGCAAGGTTCTCCATTGATTTGTTTCCTTCCTAAAATACAGTGATAGTCAGTTTGCTAAGTTGACACGCCCACACATTAATGCATGTGAATCGCATCGTTGATGTAAACACAAGTTAAAATAGTGAAAATATACGCTTGAATGATCCCGATAAAAATCTCCACACCCGTGAAGATAACCGAAAATCCAAACGGCAGCCACGATCCAAACCAAGGCAACGTCGCTGTAAAGAAAAACAACACACCCAAAACTGTATGCCCTGCCGTCATGTTGGCAAACAAACGAACCGACAACGAGACTGGTCGAGCTAAATAAGAGATGATCTCAATCGGGACCATCAAGGGCAACAAAACCACAGGCAGTCCCGACGGTACAAAAAAATGCAGATAGTGCGCCCCATGTCGATAAAAGCCCAGCCCAGTTGAAAAAATAAAAATCCCAACCGCCAAAGTCCCCGTCACCACCAGCTGTGAGGTGGCAGTAAAAGAACCCGGTATCAATCCGGTAAGATTGCAAAATAGTACCAGAAAGAAAAGGGTCAGAATGTGAGGAAAAAATTTTTTTCCCTCTTCACCGATATTTTGCTCCACAATATCATGCACAAAAATATAAATTATCTCAGCCAAACTTTGCAAATTGCCTGGTATTCGGCGTGCATTTTTTAAAGCAAAATGAAAAAAAGTCCACACCAAGGCCACCGATATCCACATCCAGATAATCGAATTTGAGATGGAAATATCCAGTCCAAAGAGGGAGATAGGGATCACTTTGACCACTTGAAAATGGTGCAGAGGATCCATTTTGGGGGCAGCTTGAGCAACCCCATGAGCAACTTCGGCGGCTATAGCAGATGAAATCATGTTCCCTTTCCCTGTACCCTTAACTAGGCTTAGGCCACTCTTGGTTGGTTGTTAGACGTTGCACGTCGCAACAAAAATTGTTTCAGCTCCAAAAAAATTACAATCTCTTTTGGACCTGATTCACACTCCGATATAAATTTAAAAAACCAGCTGCTACACCAAAAAACAGGAAAAGGATCATCATCCATGGACGGCTACCCCATAATGAATCCAATCCATATCCCATGGCAAGGCCTACAAATACGGCCGAGGCCAATTCCGTAGCAAGACGGATTCCCACACCCATCCCCTGCCCTGATCCTGGCAAGTTTTTTTGGGCCGGAGGGGTACCCCCTCCCGTATTTAAAGAATCCATATTCCCCACGTCTTATATCCCGGCTTATGCGATAAGGCAACCCATATCTTGCCTCTGAGCTATTCATAACACAACTTTCGCACCGATTAGAAGGGATGCTAAAAAAAATGCGCTCCGCTGTCAATGTTTTGAACCATTACTTTTTATCTTCTAAGCCAAGTTCCAACATTTTTTTGCGCAAAGTGTTCCGATTAATCCCCAAAATTAAGGCGGCTTTCACCCGATTGCCATGGGTTTCTTCTAAAACTCTGCTCAAAAGAGCCTCTTCCACCTGATGAATAATGGTCTCATAAAGTTCGGTCACCATAAGCCCCTTCAACGACGCAAAATAGCGATCCAAATCCCTTTTGACAGCCTCTTTGAGTGAAAATTGTTCCACCACTCCCACAGATGGAGCTAAAGTAGTCAATGATGCCTCCACCAATGGCAGCGTTTCTCGCCACTCCCCTTGGATGGGAATGGGTAGGGGAAGATGTTCAACTTCTACCACATCTTGAGGAATCAAAACCATCAGACGCTGAATTAAATTTTCCAACTCCCGGACATTGCCCGGCCAATCATAGGCGGCAAGGCGTTCCAAACTCGACAAAGAAAACCGTTTAAGAGGTAGATTCAAATTGCGCGCCGTACTTAAAAGAAAATAATCCACCAGCAAAGGAATATCCTCTTTTCTTGAGCGCAACGAGGGAACATGCAGAGGAATGACATTCAAACGATAAAAAAGATCTTCGCGAAAATGACCCTTGGCGATCGCCTGGGGCAGATCCTGATGCGTGGCAGCCAAAATACGCACATTGGCGCGACAGGTTTCAGTGCCACCCACGCGGGTAAATGTGCCCTCTTGCAACACCCGCAACAATCGAGTTTGGGCCTCCATAGGCATATCGCCAATTTCATCCAAAAAAAGCGTCCCAGCACGAGCCTGCTCAAAATGACCTACCCGTCTTGAGACAGCCCCGGTAAAGGCCCCCTTTTCGTGGCCAAACAATTCACTTTCAATCAAATTGCGGGGAATGGCCGCCATATTGATGGCCGTAAAAGGGCCTTGCCGCCTGGGACTGTTGGCATGAACCGCACGGGCAACCAACTCTTTGCCGGTTCCAGACTCCCCATGGATTAAAACCGTCATTTCCGAGTTGGCCAGACGGCCAATGGTGCGAAACAACTCCTGCATGGCCTGAGAGGATCCAATTATCCCACCAAATCGTTCAATATCCGGGGGTTTCGTGCGTATTTTGGGAGGCGTCTTGCGCTGAAGAGCGGTCCGCACCAACGCCACAACCTGATTAATATCAAATGGTTTAGCCAAATATTCAAAAGCTCCTAACTCAAAGGCACAGACGGCATTTTTGAGAGTGCTTTGCGCGGTGATTACAATAACAGGCAATTGGCTGGCCTGCATTTGAATGGTTTTGAGAAGATCTAAACCAGAACCTCCAGGCATGAGAATATCGGTAATAACCAAATCACCACCAAAATGTTGCAACGATTCCAACAGCTCGCGACCAGAGGCAAAACTACGCACGGCAAAACCAGCCCGTTGCAACGCCGACTCCAATACAAAACGAACCGCCTTGTCATCATCGGCAATGAGAATTACTTGAGGTTCCATTAAGAGGGCACCGGTAGAAAAACGCGAAAAATTGTCCGGCCTGGCAAGCTGACATATTCCATCAACCCCGCATGGTCATGGACGATTCTTTGCGAAATGGAGAGGCCCAGGCCAGTTCCCTCTGGCTTGGTAGAAAAAAAAGGATTAAAAATGCGCCGACCGATCTCCGGTGGAATCCCAGGTCCATTGTCTTCCACCTCTATAAGAAGTTGATGCACCCGTCTTCCCCCCTCCAGGCGCACTTGGGTGGCCATCCGACTGCGCAAGATAACCTGACCCATTACAGTGGCCGCAGCGGTGGCATTGTGGACTAAATTTAAAAACAGTTGAATCAACTGATCCCGATCCCCTCGCACAGGGGGAAGTGAAGGATCAAAATCTCGTTTTGGTTTGTGCTGATCGGTAAATCCCAATTTAATCACATGCTCCAAAACCTCATGAATATTTAATTCTTCTAAAAAATTCGGTTGATTGTCCACCACACCCAATAAATTATCCAGCAAGCGAATAATCCGGTCTACCTCAGACTGAATAAGGGAGACGTACTCTTTGGCCGACTGAGAATAGACCTCCGATTCCAACAGTTGCGCCGCCCCCCGAATGCCAGCCAAGGGATTTTTAACCTCATGGGCAACCGCCAAGGCCATATCCCCTAAAGAATCCAGGGTATCGTTTAACCTTTGTCCCTCCTCTAGCCGTTCTAAACTGCCCAGCTCCTCTATCTGGAGCAACCCCCCCTTGGTCTGTCCATGCCGATCAACAAGCGGGACCGCTGTCAATGAAACTGTTAACGAAATATCCAACGTCGGCTGCCAACGCACTTGCCGCATGCGACAAGGCATGTTAAGACGGCGGGCACGATCCAAAAGATCCAAACCAACCGGATGACCAGGAAGCAATTTATCCAAATGCAAACCGACCATTTGACTCCTTGGTTTGCCAAGCAATCGTTCACAGACGCTATTGACCATCCGCACCTCTTGCCAATCATCCACCACCAACACTCCAATGGCCAACTGATCGCATAATTGGCTGCAAGAGGCAAAATGATCTGCCAGAAAAGGGTCAGATTCCATCGTCATACTCCATTGATCGTCATCAGAGAGGTCTATGTTCCCCTCCCCATAGATATGTTGTGAACATAATGCCCTGCGGGCAAAAAATTAAAAAAAAAGGGTGGAGGGGATTGGGGGGCGGTTCTCCGCCCCCCAAGGTCTTGATTATTCGTTTTCAGACTACATAAACACAATGGTACCACCACATTTAAGTGTGGACGATTAACGAGTGCCTGAACAAAAAACAAAATAAAAACCCTGGGGGCAATCCCCCAGCCCCCCTTTTTTTTAAATAATAGAGGTAATTGCAAAAACCGGTAAAAATGGGAATTTATTGCCCTTTTGGATCGCAAAGGGTCGTAATTTAACGTCCTTTCTGGTATTATGTGTTTATTGAGAACGATCATAACCACAAGA
>JAMOAW010000053.1:0-35666 GCA_039908535.1 Magnetococcus sp. DMHC-6 | reverse complement strand
GCACACAATCTAATCATGTACGCTACTTAATTTAAATCGGGTCGTACTACTACTTAAACCCTATCTCGTAGCGTCCACATCAATGATTACCAAATTGTCAAAGAACCTACACAACTAAAACTTTACAATGAGTCACAAGCTCTCTCGATAAAACACCGTCAACTTGGTGCGTTACCGCAAAACACCGTCTCCTCATTCACTCCCCTTAAGATAGACGAACTTTTTACCTACGTCAAAGAAAATAATTCAAAATTAAAAATTTTATAAAAAACAACAAAAACAACACGTTAATCTTACGATATCCACATTCACATCTTTATAATTTTTCAACCAAATCGCTCATGACAGATCAAAAATCAATCTCGAAGAACATGATGCACTTCGGGCAAAACATTAAAATACAAGACAAAACCTTGGGGGATGAATCCCCCACCCCCCCTCTTTTTTTTAAAGTATTAAAAGAAAAGGGTGGGGGGATTGGGGGGGGCGGTTCTCCGCCCCCCAAAGTCTTGATTTCTATTTTTCCGATATATTAAAAGATCGTCATGCAAATTCCCCCTTGCTGCATTTTTTTTAAACATATAAAATAACATATAAAGATGATTTTTAAATATAAATCAATCAGCAAATTCAAAGGATCCAGAATCAAATGAGAATTTTAATTAGCGATGACGAAGCTCACAACCGCCTGTTACTGGATAAAATTCTTTCTAAACATGGCGACATTGACTTGACTGTCAATGGACGGGAGGCCGTTGAAGCCTATGAACTATCAGTTCTGGATGGTAACCCTTATAAATTAATCTGCCTGGATATCATGATGCCCGAGATGGATGGACAAGACGCCCTCAAGCGGATTCGCCAGATAGAACAAGAAAATGGACTGCAAGGCCCCTCAGAAGCCATTATTTTCATGGTAAGTGCATTGGATACCGAAGAACAAGTGGTCAAAGCTTTTTTCCGTGGCAGTTGCTCCGATTATCTATCCAAACCGATTAACAGAGAAAAAGTCGAAGAAAAAATGCGGGCCTTTGGGTTAATACCCTAATAAAAAAGATCCTGCTCTAACCATAAGGAATTATCCATGAAAACTCCACAACTTCAAAATATAATCTTGGAGTTTCAAAATGAGCACACGGCCATCATAACCCTTTTAAAAACTATTTTTCCCCTCCTTGAAAAAGAAAAAATATCACAACATGCCGATTTATTAATCACCCATTTAAAACATCTCATTCAAGATCTAATTACCCATTTGATACGCGAAGATTATGATTTATACCCTATTCTAACTGAATCTGAAGATCCAACTTTAAAACAGATCGGCCTGGAAAGCTTGCGCGAATTAGGGGAGTTAAGCATGCAATTTTTACAATATGAGAACAACTGGCTACAAAAAAAAACTCTCTTAGAAAATTCAAATAAATTTTTGGAAAATACTCTCCCTCTTCTTAACAATTTAATGCGCCGCATCAACTTTGAAGAAGGGACTATTTTTGTTCTTTTAACCCAGGATACCTAATCATACCGTGAAGTATATCTACTTTTTAAAACATACCGATTTGGCTCTCTCTTTCCTATTTTGTTCATTAATTATTTTGATTTTGCCCCTGTATGGACATTTTTTTTTACCAGAATTGGAAAATCATCTCCTCACAACAATCGAAATAGAGGCCCAAAAAACTGCTAAACATTTGGCACTCTCCCACTTATCTTTCAAAAATGAGTTTACCCGCACCGCCTTCGACCCCTCATTCACCCCTATTGTTGTCGAAATATTGGAACATTTTAATTTACAAAAAATTAAAGCATTTTCTCGAAATGGAGAGACCGTTTTTTCAACCGATACCAAAGAGATCGGTACCATCAACAATTTTCCCTATTTTCGCGATATTGTCGCCAAAGGAAATATTTATACCAAAGTGGTTCGTAAAACTGAAACAACGCAAGAAAATCAAATTATTTCCAATGATGTGGTGGAAATCTATATCCCCATCCTCTATCGCGGTGAGTTTAGCGGAGCGTTCGAATTTTATTATGATGTTCCCTGGTTAATCCTTCAATCAACCGATTTTATTAATCTTTATAATCAACTAAACCTTTTTTCTATCCCCGCCTTATGGCTCATTTTTTTTCTGGTCTGGCACCATTTTGGCAAAGATCGTCGTCAAATAGCAGAAGATCGGATAAAATTAGCGCAAAGTCGTGAAAGCTTTCTACGTACGATGGATACAGCTTTGGACGGTATCGTATTGTTAAACAGAAAAGGCACCATTCGTTATTGGAATCCAGCCGCAGAACAACTGTTTGGCTACTCAAACCAAGAAGTGATCGGTCAAAACCTGCACCTCACCCTGCTTCCCCCACAACATTTAGAGATGGCACAAAAGGAGTTCGAACAATTTTTAACCTTAGAAAACAACTCACGCAATGAACAAAACAAAACTTGGCGACAGACCGGTTTACATAAAAATGGCCACACCCTCTCTTTGCTGTTTAATTTAACCATTCTTCCTACTCAAGAAGAGTCTCAATTGATTGTTTTTATTCGTCCTTTAAATTAAATGGCTATCCTATCAAAAAAAATCTATTTTCTCTATTCTATCAAAACCAAATTTATTCTGCTTTCTCTAATTTTAATTCTGCTCAGCTCTGGATGGATCAACTGGATTTCACTAACCCTCACCGAGGAGTCCGCTACAAAAAATGCTCTGGAGGCCATGTCACATCAGTTAATTAAACTGATGCATACTGTTGAGGATTTCCATGAAGAGGGACGCAATCTTATTCTTTTGGCCGTTAGTCACCACGAGTTTCAAGACTATTTTTCTTTAAATGAAACACGCACTGGCAACCGTTACAACGATCAAGACGAGATCCTTTTTACCCAAGAACAAACCAACCTCCAATCCAATATCACCCATTGGATTTTGACATTACAAAAACGATATCCCATCGTCGAGACCTGCTTAATCGACAAAACCGGACAAGAACATACCCGCATTGTGAATGGCAAAATCGAACTTCAAAAAAATTTTTCCAGTAATGAAAAAAATCAACCCTTTTTTAAAGCGGCTTTTGCCTTAGAAAAAGAGCAAATCTATCTTTCCGAACCGTACATCTCCCCAGATGCGAAAAAATGGGTCATGGCCATCATAACACCTATTGTGCTAATAGATGGGAGCAAACCGGCCATCTATCATTTTGAAATTCCCCTCTCTATGTATCAACAACTGTTACAACAGCCCCTGGGCCTCTCTTCTGAAAACCATTGGTCTTTTTCCTCTCCCGATCGGAACAATCGTTTCGTTATCATCAATCAATCTGGTTTAATTGTTGCTGATTCTTCTGTCTTGATAGATTTTCGTCTTCCTGAAGAGAACAATGCTCTTTTGCAACCGTTTGAACTTGAAAAAATTCTACCAAATTATCAATCCATTTCCAACCATCCAAGTTTTAAAAATGTGGTTGAGCAGATGCAACAACTTCACCAAGGGGAACTCACGTTTGAAGAGAACAATGGTAAAAAATTTTATGCCATTTTTCGACCATTGCACCAATTTGGATGGAGCATTGCCCTCATTAAAAGTGAACAAGAGATGCTGGAGGGTCAGACCTCTCTTATGCGTATCAAAACCTACAGCACGATAAATATGCTGGTCACCTTGACAATCGCAGGAATGGTGGTTTTCTTTATGACGTTATATTTAACAAAACCTTTAAATAAATTGGCTGAAACGGCACAACGCATTGCCGATGGAGATATGGAAGCCACGTTTCCAATCCGACTTCAAGAAGGAGAGGTCGGCGTGTTGGCGGGCCATTTGGCGCGTATGAAAGAACGATTACAACAGCACCAAATAGATTTAGAGATCATGGTTCAACTCCGCACAAAAACCCTCATTGAGACCAACGCCCGTTTAGCCAAGACGGTTCAGGAGTTGGGGCAGACCCGTGAAGAGTTGATACGCAGCGAAAAAATGGCCTCACTTGGTCGCTTAGTGGCTGGATTTGCCCATGAGATCAATACACCCATCGGCATTTCCATCGGGACGGTCTCCAATATTCCAGTCACCGTACAAAGATTAAAAGAGATGTTCCTAAATGCCGAAGAGGTAGACGGAGAGTTACTAGACCAACGTTTAAACCATTTGGTCGAAGTTTCCAACTTGGCCCTCTCCAGCCTCACACGAGCAGCAGATTTGGTTTCTCGTTTTAAACGTACCAGCGTTGATCAATCCACTGAAGAGGAGCATCTCATCAATTTGCGTGAGGTGATTGCTGATGTTATTGTCTCTGTTAGCAATCGTTTTAAAAAAACGAAGATTGACATTCACAATGAATGCCCATCAAATATAAACATTATCAGCTATCCTGGAGTTATTGCCCAAATATTAACCAATTTTTTTATGAACAGCCTTCTGCATGGATTTGATAACGGGGCCAAATCAGGAGTTATTGAGGTAACGGCGCAAATTGATCTAAATTCAAAACAGGTTGGGCTTTATTATCAAGATAATGGCAACGGAATGCGACCAGAAACCTTGATGCGCATTTTTGAACCCTTTGTCACCACCGCCCGCAAATCTGGCGGCACCGGTTTAGGGATGTATATTTGCTATAATCTCGTAACAAATCAGTTAAAAGGCGAAATCCAATGCGGCAGCCACCCTGGAGAGGGGGTTGCTTTAAATATTCTCTTTCCTCTAAAAATTATGCAAAATCTGGAGCTAACACACGATGGTTAAAATTTTGCGTCAGAACCCCTCGAATGGCCATACTCAGCCTAAAAGCTCACTTTTGACCAAATCTTTAACGCCAGGAGTGTCTGGGTTTTGGAAAATTTTGATTGTGGATGATGAGCCAACCGTGCATCAACTGACAGCTTTAAATCTGACTGAATTTACCTATGAAGGCCATAAACTAAAATTTTACAACGCCTTTTCCGCTCAAGAGGGGAAACAAGTTCTGCAAGATCATGCCGACTTCGCCCTGGCCTTAATTGATGTGGTCATGGAAAGTGATATGGCTGGTTTGGATTTAGTCAATTATATTCGCAACGATTTACACAACCATTCCATTCGTCTCATTATTCGTACTGGCCAACCAGGATTGGCTCCAGAGCAATCGGTGATTGACCGATACGATATCGACGATTACAAAGAAAAAACCGAACTGACCGCCCAAAAACTCTATACCACCGTTCGTTGTGCCTTAAAATCTTACAACGATATCCAACGTATTGAATCCACCAAAAAGGGATTGGCCCATATTTTAAGTTCCTCGCCTAGTTTGTTTAAATTGCGTCAGATGGATACCTTTTTTGAAGGTATTTTGACCCAGACTCTCTCTCTTTATAATATTGCCAGCTTAGGACATCATGCGTTATCAGCAGGCACACCAGCCTTAGCACTCATCGCCTCAAAGGATTCTCCTGATGCTTTAGAGATCAACTATCGTTGTGGAACAGGTCGTTTTTCCAAACCGAGCGAAGAGTGTACACAAATCATTCAAAGATTTGGAGAAAATGATGGCAACAGACCAGAATCTGGACGCCTCTATTTACCCATGGTCGTGGGTTTTCAAACCGTTGGATTTATCTATCTGGAAAATGTCCATAAACTTACTCATGATCAATGGCAAATTTTATTTATCTTTGCCAATCAATGCGCTACTGGTATTGAAAATCTTTGGCTAAACAACGAGGTAAAAGCTGCCTACCGAGAAATTCACTATCGATTAGCCGTCGCCTCCGAATACAAAGATTGGGACACTGGCAGCCATATCAACCGCATTGTTTATTTTACCCGTCTACTGGCTTTGCAATTAAATTTTTCCAAGGAGTCCGCCGAAGAGTTGGCTCTTGCCAGTATGCTCCACGATCTCGGAAAAATGGGAGTTTCCGAGACCATCTTACAAAAAACCAGCCGATTAAATCATGACGAGTTTGAGATTATTAAACGTCATCCAGAGATTGGTTTAAAAATCATCGGCGATAGTCCCCATTTTGAATTAATCCGCCAAATCACCCTCGGTCACCACGAGCGTTGGGATGGCACGGGATATCCGCAGGGGCTCATGGGCGAAGAGATCCCTTTGGCTGCGCGAATTGTCGGTGTTGCGGATGTTTTTGATGCGTTAATCAGCCCCCGCCCTTATAAACCCGCCTGGAATTTAACAGATACCCTTGCTGAAATTCAAGCCAAAAAAGGCCAGCACTTTGACCCAAAAGTGGTGGATGCCCTGCTGGAGTTACATCAATGCGGGGAGTTAGAAACAATTTTAAATCTCTTTCCAGGAAAATAAAATAACCTTGACAAATAAAGTGATTTGTATTTTTATTTAAATTCTTTCACTTTCCAAGTTATTTAAAAATTTTAAACTTCATACACTTCAGCAACAATCATGAATATTTTAGGAAAAAATCTATGATTTTTTTGCAATATCTTAAACTTAAGACCAAACTGTTTATTCTGCTTCTTATTCCACTGACTGGTTTGATTTTTTTTGGTGCTCTAGGAGTCTATGATAAACACGCGGTCTCTCGCCAGATGGAAGATATGGAACAACTCTCTGGCTTAGCGGTCGAGATCAGTGCCTTGGTCCACGAAGCACAAAAGGAACGCGGCATGAGTGCTGGCTTCCTAGGCAGCAAAGGTAAAAATTTTGCCGATGAACTCACCAACCAAAAAAAATTGACGGATGAACACCGCGCCACCCTAAAAACCTATCTTACCCATTTTGATAGCAACCGCTACAATCAAAATTTTCTTACAGCTTTAAACGACACATTAAGCCGTCTGGATCAATTGGATGGTATCCGTAAGCAGGTACAAGAACAAAGCGTTCCGGCCCCTAAAGCCATTGGTTTTTACACCGCCATGAACGGAGCGGCTCTGAAAGCGATTGGTGAAATATCCAAATTGGCGACCATTGAGGTGGTTCCTTATGCGACGGGTTACGTCAATTTTTTACTTGGTAAAGAGCGAGCTGGAATTGAACGAGCCGTCCTAGCCAACACCTTTGCGCAGGATTACTTTAGTCCTGGCATGTTTTTACGCCTCGGTGTTTTAGTCACGGAACAATCCACATTTTTCCAGGTGTTTCAAGGGATCGCTCCTCAAGATCAAGTGGATTTTTTTACAAAAAAAATGGCCGATCCCATTGTTAGCGAAGTGCAACGGATGCGTGACATTGCCTTTGTCAAAGGAACAGCCAACAAAAAAGCTGATATTCTTTACAACCTCTCCAAATCTTTCGGCTACGGTGGAGCCATTCACCATTATCAACAATTTATGTTGAAGCAAACCGATCAAAATCAACAACAATTTCTGACCAGTTATCAAGAAATTCTCACCAACTTGACCGCCTACGAAGCCCTGTCCGATGTGACAGCGGAAGAAAAAGCCTTTCTAACCACGCTACGCAGCACCATTGAGCAATACAAAGTTAGCCTAGAAAAAATGAGCGCAATAGCCAAATCCAAAACAACCGATACCCAAATAATTACCGAAGAAAGCTTAAATGACAAACCAGCCTTGGAGGCCTTTGCTCATTTAAGCACCCTAACCTCAAGCGGCCATTTTGGTGTAGATGCCACGATTTGGTTTAAAACAATCACGCAAAAGATCAATCTTCTTAAAGAGGTTGAAGACAAACTGGCACAAGATCTCCATACGATCACGACAAACTCCAAAACTCATGCCCATCATGCCTTTTTAAGCTATCTTATTTTCACCCTTATCATCACCCTGGTGGCGGCCCTGTTTGGAATATTGGTTACCCGAGAAATTTTCTCGCAACTTGGATGTGAACCCGCCGTTGTACAGTCTATTGTCCTCCAAATTGCCAAGGGGGATTTGACCGTCTCTTTTGACGGGAAGTGTCGGCCCATGGGAATTTTTGGGGCCATGAAAGAGATGACAACAAACCTTCAAAAAACCGTTAATTCTTTGATCTCTATCAGTGAAAATTTAGTTGACGGTAGTCATTCCGTTAACAACAACGCCCAAACCGTGGCTCAAGGGGCCACCCAACAAGCCGCCTCAGTGGAAGAGACCTCTTCGGCCATGGAGGAGATTGCCGCGAGTATTCAGCAAAACGCCGAAAATGCCGCTATTACAGAAAAAATTTCTACGCAAGCCGCCAAAGATGCCCAAGAGAGTGGCCAAGCCGTTGGTGAAGCGGTGGCGGCCATGAAACAAATTGCCGCCAAAATTTCCATTATTGAAGAAATTGCGCGACAAACCAATCTCTTGGCCCTCAATGCCGCCATTGAAGCGGCCCGAGCTGGCGAACACGGCAAAGGATTTGCCGTGGTGGCCGCCGAGGTACGCAAGCTGGCCGAACGCAGTCAAGTGGCGGCAGCCGAGATCAGCCAACTTTCAGGCACCAGTGTTTCGATTTCTGAAAAAGCGGGCAGCATGTTGGCCAAACTGGTCCCTGACATTCAAAAGACCGCCGAACTGGTCCAAGAAATTGTCGCCGCCAGCCGAGAGCAGTCCGAGGGGACCACTCAAATTAATGCGGCAATTCAACAATTAGATCAAGTCATTCAACAAAACGCTACCTCCTCTGGAGCACTTTCTAATGCCGCCGAAGATCTCACCTCTCACTCGGCCCATCTAGAAGAGGCCATCGCCTTTTTTAAAATCAACCGCCCCTCTTCTGGTGCAGCCTTGCACACCTTTGATACATCTCATCGTTTGATGATTGAGAAACAATCATTTTAAACAATCTTAGACGGACGATCCATAGGGTAGAAATAATCCCCCCCTACCCTATGGTCGTTCCAGATTATCTCGTATATTAAAAAATCCTCTTGACTTTAAAATGCCACTCGTTGTAAAAATGACACATTTATCTATAATTGATGAAATTTTATTATAGTTTCATCAATCTTTTCATGTGGAAATACCATACGCTCCATACCTATAAATAAGGAAAATTATCATGTTATCATTAAATTATTTTGCTTCTACGGCAAAACCAGTACGACTCTTATTTCTTGATGCCTCAATTCAAGAACCAGATCATTTAATTCAATCCCTTGAATCTAACGTACAAATTTTTCGTCTGCCGGCAGACAAAGACGGTTTTATACAAATTTCAAATGTAATTTCTAATTACCAAGCCATTTCTGAAATTCATATTCTTTTTCACGGATTACCAGGAAAAATTCAGCTTGGCACCAGCACGCTTACACTGGAAACTCTGGATAACTATACCGATGATCTACATGACTGGTCTTATTCTCTAACTGACGATGCCGATATTCTCTTTTATGGCTGCCATGTTGCGGCGAATGAAGAGGGGCGTAAATTGATCCACGAGTTGGCCAATCTTACTGGAGCCAATGTTGCCGCCTCTACCGATTTTACCGGTTCCGCCGCTTTGGGAGGGAATTGGAATTTGGAATATCGAGTCGGCTCTGTCGATACGACTTTACCGACCACCTTCTCTTCGGTTAAAACATGGAATTATGTGATGGGTGCCAACAGCATTGATCTCTCCACCTTAGATGGCAAAACTGGCTTCCGCATTGACGGCGTAAATACCGATGATTGGAGCGGTTGGTCGGTAAGCGATGCGGGAGATATGAACGGCGATGGCTTTAGCGATCTTCTGATCGGGGCCCTAGGTGCCGATCCTGGCGGAAGCTATTCTGGAGCCAGTTATGTTGTCTTTGGCAGTGCTTCGGGTTTTTCTTCCACATTAGACCTCTCCACCTTAAATGGCAACAATGGCTTTCGCATTAATGGGACAGAGGCCTTCGACTATAGCGGTCGATCGGTGAGCGGAGCTGGAGATATAAACGGCGATGGCTTTGATGATATCATTATCGGTGCCATGTGGGCAGATCCCAATGGTATCAGCAAATCTGGCGCAAGTTATGTTATCTTTGGCAAATCGTCTCATTTCGATTCCTCCATAAATCTCTCCTCCCTGGATGGTACCAACGGCTTTCGTCTCAATGGCGTCAATAAAGATGACTTAAGCGGTTGGTCGGTAAGCGGGGCCGGAGATGTCAATGGCGATGGATTTGACGATCTCCTTATCGGAGCCAAATGGACAGATCATCATGGAACTGACTCAGGATCAACCTACGTGGTGTTTGGCCACAATTCCGAATTTAATAACCATATAGATCTCTCCACTCTCGACGGCAGCAACGGCTTTCGCATAGATGGTGGAAATGCGCATGACTTCAGCGGTTACTCGGTGAACAGTGCTGGAGATATCAATGGGGATGGCCATGATGATATCCTCATCGGTGCGCCTGGGGTGAGTTTTAATGGATGGTCTGGAAAAGTAGATGGAGGCGCATTTTACGTCATCTATGGCAAAGATTCCTCGGGATTTGCATCCACGATAAACCTTGCTAACTTAAATTATTCCGATGGTTTTATTAAATATGGAATGCGGGATGATATGTTGGGTGGTGCGGCAGCAAGCAGTGCTGGAGATGTAAACGGCGATGGCTATGACGATCTTATCCTCGGTCAAAAATGGGGCGATCTAAATGGCCTGTCCAAATCTGGATTCACCTCCATTTTATATGGCAGTGCCTCTGGCATTTCATACGAATCCGACCTATCTGGAGCCGCAGCCAACGACTTAAGCGGCTTCTCGGTGAGTGGTGCAGGAGATTTCAACGGCGATGGTTTCAGTGATATCCTCATCGGGGCCAAATGGGCGGATACGGGTGGAGACTACTCTGGAGCCAGTTACCTTGTTTTTGGAAGTGAACATGGGATCACCTCCATAGATCTCTCTACCTTAGATGGCACCAAAGGGTTTCGCTTGGATGGTGCGACAAAAGGTGACTATAGCGGTGTATCGGTGAGTGCCGCTGGAGATGTAAACGGAGATGGCTTTGACGATATCATCATCGGGGCCGATGGTGCAAAATTTGGTGGGAATACCTCTGGTGCCAGTTATGTCGTCTTTGGCAGCAATTACACAAATCTCTCTACGGTTGGGCAAACTATTGAAGGGACACCTGAAGCCGACACCCTGCGGGGTGGACTTGGAAACGATACCATCATTGGCAATGGCGGAGCAGATATCCTAATTGGTGCAAATGGAGACGATATTCTCTCCATCTGTGACAACACGTTTAAATCCATTGATGGCGGCGGTGGGATTGATACTCTGCGGCTAGATGGATCACAGATTAATCTCGACCTCACGGCAAATGGTTCATCAGGCCTCATCGACGGAATCGAACTCATTGATCTTCAATCTGGTATTGGCAACCACTTCCTAAAGTTGGATCTCTTAACGATCGGCCAGATCATCTCTGGAACATCTCTCCGGGTGATGGGGGATGGTATGGATACGATATCTATAGGAAATGATTGGAATTGGCAAGGACAGCAAACCGTTGATAACAATCTGTACAATATATATCATCAAGGGGCTATGTCATTGCTTTTGGATACAGATATCATTATTAGCACCGGTAATGGACAAGATCTTTCCTCACTGAGTGGAGTCAACGGCTTCCGTTTATTAGGTGTGGAAAATTATGACGAGACTGGTCGGTCGGTCAGCAATGCAGGTGACATCAATGGCGATGGTTACGACGATCTGATCATCGGTGCCCCCATGGTGGATACAAACGGAAACATGGATTCTGGTGCCAGTTACATTATATTTGGCAAGGCATCTGGATTTAGTAGTACATTAAACCTTGACACTTTAAACGGCTCCAATGGTCTTCGCATAAATGGTGTATCCACCGGCGATAATAGCGGTTGGTCAGTCAGCTCTGCGGGTGATGTGAACGGAGATGGATTTGATGATTTAATCATAGGGGCCTATCATGCCAGTCCAGATGGATTAAATAATGCAGGATCTAGTTATGTGGTGTTTGGCCATGCAACTGGATTCACTTCAACACTGGATCTTTCCACCCTTAATGGCAACAATGGCTTCCGCCTAGATGGTGCAACGGATGGTGACAATAGCGGTCGGTCGGTTAGCAGTGCTGGAGATATCAACAATGATGGATATGACGATCTCATCATTGGAACCCCACTGGGCGATATAAATGAAATAATTGATTCAGGGGCTGTATACATAGTATATGGTAAAAGTTCTGGTTTTTCCGACACATTGGATTTGTCTACCCTGAATGGCAATAATGGCTTTCAACTCAACAGCTCCAATTCAAATGACCATGTAGGCTTTACGGTGAGCAATGCTGGAGATGTAAACGGGGATAGAATTGACGATCTGCTCGTCGGATCCTGGGGGTTAAATCCTGAATTTTACGTCTTATTTGGCAAAACATCTGGATTGAGCCCTACCATAGACCTTTCCACCCTGGACGGCACCAATGGCTTTCGTTTGGACGGTGTAATAGACTCTGGTTTCTATAACGGGTATACCTGGAATGGCCAATCCATAAGCAGTGCTGGAGATATCAACGGCGATAATTTTGACGATATCATTATCGGATCTCCCGGATTTAATGGGGGTGCGGGAGCCAGTTATGTTGTCTTTGGCAAAGCATCATTTAGTGCCAACGTTAATCTTGCTACCCTAGACGGTACCAACGGCTTTCGCATTGATGGCGTGGCTCCTGGTGACCATAGCGGTGAGTCGGCGAGCGGTGCTGGAGATGTGAATGGAGACGGCTTTGATGATTTACTCATTGGAGCTCATAATGCCAGTACAAACATTAACTTTTCAGGAGCCAGTTATCTCATATTTGGCAAAGCATCGGGATTTACTTCTACACTGAATCTCTCTACCCTAAATGCCAGCAGTGGTCTTCGTCTAAACGGAACTTCAGAATATGGAGACCAAAACGGAGTATCGGTAAGCAATGCTGGAGATATAAACGGAGATGGCTTCGACGATATAATCATCGGTGCCCCGTATGCAGAGGATAATGGAATGTCCACTGGTGCCAGTTACGTCTTATTTGGCTCTCCTACCCTTGGGAAAAATGCGTATACCCCAACACAAATTGTAAATAACCTCCATATGAGTTCCGATACGGGAATCAGTACCACAGACTTCGTGACCAACGTAGCCATACAAACCATCACCGCTACCTTAAGCACGCAATTGGAATCTGGAGATATTTTGTATGGCTCTATAGACGACGGCACAACCTGGACCAATATTTCCAATAAGGTCTCTGGTACATCAATCTCTTGGAACAATGTAACCCTCGCAGAGAGCGGCACCATTCTGTTCAAAGTGACGAATGCCGCCAGCTATAGCACGACATCAGGTAACCAAGCCTATGTTGTAGATACCACCGAACCAATCGTTACGATAGATCCCTTGCCAATACTCACCGCTGACAATCTCCTCACCGGTACGCTCGAATCTGGTGCGACGTTAAACTTAAGCATTAATGGTACCCCCCTTACTCCAACGGTTGTTGGTTCCACCTGGAGCTATACGTTAACCTCAGCGGATATCGCCGACACCATGGAGATTGTGGCTTCCGCAACCGATACTGCGGGGAATACATCAGACGTTGACGCGAGCGGCTCAGGTTCTCTTGTTACTCTTGCTCCCACTTTAAGAGTCGTCAGCGACTTTAACGGCGATGGCAAATCGGACATCCTATGGCAACATAGTGAGTCTGGACAATTAGATGTCTGGGCCATGGACGGCACAAACACGTTAAATCACTCAACTCTTAAAACAGTCGCCGACCTCAACTGGCAAGTTTCTGATATCGGCGATTTTGATGGCAATGGCATCGCCGATATCCTCTGGCAAAACAGTCAAACTGGAGAGGTGCAAATTTGGACCGATGGTGACACAACCCAGGCCAATCTCATCGCTCCTAAAATGACCTCTAACCCCGCCTGGAAAATTGCTGGCAGCAGCGATTTCAATGGCGATGGCAAAACCGATATCCTCTGGCATAACAGCCAGACTGGACAAGTGAATATCTGGGCCATGGACGGGGCAACCAGAGTAAATAGCTTAAAGCCAAAAACGATGTCTGATCTTGCCTGGGAAATTTCTGGAACCAACGATTTCAATGGCGATGGCAAGGCCGATATCCTCTGGCATAACACGCAGAGTGGCAAATTAGCAATCTGGACCACGAATGGAATTTCCATGGTAAATCATGCCCCCCCCTTGATGACCTCTAATCCATCCTGGAAAATTGCGGGTGTCAACGACTTCAATGGCGACGGCAAGGCCGATATCCTCTGGTATCACACTCAAACTGGAAATGTCCAACTCTGGACCATGGATGGAGCGACCAAGGTCACTGGCTCCTCTTTAGGTGTCATGTCCGACCTCTCCTGGAATATCTCCGAAATCGGCGATTACAACGGCGACGGTCAAGCCGATATTCTCTGGCATAATAACGATACCGGGGCCATCGACATCTGGACTACTGGTAACACCACATCCAACACTGACAGCATAAAATCGACCTTGGTCAACGACCTCTCCTGGAAAATTGTCCCAACCACTGATGAAACGATAAAACTGGATAGTGTACAAAAAATCACCACACATACGGAAAATCAGGATACAACAAACGGACTTTCGAACAGCGATTTTGGCAACGACAATACAACCGATTCTTCTTCAGATTTGTCCCATGACCTGGATGGCATTTTTGATTTCGGAACGGATGACCTCATCGACCTTTCCAATATCACTGGCATCACCAGTGCTTCACAAGCCGATGATCTTGGCATGGCCCAAAATAATACCAGTCTACTATCGGTCAACGATGGTGTGGATACCCTGATGCTGATCAACACCAGTGGCGCAGAGTTAACGACTCTCTCCGATTTTGATCTTACCTTCTCTGTCGTAGGTACGGATGTCCATTCTATAGATGACTTCACCTTACCTGCCTAATACATATTAAAAATCAAGACCTTGGGGGGCGGAGAACCGCCCCCCAATCCCCCCCACCCTTTTCTTTTAATATTTAAAGATCCCCCCCTTTCGTTATTTACTGGTATCACCTTTTATGGTCTGGGCAAGTTCATCGAATCGTTGGACAAGATTTTTGTACAGAGAGGTGATGGTCTCAAGTTGGTTTTTTCTGGAGGCCATGACCATGCGCGTGGATTGATTTTTAAATTGATCTGCACCGATCTCTTGGGCAGCATTTTTTAACAAGGCGGCGATTTTTTCAATATCCTGATAATTTTCTTCTCTCACGCCCTTATCCAAAAGCTCCAACTGAGCGGGGATCTCTTGAAGAAACAATTGACGTTTGTGGGTTAATGTCGCATCCCCTTGTTCTGGAGAGAGAATCTGGACTTTTTTTGGAATACTGTTTGCCATTTGCTGTGCTGCAACATTTTTATGATTGGCTAAGGTGTTGACGAGTTCCAGGAGCTTTTGAGTTCGATAGGGCTTTGGAAAAAACTCATTCATCCCCGCCTCTAAGCAAAGCTGCCGAAATTGATCGGTGGCGTTAGCGGTGACGGCAAAAATGGGAATATGTTGATTTATTCCTGCCTTTTGACCAGAACGAATCATGCGGGTCGCTTCCAAGCCGTCCAATTGGGGCATTTTAATATCCATCAAAATCAAATCGTACTCCTCTTGAGCCAAGTGGGCGAAAAGGGTTTCACTCTTTTCTATGAGCATAACACGATGCCCAGCTTTGGTCAGAATATGGGTGGCAATTTGTTGATGGTGAGGATCATCTTCCGCGAGGATAATCGACAAAGAGGGCACCGTTGCATCAAAATAAGACGGAGGCATCATGACCGGTTGAGAAACACTACGGCCCAGGGCGGTATGAACGGCACTCAATAAAGCCGTACAAGTAATGGGCTTGAGCAGCACACATTGAGGATTGAGTGCGTCAATAGTCCATTTTTCTGCACCCTGAGGGAGATCCCTTGGCTGAAACAAGAGCAGGCGATAGGAGAGTTGCCCCTTCATTTGCGGCTGGAGTAGACGTATATCCGCCAAGATGAGATCTATAGAAGGCCTAGATGAATCCTTTTGAGCCAAAAAGGCGTACAAGTCACTCTGTTCGTTGACCGTGTAGACCGTTGCCCCGCAAAAAGAGAGCGTTCTGCGAATAATTTCCTGACCCGTAGGGTGTTTTTCGGCGACCAGAAAATGTAATTGGGAAAAATCGGCCCAACTGGTAAACAATGTTTGGTTGATTTCTGCATCCATGCTGACTAAGGGAAGGGAAAAGTTAAAATGGCTCCCTTTTCCAAACACACTCTCTACCCACATCCGCCCCCCCATCAACTCCACCAACTGTTTCGAGATGGTCAATCCCAAACCAGTACCGCCAAATTTACGCGTGGTAGAGGCATCGGCTTGAGAAAAACTCTGAAAGATAAGATCTATTTTCTCTTCAGCAATACCAATACCAGAATCGGAAACCAACACATGAATCCAAGTTTGTGGCGTAGAAGAAGTATCTAAAGATAAATCGGTTAAGGTTGCCCGAACGATGATTTCACCATATTGGGTAAACTTGATGGCGTTGCCAATTAAATTGATGATAATCTGTCGTAAACGCACTGGATCCCCTTCCAGATATACAGGAACTACCGGATCGAAATCTAGAAGCAATTCCAGACCTTTTTCATGGGCCTTAACCGCCATGGTCATACTGGCTTGTTCTAATATGGTCTGAAAGTCAAATATGGATTTTTCTAAGATCAATTTGCCCGCCTCAATTTTGGAAAAATCCAAAATCCCGTTGAGTAAAGAGAGTAAGTTATCGGCAGATTGTTGGACAATTTCCAGGTATTGGCGTTGTTCGGCGTTTAAATCCGAAGCCAAGGCCAAATCGGTCATGCCAATAACGGCATTCATGGGACTGCGAATTTCGTGGCTCATGTTGGCCAAAAATTCGCTTTTGGCCTTGGTGGAGGATTCGGCAAGATCTTTTTTATAGATCAATTCCGCTTCGAGCAGTTTGCGTTGCAAAATTTCATTGGCATTATGACGCAGGGTAATATGGGTTTGAATCCGCGCCAAAAGTTCTTCGCGATGAAAAGGCTTGGTAATATAATCCACCGATCCCATACGAAAAGCCCTTGTAATATCATCCATTTGATCTTTGGCAGATAACACAATGACCGGAATGGAAATTTCTGTTTTTTGGCCGCTGAGTTCTGCAAGAACATCAAAACCAGACAGACCTGGCATCATTAAATCAAGCAGGATCAAATCTACATGGTTGTTGGCGATGACCTCCAGACACTCTTTTCCACTTGCGGCTTCAATGACATAAAACTGACTGTTAAGATTGGCATGGACCACCTCCCGATTGATCTGGTCATCATCCACGACCAAAATACGTGGCAGAGCTTCGGGAGAGTATAAAGAGGATGAGTTGGCAACTGGCAAGGAGTCGGGCACTACCGAACAAATATCTGGCATAGAAGCCATAGGTGTTGTGGCCCATAGGTCGATAGTAGAAGAGAGAGATTGCCAATGCTCCCGCATGGACTCGGTGGTTACCCCCGGTTTGAGAGGAAACAGGGCGGTAAAAGCACTCCCCTGCCCTGGATGGCTTTCCAGATAGAACACCCCGCCCATCATCTCAAGAGATTGGGTAGCAATGGATAGGCCCAATCCTGATCCTTCGTAGGAAGAGTTTTCAGAGATCATACCTTGTTGAAAACGTAAAAAAATTTTTTTTTGATCCACTTTTGCAATACCGATACCCGTATCAAGCACGGTAATGGCAAGAAAGGATTGCTCTACTTGACGAGCAAAGAGTTGAACCCATCCAGTTTGGGTAAATTTGATCGCATTACCGATAAGATTAATAAAAATATTGTCTAAAGTGTCTTTATTGGCCTGTAAGGTTAAATGCGGATCTATTTGGGAGCGTAAGGCGATACCTTTCTTTTGGGCTTGGATCATCAATTCATCCATAAGGGTGTCAAAATAAAGTGAAAGTTGAATGGCTTCGGTTTTTGGCTTTGCATTGGTATTGGTATTGGCTTCTTTAGCAAAAGATAAAATTTGCCGCGTAAGGCGCAACAAACGGGAGGCAGAGTGGATCATCTGATTTAAAGGCGGGTGAAAAGAATCCGGAAGAGGGCCATAACTGCCCGCTTGAATGGCTCCTCCAATACCCAGAAGACCATTGAGAGGCGTTTTAAATTCATGGGTAATATTGGCCAAAAAATTATCTTTCTCCTGATCAAGTCGTTTAAGTTCTTGATTTTGTTTTTTAATTTCCAAATAAAACTCTCTTAAATTTTGACGCATATGATCCATAGCTTGGGCCAAAGAGCCCAGTTCATCCTTCCGGTTGAGAATAATCGGTTCTTCCAGGTTGCCGCGCCCTAGGGCATCCATCTGATGCATCAACTGCGCGATTGACTGGCTCAAGCCACGGGCGATCCAAAGGGCGATAGGAATACCAATCATCATCAAAACAAGAGTGACGGTAAAGATAATCCAAAGGGTCTCTTTAATGCGGCTGACTTCAATCTCTTCCATCTGGAGGCGTAGGTTAAAAATTTGTTGATGGAGGCGATCCAAGGAGAGCTCTACCTGCACACCGCCCAGCATCTCCCCCCCCAGTTTGATGGGCATAAAAATTTGCATGGAGTTCTCTTTTTTGAGCAGCAGCTTATTTTGTTGTTGTAAAATTTTTAAAAATTTAACATCCACGAGTTGTTCGCCATAGCGTTGAATTTTTTTGTTACCATCGTGGAGTACCTTACCTTCGGCATCAAAGAGAATGACTGCAGAAATGTCTGGAAGTTGCCTGGTATAGTTTAAAAAACGCTCAATGGCTTCAGTGTCGAGTTGATGAAGTGGCGTAACCAAATTGGTAACCAACAATTCACTCACGAATTGACTGTGCGCGGTGATATGCTCTTCCAGGAGTAGAGAGGCAGAATTGGTACTGGTTTCGGTCAATTGCTGCATAGACAAATGTAAGCTCGGCATCAATGTCAAGATAAAACTGAAGGTTACCAATACGATCAAAGCCAACATGATTAGAGAATATCGCAGTGCTAGTTTCATCGTTGGTGTTCATCCGTTAAAGGAAAGAAAATGGAGTATGCTCAAGAGGTAAAAACCTTGGGGGGATGAATCCCCCAAACCCCCTCTTTTTTTTAAGTATTAAAAGAAAAGGGTGGGGGGATTGGGGGGCGGTTCTCCGCCCCCCAAGGTCTTGATTTTTATTTTTCCGATAGATAAATGCGCGAAACTTGTTGCGGAACTGTTCAACACCATAATCGAAAGAACAACTCTTTTGATTTTTTTACAGACAAATATATGTTATTCGCCCCCAAGAAATTGAAATATAATCACCCTGCCATTAAACATATCGGCCACAAACATCCGACCACGGTCATCGGTCCAAAGGCCACTGGGCAGATAAAACTGTCCAACCTCTTTGCCCGTCCCACCGATGGGCAACAATAAATCCCCGTCCTCATTAAAAACCAATAAATAATCGTGAAACGACTCCACGACATATAAATTCCCCTCATTGTCCAACGCCACCCCTTTGGGACGAACCAAATTTCCCACCTGGGTACCACGCTGACCAATCACCCCAACCAATTTACCCCCTTCATCAAAAATCTGCACACGGGCATTTAGAGTATCCGAAACATATAAACGCCCCTTAGCAAAAGCCAAATGGGTCGGTGCATTCAATCCTCCTTCGACATCATCTCCCGGGTTACCAATGACCAGCAAAAGTTCTCCCTTATCGTTAAACACCTTGACATTATCCGCACGCGTATCTGCCACATAAATCCGCCCCAACACAGGATCGCGCACCAACCCCGTCGGACGCGCCAACTGGCCCTCACCAATAGTTCCTAAAGGGTTCCCTTCGCGATCTAGACGCACCAACACCCCTAATTCCGCATCGGCCACCAAAATTTCTCTGTTGACACCCAAAGCGATCCCTACTGGCGTATTAAAGGCAAGATATTCCCCCGCCTTGGTCCAGGTCAACAGTTTTCCGGCCACAGAATCAAAGACCAACACCCCTTGATGACTGACATCGGTCACATAAATGCGCCCAGATTCATCCACCACACCCGATTGGGGACGCTGTAACCCCTTGGGATTGCGACGTTTAAACTCCTCTTCAGGATCCAATCCCACCACCCACCAAATGGCCTGCTCCGTTCCCTGGGGGAGAGACTCCTCCACAACCTGAAAATTTTCCGGTCCCAATAACTGACCAGCATATTGATAACGAGGGACATCCGGTAAAGCGGGCCAAAGAGGACGTTGCTCCAAAGTAAGCCCTTCCACCCCATAAATCATCCGGTGGCGAAGCTCGGTGCAACCAAACAATGCGAAGGAGGTAAACAAAAACAAACATACTGAAAAATTTTTAATACGAGACACCAAATCCCCCAAAAGGCCCATTTTTATAACAATTAATAATCCCCCGGGCCGCTTGATTTATCCCCACCTCGAATACCGGTTTTTAATCCAGGCAACCCAGAATGACACCGGTCACAATTTTCTAAAGCCCAAGCAATCTCACCGTTATGACAGGCCCCACAATACTGACCATCCATAATCTTGGCCATATTAATACCGTTGGATCCCACTTTCATCTGCATTCCCAATTCCAGATGACACACCTTGCACCGAAAACGAATGCGATGAAACCAATGGGGATAGATCACCGGTCGAACCCCATCGGCCTCGGCCCGCTCATTCAGAATGACATCCGCATATTCGGCATGAGCAGGTTTAGATCCCATCCACCAAAAATCTGTAACTCCATAACAAAGAAGGAGTGAAATAAATAAATAACCCCTACTATGGCTTCTGTACACCAAAATTCCCCTTAAAAGTACTAGGATCCACACTATGACACCGATTACATTCGGTCAACGGAAAAGAGACAGCACCATGACAAACACCACAATATTGACCTTGCAAAATGGCGATCATCTTGATAGGCGTGCCCCCAAATTTTTTGGCAAAAATTTTATCATGACAATTGGCACAATCCAACCATTCGGTATGGGCCTTGTGGGGAAAGCGAACAAATTTATTATCGCCTGTATTGGAATAAATTAAATCCAAATCCAATACCTGAATTTGTGTTCCAGGCAAAATATTGGTACGCGGTTGGATTTTTCCATCCCGCAAGGCATCCACCCAACGCACCCGATTACCCGCCGTATCCGAAGGGAAGCCGGAAAAGGCATCGGCTGGTTGTTGCAATTCATGGATAGCCGGCCCCTTAGGATCATGGAGTCCATCCTTTTCCAATGGAAGCCAAGGATTAGCGGCGCAAGCCACACTCCCGTTACCCATCCAGCCAACCAACCACAACAACAATACCAACCAAAAGACAATACCCTTCCGACACCCCTTCATCACGTTCATGACCTCACCATTCTCAACCAGGAATATAAATACCCGCTCCACGAATCGCCCGCACCAGCTCCGCTGTAGACTCCTCCAACGTCGCAATGGCCTTCTCAAACTCCTTGTGATTGGCCTGAGCCTCTGCTTGGGTACGCAATTCAGTCGCCTTGGCAACCAAAGGAGCCGCCATACTACGGACACTATCGCCTTTGCTATCCAAAAGCATTTTAATCAACATTTGATGCGTATCATTACGATCCAACTCATAATGATACTCCTCCTCTTTGGAAGCAAAATTGAGTGTGCGCACCAAGGTATCCCCCCGACGCATCTTTTCGATGCCAAGCTTGGCGGTCACATAGGCCTCATCCAGTTTAACACGTCCATCCTGAACATTCCCCTTGCTCGCCAACTCTTTGGCTTGAAGCATCAAAGACTCGATAGGCTTGCTTTCGTCCTTAAGCCCCTTCTCTTTAGAAATCCGACGATGGGCATCTAAAAGAACCTCAACGCTCTGCAACCGCCGCTCAAAATCATTCTCATTTTTGACTTTATTGCTCTGTCCACCATCGGCCAATCGCACCCCAGTAAACATTTTCTGGGTTGCCTCTCCCATCAGCTTAGAGGACTCTTCATAATTTCCGCTCTCGTAGGAAGAACGAGCTTTTTTCATGATCGCACGGGCCTCATCCAAAAGGGCCTTGGCCTCCGAGGAGCTGCTCTCTTGAATTTTTATGGCCCCTGATGAGGTCTCCAATAACGTGGCGGTTCTCTCCAATCGACTCGCAATCTGCTCTTTGTCCTGTCCCCACTTACTGGCTGTGGCAGAGTTGGCCACCGTCGGGCTCTCCTGTGCCAAAATCGGCCCAGAAATTAAAAGAAAAAAACCAGACAAAAACAAACATGTATACACCTTTTTATCCCTTGTTATACCTTTTACAACTCTCATAAATCATTCCTTTCCTGTCTAGTCTATTCAAATCAAAAAGAGATCATCACACCCGCAGCATTGAGTCCTTTGCCCAAGAAGGCATTGGATTGTTCCAGGCTCTTCACAGCCTCTTTGAATTTACCTTGTGCAGCTTGCTGTTCGGCCTGCTGATGCAATTGCTGACTTTGCGCAACATGAGCATGAATGGTTTCCAGAACCTCTGGCTTAGCAGGATTCTCTGCCAAAGCCATGCGCAACAAAGCCTCAAGTGAGATAAATCGATTACGTTCGTATTGATACTCCTGTTCAGGCGTATCAAATTTGAGTTCATATATCAACGAACTGTTATCTAACAATTTTTTCAAACCTTTTACCAATAAATCCCGAGCCTTTTCAAGAGAAACATTGGCCTCTTCATACTGACCTTGCACCGCCAATTGATGCGCCTGATCTTGCAAAGTTTTTAGATTGGTAAAATCCACGGCTTTTTCGCTCTCCGTGGGCGTGGCTAACTTGGCCAAATGCCGACGGTAAGCCTCTTCCAAACCGGGCAAGGTATCCAATAAATTATCATACCGGGCCCGATGTAACCAAATACGATCTTGAGGATCGACCTTCTCCCGTGCCACTTGAACCGCAATCCCTATGGCCTGATTCAAAAAAGTAACCGCTTGACTCTCTTGACCCGCTTTATGCGCGGCTTGGGCCTGACTTTTTAACTTGTCAGCCTCTTCCAAACGCGCCAAGAGCGGGGACAGAGCGGCCTTGGCCTTGGAACGGGTTAAAAATTGATCCAACATTTTCAATTTTTGTTCATATAATCCCGTATCCTCGGCCAAAACCGAAACCGCTAGAAATGAAACAACCGCTTGACAAACGATAACACCCAAAATAAAAGCCTTCATTTTTAAAACGATTGCTTTTATTTTCCCTCCCACAGATATAATCACACCACACCTCCCTCTTACAACGACTCCACACGCCATCTAAGAGAAACTACTTACCCCCAGAAGGTTTTGCCGCTGCCGCCTCTTTTTTCTTAGAATGACAACGACGGCATTCAGAGACTGGAAACGCCACTTTGCCATGGCATACACCACACTTTTGCCCCATTAAAATCTGGGCCATTGAAATTTGATTTTTGCCCTTTTCCGGTACAAAAATATCGGGATGACAGTTGGAACAATCCAACCACATGGTATGCCGATCATGAGGATAGACCACATCTGGCATCGATCCTTTAACCTCCCGAACGATATCCAAATCAAACACTACAGCCTCTTCTTTAGGATTCAACCGGTCATAACGAGGCGTAATTTTATTTTCTCCTAACGCTTTTACCCAGTCTATATAGTTTCCAGAAGTAGAGGTAGGCAACGAACCAAACGCATCTCTAGGGGGCTGCAAAAGATTGGCTCCTTCCCCGGCCGGGTCATGGATACCATCCTGAGACGGTGGTAAATTGCGCTCCTCTTTGGTTTTCATAAGCCGATTAAACTTATTGACATTCACATTGGCATTGGCAGGAGCATTGGCAGGAGCATTGGCAGGAGCCGCCTGTTCTGCTGCAACCACTTGCGCCATTGGTACCGCAACAACCAAGGCCAAACCCATAATCCAAATTCCCACTTTAATGATCGGTTTCATTGGCTGGCCTCCATTACTTGCCAACGGGGGCTGCTTTAGAGCCACCCAACAATTTTTGCACCGTACTGCCATGCACTTGTGTCGGGGTGCCTGGTTTTCCTGAGTGGCAAACATCACAATTTTCCACGGACCAAGCAATCTCGCCATTATGGCAGGCACCACAAAATTCCCCATCAATGATCTTTAACATGTTGATCTGATTGCCCCCCGCCTGAAACTTAAAGCCCAGATCGGCATGGCAAACCTTACACCGAAAACGAATCCGATGAAACCAGTGGGGAAAAATGGCCGGACGCATACCCGCCTTATCCGAAGCATTGTTAATCACAATATCCCCATATTCCGCCTTGGCTTCCTGTGACCACCCCATCATCCACCCTCCGGCTAAAAGAGCCACCACCAGAAGATACCTTATAAAACGTTCTCTAAACCTCCTCACTGCCATTACTGCCTCCTTTTTTATAAAATAATTTTTGGTCATGCTGCATTTGCTGATATACACGCATCTCTTCATTGTCAACTCGATGATAGATTTCCTCAACTGTTAAAGTTTGTCCAATTGACTCAAAGTAAATAGAATCACCAAGAGCATAAATTTTACTTTCCCAAATGCCACCAATTCTCCTAAATACCATCACGCGAACAATTTCTTGACTCACCATAACATATTCTATTAATGATGGTATCGTCTGGTACGCTCTCAACTTGGTGATTTCATCTATAATCCTGGTTGATGGAGATAACACTTCAACAATAATGATAGGTAATTCCGTATAAAATTCGTCGCCTTTCTCATCACATTCAACCATAACATCTGGATAAAAATATTTTGTCCCTACCCTGACCTTAAAATCAGACTGATGGGTATTACATGGTTTTTTTTCTAATATATTGCCAAATTTTCGACCAATTGTCGCAGTTAAAATACTGTGATTCTTGCTCACCCCTCCCATTGCATAGACGTGACCATCTATATATTCATATTTTATTTCACTCTCTAATTCACCCTCAAGATAATCTTTTTCAGAAATAACTCTATCTTTTGTTTTAAAGGCCATAGAGGTATAATCCCTATTCAATCTCCCTGATGCCTCCGCAATCATTTACGATGCCGATCACCAAAGCAAAAGACAAAAATCAAAACAACCGTTCAAAAGAACGCCGCACCTGCAACAATATCGTCCCGTCTCGTTCAGATCCACCCTCTTCGCTGATCGTTTCACTCACACCAGTCGTCAAACCAACCACCATCTTGCCAACCTGATATGATAATTGATTCCAAATCTTAAAGGTCTCCGTCGTACCATACCCCACTAATTTACCAAAAGGCAAAACACTATCGACATCCGCAGAGACTAAAACCGCAAGAGTCAGACGCTCCAGATTAAACAACCCTGGCTTGCGCAATATAAATTGTAAATTGGAATTACGCGCATTCGCACTCCCCTCTCCCAAAGTGGCCTGTCGTGACCATTGCGCATTGAATTCCCCTGTTAAATTAGATCCAAAATAAAAATCACCCGTATGAGATAACCGAAACGTCAAATTTTGTGTATCAATCCACTCCTCCCCCATGGAGCGGGTATCCGAACCAGCCACATCCACATCCAACTTGCCATCGCCTATCATCCGATTCCAAGTAGAGGAGACCGAATGGGTGACCCCCCACTCTGGTTTGACAAAATAGGCATTTTTCAAAGAAACCGTCTCATTGGCGTTCAGATGAATCAAACTATTTTCACCTAAAATAATATCACGAGTGACCCCATGCCCAACATTCTGGCCAACACTCACCTGCTGTTTTTTTTGCGTCGCCCAGACGTTTTCCACATTACCCGAAGCCAGCCAACTATAAAAAAATTTTCCCATCGGTCGCGGTTGAGAATTATATGAAAGTATCACCGATTGCGAAAAATCCCGCACTAAACCAGGAGTAACCGTATTAAAAGGTACTGGGATCTCCTCGGTACTGGTCGTGGGTTGACTACTTTGGTCCAATGTAGACCGATAATTCCCCACAACACTTCCAGAAAGACGTAACTCAGGAGTCAATTCATAAGCCGTTGCAAGATTGATCGCAGCCTGACGGGTCAAAGAAGGTGCTTTTGATGTTGAAAAATTATTTGTTGTCCCTGTTGTCCCTGTTGTCCCTGTTGTCCCTGTTGTCCCTGTACTTCCCGTCGTTGTGTTACCTATTCCAGTAAGACTCTTATCGTCCATACCTTGGACTTGATAGGCATCCGCAAAGCGAAGAGAAGAGGAGAAGCTCAACGGCAATGTCTCATGACGCCACATCCCTGAGCTGCTCATCTGTTTGATTTTAGAGATCATCGACTGGCTTATCTCATTCTCCTCCAACTGAGCGGTGGTGTTCCCAGTCGTACCACCCGAACTCTTCACAAACGAGATGCTTTCGCCAGTCGTATTGGACAAATTGAGCAACGAATTAATCGACCAATACTCCGAGCTGGCATATTTGTGCTGAACCACCACAGAGCTGACCCGTTCGTCAGTCACCGATTTTGCCTCGATATTTTTCTCCACATCACGTTCAATCGCAACATTGACATCCTGAGACTCAAAACGCTGATTCCCTGTCAAAGAGATTTTTTCCCCCTGAGTGCGACTGACTTGATTCTGTGTTGGCAAAGCAAAATCAAATCCACTCTGAACCTCAATATCATTGAAATTACTCTCATAGGTATTCTGCGCACGTTCATATCTTAAATTGGCACGCCCATCATGTTTATCGTTGGTATAATCCTGGGTAAATCCCATGCGCTGGTTAACCATCACCGAGGCGTTGCTACCCGAAGAGTCGTTATTGCTGCGTGTCCAAAAAGCCTTGAACGGATACTGACTTTTTGGAAACACCTGGATATCCATATTCCCGCCAATTTTTTTAGCCAGCTTACTCCCATCTGCTTGGCTACCTGTGGTCTCAGAAGCACTCGATAACTCTTTGTTATAATCGGAAATCATTCCCAAAGTCACCCCCCCGCTCCAAGTCACCAACGTTGGCTTCCAGACATACCCTATACCACTTTTAGAAACATTGACGTTAGTCGTAGATAATAATTGCGTTGCTGGTTTCTGACCATCGGCCAATTTAGACGTAGAGGTAAAATCGGAGGTACCCCATACCCGCCACTGAGAAAACTGCTGTTTAAATTTAACTGGCCACAGAGAAACGCCTGCCACGAGGTTAGGCCTCACCTCCCCATAAATGACCAAAGCCAAAAACAGGAGCGCGACACCCTTTTTGGGAATCAATCGAGGTTTTCTCACACACGCCACCAGTGAAAGTTATGGTCATTGGCCACCCTCCTTTTTAAGGGTACCCTCCACTCCTTCCACTTTGGCACCCTCTTTATCCGGTATATTGGCGGAAGGTTCGGAAGCCAGTAAAGGAAGATAGTATTCCATATTTATCGTTATTTTACTCTTTTCCTTGAGTGCTTTTTTTAAATTTTCCCAAGCCAATTCAGACTCTTCACGCATTAACAAACCAATTGCACGCTCCTGGACTTTCTCAAAAGGGAGTAATTTCGCGGGTGTTCGATTGTCAAGGCGAAATATTCCAATTCCCTCTAAGACCACCAATGGATCGGTAAATTGACCCGGTTCCAATTTATCCAGAGCCTTCTCAACCTGTTCCGATAACATCCCTCGGTGCGTATAGACCAGCTTCCCTCCCTCTTTTGCCGATTCATGGGTAGAGTGTTCCTTGGCCAACTCTTCAAAAGAGGCCCCTTGCCGCAACTGTGCAATGAGTTTATCCGCCTCTTTTTGCCCCGCAACCCAACCCGGATTACCAGCCGAAGGATCTACTCCAACCAAAATAACAGAAACCTTTTGATCCATTGGTTCGGTAAATTTATCTGGATGGGCCTGATAATAGGCCTGCAATTTCTGAAGATCCGGTGTTGGTACCTGACGAACTTTCTCTTCCAGACGTTTTAAAAGGCTATTCTTCTCCAGTTCACTGGTCAACACTGGCAACATTTTATCCCGATTGGCCTGCCAACCTGGAGAGTTGGCATAGCGTTGTTCATATTCGTCAACCTGCTTTTTCACCAAGGCGGAATCTGGCTGTAATCCAATAGATTTAGCCTCTTTGAGCAACAGAACGCGATCAATTAATTGTTGACCGATCACCCGCTGAAATTTGGCCATCTCCCCTTCTGGAACCTTGGCATGATAATATTTCCTTCGCACACCATCCCGAACAGCCAAGGTAAACTCCTCACCAGAGATAACCTCATCCCCGATAGTGGCGAATGGTTTTTGGACCGCAGCACCGTCCACCGCCGGTTCAACAGAGGCGGGGATCGCAGGCGCAGAAACCGCAACCGAGCTAGAAGCACCAGGAAGAGATTCCCCATTACCAAAATTGGGAATGGCTACCACAAGCATCGCAACGACGATTGATTTAGAACGCATTCATACCCCCAAAAAGTAAAAAAATAGGCTGAACAGAATCCTGTTCAGCCTATTATATCAGAAAAATCAACCCTACGCTAGATTACTTGTTATGGCAAGCCAAACAAATCTCACTATTGGTGTTGTCGGTCCGCAAGAAGGCCACTTGAGCCGCACCCGCTGTTGCCGCATTATGAGGATCATGACAGCTGGCACACTCTACGAAAGGCTGTGTTGCACCATCGGTACGTGTATAAAGCATCATTTCACTCTTCTGCCGCGTTGTATCGGCATTCGAATCCACCCACCAAACAGGATTGCCATTAATCGTCGCTTTTTGAACACTATTAAAATCTTTATCACCAAAGGAGGTACTGGTATACGTACCATCGGCATCGGCACTTGTCAAACCACCACCCGCATATTGAATACTAATGGGGTGATCGTTAGAAAGGTCTGTACCCAAAGCTGGAATTGGCGTACCACTCATGGCAACACCGGCACCCATATTGGCTCCACCCGCCGTATAACCACCACTACCAGGCTTGTTGATCATCACGTCCATCGCCTGCGAACCATCATGGCAAGAAAGACATGCCAATGAAACTGAACCTACCGCCGCTTCTGAACCATCCAGGGTGGAAGTACCCAAGGAAGAGTACCGGGTGAAGCTACCCGCTGCGGGCAACGTCTTATTCCACAAGGGGGCTTTTGCTGCCGTATTGGCTCCGTGTGGGGTGTGACAGAAAACACAAACTTCACCAGTTGCAGAGCTTGTATCTTGTCCAGCACCACCCGTACCCAGATCATGCTTGCTGCCTTTAATCCCTGCCGTGGCGGTACCCATACCGACAAAAATAGCAATACCCATAACGGTGGCGGCGGTCAGAAGGGAAATTTTTTTGCTGCTCAATGTAATGTTCATGACTTTATCCTCAAAATCGCTGGTTAATAAACGATGAATGCCTAAATTTTAAGATCTTTCATTCTCTTGTTCTCTTGCTGCCTTGATTATCTATATTGCATTTGCAGTGCCAAATTAAATTCTCACGCACACAATCATGGAATGAATAAATTTTTAACTTTATTTTCAATTAATTATAATTATAGAACAAAAAAACATCCCTGCGTTTCCCAATTTTTTTCATCCTTTTTACTTTTTATCTTTCTCAAATTTGAAAAAAAAAGGCTGGCTTTCCCATTTCCTGGAAAGCCAGCCCTTGGAAAAGCTTCCAAAGCCGATCGACACCCTTATAAAGGGATCACTTCTCTTTGGGTTTGATCAATTTCAGTTTTTCAAAGGCCACACCCAACGCCCCCTCACTCTCCTTGAGATTGGCAGGCCGGAAAACATCCACCTTCCGATACCCCTGATCCACCATATAGACTCGCCCATCGGCATCCAGGGTTATCATCGCCGGAAGCATATAACTTGCTCTATCGCTCTCTTTCCCCCGATCCCCTACAAAAAGCAGCAATTCCCCCTGATTGTTAAAAATTTGAAAATTGCCATGCGAGGCATCCGAGACATATATGTTACCATCCTTATCCAAAGCCACGCCCTTAGGCCGCGCAAACTGACCCAACTGGCGTCCCACTTCCCCAAACTTGCGAATAAATTTCCCTGTCTGATCGAAAATTTGAATCCTGAAATTTCCAGAATCCACCACATATAACAATCCATCTGGACCAACAGCCGCCGCCTTTAACAAATTAAATTGACCCTCCCCAGAACCACGACTCCCCATATCAAACAAATGTTCCCCCGTTTTTGGATTAAACACCCGAATCCGATGAAACTCATCTTTGCCTCTCGCACTCCCTGTATCCACAGCAAACAATTTGGTTCCTTCTGGATTAACCGCCACCGCCGAAGGACGATCAAACTGCTCTGCCGTGCCGATGGAGCGTAAAAAATTACCCTCCGCATCATAAGACATGACCCGCTTTTTCGAAGCATCCATGACATAAATATTGCCCGCCGCATCGGCAGCCATTCCCAAAGGCTTACTCAATATCCCTGGATCCTCTTTGCCAATCTCCTTAAACCGACCATTGGCTGGATCAAACAATAAAATAGCTCGCTTAACCGTATCGCTGACATAAATTTTGCCATTGACCACCACAATGCCAAACGGCTTGTTTAATCCCTCCGCATTCATCCCCTCTTCGCCAGTCAACATCCCCGCCATATCAAACGAATCCTCCTCTTTAGCGGGTTCCACATCGGCATTACTGCGAATGGTTCGTTCATAGACAAACCGCGCTGGATCGGGCGGACTAGGATAAACAAGTGGCTTGAGTTCCTGTGCCGGTTCTGGGGTGCTTACACACCCAGCCAGCAAAACCATCAAGGCCAAAGAAAAAAGCTTCTGGATATGCCACTTTTCAAAGTGCGGTCGTGTACGCATCTTACGGTTGCCTTCCTTGTAAAAAAGATTGAAAATAAACCATGAATAGAATGGTCGAAAGTTTTAAAAACGTTTTGCATGTTGCCATCTTAAGAATACAGGTTTCCTGTGTTAACAAAAAGGTCAAAGGAATGCCATTTTTTACTTACACCCTTCTCGTACTGATAAGCCTCCTTGAAATAATTGTTGTTACCAATGCCAACGCCTTGGATAACCACAACAACTCGGCCATTTTTCTGTATCAAAAATATTGCGCTCCTTGCCATGGCAGCAAAGGCGATGGACAAACACCCGCCGCTGCTGGCATGTCCCCACCCCCACCCAATTTTACTTTACCAACCGCCCGTGTAAACCTTACCCGTGAACGGATGATCCATTCCATACAAAACGGTCGGCCCAACACCGCAATGACAACTTGGGGAGATATTCTCAGCACCGAACAAACGGCCCAGATTGTCGATTACATCCAAGAAAATCTCATGCCCTCCAGTCACAGTACCGATACCAACCCTGGACGACATATTTATACCCAACACTGTTCCGTCTGTCATGGGGACAAAGGAGACACCGCCCGCTGGGCACGCAAAGGACTCACCCCCCAACCCCGCAATTTTACCAAAACTCAAGCACAACACGATCTTACCCGGCCAAGAATGATCTTTTCTGTCACCTATGGACGACCCGAATCCGCTATGCCCGCCTGGAAAGAGCGTCTCAACCAACAAGAAATTGAACAAGTGGTGGATTATATCCGCCAAACCTTTCTATATTCCGAAGGCCACGGCCCCCAAGCCTTGCTGGCCAATTTAGATCTCTCCACACCCAGCAGCGACGACACCGAATCCTACAAACGCGCCGATATGCGCCTCCCTCTGCCCAATAAGTTGATTGGCGACCCCTCTTGGGGTGCCGATTTTTATCTCAAATGGTGTCTCGCCTGTCATGGTAAAGAGGGAGACGGTCGCGGTCCCCGCTCCGAATTCATCCAACCCAAACCACGAAACTTCACCCATCCCGCTGCCCAACACCAACTCAATCGACCAAATATTTTCGAGAGGATCTCCATGGGAGAACGGGGGACCAATATGCCCGCTTGGAACCAGGTCTTGACCGAACAACAGATCGCCAACCTTGCCGAATATATCTTTCAAACCTTTATCCAACCAGGGCTTTCTAAAGATTTATTGTCAGTTCGCAAAACCACAAAGCCCCTCCAAACAAAAAATTCCCAACAAACCAATTCGGAGAACTCGTCACCATGATCCACTGTCATCCCAAAAAAAACAAGTCCAACCCGTTGTTACCGACATGTTTTTTTGGACTCATGCTTCTATCTTCCTATTTTACAAACGCAATCCTCCCAGCCAATGCGCAGGATAACCGCCATGAACAGGGGCGAACCATCTATAATTTTCGCTGCTACTATTGTCACGGCTACTCTGGAAATGCCAAAACCTTAGCTACTTCCTATATGACTGTAAAACCAATCGATTTCACCCGCGCAGACCCCCAAAAACTGACCCGACAACGCATGATCATTTCCACCTCCATAGGCCGTCCCGGAACCGCCATGCAACCCTTTCAATCCCTTCTGAACAACCAAGAGATTGAAGCCGTGGTCGATTTTATTCGCACAGAGTTCATCGCCCAAAAAGCCATCAATACCCTCTACCACACCCCGGAAAACGGCTGGCCCAACCACGATCGTTATCAATCTGCCTTCCCATTCGCCACCGGAGAGGTGGCCCTGGATACCCCAGAGTCGGACCTGAATGAAGAGCAAAAAAATGGCAAGCTTCTCTTCCTCTCCTCCTGTATCACTTGTCATGATCGCGGTCGGGTTATAGATGAAGGGCCAATTTGGGAGGCGCGACCCGTCTCTTTTCCCCGCAACGGTCACTCCAGTCAAACCGCCGCCATCGATGCCATTTCCGGTGCCTCGCTCTATGCCCGACATGACATACCACCGCAACTAAATGGCTTGGATCCCATCGAAAAAGAGGGAGAAAAACTTTTTCAAAGCAACTGCGCCTTTTGTCACGCTGCCGATGGCAGCGGACGAAACTGGATCGGCTCCTTTCTCCAACCCCATGCCCGTGACCTCACCGACCCAGAAGCAATGGCCCACATGACCCAACAAAGATTGACTCAAACCATCCGGCAAGGTCTGCCCAATAGTTCCATGCCCGCCTGGAAAGATGTCTTATCCGCTTCTCAAATTCAAGCCCTGGTCCGCTATATCCATAAGGCCTTTTACGCCATGCCCGAAGAAGAGGCCCCATGAAAAAACACGACGCCTTGCCATTTTCAATAATGAGAATGATTCCCAAATTTTCCCATTATTGATACAAAAAATCCAATGACTTCTACAATTTCCATATAATTGGTAATTATGTAACTATTTATAAAATAGGATTTTTACCTATAAAAAAACAGATCAAACAACACTCTAAAAAAATGGCACATAGATTGCTTTATTAAACAACAAACAGACAGTAACAATGATGCACAAGGGCTTGTTCATGTATCGGAAAAATAAAAATCAAGACCTTTGGGGCGGAGAACCGCCCCCAAATCCCCCACCCTTTTCTTTTAATACTTAAAAAAAAGAGGGGGTTTGGGGGATTCATCCCCCAAGGTTTTGTCTTTGATTTTAATTTGTTGCCCGCAGGGCATTATGTTCAAAAAAGGGAAAAAATCAACATGGATACCATTTACATCACGGACGAACATCAGCATATTATTTTCTCCCCTAAACAAAAAGATAATCGTTGTCATCCCAGACATGCAATACACCAGCCCTGTATCTTGGAACTCGAAAATGGCCAAATATATGTGGGTCATGCGCAAAATATCAGTCTGACTGGAATGTATATCACCACCCAAAAAAAACCTCTCGAAAACCTCAAAGGGATCAAAGCACTCGTCTCGCTCACCTTACCCAATGAATCCCTCGGTTTCTTCTGTGAAATCACCCGTACCGATCATCATGGGGTGGCAATCCGTGTCAAACACAGTTGGGGACGCCAAAGAAACTCCGTAACCATGCAAATTATCAACGAAATTTGTAAAGGTAGTATTCATTAAAAAACGAAATCAATTGCCCAAAAAAAATATTTTTGCTATGCTAACTGGCTTCAATCGTTCATGATATCGAAAAAATAAGAATCAAGACCTTGGGGGGCGGAGAACCGCCCCCCAATCCCCCCACCCTTTTCTTTTAATTTTTTTAAAAAAAAGAGGGGGTTTGGGGGATTCATCCCCCAAGGTTTTGTCTTTAGATTTTAATTTTTTGCCCGCAGGGCATCATGTTCATGATATCGAAAAAATAAGGATCAAGACCTTGGGGGGGGGCGGAGAACCGCCCCCCCCAATCCCCCACTCTTTTCTTTTGGAGATCTGAGGAGAAGACGATTCTCCACCCCTCGGTCTTATAACCTCAACAGAGAGAAAGCATGCCCGATACCAAAACAAAACGCGCACTTATCGCCATCACCTCCTGCAATCGCGCCATCATTCGATCTACCCATAAAACCGAACTAATCCAAAAAATATGCCATATCATCGTGGAACAAACCGGTTACCGAATGGTCTGGATGGGAGTGGCCGATCACGGTCCTGAAAAAAAGGTCATCCCTATTCAACAATGCGGCTTTGACGAAGGATATCTAGAATCCATCCAAGTCACCTGGGACAACAGCGAAACAGGTCTCGGTCCAACCGGAACCGCCATTCGCACAAAAAAAACCATCGCTTGTCGCAATATCTTGGAAGATCCCAATTATCAACCCTGGCGAAACCGCGCCCTGGAAAGAGGCTATCGATCCTCCATTGCCATTCCCCTGCAAAACCCACATGGACTCCTGGGTGCGTTAAATATTTATGCTGAGGAGGCCGATGCCTTTGATACAGAAGAAATTGCCATGTTGGAGACTTTAGCCAATGACTTGGCTTACGGACTCTACTTTTTGGAGGTGATTGAACAAAAAAACAAGGCGGAACAAAAATTAAAATCCCTAAACAAAAATCTCAAAAAAATCGTTCGGGAGCGCACCCACGATCTGCGCAATACCAACCATGAATTGGAATCTTTCGCTCATACCGTCTCCCATGACCTGCGCGCCCCCTTACGACACATCTCAGGATTTCTCAACATTCTTCTCGACAATCATCTACAATCCCTAGATACACAAGGGCTATCCCTGATCAAAATTATCTTAAAAAGTGTCGATGATATGAATGCCAGGATCGAAGGGTTAATCCGCCTCGCCCGATTCAACCGTTCGCCTCCACGCCGAGCCCCCATTGACTTTACCGCCCTTTGCCACAACAGCATCGCCAAATTGAATGCAGACCATAAAAAACGCCCTATATTGCATATAAATATCGCCGAGGGGATGCAGCTACAGGCAGAGGAACGCCTGATTCAAACCTTAATGGATAATTTAATTGAAAACGCATGGAAATTTTCCGCTCACCAAACCAATCCCAAAATTGAGATTGGTTCTTTATCCAATAATGGTGAAACCATCTATTTTGTAAAAGACAATGGCATCGGTTTTGACATGCGTTTAGCAAAAAAACTCTTTCAACCCTTTCAAAGGTTGCATCCATCCTTAAATATTCCTGGCGAAGGGATTGGACTGGCCACAGTAAAAAAAATCGTCCGTTTACATAATGGGCGTATTTGGACTGAATCTAAACCGAATACTGGCACCACTTTTTGGTTCACCTTAGAACAGGATGCCCTGCGGGCAAAAAATTAAAATCAAAGACAAAACCTTGGGGGATGAATCCCCCAAACCCCCTCTTTTTTTTTAAGAACTAAAAAAAAAGGGTGGGGGGGGGATTGTAGATGATTGTCGAGAAGAATGTTGAGAAATCCTGAGATGTGTCGTAAGGGGGCGCGCAGGTCATGGGAGACGGTATGAGCGAAAGATTCCAAT
>JAMOAW010000052.1:0-19189 GCA_039908535.1 Magnetococcus sp. DMHC-6 | reverse complement strand
AAAACAAGACCTTGGGGGATTGCATCCCCCAACCCCCCTGCTATTTGAAGAAAGCAAAACCGAATTCAAAAGCAAAGTCAAAAGCAAAGTCAAAAACAAAGTCAAAAACAAAGTCAAAAGCAAAGTCAAAAACAAAGTCAAAAGCAAAGTCAAAAACAAAGTCAAAAACAAAGTCAAAAGCAAAGTCAAAAACAAAACCCTGGGGGCAATCCCCCAGACCCCTTTTTTTTATTAATATATGAACGGTTACTAAATTGGTATTAAATATTATTTAGATGAAAGATAACTTATAATCTTAAGAATGGTCACTGGCGCGATGCAGTCGAAATTTTATTATTTCTTTTTTTTGATATGGATTTTCTATTCATGCCCGGCTACGCTCTGGGCATCTGCCGACCTTGGCGTCCATGTTGGGGCAACATCAGGGGAAAATTTAACCTATAATATCCACTGGATGGGGATTCCCGCTGGCCAAGCTGGCATACGCCTGGAACAAAAAAATGACCATGAATATTTTATTTACGCCTTTTTAGAGTCCATTGGGGTGGTTAAACTTTTACATCCCATTCACGATATTTTGCAAGCCAGCGGATTTCGTAAGGAGGCTTATTGGCTTTCCTGTCAATATGTTAAGATTCAAGAAAAGAAAGCAAAGGAAAAACGGACAGAACACAAGTTTCTACGCCAAGAATTTGCCGTAGAAAAGAGAATCAACCAAGAGCCTCCAGAACGTATGGAGATGGTGGATGAACGTGTGAATGATCCTCTGACGGCTATTTTTATTTTGCGCTCTATGCCCCAATTACAGAGTGGACAAATCATTCAACTTCCCCTGCTGGACGGAGCTAAATTTTATAATGCCAAAATTAAAGTGGGGACGGCAGAAAATCTTTTTACTCCCATGGGCTGGTTTAAGGCCTTTCCTATCGAAATAGCTGTGGAAAATTCCGAATTATTTCGGCATGATGGGGCGTTGACCATTTGGTTGACCTTTGATGAACGTCGTTTGCCCCTTCGGGTGCAAACTCAATATAAAATGACACCGGTGGTGGCCGATTTAACCCATTATATTGATGGTCGGGGTGGATCAGGCCAAATTTTAGAAAAACGTTGATTTAACCTGGAACAATTATATAAAAATGGCCGATAAAATCGCTGTCATCATTCCAGCCCGCTACCACTCTACACGACTGCCCGGCAAACCATTGGCCCTCCTGGCAGGAAAACCTATGATTTGGCACGTCTATGAACGAGCCAGCCAAGCACAGGTAAACGATGTTTTGGTCGCCACCGACGATGAACGCATTGCCCAAGTGGTTCGCTCCTTTGGCGGTCACGTGGTGCTGACCTCTCCTGAACACCCCTCAGGAACCGACCGGGTGGCCGAGGCGGTGCGCCATGTGACTCAACATCAACATATCGATCTTGTGGTCAACGTCCAGGGCGATGAACCCTTTCTTGTGCCCAAAATGATTGATCAGGCTCTGTTTCCGTTACGCGAGGATGCCACCATTCCCATGGGCACCTTGGCACACGCCATGCAAACTCCAGAAGAGGCCCGCAATCCCAATGTGGTCAAGGTGGTTTGCAACAAAGCTGGATTTGCCCTCTATTTTTCTCGCGCCGCCATTCCCTTTATCCAAAAAGGCGCGCACGAACCCGAGGTCGGATCCCATACTGGAATGTTGCGTCACATTGGTCTGTATGTCTACCGAGCCGATTTTTTACAAACCTTTGCCAAACTTTCACCCACCTTTTTAGAGCAACAAGAACGCCTGGAGCAACTGCGTGCTTTGGAACACGGTTTTGCCATTCGCGTGGTGCAAACTCAATATTCTGGCATAGGTATTGATACCCCTGCCGATTTAGAGCAAGCCCGGCAATTATTCTCGGCCTCTACCAACACAATCCCCAACCATCAAAAGTTTTTAAAGGATTTTAACATGGGCGAAACCGATAAACCAACTCCCGATTCCAACAAAAAGTTTCCTCTCCCCAACCAAGAAAAAGAGTTTACCAGCCGTTTTACCCGCATGTTGGCTGGTAAACCCTTAGATGAGGAGATCATTGATCCGGCCAATCCCAATTTGATGCGTGACAGTGTATCGGAAAAATAAAATCAAGACCTTGGGGGGCCTAGAACCGTCTCCCAATCCCCCCATCCTTTTCTTTTAATACTTAAAAAAAAGAGGGGGTTTGGGGGATTCATCCCCCAAGGTTTTGTCTTTGATTTGCGGTGCTACTCATGCGATTGAATCGCCTGTCCACGACTGACGAATGCCAGAGATTGATTCCCAAAAAAATAGACTTGAACCGTCTCCATGATCGGTTGGTTGATGGGGGTGTCTGCCTTCCAAACGACCAAAAAATTGGCTCCAGTACCACCTTTTCGGTTCATAAAATCGACAAAATAGTCCGTTGACCCCATAGGGGGTAATAATAATGGTTTTTCTTGGAATTCTTGAAGCATATTGCCATCGTTGTCATAATATTTTACCGAAAGAATACGCATGGGAAATTTTGGATCTGTATTCCGCACACTTAACATGGAAGAATGATATATTTTTTTAGGCCTGCCCTTATCGTCCAGCATGCCGTGCTGGATGTGAGAATAGGCTGGAACATAAAACGTCTGCCCGCTTTGCAGGGGTGGAATGCCACTCTCGGCCCAAACCAACTCAAAGTGCATCATCCATATGCCAAAAAAGAGTATCACAATCCTTTGTAGATGAGAATATGTGTCTGTTTTCATGTCATGCTCCTTTCATCCGATTTAAGTAACTTGATGTTTACCATAAATCCACCTAATTCAGAGGAGCGTCCTAGGTTGATCTCCCCTTGATAAAACTCGACAATATCTCTTGCTATGACCAATCCCATGCCAAAACCATGCTGGTTTTCATCTAAACGTTCTCCAGTCCATTGATGCAGACGTTCTAGTTGGGATTCATGAACACCTGGTCCGTCATCCTCAATGGTCAACCAAAAGCCCCCTTCACCTCCCATGGAGATGATTACTTTGGAGGTGGCCCATTTGCAGGCATTGTCCGCAAGGTTGCCGATTAATTCCAAAATATCGTCACGGTTGCCTGAATAATTTAATGTTTCAGGGATTCGGGTGATGATTTCGAGTTCCTTGTCGTAATGCAAAATATAAAGCGCCCTGACCATGGCAGGAATCTCTTGCCCTAAACGAAAAACATCGCCATGCGTGGAGCGTCCGACCAGGGAGGCACGACGCAAATTGCGTTCAATCAGCCGTTCTAAAAGCGTCGTTTGTTCCGTCAAAATTGTTTTGATATGGTGATGATTTTGCAGTTCAGGTGCTTCGGCGAGATGAAAGAGTACCGTCACGGGAATCCGTAAGGAGTGGCCAATATGGGAAAGGGTGCGGCGGAGCCTCTGAAGATGACGCTCTTCGGCATCCAGCAGACGATCCATAATCTGTACCAAAGGGCGTATCTCCTCAGGGGCTTCGAGGGGCAAGTTTTTACGCGCCCCAGATTGAATTTTTTCTATTTGGCGATTTAATTGATAAAATATCTCTAAAACTTTGGTAATATACCATCGTGCAAGAAGAGCGAAAATTAAAAAAAGAAAAAATGTCAGTAGTAAATTGTATAATCGCCATTTGCGAAGTTGATCCCGTTGCAAACTTCTCCCTTTACCAACGGCAAGAATTAATTCTCCCTTCGTGAGTACAACAGAAATGGCAACCACCATCATTTCTCCTCCTCCCGGCTCTGGGGCCGTCATTTTTATGTGCTCGTTGGATTTGATTTCTGGGAGAAGAATCGGATTTTTTGCTAGGGAGGGGGAAAGATGCAGGCTTTTGTGTGCATCAGCGTGCCATTCCCATTGGCAATACATACCAGAACCGGATGGTTCTTGGCAGAGGTTATCCAGAATTATATCCAGCTGCGCGTTATTGACTAGAATGTACCTGAGCCAATCTGCTTCTTGATTCATACGCTCCCAGGTCATCGCATCGACAGCGGAACGAATCAAATATTCGTTGGAAGTGAAAATGATTAGAAAAATCATGAATATAAGTGCCGATATACCAGTTTGGAGTTGGTATGTAACGCATCTCATTGTTTTTGCTCTTGAATAAATAATTGATATCCGTGTCCCCGGACAGTCTGGATCCACTCTTCACCAATTTTTTTGCGTAAACGCATGATATGTGTTTCAATCACGTTTAAGTCAAGGTCGGCATTTACATCGTAAAGATGAGAAAAGATGATCTCCTTGGAAAGGATTTTGTTGCGGTTTAACATAAAACAACGCAATAACTTGAATTCCATGGCGGTCAAAGGGATAACCTGATCTGGCGCGAATATGGCTTGCTTGCGTGGTTCATCCAGGGTCAAAATACCCGCTGTTAAGGTCCCTTGGGTATTTGTGCGACTTCGACGCAATAAAGCGCGTATTCGGCTGATCAGTTCTTGTATATGAAAAGGTTTGCCAAGGTAATCATCGGCCCCAGCTTCAATTCCCTCAATTCGTTCTCTCCAGGAGTTGCGGGCCGTCAAAATGATCACTGGCAGGGGAATGCGTGCGCGTCGCCAATTGGCGAGTATTTGTAGTCCAGAATATCCCGGTAAACCAAGATCCAGTATCGCTACGGCATAATTTGGATCATGGCCCAACTCCTCGCCAACGGATCCCTCATGAACGTAATCAACGACAAAACCCGTTGCGGTCAGATGTTCACTGATCGTTACACACAGTTGCGGGTTGTCTTCGATCAATAGGATTCTCATTGTTATTATTTCTATGTTTGACGTTGTTTTTCAATGATGCTCGGATGTTTTGCGATGCGTTCGAAATGGAGTAGTTGAGGTTCAATGCCAACCGCCCGAAGCACAGGGACACTCATAGCGATGCCAGTGCCATGCTGGTCGAATTGTCCCACTTTATGGATGACATCCAATATGTGATTGGCAATTCCTGCTTCCAGGAAAAAAATGATGACATCGGTTTGCAGATTAAGATCCATTCCAAAAAATGTTTTGGCTTCATGTAAACCGGTTCCCTGAGCGGGAATTACGGTTGAGCCAGTGGCCCCAGCTGCTTTGGCAGCACGGATAATCTGATCGGTTAATTCCGTTTTCACCATGCAGATAACGAGTTGAAATTCCATGGTTAACTCCTTTAAAGATTATGAGAAGTGATTTTTTTATTACGTACCTTCCATGCCGCTAATTGGGCATATCCCATCACTGTTATAATAGGGAAAAGACTCGCGAAAGCAATTAAACCAAAGCCATCAATAGATGGATTGCGTCCCGGTACGGTGGTGGAGAGTCCTATCCCTAAAGCCGTGACCAAAGGCACTGTAACGGTGGAGGTGGTGACACCGCCTGAATCATAAGCGAGGGATATGATGGATTTTGGTGCAAACCAAGTTTGAATTATGACAATTCCATATCCCACCACGATATATAAAACAAGAGAGGTTCCAGTTACAATGCGGAAGCATCCCAGTGCAATACCAATGGCCACACCCAAGGCGACCGCTAAGCGCAAATGGATTTCACTAATGAGGCCATGAGAGACTTGATGGGCTTTAAAAGCCACTGCGATGAGTGCTGGTTCCGCAATGGTGGTGGCAAATCCGATTAAAGCACCAAATAGATAGAGCCAGCCATAGGCGGTCCAATTGCTGGAGAGTGGGACCTCTTTCGTACCAAAAAGAAATTCCGGCGCGGAAAGCTGGGTAGCCATAAGCTTACCAATTGGAAACAGAGCTTTTTCCAGTCCAACTAGAAATAAGGTGATGCCAATGATAACAAAAAAAATCCCTAAGATCAGACGTTTGGGGCGTGGTAGCGTGTTTTTCAGAATAAAGATTTGAAAAAAAACGATTAAAATGACAATGGGCGCGATGTCGATAATCGTATTCAGAAAGGTGTCAATGAGCAGGTTTATGGTATTCATTTTTAGCTCCTATTTAATTCCGAAGACCATGATGCCGTAGGCCATCACAAAAATCATTGGGGTGAGCGATGCAAAGGCGATGAGCCCAAATCCATCAATCATGGGGTTGCGACCTCGGATGGATGTCGCCAATCCAATGCCCATGGCAGTGACTAAAGGAACGGTGATGGTGGAGGTGGTAATGCCGCCAGAGTCATAGGCGATACCGATAATTTCTGTAGGAGCCATGATTGTGACAAGCATCACCAAAATATAACCACCAATGATCAGGTATTGGATTGGCCATCCTTTGATAATCCGCAAGACACCAATGACAATGGCGAACCCCACCGATAAGGCGACGGTGATACGCATACCATACGCATATTCTTTCATGCTCTGTTGACCTGGTGCGAGAAGTCTGGCGGCACTGGCGATTTTGGCAGCCTCATCGGCGACGGCGATCAAGGCTGGTTCGGCAACCGTCGTGGAAAAACCAAGTCCAAATGCGAAAGCAAGTAACCAAAATAGACTGTTGCGACGGGCAAAATTGTAGGCCATCGCTTCACCGATGGGAAAGAGTCCAATTTTTAACCCTTCGACAAATAGAGCCAAACCAATCAATACCAAAAGACCGCCAAACAGAATCTCATCCATATTGGGGATAGGTTGTTGGATGACCGCAAATTGAAACACAGCAATCACAACAACGACCAGCAGGAAGTCGCGTCCTGCATCTTTCAATCGATGGACTAACCAGTGGATAAAGTTCACCATGCGGGTATCTCCGAAAAAATGGTTGCCTGCCAATCTGAAACGAATTTCACCCTGCTTTCTTCTGGGTATTCATGTTAGATTACACCGTTTGTCTGACATTTCCCTGACATCAGAGAACTTTTTTTGAATATGATGCCTTTTGGGCAAAGAATTAAAAAAAATGGGGGGGGATTGGGGGAGGGCGGTTTTGAGCCCTCCAAGCTTTTTCTGAGGAAATCGGGATCCAGAAGGGGAAAATTGCTGCAAGAAAGAGTTTGATTTTTCAATATATCAAAAAAAATGGGTACGAAAAACGCACCCATCTGATACAAAAGCAGATTGATTATAAAAAACAAACAATGTAAGCTATCTAAAGAGTGAGTGCGTTTAAGCCTTAAACAGCGGCACGTCGTTCTTGGATTTGCTCACGCAGGCGACGCATAGGCCGAGTTAAAGAATCAACGGAGGCCAACAATAAATATTCGTCCAGTCCACCCACTTTATCCAAAGAACGCATGGCATCGGTGGAGATGGTTAAGCTGATGGAACGGCTTAACGCAGAACTAAAAAGATTTTTCCGTTGAATATTGGGCATCCATCTCTTTTTGGTTCTGATATGAGAATGGGATACGTTAAAACCAGTTTGAGGCGCTTTGCCTCCGAGAGTTAATTTTCTTGCCACAGCCACTTCTCCCCAGGAGAAAATAAGTGAATCGTTGAACCAATGCCAAAATTATGCAACAAATAGAAGATTACCACTTATTTTTTTTTCATGCAAGGCTCAAGCTATTCTTAAAATGACCGAAAAGTGTTCCATGACAATTCTGGCTCTCTTACGGTACACTAGAGTATAATGCTTGAGTAAGTAATTATCCAATGGCGAGCAAAGAGCGCGTAGACGCCTTTTTAACGCATGGAACTTTATACCAAGGGAGGAATTCTTTTTCCTGAATTTTATATGATGACACCTCAATATAACCAAATAGATATAAAAAAAAATATCGCCCAATTAATTCAAGAATATCCGCGACTTGGTCAAATTTTAACGGAACGCGGTATTGATTGTGCGGCCTGTCTGGCAGCCCAAATTGATACCTTACCCGATGTCGTGCGTAGGTATAATTTAGACATGAACTGGCTTTTAGAACAGATTCATTCTTCTACTCATCACCAAGGATCCTAGCAGGACATGATTAATTTTTTTCACCTCCCCCGATTTTTTCTCAAGAGTGGTTTTTTATGCTCCAACCACGACCTTTGGCCGAAACATTTTTTTAAACGTTCTCCATTTTTACTTTTTGCGGTGGTTTTTTTTATCAGCGGTTGTGTGGTCCAACCAGTTGCTAACCAAAGTTCCGAATCCGTGAATCCAGCGGAATCCAAACCGATGGTCTCCCCTATAGCTACAGAAAAAAGCGAACCGCTTACGGAACGTGATAAAGAGATTTCTCTCAAGGAACAATCTATATTTCAATATCTTTTAGGAAACATTCTTTTGGATAACCACAATTGGGATGAAGCAGAAGAGGCCTTTAGTCAAGTCTCTCTGACGGATTCAACTTTTGTGGAATCCCGCATGTTGGTTGCCCATTTAGCGACCCAACGCGGCGATCTGGACAAGGCGATTCGTTATGCCAACGAAGTGATCAAAATCGAACCCAATCAAGGGAAAGCTCGTATTCTGCTGGCCAGTATTTTAGCCGCTCGCAAAGAGTACCCAGAAGCCGCCCTTCATTATCAAGAGTTGCTCAAATATCAATCTGATAATCCTCGTGCCAGATTGCATTTGGCGCAAATTTATGGATTTATGGGCACACCAGATAAAGCCAATAGCGTTTTGGAACCCTTATTCAAAAATGCCGAATTTGCTTGGAACGCCTATTTGGCTTCTGGTCGGGCCTATATCAACGCTAACAAAGTGGAAAAATCGATTGAGCCGTTTAAAAAATCGATGCAATTGGCTCCAGATCGTTTGGAACCCATTTTGGCTCTGGGGGGGGCCTACCAACAAATTCATCAACCCAAAAAAGCCGAAGAAGTGTATCGCGCCTATTTAAGAAAACATCCCGCTGAAACCGCCATTCACAACCGTTTAGGTCTGTTGCTGTTGGATCAAGACAATCAAAATGGGGCTTTGGCTGAATTTCGCAAAATTACTGAATTAATCCCCAACAGTGTCCAGGCCTACCTAACCACGGCGTTGATTTTATTCAGTCAAGAGCGACACGATGAAGCTTTAAAAGATTTACGCCTTGCTCAGGCACAAGAGCCAGACAACAGTACTGTTTTGTATTATTTGGGCCAAGTCCTCGAAGCCATGGATCGCATAAAAGAGGCCAAGGAACAATATGCTTCTATCACAGATTCCGATCCTTTTCATATGGAAGCGCAAATGCGTCTGGCCTTTTTAGAGTCGGAATTGGGCGAAAATGAGGAGGCGATTACCCGTTTAAAAAAACTGAGTGGCCAAAATCCCGAACGGACCGACCTTTTGTTGGCCTTAAGCGTTCTCATGCTCAAAGCCAAAGATTATAATGGGGTGGTGGATGTTGCAACCCGTGGTCTTGGTTTATCTCCCGATCAAAATCGTTTTTTATTCAACCGGGCCATGGCTTTGGACAAGCTTTCGCGCTGGCCGGAAGCAGAAAAGGATTTGCAAAATTTTCTTAAATTAAACCCCAACGATGCCCCTGCCTTAAATTATTTGGGTTATACCTGGGCCGAGCGCAACGAAAAATTGGATGAGGCGTATAAACTTTTACTTCGCGCAGCTCAACTCGCTCCCGGTGATGGCTTTATCACCGATAGTTTAGGTTGGATTCTCTATCGTATGAATCGATTGGATGAATCGTTAAACACCATGCGGGAGGCCGTGCGTATGGAGCCAAAAGATCCCACCATCTGTGAACACCTTGGCGATGTTCTTTTTGCCCTAGGTCAACATAAAGAGGCTATTTCAACTTGGCGGCATGCCCTGGAATTGGATAAAACCAACTCTTCCCTTGAGAAAAAAATTCAACAAAATTCACCACCACAATAAGAAAGGATTGTCCACTATTTTACACATTTTAGCTCCACAAAAAGGGTATCTTTTGCTAGGTGCATTATGGCTCATTTTTGGATTAGCGGCTTGTGTGCCCAAATATCATATGTCGCCAAACGGAGTCGACACGGGGAGGGGGATCAAGCTTTTTATCCAAAATCAAGAAAACCGTCGCGCCCTCCTAACCCTGTGGCGCGTTGAGGGGGATCTGGATTTAGAAACCAAACAGATAAATGGTCGGTATCGTTTTCAGTTAATCGGTGCAAAAACCGAGCATGCCCATTTAACTGTTTTTGGTCCTTTTCACCAAGTGGCCTTTGAACTCTCTATGACCCCAGAACGTCTGCGTTTTTTAGATCCAGATAAACGGCGTGTGGTGGAAACATCGGCAACGGCACTTGGACTGAACCATCTCACCGGAATGGATGTGCCACCGAACCTATTATTTCAATTTTTACTGGCTTTGACCGCTCCAGTGCAAACCAATCATTTAGAAACACTTTTTTCGGAATTGCGCACAGAAGATGGAGAAAATATACGTATTGATCCAGAGAATGGTCACCTTCTGGAACGATGGGGGCGCATGGAATCCAAAGTTCCCTATCAAGCCAACTATCGTTGGTTTGATACCTCCCTAAATCGATCTGACGAAAATTTACCGGCTAAAATTCACATCACCTGGAGCGACGATCAATATGTGATCGTGCGGGTCAAAAAATGGCTTTTTTTACCCGCTACTCAAACTCCAAATTGGGAGAGACTCGCAGCGGGTAAGGGATTTGAAGTGATTTATCCTTTTGCCACCCCATGACCCAAGAATTCGTTTTTTTTGCCCCGGCCAAAATCAATATTGCTCTGCGTGTGGTGGGGCAGCGCGAGGATGGTTATCATTTACTGCAAACCTTCATGACCTTTTTTCCTCTGTACGACCGCATTGGTTTTTTGCCGACCTCTGGGGAGGTACATCTGATTTGTGAGCCACCGCTTTCGTTTCCTCAGGAGCAAAATTTGGTCTTTCGAGCGGCCCAATCGTTGCTGCAGACCTGCCGTCTCTCTTTAGGTGTTCAGATACATTTAAACAAAAAAATTCCTTCTGGTGCTGGACTTGGAGGGGGATCGTCCGATGCCGCCACGGTTTTACTTGCTTTAAACAAGATATGGAAATTAAATTTACCATTAGAGCACCTTTTGGAGATCGGTCTACGATTGGGTGCCGATATCCCCATATTTCTCGGCCAAACCGCCGCCTTGGTTCAAGGGATAGGTGAACATTTGACCCCATTTCCCCAATTGCCACAGGCCGCGTTGGTTCTTGTTTATCCCAATAGGACCCTCTCGACACAAGCGGTTTTTCGCGCCCTAAAAGGTCGTCTGCCCACCCATACCACCCCGCTGTCACCACTGTCACCAATCATGTCATCCTGGCAAGGTATGGTTTCACTTTTAGAAAATGATTTGGAAGGGGTTGCTAAAGAGTTAGAACCGGTACTCCTAGATATCCAATCCGAACTCATGGCACTGGGGGCCAAGGCCACCTGTATGACGGGTAGTGGTTCTTCCATGTTTGGCGTATTTAGCAACTCATCTGTTGCCCAAATGGCACACAAACAGTTACAAATTAAACGACCTGAATGGCAAATTTTTTGGGGCATGACCTTTAATCAACATCCATTTGCAACCCAACTGACGCAAATGGATCGAATTGTTTAGAATGTATCGGAAAAATAAAAATCAAGACCTTGGGGGGGCGGAGAACCGCCCCCCCAATTCCCCCCCACCCTTCTTTTTTAATTTTTAAAAAAAAAGAGGGGGGTTGGGGGATTCATCCCCCAAGGTTTTGTCTTTGATTTTAATTTTTTGCCCGAAGGGCATCATGTTCTCTGCCTTTGATTTTCATCATTGAATTTTAAATGGCTTTATTTGTATTCGGCAGAAAGTATCGTCATGAAACGCTCTATTTTGCTCGTTGTTTTGTTGGTTCTTTGTCTATTTATCGGTTGGGTTTGGTGGCCGACGTTGATATCGACCACGGTTCAACTGGAAAATCACCACCCGCCCACTGTTTTGCGCTTTGGCCACAACATGCCCTCCGAGAGTGGTTTGGGCATGGCGGCGGATAAATTTGCGCAGCAGATCTCTACTGCTACGGCTGGTCAATTGCAGATTCAGGTTTTTCCAAAAGGGGTATTGGGCAATGATTTGGAGATGATGGAGATGCTCCAGAACGGCAAGCTGGACATAGCCCTGTTGCCTTCCGCCAAAATGAGTCAGGCGGTCCCAGCTCTTCAATTTGCCGACCTGCCCTTTTATTTTGCCAGCCCAGAGCAACTCTACCGATTGTTGGATGGGGAGCCTGGGCAATTCGTGCTGGCCAAACTTCACCGCGTGGGTTTGATTGGTCTTGCTTTTTGGGGGAACGGTTTTAAACATTTTACGGCGAATCGTCCTATTTATACCCCGGAAGATCTGCGTGGACTCAAGGTGCGGGTGATGAATAGTCCATTGATTATAGATCAATTTGAAGATTTGGGGGCTTTTCCTATTCCTATCGAATTTCGTGAAATCCGCCAAGCCTTGATCGATGGAAGAGTGGATGCCCAAGAGAATCCATTGGCGGCAATTGTGGCCATGGGGATTCATCAGGTGCAGTCGAATTTAACTCTGAGCCACCATGCCTATCTGGCCTATGTATTCACGTTGAGCAAAAAAAAATTTGCCCATTTGACCGATCTTCAGCAAGCCTTATTGATAAAAACGGCCCAGGATCTTACAGGGTTTCAGCGGGCAGAGACCACCCGTCAGGAGGAGAAATTTTTGCGTCAAATCCAAAGCTCTGGTGTGGTCATCAATCGGTTGAGCGACTCCCAACGGCTCCGCTTTGCCAATCGGTTGCGTCATACGCCTTTGCAGTTTGAAGAGATGATTGGCAGCGATATTCTCTCCAAGGCTGAAGAGGTGCTCTACGAATGGCAATCCCCTCAGGAGAAAGAGCGGGAGATTTTATTGGGATTGGATGCGGATCTCTCTTCGTCTGGGGAGGGGGCGGGATTGGCGGTTAAGCGCGGGGCCTCTCTGGCCATTGAAGAGATCAATGCCGCAGGTGGGGTTTTGGGCAAACGTTTGGTGCTTCTTTCCAGGGATAATAAGGCCATGCCCAGTCGCGCAGAGGAAAATTTTCGTTTTCTGGCGGCCCGGGACTCTGTGGTGGCCATTTTGGGGGGGATACATAGTTCGGTGGCCATTTCTCAAGCGGAATTGGCCGATCGGCTGCAGGTGCCTTATTTGGTTGCCTGGGCAGCGGCGGCAGGGGTGGTGGAACATGTCGACCATCCGGCCAAGTTTGTCTTTCGCATTGCGGCCAATGATCGTTTGGCCGCCCCTTTTTTAGTGGATGCGGCGTTGGACTTTGGCTCTAAGGTGGCCTTGGTTTTGGAAAATGATCACTGGGGACGAAATATTTTGCCCTATTTGCAAAAGCGGTTGCAAGAAAAAAAAGTAGAACCTGTCTTGGTGGATTGGGTAAATCGCGGCGAGTCCAACGACATGCTGCATATTCAGAAAATTCATGCCGCTGGTGCCGATACGGTCGTGCTGGTGGTGAATCCTCAGGAAGGAGCCGTATGGTTGCGGGATTTAGTCTCTCGTAAACCTTTGTTGCCTATTGTGGCCCATTGGGCGATTACGGGAGGGGATTTTTTTCACGCAAGCGAGGCCGAACTGAATCAGGTGAATTTTGTTTTTTTACAAACGTTTTCATGGTTTAACCAAAGGAGATCCGCGACATTAGCGTTCCAAAATGTTTATCGGGAGTTGTTTGATCAAATGCCTCAAGAGGTCACTTTGCCTCAATCCGGTTTGGCTCAGGCTTATGATCTTGTGCATCTTTTGGCGCGAGCTATCAATCAGGCTGGGACGACTGACCGACTTGCCATACGCGATGCCCTGGAACAGATTCCTGTACATATTGGGCTTATTAAAAAGTATCGTTTTCCTTTTCAGCATGAAAAACATGATGCTTTGGATGAGAAAGACTTTTTTTTGGCTCGATTTGACAAGTTTGGTCATATTATTCCTTTGGTCAATAAGGTTTCTCCATGACAATGATAAAGCGTAAAAGTCTTAAAAAGCGGTTGGGATGGCAAATTGGACTTTTTTTTGTCTTGGTGGTGGGCGTCTCTACACTTTTGGTGGGGTGGTTGATTCAAGTACATTTGGAAAAGGAGAGTCGCAACTCTTTGCATGAGATAGCTGTTCGGGAGTTGTTGCGGTTGGAAGAGCGGATCTCTTATTTGGTGGAGAGCACCGAGGATTTGACGGGTAATCATTTTATTATCAATGGGCTGCTTGATACGGAAGGACGGCGGACTTATCTGCCCAATGTGGTAGAAAATTTTGTTAAAAGTCGGGATGTGATCTCTTTTGCCTTGGTGGATGCAGATGGCCAAACGGTGTTTTTGCAGGGCAAGGATGTTTTGGATTATAGCCAGTTTTCCCAGTTGCATCAGGCTATTACTCTAGGTCAAACCAGTCTGTTTATTTTTCGGCCCAGCACGCATTTATTGGTTGTGGCCCCGATTGAGTATTCTAAAACCATTCAGGGGGCCGTGGTGGTGGAATTTGATTTGCAAATTATTTTAAAACAGTTATTAAAGGGGGAAATTAAATTTTCCCACGAAATTTTGGATGCCCAAGGGCGTCTGTTTACGTTTCAAAACTCTCCCTTATTGAAGACCATCTCTGCCTTGGTAACCTCCACTGAGGTGGAGATGCCTTGGTTGGGTAGGTTGGGGCTGCGGTTGCAATTGAGTGTGCCCTCCTCCATACATGAGGCGACCATTCATCAGGTTTTGCTCCATTTTGGTTCCTTGGGATTGTTGTTTGTATTTTTAGCCGGGGTGATGGCCATTCATATTGGCAACAGCATTGCCGATCCTCTCTTGATTTTGTGTCAGCGGGTAGCCAAGCGCAATGGTGTTCCCTGCGCCCCGCTCGGAACTGGTGACGAACTGGAAATATTGGCGGAAACATTTGATGTGCAGACGCAAGAGTTGCGCGCCTATCAAAAGGAGTTGGAACAGCGGGTATTGGCGCGCACAGAGGAGTTGCGCCAATCGCGAAAAATGTTGCGTACTGTGTTAAACGCTATCCCTTCGCGGGTTTATTGGAAAGATCGGCAGGGGAGATATCAGGGGTGTAATCCTCCTTTTGCGAAAGATGCGGGTTTAAACAATCAGGGGGAGATATCCGCTCTACAAGAGGATTTATCGCCGTGGCAGGAGACAAACGCGACTTTGGCGCGTATGGATCAAGAGGTTTTAGAGAGTGGTGAGCCGCGGTTGTGGTATGAAGAACCGTGGGCCACGGTTCAAGGTGAAACGTTGTGGGTACGGGCCTGTAAAATTCCTTTGTTAGATGACTATGGCGAGGTGCATGGGGTGTTGGGGGTGTATGATGATATCTCGCGGGAGAAACAGGCCCGTGAGGAGCTGAAACGTACCAATCAAGAGTTGACTGAAAATCGTTTTCTTTTGGAGCAGGCGCAACAGATTGCCCATTTGGGCCATTGGCGTTGGGAGATTGCCAACGGTGACTTGCTTTGGTCACCGGAGATTTATCGTATTTTTGGTTTTGATCCGACGATTATCCCCGATTATACCCTGTTTTTGGCGGCCATTCACCCAGAGGATTATGAGGGGGTAATCGCCGTTATAGAGCAGACCCTGCGCAAGGAGGATGGTTTTGAGTATCAGATAGAACATCGAGTTGTGCGCCAAGATGGGGTGATTCGTTTTGTCCAGGAGCGGGGTTTGTTGGTTCGCAACACCGAGGGGACGGTTTTGCATATGTTTGGGACGGTCCAGGACATTACCGAACGCCAGCAGTGGGAAGAGGCGTTGGTGCAGGCCCGCAAGGTCGCCGAGAGTGCCAATCAAGCCAAATCGGAATTTTTGGCCAATATGAGCCATGAAATTCGCACCCCGTTAAACGCGGTGATTAACTTTTGCCATCTTTTACTCGAGACCCCTCTGAATGCTAAGCAGAGTAATTATGTCAACAAGGTAGCGGTGGCAGGTCGTATGTTGTTGAGTATCATCAATGATATTTTGGATTTTTCCAAGCTGGAGGCCAACCGTTTGGAGTTGGAGGAGATTGTTTTTAATTTGGATGATCTCATCAGTTATGTGGTGGAGATTGCTCGTGTGCATCGGGAGAATAATCATTTAATGGTATTTTCCCACATTCATCCCGATGTTCCCCGTTGGCTTTATGCCGATTCTTTGCGTTTGGGGCAAGTGTTGAGCAATCTATTGGTCAATGCCGTCAAGTTTACCGAATCTGGGGAGGTTGAGTTGCAAGTAGAGCGAGTGCGCACCGAAGAGCAGCGGGTTTGGGTGCGTTTTTCGGTACGGGATACCGGTATAGGCATTACCGAGGAGCAACGGACACGTCTGTTTTGTTCTTTTAGTCAAGCGGACGCGTCGACCACGCGAAAATATGGTGGTACGGGGTTGGGATTGGCCATTAGTCAACGCTTGGTGGAACAGATGGGGGGAGAGATTCAGTTGGTCAGCGTTCCTGGTCAAGGTTCAACCTTTTCATTTATCCTCGCTTTGCGGGTTGAAATGTCTGGGGAGCTCTCTTTGCAACTCCCTTTTGGTCAACAGGGGTTTATTTCGGACAAGGAGCCTGTGGGCCGTTTGATGGGGGTCATGGGAGCCCAGGTGCTGTTGGTGGAGGATGACCAGATCAACCAGGAGGTGGCGGTAGAGATTCTTGCGAGGGCGGGTGTGGTGGTAACGGTGGCAGAAAGTGGGGAAGAGGCGTTGCATTTTTTGGAGGAGAAGAGCTTTGATTTGGTGTTGATGGATCTTCAGATGCCCGGCATGGATGGCATTGAGACGGTCCGTCGGATACGCGCCAACCCTCGTTTTCACACCTTTCCCCCCATTATTGCCTTAACGGCCAGTGCGTTAGTGGGGGATCGGGAGAAATCGTTGGCGGTTGGGATGCAGGACCATTTGGGTAAGCCGATTGATCCACAAGCGTTGTATACGGCGTTGATCGATTGGATCCCTCCACGTGGCGAACGGGTAGGGGGGGGACATGGCTCTGTTAGACCATGGGTTGAGGAGAATTTTGAATCTGTGGAACTTCCATTTTTGCCTCGTGTCAATATGACTCATGGGTTGATGCGTTTGGGAGGCAATCGTCGGTTGTATAGCCGTTTATTGCGTCGTTTTGAGGTGGAAAACAGAGCGGTAGTTGATGAGCTGCACAAAAATTTAGCCGCTTCGGATCTAAATTTGGCTCATAGACGTTTACATACTTTAAAAGGCAATGCGGGTAATTTGGGGATGGAGGGGGTTTATCAGGCGGCGTGGGGGATAGAAAAAAAATGGCAAAAAGGGAGCACTCCCGAAGAGATGCAGGGGGATTTGACAACGTTGGCAGAGGAACTCACCCCGATTCTCACCGCTTTGGCCTCTTTCGTCGAACCGACCGATGGGGCGGAAGAGAGTGGTGAAACACCGCACTTGGACGTTTCTGTCGTGGTGAGGTTAACTCAAGAGATGTTGACGTACTTGGATCAGGATATTGCCTTGGTGCTGGATCGTATGGAAGAGCTACGCCTTTTGATGCGTGGGACGTCATTTGATTATTTGTGTCGACGTCTAGATGCCTGTTTAGAAGCGTTTGATACCGATCAATCCAGAGAAATTTTAGAAGAGATCGAAAAATTATTTTTTGTTAAGGTGGGTATATCGTTATGAATGGTAGACCAAAAATTTTAGTCGTAGACGACTCTCCAGAAAATTTGCAAATTTTAGTGGAGACCTTACGGCATGATTTTGCCGTGGTGACGGCTAAGAATGGCAGCAAAGCCTTGTTGCTCGCCAGTAGCGACACCCCGCCCGAAGTTATTTTGCTTGATGTGATGATGTCTGATATGAACGGATTTGATCTTTGCTTGAAACTTAAGGCCAATCCGCTCACGTGGTCGATTCCAGTTTTGTTCATCACCGCTCTGAACGATGAGCAGAGCGAGGTGCGTGGTTTGGTTGTTGGAGGTGTGGATTTTATTACCAAACCTTTTAATCCCGTGTTGGTGAAGGCCAGGATACGCAGCCAGTTGGAGTTGAAACGACACAAAGATTTTTTGGAAAAGATGGTTGCAGAACGCACACGGGAGTTGGTGCAAACTCAAGATATTACCATTTTGACCTTGGCTTCATTGGCGGAAGCGCGGGATCCAGAGACGGGTGGGCATATAAGGCGCACGCAAAATTATGTGCGTCTTTTGGCCGAATCTTTGCGTTTGCATCCGCGTTTTGTTGGGCTGCGGGAGTCGGGGATGGTGGAGCTTCTGTATAAGTCCACTCCTTTGCATGACGTTGGCAAGGTAGGGGTGCCCGATCATATTTTGCTTAAACCGGGTAAACTTACTGACGAAGAGTTTACCCAGATGAAGAAGCATACAATAAATGGTTGGAACGCCTTGCGTATTGCCTTGCGGCAGATGGGAGAGAACTCTTTTTTATATGTCGCTGCCGAAATTGCCTATACGCACCACGAAAAATGGGATGGCAGTGGCTATCCTCGGCAATTGGTTGGGGAGAATATTCCTTTATCTGGACGGCTTATGGCATTGGCGGATGTGTATGATGCGTTGATCAGTCGTCGGATTTATAAGAGTGGCATGTCCCATGAGCAGGCGGTTGAGATTCTTGTCGCGGGGAAAGGGAGCCATTTTGATCCCGATGTGGTGGAAGCTTTTTTATCTATACAAGAGCAATTTCAGGAGACATCGAAACAATTTGTCGATAGCGATGCCGAGTTGGGTAAATTGGCCTAAGAAGGTTATTCAGAACATGATGCCCTGCGGGCAAAAAGTCAAAAGAAAAAAAGGGTGGGGGTGTTGGGGGCGGTTCTCCGCCCCCAATGTCTTGATTTTTTTTCCGATACATATACATAAGAGAGGTGGGCGGTCACCTTGTCGTTGCAATCTTTGGTTCCATTTGGCATCATATCAATGCTGGGTTCTGGATTTGATGTTTTGTTTTTTAATAGCCACCTTCGTCACCTCTCTTCTGGTATGTCAGGGCATAGGAGCTTGATTGGGAACCATCCTGATTATTGATGATGATGTTGCGCTGTGCCAAGTGTTGGCCCGCCATCTTGGTGGTGCGGGGCACCAGGTTCAGATGGCTGCTGACCTTCTCCAGGGGGGTGCCCTGTTGCGGAAACATGCCTATGAGCTGGTTTATTGCGATATCCGACTACCCGGCGAGTCCGGTCTCGCCCTGTTGCAACAGGGTAACCTTGCGGGTGAGCCGCTTATCATCATGATGAGGCATTTCAAAACCATGGTAGTCCAGAGATTTTCAACACCGATCAGGGCAGCCAGTTTACCAGTGAGGCATTTGTTAAAACAGTAGAATTTTCTGGAGCCAAGATGAGTATGGATGG
>JAMOAW010000051.1:0-46571 GCA_039908535.1 Magnetococcus sp. DMHC-6 | reverse complement strand
GGATAGTCGTTCAACATCTCCTTGTTGGAGTGCATATAATCTTCGCCACGGCAGTTGGTCGCTTTGGCCTTGAACAGCAAAAACCACGCACCCACCGGACCATATCCATCTTTAAAACGCGCCGGAACAAAACGATTTTCCATCATCGTTAATTCGGCACCCGCCAAAGCGGCCATGGCATACGTCGAGCCCGCATTCCAAACCGGATACCAGGTACGACCCATACCTTCTGCCACGGAACGCGGCCGGAAAACATTCACCGCACCACCAGCCACCAACAAAATACCTTTGGCTGTATAGATATAGATTTTGTCTTCACGATTGGAAAATCCAACGGCACCGGCAATCCGGTTCTCCACATTGGCATCCAGTAGGAGCTTCACAACAAAAACACGCTCTTGAATATTTTCCATCCCCAAGGCCTTCTTCGCGGCCTCGGCAACGATGCACTTATAGCTCTCACCGTTGATCATGATCTGCCATTTACCAGAACGTACCGGTTTGCCACCCTCTTTGAGAGTTTTATCTTCATCGCCAGATTGTTTCCAAATGGGGAGTCCCCACTCTTCAAACAACTGCACGGAATTATCCACATGACGACCCACATCAAAAATTAAGTCATCACGCACAATTCCCATCAGATCGTTGGCCACCATGCGGACATAATCCTCAGGAGCCTGCTCACCTAAATAGGTGTTGATCGCCGAAAGACCCATGGCCACCGCACCGCTGCGCTCCATGGCTGCCTTATCAACCAAACGAATCCGTGTCCCCTCTGGAGCCCAACGAACCGCTTCATAAGCGGCCCCACAGGCCGCCATACCACCACCAATAATCAAAATATCGGTGTCAACATTGACAATGTCGGGATTACCAAAACTTCCCATTTTACCAATTCTCCTTACCTTCATTCACAGGATTCAAGATCTATACAACCTTACACGGAAATCTTCGGAACAGCTCCAGCGGAATTGAATAATTCCTGACCCGCAATATTGGAGATATCCGGTTTGGGCTTGCCTGCATACGGGTCAATAGAACCCTCTGCCGTGGTCCGAATGGGAAATTTAAACCGTTTAACATTCCCATTGCGAAAACGAATGGTCCACATAATGGAATCCGATCCACGTAAAGGAATCACCGCACCACCCATAGGAACGATATCCGCATAAGCACGAACTTCAATCGCCTGCTGAGGGCAGATCTTTACACAAGAATAACACTCCCAACACTGTTCTGGCTCCTGATTGAAACCACGCATCCGCTCTTTGTCCAACTTCATTAAATCGTTAGGACAAATATACATGCAAGCCGTCTTGTCCTGACCCTTGCAGCCATCACACTTTTCATTGATTACAAAACTTGGCATCGACTTAAACTCCACTACACAAAACAGGTTTTCAGGTTCACATTTCTCAAACGATCAGAGAAACAATCAAAAGAGCCACAATATTGGTGATTTTGATCATTGGATTCACCGCAGGTCCTGCGGTATCTTTGTAGGGGTCGCCTACGGTATCACCCGTTACGGCGGCTTTGTGCGCATCCGATCCCTTGCCACCAAAATGGCCTTGCTCAATATACTTCTTGGCATTGTCCCAGGCACCACCACCTGTGGTCATGGAGATGGCTACAAAAATACCCGTGATAATCGTCCCCATCAACACCCCACCCAACGCTTGGGGGCCTAAAATAACACCCACTAAAATCGGGGCTAAAACCGGCAATAAAGAGGGAATAATCATCTCTTTGATCGCCGCTTTGGTCAACATATCCACCGCTCTGGAATAGTCCGGCTTGGCCGTCCCTTCCATAATGCCAGGGATCTCTTTAAATTGCCGACGTACTTCAACCACCACACTGCCAGCCGCACGGCCAACCGCTTCCATCCCCATCGCAGCAAACAAATAAGGCAACAAACCACCGATAAACAGACCAACAATCACCAAATGGTTGGAAAGATCAAAGGTCATGTTTTCAACAAAACGGCTCAACTCATGGGTGTAATCGGCAAACAAAACCAATGCCGCCAAACCCGCGCTGCCAATGGCATAACCCTTAGTCACCGCCTTGGTCGTGTTACCAACGGCATCCAGAGGATCGGTAATGTCACGAATTTCTGCAGGCAATTCCGCCATCTCCGCAATACCACCAGCATTGTCAGTAATGGGACCATAGGCATCCAATGCGACAATAATACCTGTCATCGAGAGCATTGAGGTGGCCGCAATGGCAATACCATATAAACCAGCTAATTGATAAGCCGCCAAAATACTAGCACAAACCGCTAACACCGGTGCCGCCGTGGCTTTCATGGAAAGACCTAAACCGGCAATCACGTTGGTTCCATGACCCGTTTCCGAAGCCTTGGCAACATCACGAACCGGGCTATACTCCGTGGCCGTATAATATTCGGTAATGATCACCATCGCCGCTGTCAAAAGTAGACCAATAAAGGTCGTTCCATAAAGGGCAGCAACCGAAAAAGTCCCATTATCCCCCATCAACCAAACCGTAACTGGGTAAAAAGCGATCGCACCAAATACAGCCGATGCAATCACCCCCTTGTACAAGGCCGTCATAATCTTCTGACCAGGCTCTGCCTTGACAAAATAGACACCAATAATGGAACCAATAATGGAAACACCACCCAACACCATGGGATAGACCAAAGCATTGCCATATTCAGGCAATAACAACGCACCCAACAACATAGAAGCAACCAACGTAACAACATAGGTCTCAAAAAGATCAGCTGCCATACCCGCACAGTCGCCAACATTGTCGCCCACGTTATCGGCAATCACCGCTGGATTGCGTGGGTCATCTTCTGGAATGCCCGCTTCCACTTTACCAACTAAGTCGGCTCCAACGTCCGCACCCTTGGTAAAAATACCACCGCCTAAACGGGCAAAAATTGAAATCAGAGAACCACCAAATGCCACACCAACCAGAGGCTTCAACATGTGAGAAAGATTGCTCGTATCACCAAACTTAAGCAAAATAATAAACATCACCACAACAGCCAACAGGCCTAAGCCAACCACCAACATACCCGTGATGGCACCCCCACGAAACGCTACCTTAAGGGCATTGTTTAATCCCCCCTTGGCCGCCTCCGCCGTGCGCACGTTGGCCTTGACCGATGTCCCCATGCCAATAAATCCAGTTAAACCGGATAAAAAGGCACCAAAGGCAAAACCCATGGCCGTCGGGAAATCAAGAAAAATGGCCAACAACACAAACAATACACCACCAACATAAGAAATAGTGGTATACTGACGACGCATATAGGCCCTGGCACCCTCTTCAATCGCACTGGCTATGTCCTGCATTCTCTGGGAGCCCGCCGAAAGCCCCAGAATCCAATTTCTGGATAACACTCCATACACAACTGCCACTAGACCACAAATAAGGGCTAGGGCTATTCCCGATCCCGACAAATTTTGCATGCTTTGCACCCCTTTTTAAATGATTCCTTCTGCCACTTTAACATTGTTGATCCGTTTGGACTCGCACCATAAAAATCAACCGATTCACTTCTTCTTATCCGAGAATAGCCACCAACGTCTGATAGACAACTTCCATCTGTCCCATACCATCAACCGCCTTGAAATTCCCTCGAGACTTGTAAAACTCAACCACAGGAGCCGTCTGACGATGATAGACATCCAAACGATTCCGAACAGTCGCTTCATTGTCATCCGCTCGAGTCGTTAAGGTGCCACCACATTTGTCACATACCCCATCAACAGCCGGTTTCTTATGCAGAATATGATACCCTTCTCCACAAGAAGAACAGGTGCTGCGTCCAGTAATCCGCAATACCAAAGCCTCTGTTTCCGCCGTGATATCGACGACATGATCAATCTTTAAAGAACGACTGCTTAACATCTCCTCCAATGCTTCGGCTTGGGGCACCGTGCGAGGAAAACCATCTAAAATAAAACCGTTTACACAATCAGACTGATCAATACGGTCCCCAATAATACCAACAACAATGTCATCCGTCACCAATGCACCACTCTCCATCGCCGCTTTGGCTCGCAAGCCAACCTCGGTCCCGGCCTTGACAGCAGCGCGCAACATATCACCCGTTGAAAGCTGAGGTATGGCATATTTCTCAGCAATCATACGAGCCTGCGTCCCTTTCCCCGCACCTGGGGGTCCCATCAAAATTAAATTCATAAAATTCTATACCCTTTCCAAGCAAGCAGCGAATACCACCTAAACTCAAGCAGTTAAAGACAAATCATACGACAGACCACAGAGAAATAAATATGCAAATTGCTCTCCTGTCAACTCATTACAGATAGACTTTATGTGCATCATAAAAATTTCTATGTGGTCTGCGTGTTTTTTGTAGGGATAACTCCTCTTTTTAGGCACCGAACCAATACTCAAAATAATTCCTCTGCATAGAATATTCTTTATTCACGCTAAGTTCAAACCTTTAACTGCATTTCAGATGATTTTTTTAAAAGTGCCAAAAGGAAACCAGAGAAGATCCATATCTGAAAAAGAAAGAAGTTCCAACATTTCCAAACAAGTAACCTCATCCAGATCCAGTAAATAACGGTCTAAAAAAATATCTAAAATCCGCTCCATTTCCGGCATCGACCGCCTCTGGGCCGTAAAAATTAACCGTCGCTGCACTGCACTCAATGGGGTCGGATCCAAATCTACCTCACTCTCCGTCATACATGACCATTTTCTCTACCAATTGGGTCGGTCGCGTCGCCGTCTCCCATGGTGGACGTCCATAATAAAGCATATCCAACAAAATGGCATCGTGAAAAGTGGCTTGATGTAAATTTACCTTGCGCAAATCCACTCCCGTTAAATCACTTCCATCAAAACGGGTCTCATCCAGAATGGCTTCCCGTAAACAGGCATGAACCAGCGAAACACCACTCAAATCGGCACGGGTCAAATCAGCATCTAACAACTGAACCTTGCTCATCTGCGACCTACAAAATATGGCTCCACGAAATTTACAACTTAAAAGACTGGCACCAGTCATGCTGGTGCCAGTTAAATCACACCCATCAAAAATATTCCGTTGGAAAAGAGTGTCCGCCAGATTCGCATCTCGAAAACGCGCTGTCGTAAAATCGCTATCTTGTGCAAAAAGATAGCGCATTTGACATCGGTCAAAACAACACCCTCGGAATAAACTGCCCGATAGATTGGCCCCGGTTAAATCTAAATCCGCTAGATCTACCCCTGACAAATCCAAAAACAGCAACTCCGCATCCCGAAGAGTATCATCCCCTGCCCCAAAACGGGCCAAAACAGCTTCTCGGCTTGTAATCCGCTCCAACGATCCCATGGGCTTACGGTCTATATAACTCTATGATTTTACTCAAATCATAGTCTGGATGTCCACCCACTTTTGTCACAATTGCCGCCATCCGCTCCGACAACGTTGCCCGTTGGGTCTCATAGAGCAAGCCAATCGGTACCCGCTCGGTCTGCCGCGCCAACTCCATCGCCGCACCCAAATTTGAGGGATCGTGGTCCGCAGGAATCTCCTGCACCAACTCACGAAAATACTCAATGGTATCTATGTTGTTGAAGGAGGGGCATTGCGAAAAAATATTGATGAAAGAGAAACCATTATGCTCCAATCCCGCTTTGATCAATTCCGCACATAGCTTCGGTTTCCCAGCAAAAGCCTGCGCGACATAGGTCGCACCATAGGTCAACATATACAAAACCGGAATCATCGGATCATCAGGACCACCATAAGGGGTGGTGTAGGCCTTCAATTCTGGACGAGAGGTAGGAGAATATTGGCCCTTCGTCAAACCATAAATGCGATTGTCAAACATCACATAGGTCATATTGACATTCTTGCGCGCCATATGCGGCATGTGACCACCACCAATGGCAAACCCATCCCCATCTCCACCCGTCACCATCACCAATTGATCCGGTCTGGCTAAATGCGCTCCAGTGGCCACCGCACCCGCACGGCCATGCAAGGTATGCATCTTGTAAGACTTGACAAAATATGGCGTCCGAGAAGAACACCCAATGCCAGAAATACTCATCAACTGGGTCGGATCTACCCCCGCCTCAGAAAGAGCACGATAGACTCCATTCAAAATACCATGGTGACCACATCCAGGACACCAAACCACAGAAACCTCAGACTTGTAATCCTTCGGCTGTAATTGAACCTTATTCAGAGCAGCAGATGACATCAGATGATCTCCTTAACTTTGTCCACAATCTGGGCGGGAGTAAATGGCAAGCCGCCGCAAATGTTAAAGGTAATTGGCTTGATCGAGGTCTCAGCCCGAATAAAATGGGACAGCTGACCTTGAAAATTGACCTCCGGCACCAAAATCTTCTTGCATTGGGCCGCAAACGCCTCATATTGAGCCACCGGCATCGGCCACATCAGCTTAGGATAAAATCCCTTCACTTTGTAACCCTTCTCCCGCAATCGGGCAACCGCCTCACGAGCTACACCAATGGTACTGCCCCACGTAATGATCCCTACATCCGCATCCCCTTCTCCATCCACTTCCGCTGGCGGATAAACATCCGGGAGCCCCTTGATTTTACCAAAACGCTTGCGATGCATCGCTTCATGGTTGGCAGGCGACCAAGCAGGTGCACCCTTCTCCCCATGCTCCAAACCAGTGGCAATGTGCATCCCGTTAGGGGTTCCAGGATTTACCATCGGGGAAATATGATCTTCGGTAAACTTATAACGCTTATATTCACCCTCTCCATCCCAAAGTTTGCGGTTAACAATGGTAAAACTGGTTGGATCAGGTGCTGGAATGGTCTGGGTCGAAAAGGCCAACGATCCATCCGACATCAAAATTACCGGAACTTGATACTGCTCGGCAAGATTGAGAGCCTCAACAGTCATATTGACACAGTCATTCACATCTTCCACACTCAATACCACCCGGGGAGCATCCCCATGGGTTCCGTGAATGGCTAAGAAAAGATCAGACTGCTCATGCTTGGTGGGCAATCCAGTCGCCGGTCCTCCCCGTTGCACATCCACCACTACACAGGGAATTTCGCTCATCGAAGCCATACCCAACATTTCGCTCATCAACGATAAACCAGGTCCAGAAGTACCTGTCATCGATTTGCGACCGGCATAAGAAGCACCCAACACTTGAGAAATAGAGGCAATTTCATCCTCAGCTTGAATTAACGTGCCGCCTCGCTTGGGTAAATGAATGGCCACAAATTTGGCAATCTCGGTGGATGGTGTCAATGGATACCCAGAGAAAAATTCCAAACCACCCAAAATAGCCCCCATACCCACCGCTTCGTTGCCTGAGATGATAATTACATCCTTAGCACCTGTGGAATCGGCTACCCGCCACGTATCGGTCTTGGTCACTGCGGCAGCCAACTCTTTCCCTTTATCAAAGGCTTGAAGGTTGAAAGCCAAAATTTCTGCCCCCTTCTTGCCAAACTTTTTACTCAAAACCTGCTTTAGGGTCTCCTCGTTGATATTAAACAACGCCGACAACGCCCCTAACGCCACCATATTTTTAGAACGCAAAGATTTCATATCTTTGGCGGCCTGGGTCATGGGAATGGGATAGGCAAACACCCCTTCTGGAATGGCATCTGGCTCAAAATCACCTCCAGGTCCATCGTAAACAATCGCTTTGCCCGGTGTGAGAAGATGTTTATTGTTCTCATAGGCTTCGCCATTGAACGCGCACAAAACATCAAAGGTGTCACCCTGATTGTAGATCCGATCTGGACTGGTCCGAATCTGATACATACAATAACCACCCTTAACCTCGGCGGGAAAAGTTTTGAAAGTATACACTTCCAAACCAGCTCTGGCACAGGCCGCTGCAATAAAATCACCAGCAGAGACAACGCCTTCGCCTCCCTCACCGGCAATTCGGATAATCAGGTCTTTCTTCTCCATCTGAACTCCCCTTAAATAGTCATGATTCCATTTTTTAAAATGTGGCGAGACGCTCAAGCCTTAACTGGCCAACGCTTTTTTGACAGTTACACCCAAATCGGCAGGAGAATAACTGATATGAACACCAGCCGCCTCCAAAGCACTAAATTTTTCGGCTGCCGTCCCTTTACCTCCAGAAATAATAGCCCCAGCATGACCCATCCGCTTGCCTTTCGGAGCCGTCGCACCCGCGATAAAAGCCACCACCGGCTTACTCATATTGGCCTTGATCCAAGCCGCCGCCTCTTCCTCTGCTGTACCACCAATTTCACCAATCATGATCACCGCTTCAGTTTGAGAATCTTTTTCAAACCGCATCAGGCAGTCAATAAAATTTGTCCCGTTAATGGGATCACCACCCAACCCAACACAGGTACTCTGACCCAATCCAACCGCCGTCGTCTGTGCCACGGCTTCATAAGTGAGCGTCCCCGAACGAGAAACCACACCAACATTGCCAGTCCGATGAATGTGCCCTGGCATAATGCCAATCTTACACGCACCAGGCGTAATCACACCCGGACAATTGGGACCGATCAGACGGGTTTTGCGTCCCTGCATATACCGCTTGACACTCACCATATCCAACACCGGAATCCCCTCGGTAATGCACACCACCAACTCCAATTCCGCCGCTACCGCCTCCATAATGGCATCGCCCGCAAAGGCCGCTGGCACATAAATCACCGAGGCATTGGCACCAGTCTGGCGCGCCGCATCCGCCACCGTGTTAAAAACTGGCAATCCCAAATGGGTCGTGCCACCTTTACCAGGCGTCACACCGCCTACCATCTTAGTGCCGTATGCAATGGCCTGCTCCGAATGAAACGTCCCATTGGCTCCAGTAAAACCCTGACAAATCACCCGGGTCTCTTTGTCAACAAAAATACTCATGTGTCAACCTCCTTGAAGGGCAGCAACCGCTTTTTCGGCCGCATCGCCTAAATCATCAGCCGTAATGATGGGCAAGCCAGATTCGGCCAGAATTTTTTTACCCAAATCCACATTGGTCCCTTCCAAACGGACGATCAGAGGAATATGTATCCCTACCTCTCGAGCCGCCGTAACCACGCCCTGGGCAATGACATCACATCGCATAATACCGCCAAATATATTGACCAAAACCGCCTTGACATTCTCATCAGAAAGAATCAGCTTAAACGCCGCCTTGGCTGGAAATCCACCTTTAAGCTTGATGATATCCATCGTCGACATGGCCAAACCAGCTCCATTCACCATGCAACCAATCGAACCATCCAGGGTAATATAGCTCAAATCAAACTTGGAAGCCTCCAACTCCTTGGGGTCTTCTTCATCGACATCCCGCAAGGCTTCAATATCTTTATGTCTGTACAACGCATTAGAATCAAAGTTCATTTTGGCATCCAGGGCCATCACATCCCCGGAACCCGTCACCACTAATGGATTGATCTCAGCTAACGACGCATCGGTCTCCATAAAGGCACGATAAAGGGCCAGCATAAACTTAACCCCCTTCCCCACCTGACCACCCTCCAACCCCAAACCAAAGGCCAGATTGCGAGCCTGAAAACCAGTCAACCCCACCGCTGGATCCACCGCCTCTTTTAAAATTTTCTCAGGTTGTTTGGCGGCAACCTCTTCAATCTCCATACCTCCCTCGGTAGAGGCCATCATCGTCACCCGACCAGTACCACGATCAATCACCATCCCCAAATACAACTCACGGGCTATGTCACACCCCTCTTCAACATAAATCCGCTTGACCTCTTTGCCCTTCGGACCAGTCTGTTTGGTGATCAAGGTCATGCCCAACATGCGAACCGCTTCGGCACGGACCTCTTCAACGCTACGCACAACCTTAACGCCGCCTCCCTTGCCACGTCCCCCCGCATGAATCTGCGCTTTAACAACAAAAACTTTCGATCCCAATTCTAAAGCGGCCTGTTCGGCCTCCTCAGGGGTGAAGGCAACCCGTCCTCGGGGGACGACAACGCCAAAACCCGATAGAATCTTTTTGGCTTGGTATTCGTGAATATTCATGGGTATTCATTCCTTAAAATTTGATGTTCCCGATTTTTTTTACCACAAAATTTGCCAATTGGCCAAAAATTACACCCTTCTCCCAAAACGACATCCATATAAAAACCATTTATACGGATAAAGTCGCTCCATAGGAAGGAAGAAGTTTTGGGGCGACACAATGACATCCGATCCCTAACTCTGTCAATTGATCCGTAAATGTCTTTAAATGCGCCAAACTTGGCTGACCACCAACCCCCAACCTTTTGACAAAATCGGCCGCATAACGACCCGACCGAAGGCCAAAAACCAAAATTTCTAACAAGGCATTCCCCATCAACCGATTATGACCATGCACCCCACCCGTCACCTCACCGCAGGCAAACAATCCCGGCATGTGGGTACTCCCATCGGGTTGCGTCACCACGCCACCATTTTGATAATGCAAAGTGGGGTAAGTCAATATCGGCCAGGATCGAATGTCATAACCATTTTTGATAAATTCCCGAAAACGACCTGGAAACTCCCGCTCAATGGTGCCTCTCCCATGTAACATATCAATCATCGGGATATCCAACCAAATCCCTGTCCCTCCTGAGGGGGTCTGCACCCCATTATGAAACTCAACACACTCCCGAATAATGGCCGCTGTCGTCACATCACGAGATTCTAAGCCATAGACAAACTCATCCCCATGACAATTCAGCAGTTGCGCACCCATACCCCGAAATTTTTCCGTGGCCAACAAACCCAACTTTTGCTCAGGAAAGGCAATCCCTGTCGGATGATATTGGCAATATTGCAAATCACGCAAGGGTTGTCCAGCACGATAGGCCATGACCAAACCATCGGCAGTCGCCCCATAATGGTTTGACGTGGGAAAATTGTTTAAATGAATTCGACCAAAACCACCGGTGGCTAAAATAACCGCCCCCGCTCGCACCACTTGAATATCTCCTTGAGGCAGACGTTCCAAAAGGGCTCCCACCGCTCGACCGTTCTCATCCGTCAATAACTCCACGGCCGGGGCAAAAGAGACCATTTCAACACCCAAATAGCGCGCGCGATCCATTAAAACCCGCATCAACTCCAATCCGGTCACATCCCCAGAGGAGTGCAACCGCTTGCGTGAGGTGCCTCCGCCATGGCGCACTTTCATTCGACCCGTGGCATATTTATCAAACAACATGCCCAAATCTTCCAACCAGCGCAATACTTGGGGGCCATCCGAGACCAAGGCCTCAACCATATCTAAATCATTGGTATAATGGCCACCACCGACAATATCTAAAAAATGCTGTAAAGGAGAGTCACACTCCTGGTCAGCAACCTGAATCCCCCCCTCGGCCATAATGGTATTGGAATCCCCTGGACGCAACTTGGTCACCACCAATACCTTCATGTCGGCTTCGCAGGCGGCTATCGCCGCCGCTATCCCGGCCCCGCCGCCGCCTATAATCAAAACATCCGTCTCATAATCGTATGTAAAATCCTTAGTACCCTTTTTTTGACGCTTTTCTTCTCTTTGTTGCCACCTTTGGACCGACCGCCGTGGCCATGACTCCAGCAACGTCGCTAACTCCAAAGGAACCTCCAGCCCTTCCGATGTTCCAACCGATAAAGCCCGCCTGCCATCTGCGCGATGATCTGGATGAAACTCCTCCAACCAAGCCTGCCGATCCGATAAAGATAATGAAGGATAATAATCGCCACGACGTTGTCGTAAATAACGCTCTTCACGACTCTTTTCTACCTTACGAATCGAATCGCGCATGGACTCTGGAAAAAATTTTAAATCAGACATGATGTTGGTCATATATCACAATAATTTTTGGCGCAACAATTCTTGATCTTCAGGTAACCATGTTCCTGGTGGGGCATCCTGTGGTTCCAACTCACGACGTTGATAAAGCATTTGGAGTTCCTCCTGATCCAATAGACGCAGTCGACGAAAAGCCCCCTTGAGATACTCTTTGGTATACAGTTCCAAAGCACGGGTTAAATGTTCGGCTCTGGCGACCTGATATTTGCCATGATATAAACGCGCCGCTTGGGCCGTGTTGGGATGCGAAATTTGTGCGGGACAACGCATAGAACAGGCTTGACACTGAATACAAATAAAGGACTCCCGCGCCGCCGCCCGAAAGTCTCCCCTCTTAATCATCCCCACATATCCCATCACATCTATCCCTTGCGGGCATAAGCGCGTACACTCTCCGCACATAATGCAACGGTGTATTTCGGGATAATCGTTGACCACCCGATAGTGAGGGGTCTCTCCAACGTCCAGTTTTATGCCGTGACGAACCTGTTTTTGGGGAAAATAAAACAAAGGCATAATCTCCATGCCCTCTTTAACCATCTCTTGGCACATCAAAGCTGCCTTTAGCTCAAACCCACCCCTTTTCCGATATAAAACCGTACATGCCCCGCAAACACCACCACGACAGCCAACTCCGCGCACAAAAACATGCCCCGTATGTTCCAGTGCCGATAAAATAGTTCGGTTATCGGCAACCTGATACGGTTTGCCATCAAAAATAATATTTACCGTTTCTCCAGAACCATCAGACAAGTCGGCTTCCTTTTGGAAAAAGGTTAATGAAAAGTCACTTCCATACTTAAAACAAGGCAAAGCATGCCACGAGGTTGCACCAGAATCAAGGAAGTGTGTCAGAGGGAAGAGATCATGCCTGAAAATCCGCCAATAATTGCCCGGCCATCGTCATCCGATACCCCCTCACCTGATCCCCACACTGCTCAGAAGTAATGGCCTGCACCTGCAATTTAGCCAACTGCTCATTAAAAACTGGTCGTTCCTCTTCCTCCCGATAGGAGTCTATCAACCCCTCTAAATGAGGCACCAAATCCGCCACCCCGTGAGGACGACTGGAGCAAATAAAATTCTCCAAAAATTCAAATTTATCCAAATGAAAAGAGTGCTTTCGCACCATAGCCTCTAACGAAACAATCAACAACTCCTCGCGATAAGCATAATGACAACGCCTTCCACGGGCAATCACCATAGCGCGCTCTCTTTCGCCCCCCTGCAAACTAAAAATACTCAATAGCTGCGCCACTTTTTCCGGGACGTTTTGGTCTAAATACATCAATCCAACATAACGTTCCACAACGATCTCTGGTACTTGGAGTTGACGCGACTCCTGGCCAAAGATAACTTGACAGGTTACCCCACCTTCCTGCAATTGCTGGATAACCTCCGTTATCTGAGAGGGTGCAACCCCTTCTTGCGGCAACTCTGACTCCAACGCCACGCGCTCCTCCATGCCGGGTGTAAATAAAGGCGATAAAAGGATCTCCTGTTCAAATGGTTCCAAAGCAGCCAAACGGTGCCCATCCAAACCAAACAAGGGATTGTTTACCCCCAAGGTCGTGGTGATCGACCCAGCCAGTCTGGCATTAAGAAAACGAGTCCGCTCCAACTGAACACGTAATTGTTGAATTATACGATCCAAAATAGCACTCACCAGGCATCCCCTTTTTGTAACAAACGATCTTCTGGTACCGTTTCTAATAGAAAAGCTTGAAGATCAACAATTTTAACCGCTTTATCAAGACTTTTTAATACAATTCGATAGTGACTCGTTGCCTCAGAAAGATAACTCCACATAGATAACTCTCGGACAACTGAACCGGTATAAGCCTCTCCCAAATAGTGACGAATCGGCCCTTTTTGAGCATCAGATCCCCATCGATAGAGCCACCCTTGTATTCCAGCAGGTGTTTGATCCATGCTCTGAGCACGAAAAACAATCTGAAACAATCGATTGGCGGCCAATCCCCCTGAAGCAGAGGGATCCGTAGAGAGACCAGATCCGCTATAAAGGGTTCCTTGGGATGGAATCTCCAGGTTCGCCAATGTCAAAGGATCTCCCTGTGCCGACCATGGAAGCTCAGATCCAATCGCCACTGGTTTCCGATCCAAACGTTCTGGCCCCACCCAAAGCACTTCTGTTAAATTTTGCTTGTTACGATGACGAAACACAATGGGATAATATTGAAACAAGTGATCAAAATTGCGAAATGGCTTTTTTATCTTGTCCCCATAGGTCAAATCGCTCTGATTGTTCCGAGCCCAATCCAGCAATAGGTAACCACCCTGAGAAAAAAGAGACTCCTTTGTATCCTCCATCTGGGAACCCTGGGGCAACTTTTGGTAAGACCAACCAGACGCCATCGGCAAAAATAATTTTATCACCCGCGCTGCACCACCATCCGAATAATAGAGTGCTGCTCGTCCATTTGCTTCTCTATCTAATTTAATCGCAGAAGTAGAAGCAACATAACCATCCAAACCATTCTTTGCCATATCTCGAAACTGACTGGCAACCCAGAGATTAAAAAAACCTAAAACCGGTATGGCCAACAATACCATCACAGGGGCCAAACCCACCAACCGTCTCATGAGATTGGGCAAAGGCCACCGGTTCCACCAATTGACAAAAGTAGGCGAGGCCACCCCTTTGGCCAAAGCGAGAAAAAAAGTAACCGAGGCCATATAAAACCATACCGCAGACATTAAATAATAGCGTACACTCTCCCGCATAATCGGCACCGGTGGATCCCAACTGCTCATTGCAAACGCCAATAGACCAAAAGGAATGGCAATAGCAAAGACCAAGACCCAATTCAACCGATCACGCCAACCCGACATCCAAACAAACATGCCCAACCAACCAAAAAAATGGAAAAAAATTTCCGCAGAACCGGTGTTAAGCAGCATCTTTGGATAACGCATCAACGCCAAAAATAAAATAGAAATAAAAGAAGCCCCAGAACTCCCCCCCTCCCCTCCCAAAGCAGGTGCAGGCAAACTCTCTATAGAGGAATCAAAGGCAGTCCCCAATGCCAACCCCTTATAACCGCTTAATATCTTAATGCGAATCCAAGGATCTCCATATACCCAATAAAAATAACTCCACTCAAGGAGTACTCCCAAACTAAGCCCAAAAAAAAGCCAAGGTAACACCTTTCGCCGATGCGAACTCATAAAGACAATCAATAGTGCAACCAAAGAATAAACGACTAAATTTTCACGTGCAGAATATCCAGCAACAAAAAATAATCCACTCCCAAAAGCTAACCATCCCGTCGTTTTGATACTCAAAACAGGAAGATCCACTCGAAAAGCTGATGCACGAATAACACCCGCCAATCCAATAAGAGTTAAGGAAATTCCAACATTGTCCGATAATAATCGTGTATCGATCATAATATAGGGATAGCTTGTCACCCAAAGAAACACTATGAATAATGTCACACGGGGATTATAAATGGCAGAAGAGATCAGCCAAACCCCTAAAAAAGATAAAAAACCATGAAAATAGATCGCAGCATAATACCCTGTTCCACTCTCTCCAAACAGATGAACAAACAAACCAATCGACCAAAGAAAAAAAGATCTTAAAGAAAGATGATCAACACTCGATCTCCCATGCACAACAAGATTAAAATAATTTGTATCATCCGTATTGAAAGGTTGCTGGTACAACCAAATCCGCACCACGAGCCCCAATAATCCAAGTCCGAAAGCCAAAACAAAAAATCGCCGATCCAAAGGATGTTTCGACATTTCAAAAAAAAGCACTAAATTATTTTTCATTAATATCATTCCAATTTAAATAATTTTTATACATGTAACCGTTCAGATAAAAAAATAAAAAACAAGACCTTGGGGGATTGCATCCCCCAACCCCCCTGCTATTTGAAGAAAGCAAAACCGAATTCAAAAGCAAAGTCAAAAGCAAAGTCAAAAGCAAATTCAAAAGCAAATTCAAAAGCAAAGTCAAAACCCTGGGGGCAATCCCCCAGACCCCTTTTTTTTATTAATATATAAACGGTTACGCCAAAGAAATAAATTATTGAGTTTCAATTAACGTAAAATTTTACTTCGGTGAACAGTTACTTATACATTAATATTATGAATAGATATCCAATTTTACAATTTTACAATAAATTTTAAAATAATGATCACACATAGCCTCCATACTACAATGCTCTTTTAGTTTTTTCTGCAACCGATACCCGATCTCTTTCGCTTGTAAGGGAGAAGAAACCAAACTATCCACCGCCGATAAAAAGGAAATGTCATCTCCAAAGTGGCAAAAAAAGGCCTCTTTGCCCTCTTCAATAAAACTTTCAAAAGCGGGAATACGACTCAAGACAGCAGGTACTCCTAACATGCCCGCCTCTAACAGTGCATATGGCATCCCTTCACTCTCAGAGGGCATCAAAAAGAGTTCGGCTTTGGTATAAATTTTTAACAATAAATCATGGGGTAAAGACCCTAAAAAATGGATATGATCTGGGGCAATCTGGTACGCTAATTGCTTAATTTCAATTGAAAATGCAGGTGAAAATTGCTCAGAACCAACGTGTACGAAATGCAAATCAGGATGCCTTAATAAAACATCTGGCCAATTTCGTACCACAAGATCTACCCCCTTGCTCAAACAAATCCATCCGACCATAAGCGCGAAACGTTTTGGCAAAAGAGGTAAATCAATGGAGGCTCTCTTTTCAATCCCCTCTTCGGTTGATAGCTTTGGCAATGAATATCCATTAAATACACTCACCACCGATACCAACCCCTCCAATGTCTTCTGTGCAAGAGTCAACATGGAGGGAGAAACCGTGACCACAAGTTCTGCTCCTGAGAGAACCTTTTTTAAAAACCATCGCGTAAGACCAACATGACGATTAAATTTAACCAAATCGGTGCCATGCAGAGTCACTAAATAGGGAGGTCCACCAAGCTTACGTAAAATATAAAAATAAATACTATACGTGTGCAAAGTATGTATATGAATGACATCCACCTGCATATCAAACAATATTTTTTTAAGCTTCCAAAGTGTCTGCGGGAACTCCCAGGCCCATCCCAAAAAAATTTTTAATCGCAAAAAAAAAGAGCCTTCTAACTTGGGCATATGCAAACGTTGACGAATTGTTAAAATATCATGATATCGTGCTCTTTTCCATTGATTGTCCGACCATTCTCCTGGAATAAATAGAGTCACTTGACAACGACTCAATAATCCCTCCATTAGAGTCACTAACATCATATCTATCCCCCCCAAAATTTCTGGGTAACGGGCATGAAAAAGTTGCATGACATGCAACTTTTTCTTGTTGGCATTTTTTTCTCTATCCATTTTTTCTCTTCGTCAAAACATGATGCCTTGCGGGCAAAAAATCAAAGGTCTTGATTTATATTTTTTCGATATATTAAACAGAAAAAATTATTAAGAACCAGAATCATTATGCGATATTCTTGAATATTTAATACCATATTTGTTGAATATTTTTTCATAACTTATTGTTTTTTCAATTGAAAGATTTCGCAAATAAAGTTTTTGCCCTTGCAAGGAGATAATTTTTTCTAAAAATTCCCTTAATCGCGCATTGCCAAGCTGCGCAATAAGAGCTGTCGTTTGGAGTTGTTGTGGCTGAGATGAGATATATTGGACACATAAATCAATTTTTTGGTTTTGTTGATTTATAGCGACTGTTGATTTATCCAACTCTATTGGTGGGGATGGATCGACCAATTGATTTTTTTCTGTTTTATTCGCATGACGCAAATCAGCGATCGATTGTTTTCTTCCCTTGATAGAATCGCCAAAACTGACAGAATCGGATAAATTCCATCTTTTTTTCTTTTCTGCCTCCTCTTCAGCGATCCATTGCTCTGCCATGAGAATAGCGAGCTGGACGATCACACCACCAGGAACAAGTATATATAACCCTAACTTTATAAGAGAGGACAATGGCCACGGAAAAACGATGGAAAAGATATTAGAAATTACAATAGGTATAATAATTAAGAAAAAACCAATGAATAATAATATCCAACCAAAGATCAACCATATGCCTATATGTGTTATCCCAATATCCATATATCACCCCGATAAAACACTCATCGCTGAGATCGGCCTGTCATATTTAAATTAAACCAAAGAAAAATGGCATCCCCCCATTGCACTTTTTTTGGAATAAAAAAAATTCCAACAAGGACATGGAACCATAATCCAGTTTACGTTTACATCAGAGCTTTGCAAGCGTACCATAATTCTCCATTGGACAGCATCTTTTTTTTAACGATAAGGCAGTCACAACAAAAAAAATGTCCAAATTATTTTTTCATACTCCAAATGCAACAAAACCATTGCCAAAAGTGAATCCGTCTGTTACCCTCTGTCAAAAATGAGCAAGAGTATGCGGATGTGGTGGAATTGGTAGACACGCTGTCTTGAGGGGGCAGTGGCGAAAGCTGTGCCGGTTCAAATCCGGCCATCCGCACCACCTTTTATTTATAGTAAGACCTTGGGGGGCGGAGAACCGCCCCCCAATTCCCCCCACCCTTTTTTTTTAATTCTTAAAAAAAAGAAGGGGTCTATTGTAATTTTTTGCCCGATGGGCATCATGTCCATGTATCGAACCGCCCCCCAATTCCCCCCACCCTTTTCTTTTAATTTTTAAAAAAAAGAGGGGGTCTGGGGGATTCATCCCCCAGGGGTTGGCCTTTGATTTTTTCTGCCCGAAGGGCATCATGTTCAATTTTCACCCACATAGTGGTCTATTTGTGCAGCCAGCCCCGTTTGTTCACCTTCATGTCCATTCCTGTTATTCCCTGCTGACCTCCCAGGCCAAGCCCGAAGCCCTCATTGCCCAGGCGGTAAAATTTCGTATGCCCGCTTTGGCCTTGACCGATCAAGGCAATCTGTTTGCCGCCATTCCGTTTTATACGGGATGCCTGAAAGCGGGAATTAAACCCATTCTTGGGGCGCAGATAACGGTGGTTGCCAACCACCGAGATCTCTCGCAACGTCCAGACCGAGAAATTCGAGATCAATTAATCCTGCTGTGCCGCAACCAAATCGGTTGGAAAAATTTACTGATTTTATTGTCGGTGGGCTACTTGGACGGATTTCATGAAAAACCTCGTGTGGATCTGGGGCTGTTACGTCAACACAATAAGGGCTTGTTGGCCCTTTCTGCCGGTCTCAAAGGGGGGGTGGGACGATTGTTGGCGGCGGGAAAAATGGTCGAGGCCGAACAATTGGCAAAAAATCTCGTCGAATTATATCAAGATGAGACGTTTCCCGGTTTTTATTTAGAATTGCAACGCATGAATTTGCCTGGAGAAGAGACGGTCAACCAAGAGGCCATCGCTTTAGCCCACCGTCTTGGTATTCCCTTGGTTGCCAGTACCGATGTCCATTTCATGACCCCCAAGGATCAACGCGCCCAAGATGCCCTGTTGTGCGTTGGTTTAACCCGCACCCTCTATGAAGAAAACCGTCCACGCTACAACGAACACCACGCCTTTACACCGCCCCAAGAGATGGCCGATCTGTTCCAAGATCTACCAGAAGCCCTTGCCAATACCCTGCAAATTGCCAAACGCTGCAACCTGCAATTGGAACTTGGCAAAACCATTTTACCCGATTATGAACTTCCAAAAGGAGAAAATCTGGAATCTTGGTTGCGACGTGAGGCGGTGCATGGCCTTGAAGAACGGTTGAATATCTATGTATTACCCAGATTTCCAGAGAGTGACCATACAAAAATTCAAGAAGAATATCGACATCGCTTGGATTATGAATTGGATGTCATTTTGCAAATGGGTTTTCCAGGCTATTTTTTAATTGTTTCCGATTTTATCCGCTGGGCCAAAAAGTCCAACATTCCCGTCGGTCCTGGTCGTGGATCTGGGGCGGGATCTTTGGTGGCTTGGTCGCTTTTAATCACCGATTTGGATCCTATTCGCTATCAATTGTTGTTTGAACGTTTTCTAAATCCCGAACGGGTCTCTATGCCCGACTTTGATGTGGATTTTTGTATGGATCAACGCGACAAGGTGATCCAATATGTACGAAATAAATATGGTCATGACCGTGTGGCGCAAATTATCACCTTTGGTGGTCTGCAAGCGCGGGCGGTACTGCGCGATGTGGGACGGGTATTGGAACTCCCTTACGGTCGGGTAGACCGCATTGCCAAATTAATTCCCAATGTTCTTGGCATCACCCTAAGTGATGCCATCAAACAAGAGGAGCGCCTGAAAATCCTCATGGATGAGGAACCAGAGATTCGCGAATTGATCGAATTGTCACTCTCTTTGGAGGGATTACCCCGTTCGGCGGGCACCCACGCCGCCGGAGTGGTCATGGCCAACGGTCCGCTAACCGATTTAGTCCCCCTCTATCGCGACCCCCGCTCCGAAATGCCGGTCACCCAATTTAATATGGGAGATGTAGAAAAGGCCGGTTTGGTAAAATTTGATTTTTTGGGACTAAAAACTTTAACCGTAATTGCCGAAGCTCTCAAATTAATCAACAGCAATTTAGCCTTACAAAATCAAGTTCCTATCGATATCAATCAAATAGATCTTGAAGACAAAAAAACCTTCCAATTATTAAAAGAGGGGCGCACCCGTGGGGTGTTTCAATTGGAGTCTTCGGGAATGCGGGAGATACTCAAGCGTTTGGCTCCCGACACCTTTGAGGAGATCATTGCCCTGGTGGCCCTTTATCGACCGGGTCCGTTGGGATCGGGCATGGTGGACGATTTTATTAACCGTAAAGCCGGTCGGGTGGCGGTGGAATATCCTTTACCGCAACTCGAACCCATTCTCAACGAAACCTTTGGGGTGATTCTCTATCAAGAACAGGTGATGAAGATTGCCCAGGTTTTGGCGGGTTATTCCCTGGGTGGGGCCGATTTATTGCGTCGGGCCATGGGCAAGAAAAAACCTCAAGAGATGGCTTCGCAGCGGGAGATTTTTTTAACGGGTTCAGGAAAAAATGGCATTGACCCCAAAAAGGCTGAATATATTTTTGATCTCATGGAAAAATTTGCAGGCTACGGGTTTAATAAATCCCACTCCGCCGCCTACGCCTTGATCTCCTACCAAACCGCCTGGATCAAAGCCCATTTTCCCCTAGCCTTTCTGGCTGCCACGCTCACCTGTGACATGTTAAATACCGACAAGGTGATTTTATTCATCCGTGAATGTCGCGAGATGGAGATTACGGTGTTACCACCGGATATCAACCGTTCGGAAGGGCGTTTTACCGTTGAGGGAGAGGCCATTCGTTATAGTTTGGCGGCGATAAAAAATGTTGGAGAAGGAGCGGTAGAAGCCATCATCGCCGCACGTCGCCAAGGCCAACCTTTTTCAGGTTTATTTGATCTTTGCCGTCGGGTTGGACCAAGCCATTATAATCGTCGCATGATGGAACATATCATCAAAGCGGGTGGATTTGATTCTCTCACTCCAAATCGTGCCTCTTTGCTGGCGGCATTGCCTGCCGCGATGGAGCAAGGGTCCAAACGTCAAGAGGAAAAATCGTTAGGAATTTTAAATCTTTTCGATGCCATCGACGAACCCATGGAAGGAGCTGTTAGCCGCGAAGAGCTGCCCAATTGCCCGGATTTGAATCCAGAAGAGAAGTTAACCTTTGAAAAGGAGGCGTTGGGATTTTATATCACTGGTCATCCTTTGGACCGTTATCAAGAGGAGTTCACTCGTTACGGTTTAGAAAACATGATCACTCTCAAACAACGTTTTATGCGTAAACACCCCCCTACACCCTCTTCAGAAGGGGAAAAAAAACGTTATGGGCCACGTCGTAACGAGCATTTACCCGTTGTCCGAGTGGCAGGTTTGGTAGCCGCTTCCAAAATTCATCGCACCAAGCAGGGCGAGCAGATGGCTTTTTTGACCTTGGAAGATAAATTTGGCCAAATGGAAGTGGTGATATTTTCCGATCTTTACAAAGATATCCGTGCCATATTGGAAAAAGAGGCCCCTGTGATCATTGAGGGGTCGGTAGAAAGTGGTGATGAAGAGGTTAAAATGACGGCGATTAAGGTGATGGATGTGGATATACTGCGTGCGTTATTTTGTCGATCTCTCAGGATTCGCGTCTCTATACACCTCCTTTCAAAAGAGATTTTACAGCGTTTAGAGACCATTTTTTCGCGCCATAGTGGTGGGAATTGTCAGGCTTATATGGAAATTTTATTTCCAAAAGCCCGTTGCGAATTTTTATTGGGGGATGCATTTCGATTGCATCCGAACGAACGACTCTTAAAAGAGATTCAGCAGTTATTCGGTCCCGATTCGATTATTTTTGAGAGCGATTAAAAAAACGTAACCGTTCATATATTAATAAAAAAAAGGGGTCTGGGGGATTGCCCCCAGGGTTTTGTTTTTGATGTTTTTTATCTGAACGGTTAAAAAAAAACGAGGAGCAAAGAGCACTCCTCGTTTTTTTTAACCTATCTAAACATCTCTTATTACATGGGTTTGAGTTCCACCCGACGATTCATGGAACGTCCCTCTTCCGTGGCATTACTGGTAACGGGTTTCTCCAGACCATATCCTTTTGCTGTCAGACGATTGGCATTAATGCCCTTGGATACCAGATAGTTCATGACCACGTTGGCACGCCGATCTGAAAGTTTTTTGTTGTATGGAGCCTTGCCGATGTTATCGGTATGGCCTTGAATTTCCACCTTCATGTTTGGATTGCGATTTAAAACGGCGGCCACGCTGTCCAACTCTTTAAAATCTTTTGGTTTGATATCGGCCTTATTGAGGTCAAAGTTGATATTATTCAGGACCCAACACCCAACAGCATTGACATGCGCCCCTTGGGGGGTATTTGGACAGTTATCTTTATAGTCAAACACGCCATCTCCATCGGAATCAATGGGGCACCCCTTGGCATCCACAGTCGCCCCTTTTGGGGTATTTGGACAGGCATCCAAATAATCGGCCACGCCATCCCCATCGGAGTCAAGGGGACAACCGTTGATATCCACTTTTACACCTGAGGGGGTATCTGGGCAATTATCTTTATTATCTGGCACGCCATCGCCGTCACTATCACCGACACCGACCATGACAGGAGGCTGAACGACAGGAGTCGATTTGTCTGGACAAAAATAACATTGTGTTCCTGTTGAAGAAAGAGTATTTGCACCTTTGTGAGGATGCCACTGATTAAAACCATTATAAATCCAACTATCAGAACTGTGGGCTGAGGTAGCTCCCAACAGAGTAATGGTTGCAATTGCACCCAACAAGAAAAAACGACTATGCAAACTTTTCATAAAGTTCTCCTCGGTTAATTTTAAATACGGAAGCGAAGGCAATAAAAATATTGAATTGCCAATATCGTTAAAATTTTAACATTCTTGACATAAATAATCTATAAAAAAATTATTGGAGCCAAATTTACTCAAGATTGGATTCCATGGGGGTCTTTTATTGACAAATTAAAAACGTTAGACGATAATAAATATCGTGAACATTGAGTCTTTTACAAATCAACAATATTGGAAAAATCCCATGATTGATAAAGAACTTTTACAAATCCTCGTCTGTCCCCAGTGCAAGGGAACCTTGGAATACCAACGCGAAGCCGGGGAGTTAATCTGCCAACAAGACCACTTAGCCTACCCCATCCGTGAAGGCATCCCCGTCATGCTGATTGATGAGGCTAGACGACTAGAAGAGTAATCACACAAAGTTCGTCTTCGCCTTCTTGAAGGTAGTCATCGGTTCCTAGCGGGTTTACGGCAACAAAATCATTTTAAAAATTCACCCTCTTGCTGTGCGCTCTCTGGGTCATCTCCCTTTGGACTCCTTTCGATCCTGGTGGGTGGAGTATGGAAAGACTCCCTACCGTTATTTTCAAAAAAACGCCACAACCTCTCCCTACTGTCACCACACCACCAACCCTGTCTCTGAACGACCCGCCTATAATTGACGACCCCGTAGAGGTCAAAAAGCAGAAATTACTCTTAAAACCAAAAAAAATATTGACATTTTATGATTTTTTTAGTAATTTAAAAAAATATTGATTCTCTATTGTAATTTAAATTTTATCATTAACTATAAATGGTATTATGGATTTGCTTAATTAAAATTTTATTATGCTTAGATTATGGTTTGAAGAAGGCATGGAAAGAACAAACTTTATACCCCCTGTACCTCTGCAGACTTATCAAAAATAGGTCTTAACAAAGAGCAGATAGATCTAATGGTAGAAAATGGCATTCTCTTTTTTAATCAAAGTGAAAAAATATATCACTTTCCAGAAATATTTCGGCATGGATTAGACATCGAAAGGGCCGCAGGATCGCGTCCAAAAGTGGTTTCGCTCATGCGCAAAGCCCGCAATCAGGGACGCTTTTAAAATAAGAGCGTCAACTGTTGCTCAACCTTTTTTTTGGGATGAACCACCGCCAGACGCTGCTCCAATTGCGATTGAATCCCTTGCAAAAAGGGGGATGCCGCGTTGGTACGTACACGACCGCGCCAAAGACGTTGACGGGCTTGCGTCAGCCATAAAAAATCTTTCGCACGGGTCATGCCGACGTAAAAAAGCCGCCGTTCCTCCTCTTCTTCGGCCTCGGTTAACGCCTCGCCAAAACGCAGAGGCAACACCCCCTCTTCACAGCCAGTCAAAAAAACCACTGGAAACTCTAGCCCTTTCGAGCCATGCAGGGTCATCAAGGTGATCCGATCGGCTCGTGGGTCCCAAAGATCCACCTCCACCCCCATCAGCACTTGGGCCATAAATTCCGACCAATCCGATCCGTGCGCCTGGGCTAACGGAGATAACAATAGACGGGCCTGGACCATCTCCTCCTCAGGGGTCGCCGCAGCCAGTCGTTCAACCAACGAACCCAATTGCAACGCCATCCGCGCCAATACTGTATTCACTTCAGGAATATCGGTCAAACGAGCATGAGAACGCTTTTGAAAGGGCATCCCCGAACGCGCCAAGGCCTGACACAAAACCTTGGATTGCGCCTCGGTGCGATAGAGCAACGCAAAATCGGCAAACGAAAAGCCCCCCCGCGCCTGACCATCGGAGCGACCACTATCCAAAGAGAAAAAGGTGTGTCCCCCCAGCATGGCTTCGATGCTGGCGACAATAAATTCCGCCTCGGCCCGATCACTGGCCGCCTCATGCCACACCACCGGCACCGTCTCGGAACGAACCGCCTGTAATTGGCGTTCCCGTGGGGGGCGAGAAGCCGAAATCACCCCCAAAGCTGCCGCTAAAATGGCCGGTCCACACCGATAGGCCCGCTCCAGACGTACCGTTTGCGCCTGAGGATAATCTTTAAAAAAATCGACGAAAAAACGGATGTCCGCCCCCCGAAAGCCATAAATGGATTGATCGGGATCGCCAATCACCACCAAATTGCCATCCGACGGCACCAAACAACGCAACAAGGCATATTGCCCGGCATCCAAATCTTGAAACTCATCCACCGTCACCTGACTAAAACGGCTCTGCCAAGCCGCCGCCAACTGAGAATTTTGGTTAAAAAGGGTCACGGGCAGCAAAATTAAATCATCTAAATCCACCAAATTGCGTTGCGTTAACGCCTGTTGATAGAGTTTTACAATCGCCAAATCCCCGTTGCCACTCCGCTTGGCCAAGGAGATATCTGCCAATTTTTTTAAAATACCCCCATGGCTTTTACCCTTTTTCTCTCCCAAGGCCTGTTCCAAGGCGGCCTGTTGCTCCAGAGGGGTGGCAATGGCAACGGCAGCAGAAAAACCTAATTCGGCAGCATGTTCCAAAACAATGGACCACCCCAAGGCATGAAAAGTACGCACCACGACCCGATCCCCCTGCCCTGGCAACAACGCAAGCAATCTTAGGCTCATCTCTTCGGCGGCCTTGCGGGTGAAGGTCAGTGCCAGACATCTCTCTGGAGCCACCCCTTTTTCCGCCACCAAGAAAGCAATGCGGTGGGTCACGGTGCGGGTTTTTCCGGTTCCGGGACCGGCCAAAATCAACAACGCCCCCTGCGTCACTTGAGCGGCTTGCCGTTGCCGTTCATCAAGGCCAGCCAACAGCCCGCTTCCAGTTGTCGTTGTGTGGATCGTCTCCCTTGCTGGCGGTTCCGGGAGTGGATGGCTCTTTTTTATGATCTCTTTCACTACTGGCTGCGCGGCAGCACACCCCTCTAACTCTTCTCCAGAAAACAACCCTCCAACCAACGTCTGTAAGGCCACCTCTTGAGGATCAAAAAGGCGAATCACCCCATATTCCCCGTCATAACCACTGGTCCGAATCACCTGACCGGCCCGCAACCGGGTCATCGCCTCGCCTAAAAGGGGGGAACCATAGCGACAAATCCTCTCAATGGGCACCTGCTCCAAAATAGACAACTCTGGTCCCAAGCGGGCCAATAAGGTGTCATAGGTTTTGCGCACCCGCTTACTGGATGGTCCCACCCCTTCCAATTCTGCAATAATCTCCGCTAACGGCACCAACGAAACCACCCGTCCGCCACTGGCGGGCTTAAATCCAGGGGGACGGTCGGCCAGTTGCGCCACCCGATTCAACACCCCCACCGTCACCGGCTTGCCACAAACCGGACACAACCCTTGGTGGTCGCGAGTCTGCTCTGGATTGAAACGGGTCTGACAGTTGCGATGCCCATCCAGGTGATATTTTCCCTCCTGGGGAAAAAATTCCACCGTTCCTTCATACCCATGCCCGGTTTTTAAGGCCTGTTTGATGGCAAAATAATCCATCTCCCCTTCAAACAAGGTCGCCTCCCGTCCCAGCTTGTCCGCCGAATGGGCATCCGAGCAAGAGATCAATCGATATCCATCCAGCCCAGAGAGCTGCCAGTTCATAGCCGGGTCTGAAGAGAGGCCTGTCTCCAAAGCAAAAATATGGTCTGCCAAATCCCCATAACACTCCTGCACCGAATCAAACCCCGATTGCGATCCCAATAACGAAAACCATGGCGTCCAAATATGGGCGGGAATAAGATACCCATCTGAATTCGATTCCAAAACCGTCTCCAAAAGATTCCGGGAGTCCAATCCCAAAATAGGCCGCCCATCTGCCGCAATATTGCCTATTTTAGCCAGACGCTCGCGAAAGCGGCCAGCACTGGCCAAATCGGGCATGGCAATCAAGTGATGCACCTTGCGGGTTCGCGTCCCCTTTTTATAGATGGTGGAAATTTCCACCGTCAGTTGAAAGCGGGTAAATGCCCCCCCACAATCCCCCGCCAGCCCCGCTACCCTCTGCTCTAAATCCCCCCGTAATCGAAACAACCCCGGTTCAGCGGCCACCAATTTTTCTTGAAGTTCGGCAAACCAAGCTGGATGGGTAAAATCCCCTGTCCCCAATACCGCCAATCCCTTCCGACGCGCCCAATAAGATAGATTTTCTAAACTCAAATCTCGACTGGTGGCGCGGGAATATTTGGAATGAATGTGTAAATCAGCGGCAAAATGCATAAAATCTCCTCCAAAATAAACAGCTTGATTATCTTTCCCCTGGGGGATGAATCCCCCAGACCCCCTCTTTTTTTTAAAAATTAAAAGAAAAGGGTGGGGGGAATTGGGGGGCGGTTCTCCGCCCCCCAAGGTCTTGATTTTTATTTTTCCGATACATTAAAAGCAAGACCTTGGGGGGGGGGGCACCCCCCAACCCCCCTGCTTGGGGGCTACAAAATCAAAAACAAAGTCAAAAGCAACACCTTGGAGGCTCTGCCTCCAAACCTCCGCCGGGGAGCGTGACGCTCCCCGGACCCCTCCAATAATACTTTATTGAACGCAAATTGGTATCAGATCCCGACCAACGCCATAGAAGCTTCATCCAGATGGTGAATGGAAACGATTTTTAACATGCCTGGCTGATCCGCCTCGGTTGCTGGAGAGTGCACGGATAAAAATCCATCGTTTTTGCCACGACAGAGGCCCCCCTCTACCGATTCGATCAACATTGATACCCTCTGGTTGATATATCGTTTGGCCACTGTTCGCCAGACCCCCAAACCGACTTGACGTAACCGTTGCGCGCGCTCCTGCAACTCAGGACCTTCTACCCGAAGTTTTTTTCCACTGCGCCGAGAGTGTTTGGGAATGGCCGCCGCCGCACTGCCTGGACGGTCGGAATAACGAAAAACGTGCAATAAAGACAATTCAGCCTGAACCACCAACTCCAACGTGTTGACAAAAGCCTCCGGGGTCTCGGTTGGAAAACCAACGATAAAATCGGCTCCCAAGACCATCTCTGGTCGCAAACCACGCAACCGCTCTAAACGTTCCAGAACCTGCTGCCGATTGTGCCGCCGGCCCATGCGCTTGAGAATCAGATCGTCCCCAGATTGAATGGAGAGATGCAAATGCGGACACAGACGCTCCTGGGTGGCGAAAAGATGGAGCAAAGAGTCATCCAAATGGGCTGGATCTAAAGAGGATAAACGCAAGCGTTGCAAACCCGGCAACAATAACAGAGCGGCAACCAGATCGGCCAACTTGGTCGTTGGCGAAAAATCCCTGCCCCAAGCCCCCAAATCAATTCCCGTCACCACCAACTCTTGAAAACCCATATACAAAAACTGCCGAGCTTGCTCCAGAGCCTTTTCCAAAGAGATCGATCGGCTGGGACCACGAATAACCGGCAATAAACAAAAGGTACATTTGCCATTACACCCATTTTGAACATGCAGCGATGCCCGAATGCGCGTTTTGTTCGGCGTTACAAGCAAAGGCTGATGGCCCCACTCCTCAGACCCAACCGGATCTCCCACATTTATTTTAGAGGGAATCTTCCAACCACCCTCAGATAGTGTCGGCAACGCCTGCAAAAAACGGCTTAAATGGTACTTCTCCCCATTTCCCAACACCATATCCACCTGAGGGAGAGAGGCCAAAGTATCGGGATCTCTTTGAGCATAACAACCCGTCACCACAATGCGCGCCTGTGGATGTTCCCGAGCGGCTCGACGAATTAACTGACGCGCCTCTCGTTCGCTCTCTTTGGTCACCGAACAGGTGTTGATCACCACCAAATCCGCAGTTTCACCCGCTTCCACCGACTGAAAACCACCGCTTAATCCCTCCTGACGCATCTGTTCAGTCTCCAATTGATTCACCCGACATCCCAAAGTCAAAATGGTCATGCGTTTTGGTCGGTTTTCTCTTTGCATTGACGAAACCTTTACAATATTTTAGAATGTGTGTAAGGAATAAAAATGCCCATAAAATCTATCGATATTGATCACTTTGCACCGTCTGTCAAGAACCTTCTCGACGATATCCATCGTCTGATAGGACCTATTTACCTTGTAGGAGGGGGATTACGCAACGCCTTACATGGTAAATTTGATACCAACGAAATGGATCTCTTGGTGCCAGAGGCCTTGGCGGAGTGTCGTCGTAAACTGCTAGAAGGCGGCATCGCCTCTGTGGAGATGGGCAACCGCCTCAATAGCCTGACCATTCGTCTCAAACAAGATCAACTCCCCCGTATCATCCATCTCTCCACCTTTCGTCACCGTCCGGCTTACCCAATCACGGTCGAAGAAGATTTATTGCATCGGGATATCACCCAAAATGCCATGGCTTGGCCCTGGCCCAATGGCCCCCTGATAGATCCTTTCTTAGGATACCAAGATCTTTTGGACAATTATATCCGTTTGGTCAATGGTGTCGATACCATCTTGGAAGATCCCATTCGCGCCCTACGTTTTTTTCGTTTTACCATGCAATTCCAAGGCATACCAAACAGTTCTGATTTAAATCTGTGTATGGAGAGTTCCTTGGGATCGGTCATGCAAAAACTAATCCGGGCAGAATTGGATCGCATTTTATCGCTGCCCTTGACCGAGAATACCACCAAAAATCATCTAATAACCCTCTTTAACTCCCATTTGGGTTCACAAATTTTACCGGAAGTAGCCAATTTAAAATTAACTAAAAAGGCCTCTAAACAAGGTGAAAACGATCTAGAACATACCCTGCGGCTGGTCCTGGCCATCAAACCTCCGACAGAAGAGGAGGATATCTCTATCACCGATCTACGCTGGGCTGCTCTGCTCCATTTACTGGATTGCGAAGAAAACTTTTCTGAGCCAACAAACCAAAAAAAATCATCACGTTCTGGTCTTATTATTGAAGATAAAATGCAAGTGAGTGCCGATATTTTGGACCGTTTGGATTTTATCAATCGTCGCAAACGGGATATTCTCAATCTGATCTATTATTTGAATAAAATACCGACCACCCCCACCGATCGCGTATTGCGACGTCTTTTTGAAATGCAAATTCCCTTGGAAGGGCTGTTTCGTCTCCTGGCCGCCAAACTGGAAATCAAAGCCCACCTAAAAAACAGTGAACGCGATAAAAAATGTCAGGAGTGTCATCGTACCTTACAACGTTGTCAAAATATGCGTTTGGCTCAAAAACGGCTTCATCCCGTTGATTTGGCTTTAAATGGCGGTGATATCCTGGATATGGTTCGCCAACCCTCTGGCCCTTGGCTCGGTCAACTTTTACAAAAGCTAATCGACTGGGTAACCCAAGACCCCAGTCGCAATCGACGTGATCACCTGGAACGTCGGGTTTTGGAATGGATCTCCAAAAATGATCTTACGGCCCAAAGCTATAAATAAAAAGATAGCGTTACGCGACAAGCGTCGGTGATCAAGACACTTGAAACGCGGATTGCACAGCTGGAGCGTCGTCTTGGATTAAGTGTGCGAGACAAAAAGAGAGAGGCACATCAACGCTGGTATTTTTTTTGTTTTCTTTTTTGCTTTAATCTATTTTTGTTTGCCATTTTTATATGCTTTAAAATAATATCCAAGGCCTCTTGTGTGTCATCTACCACCTGGAACAACTGCAAATCTTTTTTACTGACATTCCCTTCTATCAAGACAGAAGTGCGTAACCAATTCAACAATCCATCCCAATATTGCGAACCGTACAATAAGATAGGTGTCGGTCCAATTTTTCCGGTTTGAACCAAAGTAACCGCCTCAAACATTTCATCCAGGGTGCCAAAACCGCCAGGAAAAATAATAAAGGCATCCGCATATTTTGCAAACATAAGTTTACGAACAAAAAAATAACGAAAAGAGATGCCGATATCCTGAAACGGGTTGGGACGCTGTTCAAAAGGTAAATCAATATTCAACCCCACTGAGCTCCCTTTCTGACCGAAGCAACCCAGATTGGCGGCCTCCATAATGCCTGGCCCTCCCCCTGTAATCACGGAAATGCCATTTTTTGCCAATAATTTTGCCATTTCTAAGGCGGCTTCGTAATATTTAGATCCACCTATTGAACGAGCACTGCCAAAAATGGTGACCGCATCGCCCAAAGAACGCAACGTTTCAATGCCATCAATCAACTCTGCCTGAATACGAAATACCCGCCAAGCTTCACTGGTCTTAAAATCATCAATCACCTTTTTCTCCTTTGAATCCATTTATGAATAACTCCTGGTTTTCTATTTAGGCTATTTTTATCTGAATGGCTTGCGACTCTCGATTCAACATGTTACATCAAACAAGCTATTTAAAATTATAAACAAGTCCAAAGGACGAGATAACCATGGAACAAATTTTTCAATCCATCCTCCATATCGCCGCAGGCGTAGCCATAGCCATTGTGTTGATTTTGTATCCTTTTCTCTATTTTTATCAAGAAAAACTGCTTTTTTTCCCAAAACCGATTGATCCAGAAATGCGCCATATCATCAACCATCACCTGCCACAAGGGGAGGTGCATCTGCAGACTCCTGATGGCATAACACTCCACGGTTGGCTGGCACGAACAGCCGATCGGGAAAATCGTTCTCTCATGATCTATTTTGGTGGCAATGCGGAAGAGATCTCCGCCTTTATGCTAGAAGCCATGCAAATTGTCAACTGGTCAATTTTGGCCTTCAACTATCGGGGGTTTGGCGATAGCGGCGGTCATCCAGGTGAAAAGGAGTTGTTTGCCGATGCCCGATCCATTTATGACTGGGCCGTGGCAAACGAAACGATACATGCCCAACCAGTGGTGGTCATGGGACGCAGCCTGGGTTCTGGGGTGGCGGTCCATCTCGCTTCGGAACGACCACTCCATGGGGTAATTTTAATCACCCCTTACGACAGCATTCGCGCCGTAGCTCAAGGGATTTATCCTTACGCGCCAGTGGATTGGTTACTCAAGCACCCCTTTGATTCTCTCAAGGTAGCCCCCAGCCTCACCCCCCCTCTCCTCTCTTTGGTTGCCCCAGGAGACAACATCATCCCCAATAAACACTCTCAACGCCTCTTGGAGGCGTGGGGTGGCCCAAAAACAGAAAAAATTTTTCCAAACACCGACCATAATACCATTGCCAGCGATCCAAACTATTGGCCAACGATTCAAAATTTTTTGACGACTTTATCCTAAATTGGTCTTATTTTTCAAACATGATGCCCTTCGGGCAAAAAGTCAAAATAAAAACCCTGGGGGCAATCCCCCAGACCCCTTTTTTCTTTTAATAAAAAAAAAGGGTGGGGGTGTTGGGGGCGGTTCTCCGCCCCCAAGGTCTTGATTTTTTATTTTTCCGCCCGTAGATGGGTGAGGAGTTCATCAAGCATTTTTTTGGCATCGCCAAAAAACATGCGATTGTTTTCTTTATAGAAAAGAGGATTATCCACCCCGGCATAACCAGAGGCCATCGAACGTTTCATGACGATGGAGATTTCAGATTTCCACACTTCCAAAACCGGCATTCCAGCGATGGGGCTGTTGGGGTCTTCTTGGGCAGAGGGATTGACGATATCGTTGGCTCCGATCACCATGGTGACATCGGTTTTAGGAAAATCATCGTTGATCTCGTCCATCTCCATCACGATGTCATACGGTACCTTGGCTTCGGCTAGAAGGACGTTCATGTGACCGGGCATACGTCCAGCGACGGGATGAATGCCAAAACGAACATTGATTTTTTTCTCCCGCAATAACTTGGTAATTTCAAAAACCGTATGCTGGGCTTGCGCCACGGCCATACCATAACCAGGCACGATGATCACATTTTTAGCGGCTTTAAGTAGCTCTGCGGTCTCTAAAGCACTGAGCGGCTGTACCTCTCCAGCGGGAGCTGCACCTGGACCCGAGGCCGCTTGAGCACCGCCATCCGTACCGAACCCACCCGCAATCACTGAGACAAAACCACGATTCATAGCCCGACACATGATATAACTCAAAATGGCACCTGAAGAACCAACTAAGGCTCCCACCACAATCAGGAGATCATTGGAAAGCATAAATCCAGTTGCCGCCGCCGCCCAACCCGAATAACTGTTGAGCATAGAGACCACCACGGGCATATCCGCCCCACCAATTGCCATGACCATATGGACACCAAACACCAACGCCACCACCGTCATGATTAAAAGCGGAACAACGCCATCGGCCATGGAATGGGCCAACAAAAACCATTTGCCCACCAAAATGGCTATGATCAATAAACCAAAATTGAAAAAATTCCGCCCAGGCAACAAAACCGGCTTACCGCTCACCTTGCCAGCTAACTTTCCAAAGGCGATCACCGAACCGGAAAAAGTCACCGCCCCAATGAGAATACCGACATATATTTCCACTTCATGGATGATCTTTTCTGTTCCCATCAAGGTTGAAGAGGGATCAAAATAATTTGCAAACCCCACCAAAACCGCCGCCATACCCACAAGACTATGCATAAGAGCAACCAACTCTGGCATTTGGGTCATTTTAACCCGAATGGCAGCAAAAATACCCACCGACCCACCCAGGGCCATGGCCATCATAACCAAGCTTAAGTTAGATAAACCGCTAATACGTGGACCAGCCAAAGTCGCTAAAACCGCCAGCGTCATGCCAATCATGCCAAATAAATTACCTCGCCTTGCGGTTTCCGGGTTGCTCAACCCTCCCAAACTCAAGATAAATAAAATGATGGCCGCGATATAAGAAACAGTCATTAAACCTTCGTTCATGGTTGCCCTCCCCCCTATTTCTGAAACATGCGCAACATGCGCTGCGTAACCCAAAAGCCGCCCAACATATTGACAGAGGTGAGCACAATGGCCAATCCTGCCAAAACGGTCAATAGCTTTCCAGGAGAGGAGATTTGAATCAAGGCCCCAATGACAATGATACTGCTAATGGCATTGGTTACGCTCATCAAAGGAGTATGCAAGGCTGGGGTGACATTCCAAATGACCATGTAGCCGATAAAACAGGCCAAAACAAAAACGGTAAAATGGCTTAGAAAAACCGCAGGGGCTCCATAGCCTACCAAACCTAAAATCAAAGCAAAAATCCCCCCGGTCTTCAGAACAGAACCATTCGACGCTGGTGCTCCAGCTCCATGGCCATGTTTGGGCGCAGGAGGAGGCATCGCGGTTTTTTTGGCCTGGGCAGGAGCTGCTGAAAGTTTGGGTGGGGGTGGCGGCCAGGTAATCACGCCTTCTTTAATCACTGTCGCCCCTCGAATCACCTCATCCTCCATATTGACGTTGATCACCCCATCCTTGGTGCGACACAACTCTTCCATCAATCGAACTAAATTTGTGGCATAGAGCTGGCTGGACTGACGTGACAAACGGCTGGGTAGATCGGCATAACCAATTATGGTCACCTCATGGCGTACTGCCACCTCATGGGGAACGGTCAATTCACAGTTGCCCCCTTGTTCCGCCGCCAGATCAACAATCACGCTTCCTGGTTTCATGCTGGCGACCATCTCTTTGGTGATCAATTTTGGTGCGGGTCGCCCAGGAATCAAGGCCGTGGTAATGATAATATCCACTTCAGCGGCCTGTTTGGCGATCATCGCCAACTGGGCCTTTTGATACCCTGCACTCATCACCTTGGCATACCCACCCACGCCACTCCCTTCCTCTTCATACTCTACAGGAACAAATTCGGCTCCCATGCTTTTAATCTGGTCACCCACTTCAGGACGGGTATCGGTGGCCCGCACGATGGCTCCCAAACCTGCTGCTGCGCCTATGGCAGCCAAACCCGCCACCCCGGCCCCAATAATAAACACTTTAGCTGGTGGCACCTTGCCCGCTGCCGTCACCTGACCGGTAAAAAACCGTCCAAAATGGTGCGCCGCCTCAATTACCGCCCGATACCCGGCAATATTGGCCATAGAACTCAAAGCGTCTAACTTTTGCGCCCGCGAGATACGCGGCACCGAATCCATGGCCAACACGGTTACTTGTCGGGCCGCCAATTGTGCCATCAACTCCTGGTTTTGCGCTGGCCAAATAAAACTAATCAAGTGGCACCCAGCGTGCAAAAGTTCGGCTTCATGAATGTGAGTACCAGAATCCAGCATAGGAGCACGTACTTTAAGAATAATATCCGAACTGTCAAATAAAGCCTTGGCCCCAGAAAGCACCGTGGCCCCAGCATCTCGAAACACCTCATCCGAAAAATTGGCCTCTTTCCCCGCATTGCTCTCCACAGCCACAGTAAATCCAAGTTTAATAAATTGTTTAACTGATTCAGGAGTCGCGGCAACCCGTCGCTCCCCTGGATAAATCTCTCTAGGAATACCAATCTGCATGTAAGACCTCCTCAAACGATAGATAAGGTGATGCAACGCTTTTGACTGTGCATATAATGCACCTAAGGTGAAAAAAATCAATTAATTTAGAATTCTAAAGCAAAAATTTTTGAATAGTGATCAAATATTTGGGGAGATGAACTGCAAAGAGAGTAATGATCCCTTTCCTGTCTGAAATTTTCCACCGCTACCGATGAGAGCGAATCACCCAAGGTCTGATCTTGAGATCCGGCACGATATAAAATTTTCTAAACAATAGAGGATAAACATGATGCCCTCCGGGCAAAAAAAATCCCTGGGGAGCGGTTCTCCGCCCCCCAGGGTCTTGATTTTTATTTTTCCGATACATTAAATTGTGATTAATTTTATAAAAAAGAGGATTAAGTTCAATTTGGAACGGATGGATATTGAATTAATTGTTGGATACGCTGCTTCAGTTTTGACCAGTGAATGGGCTTGGTGAGATAATCCCAAACTCCGAGTTCAACGATCCGTTGGATAAAATCGTCATCGGTTAAACCCGTTACCATAAGGATAGGAACATGCGCTCCGCCCTGACAGTGCCGAATGGCTTGATAGGTTAATAGGCCATCCAAATAGGGCATAGAGACATCCAATATGACAAGATTTGGCAACGTCTTGGAAAAAAGACGTAGGGCACTTTTACCCTCTTTGGCTTCAATCACACCATAACCATTTTTTTTTAAAAATGTCGATAAAGTCATCAACATAAAATCATCATCGTCTGCGATGAGAATTGCAGGGCGTTTTGGGAGAATGATCTCTTTCATCATTTTGCTCCTACATATTTAACAGTAAAACATCAGCTGTTTTATTAGGTCGCTTTATCAAAAAAAGGTTTTGGTTTATGGACAATTAAGAGATTTTTGTCAAGTTCTTTATTTGCTAATTCCATCTCATCAAATAATCTTTGAACCATCTCTTCTGCCCCAGTAAGATTGCCTGTATCGGATATTTGTTCTAGATATTCAGCAACTTTTCCCATACGTAATAGGCCCAATTGTCTACAGGTACTTTTTAAAGAGTGAGACTCCATACTCATCCGTTTTGAATTTTTTTCTTCTAGGGCCTGACGAATAGATTCGGGACGAAGCCGAAGTCCTGCCCTAAAATTTCCTAAGATATTAGCAAAACTGCTGCCCAGTTCCTCTTTCATTTCAACAATTTTATTGACATCAAGGATGGTCTCATTTTCAATATTCATGACAATGCCTCGCTGATTTTAATTTCTATGAAGTGAGTCTATTTCATGGGAGGGGTGTTCAATATGCCGAACAATTGGAATATTTAACGCCATTTCCACTTTATGGATGATTTCGGATCCTTTAAAAGGTTTGGCAATAAAATCAATGGCACCAAATTTTTTGGAAGCTTTTTGTATCAATTTTTTTGTCATTGTCATACCTCCTCCGGATATAACAATCACCTTTCTATCTGGACAACATAAAGCAATGGTCGAGAGCAATTCAAATCCATCCATGTTCGGCATAAAAATATCGGTAATAATCAGATCAATAGACTCTTTTCTTATCTGTTCTAAGCTTGTCAAACCATTTTCTGATTCTTGGACAGAGTAACCAGCACTTTTGAGAATCTGGACGATATACGTTCTGGTCTCATGGTCATCTTCAACAATTAAAATTCGAGCCATAGTATTCTCCTTTTGTTAAATTTATGTCAATAGAGTTAATCTACCTATGGCATTTTGGTTGAAAAAAACATTATGTTAAATAATCCTATAAAAAAATGTCTCTGAATATATACTATTTCAATTTTTGCGATATTTGCAAGCATTTTTTATAATTTTGCAAAATTTCACAAGCCAGCTCCACTATTTTTGTTAGATTATTCATAAAAAAATTTAATATTCAAATTTTAAGAGCTTTTTTACCCGCATTTTGTGAACGTTATCTCTGCTTATGGTACCATTATTAAATTAAATATGAACCGATGCTGTGGATCAATTTCCCTAAAAAAAAATTAACAGTCGCACAAGAGGGGAAAAAATCTTGATAAAAAACTCTTTAACAGCTATAATTTTAAAAAATGCTATTTTTGCAAGTTTTTTTAACCGGAATGGACCAGGGAGCTGATACAAACCTTGAACACCTCAGAAATATATATCACCACTTCAAAAGCCGGGCATTTACTCGGAGTGTCGCAACGGACGATCCATTATTGGTTGGAGCGTGGGGTCTTAAAATCTTGGAAAACCGTTGGGGGCCATTGCCGCATTCCGATGAGTTCCGTTCAAGAACTTCTGAATCAACGGCAAATTGATTTAAAAAATATCGTTCCCGCTCCTTTTACCCTACTGTTGGTGGAAGATGATGCCCAATTACGAGAAATGTTTAAAGAAATCATTTCAAATTGGGATCTCCCCCTGCAATTGATCATGGCAACAAATGGGTATGATGGATTGATTCAAGTCGGTTTACATAAACCACAACTCATTCTTACCGACTTGGTGATGCCAGTTATGGATGGATTGAAAATGATCTCTACCATCCTGAGTAACCCCGATGTCCAGGTCAAAAAAATTATTGTCATCACTGGATTGACTACCCAGCAGGTTTCTGAAAAAGGAGGGGTGCCAGACGGGGTGCTTCTTATGCACAAGCCGATTTTTTTTAAAGAGTTAAAACTGATTGTTCAAGAATTTTTGCTCTCCTTTCAATCCAGTACAACTCTATCTTCCTGACACAACTCCGTAAAAACCCCTTTTTTATCACATCTCCCACTCCCGCACCAACACCATCAGAACCGTCTGAGTCCAACGTTCTAAAAGGGATTGGGGATCGGCTTCTAAGTGCAAAGTCCCGCGCAAACGCAACGGGGACCAGTCAGAAACGGCATCGGCTTGTAGGCGAACTCTAAAAAGGGCTGCCTCTGGCACAGGTAGATCTTTTTGCATTTTGACGGCGATGGGACCACCCGTGAGAGATGAAAGCAAAGGTTCATCCAACTGGGAAACCCCGCTTACATCCATCTGCTGCAGATAGACATCCAAAGAGGAATACTCTGGAATCTCTGGAATAAAACGTCCACGTGCCCCTAAATGAATACGCTTGATCGATTCTTCATTCAAATAAGCCTCTACCGCTAGATGGGTTCGGTCTACCAATGTACCCAAGTGCATCCCCATACGCAACCAAGACCCTACAGCCAAATCAGTTGGAATATCAACCATTTCCCCTGCAAATGGGGCCGTAAGAATTAAACGAGCTGCAGTGGCTTGCAGACCAGTCAACGTAGAAACCGAATGTTCCCGCTCTTCTTGGGCCATACGCGCCCGGCGCGCCGACTCGATATTTAATCCCCCCGCTGAAATCTCCCACGCAGAACTTCCCATGCGGAGTCGCGCCAGTTGCTGCTGACGCTTTATGTCCGGGCTTTGCAACACAAACAACACCTCTCCTTGCCGGACTCGCCCCCGCTGCGGAACCGGCATCTGTTCAAGAGATACATCTTCCGAAACATAAAAACGAACCATCTCCTCCCCTTGCACCAACGCCCAAGCCGTCACGTGATGAGACCAAGGCACCAGCACACACATCAACAAAAAGATAAAAATCATCGGTAGTCGCCATGGGGTACGGGCCAGGGGACGTAAGGTAGGCCACATCTGTACTTCTCTCCAAATGGGTAACACAATAAACCAACCAATCTCCACCAAAAAAAGTACAATCCCCACCACTTTGATAAAAAAATGATAGACCAATAGACTAATACCTAAAAAAAGCAATAAACGATAAAGCCAAGTAGAAAATGCAAAAAGTATAAAAAAAAGATGACGCGATGAAGAGGCTAACTCTGGTGGAGAAACATCAAGACCAAACAAAAACTCTCGTAACCACCAACGACCCATCTGAAAAGAACGTTCGTGTAAATTGGGCAGATCCAGCCAATCAGAAAAAACAAAATAACCATCAAAACGCATAAATGGCGATAGATTAATCGCCAAAGTGGTGGAAAGCGACGTGGTGGCGATCCAAAAAGCCATCTCTTTGGCCATTCCAAGAGGGAGAAGGTTCCAAGCCAACAAAGAGAGCACCGCCAAAGCCCCTTCCGCTTTTAATCCCCCCAAAGCAATGGCCAAACGTTGTTTTTTATAAGGAAGCTTCCAGGCCTCGGTGGTGTCGGTGTAAAGCATAGGCAGCAGCACCAAAAAGGCCACCCCCATGGTGGGAATGCGACAGCCATATCGTTTGGCCGTATAGGCGTGACCCAACTCGTGAATCCCTTTCACCCCAATCAAGGTGATCAGATAACTCTCAAAATCGGTCATCACGATATGAGTTAAAAGAGTCGCTTGAAAAATATCCCATTGGCGCAACAATAAAAATAGAGCCAACACTCCCACGCCAAATAAAAACCAACTAAAGGCCGCCGAAAAAAAGAAATCCATCCAATGCAACGTGCGTGACAAAAAAAAATCCGGCTGGGTCAATGGAATACGAAAAAAAAGATAATGATGGAGCAACCAATGCAACCAACGTCCCTTTTGCGCTTGAACAATTTGTGCCAAATGATGGCTCTGGGCCGGGTGCTCAGAACGCAATAAATGATTGTGAGCCAAAAATTTTACGACATCCGCCACATCCTCAGCACGCACCGTCAGTGGGGTCTCCTCGATAATCCGCTGGACAATTTGCGTGACACTGGCACCATGCCAACGCGAAAGAATCTCAAACGCCAGCCAATTAATGTGAAAAAAATGATTTCGGGTCGGGTCAGATAAGATCCAACAAGGGGAGCCATCCGCAGCTGTCGGGGCGGGATGAAGTATCAACTCCTCCCGCAAGGGAGGCAAAATCTCTGTCACCATCCCAGCCATTGCCGCACCATGGCCACAGGCCGACGGATTATCCACCAAAACAGAGAAACCCGCTCCCCTTCAATACGGGCGATCCCACGCAATCCCAAGCGTAAGGGGGGATCCCCCCTCTCTTGAAGAGTAGCACGCAATTGATGGGCAACCGTTCCATCGGGTCGCACCGTAGACTCATAGGACAATAAACGCATATGCGCCGCACGGGGATGAAGCGGATCAATGTTGAGAAATAAAGTCACTGAAGCCTCTTTCGGCAGAGGAATCAAAGCCCCAGCAGCTGGCCATGCCTCAACCTCTATCTGCCGCTCTTCCGCAATGGTCAAAATCCGTTCTCCGGTCTGCACGGGTCGTCCGATCCAGCTTTGTGGATCGCTAAAAAGAGCAATCCCTGATTGACTGGCCTTGACACGACTGCGGGCCAATAGATCCCGCAAGCCATCCGCTTCCAATTGTTTCTCTTCGGCGCGACCTGCCAAAATGGCCAGTTGCGTTTTGGAGCGAGGATCCTGCAAGGCCAGCTGCGAGGTAATCTTATATTCTGACTCGGAAATGGTAAAACTCTTCTCCGCCACTTCAAGACGGCTTTTGAGGGTCGTGTCGTCTAGGTCAAAAAGAGGTTGACCCACCTGAATAGGGTCATTCGGCTGAACATGAAAACGCAACACCACCCCATCCATGGGCGCACGGACCACTTCTGGTTGAATGGGAACAATTTCTGCTGGAGCCAATAAGGTTAAGGGAACCCGCCAAAAGAGGATTAAACCAAAAAGAATAAAAAACAACAATTTTTTACGTCGTGGGATCGGTTGATGCCACCAAGCCTGTTTTACCCTGCCAAGATGACACATCCAGGCATGACCATAGGCACCTGCAAGATAATTTAATAGCTCAATTTCAGCAAGTTCAAAAGGCAACTCCCGTGCCAAAAAAAGCCATCCCAACTTTTTATCCCCCACTTTGAGGGCAATGGCCAACGCATGTTCCGGCAGCCACTCCTCCCACCCCTCTTGCAGTCCATCTGGGGCGGCATGACCTTCCAGTTGCAAAGGAGCCTCAATTGGGGCCTGTCGTAATTGAGAATATAACCGCTGCAACCATAAAATAAATGGTACCTGGGGATCCAATACTGGAATCCCCGATAAGGCCACGACCTTCCCATCCCCATTCCACAACACCGCCTGACGATACGAAACCAAAGCATGGGTTTCGTTGACGATAACAAACAGCAGTTCCTCTACGGTGGTCACACCACGCGCTCGTTCTGCCAATTGCAACAGCACAACCAAAGGTGGCGATGACATCATGGAGAAGACGTAGGAGAGTTGATCTCAACACGACCGCTCATACCAGCCAATAAACCGGGAATCTCTTTGATAAATTCACCCGTTACCTTGACCGTTTGGCTCACCGCATCCACCCGCGCACCAATCCGTGTCACTTTGGCAGGCTGTGCCAAGCCAGTCTCTTCCACATGAAGAATAAACGGAATGCCCGGTTTAATCCATGTCAACCAACGCGAAGGGACGATAAATTCAATCTCTAGGTGACTGTCATCCAAAATATCCAAAATGGGTTGACCAGCCTGAAGATATTGATGTTCACGGGCTTTTTGTTCCGCTACCCGACCTGAAAAAGGAGCGGTCAAGGAACATTTGGCTACGGTGGCACTCATAAGAGTCACTTCAGCGCGGGCCTTGGCCGCTTCAGCTGCACTGGTAACCGTCTCCAGTCCCCCCATAGCCTTCATTTCCGCCAGTTTGGCAGAAACAGAGGCTACCTTCTCTGCAGAAGTAAGCGCGGCCCTGGCCTTTTCCAGTTGGGCCTTTTGAATGGCACAATCTAAGCTAATCAACACCACTCCCGCCTTAAATCGCCCCCCCTCTGAAACATGGATGCGATCTATTCTGGCCGGAAGTTCATTAGCCAATGTGGTATAATTTTTGGGCTGAATCAGAGCGCGCAGACTCCCATCCTGAAGAGAGACGGGCAAATTTGAAGGGCCAGTCATCGCCTGAATCTCTGGAAGAGGAGTCTTTGGCTCTTTGGAAGAGGCAGCCAAAGCTCCATGACCGAAAAAAGGGCATATCACCACTCCCAAGACCATGACACATAACGCTACCTTCATTTTAAAACCCTCTATACAAATATTGTTCAATTCGTTTGAGTTATATATTTAACAGAAACCCACTCCTGATTCCCAATACGACTCCACATACCATCAGGACTGATTTCAAGAACGGTAATTTCATCGCCTGCCTGGAGTGCACGCAATTTTTTATAATTTTTACCATAACCAGAACGAACCCAGACTGGATTGATAACAGTGGTGGATTGTCCCACGGTCAAAGGGGTTTCCTGGACAGGGGAAGCCTTCACCACAGTATCGGTAACTGGAACCGAGAGATCACCAGAAACAAAAGGTTCCAGTTGACTCTTCATCCATTTTTCCACCCGTTCGGTAAGCTCAGCCAACGTCCCCTGCTGAATAGGGGCGACATCGGGATCTTGACCAGTAATAGCCATCATTTTACCCAGGGCGTTTTGAACCAAAGCCAAAGATTGATAACGGCGCTGCTCCGCTAAAATGGCACTGGTATCAGAAGAAATGCGATCCAAAACACTTTGTAAATCATTATCAGTACGGGCCTCTATTTGTTTAGCAATCGCTTTTTCTACCTGAAAAAGTTCATCGTTGCGCTGCAACTGTTGGCAAGAGAGTTCAAATTGACGGTTTGCTACATGAACCTGAGCAAGAAGAGCCATACGCAAAGCCAAACGTTTGGAGTCTAAAACCTGTTCATTGGTCTTGTTGTATACCATCTGGTCTGAAAAAGACAATAAATTCAATAAGTTCCATGTAACCCGAAGCCCCGCCTCATTCCAATCGTTATTAAGAGCATAGGAGTTGCTGTCCCGCTGGTGAGAGACACTGAAGGAAATACCAGGAAAAAGCTTCAGAAGATTTTTACGACTCTCATTCACAACAATGCGGCCTTGATAAGAGATCTCTCGCATATCGGGTTGATTCACCAAGGCCAGCTCTTCCATCTTTTCCAAGGGGATAGACCAAACAGGAACCTGTAATGCCCCTTCTGGCACCGCTAATGTAAATTCTGTGCCAGGTGGAAGGGTCATCATGGCGGCCAGTTCAAAACGAGCCGATGACAATTCTTGCTGAATCGACTCCAATTGACGCAAAAATTCCAAAAGGGTCTTGCGATATCTCAATGAATCCAATGGAGAACGCAATTGACTCTCTTCGGCTTTTTTGGCATCTAACAAGGCCCCTTCGGCCATTTTGACTGTGGCTTGAACACGTGGAGCCAGTTGCTGCACAGCAACTGCGCGCCAAAAGGCGGTGCGTGTCTCTTGGACTAAATTTTGAATCACCTTGCGTTCCCGTTCATGGGCAATCAGATTACGATCCGCATTTTGGCGTGCATTATAATAGCTTACCCCAAAATCTAAAATATTCCATGTCATCCCCAAATCAGAGGTGATGCGCTCCCGATCCTGAGAAGTAGAGAGTGCCAAAGATTCTGTCCCAGAGGTCACAGAATAACTGCTGGAGGCATTCACATTGGAACGACCACTATACGCGGCATTCGCAACCACTTTGGGCAGCATCTCAAATTGATCCAAACTGGAAAGATCCAGTGCCAAGGCATGTTCCATCACCTTCACCTGATGATCTAAATTATAACGCAATGCGCGAGCCACTACCTCCGACAACGTAAGAGGATGATCAATTTTCTCTGCCGAGTCAAACATAGTTGTCAAATCGGTAGTGCGTTGTTGTTCCATCTCCTGAAGAGTCAATGTTTGTGGAGTGACGGCGCAGCCTGTAAACAATAATGACGTAAATAATAACCCTCTGGTGGTGAGACGCTGAAATTTAGTACGATTGATATTCAACATACGATGAAGCCCCTGTTCTTGATATTCTTCAAGAAAAAAATGGATGAATAGACCATAAATTGGCAAAAAAAGTGCCAATCGTTTTTTTAAACAATTATATCTTCACTCGCGATGCGATTTGTTCTGCCGCTTGATGCATCAATGCCGCACGGGTTTGCATACCCTCCCGTCCAACACTGGCCAACTGTTTACTAAAAGCCGATTTACCGCTCCAGGCATGACTATTCTTACCGTCTAAATGGGCCACTCGTAACCAGGATCCATTCATATCTTTTAGATCGGTTTGTTTATCTCTGATCTCTTTCCCGTTGTTTGGATTTTTATCTCCACCCATCTTGATACGAAAAACGGCAACCGCCTCTTTACCTGTGGTGCTATCCGTTGCCTTTACCCGTAAGACCAATTCACCTTTGCTTCCAGCTGGCGCATTGCCGGTAAACTTACCGGTCGCAGGATCAAAATGCAACCATGAAGGAATCGGAGAACCATCCACTTGCTGGGCAAAAAGAATGACCTGCGCATTGCTGTCGGTATGAGAAAATGCGGTCGAAGGAACAAAAAACGCAATGGTTTCACCTTCTCCCGATACAACATCTGGAATCCCATTGGCCAAAGAAATTCCCGATTGGCCAGAGTTTGCATTACTCGAAACCGTAGTAACCTGAAAACCAGAGGAGCTGGTCGTCGGTGAAGAATTTGTTGGAGAATTTGTTGGAGAATTTGTTGGAGATTGAGGCGTCTGTGCCAAATTGGAAACCGGGGAAGTCTGAATGGTCGAAGATACAAAAGTAACAATAGGAGCTACAGGACCATTATTTATATTTGGCACATTATTGGTCGGAATAAAGGTAACCACTGGATTGTTTAGAGTATTCTGCTGGGACGACTGCGTCACCACAGGTGGTACCACTACAGGTGGTGGGGGCGGTGGTGGGGGCGGTGGTGAAGCTGGATTATTTACTTTCATCAAAAAAGTAGAGTTCGTTGATGCCCCGGCAAGGTCCATCGCCGTAACGATAATGTTATACGTGTTAATCCCAATTGGAGGCGTACCACTAAAGGTCCCCGTGTCCGTATTAAACGTCAACCAACTCGGCAGGTTCGCCAAATTCGCCACCAGTGTGGCTGAATAATGCAACACTTCTCCAGAGTCTACATCTTTAAATGTATCAGCAGCAACTTGAAAAGTCTTGTTGCCAGAGCCACTCCATTCTTGATTTTCTATGTTTTTTTGCAACAATGGCGTATCGTTACGACCATCAATGGTAACAGTGAGTTGCGCCGTATCGGTCCGACCGCCCTTATCACGTACCGTATAGGTAAAACTTTCACTCACCGTCTGACCAGTTTGACGCAAGGCTTGAACAGCGGTGTTATTGTCATCAACTATGTAAATATAAGTCCCATCAACGTTTATGGTTAAACTGCCGTACATACCAACCAAAGAGGAGCCTACAACGCCCAATGTTCCAGTTCCAGCCAATTTCGTCCCCGTGCGAATGGCTGAGACCTCTTTGGTCTCACCAGCGATATCTACGTCCGTATCATTAATCAACACATTACCAGTGGCGTTGCTGCCAGAGGTGGCATTCGCTACCCCCCCTTTTTCAACAGCACTTCCCGTATCGTCATAGCCGATAGGTGCGTCATTCACAGCGACTACATTTATCACACTCGCAGATAAAGTGCTCGTGGCCTCCCCATCCATAACCTGCCAGGAGACGGTACGCAAATTATAGATAGCGGTTGGATCCTCATTGATGCTGTTGTATGTCACCTGACGTAAAGCGGCCTGATAGTTCTCTACAGACGCTGTGCCAGTCAAAGTCAACAAACCAGTCGTGGAATTATAAGAACCCACAATGCCATTCTGATCCGCAAATGCAAGTAAATCACCACTAGTCAATCCATTGGTAATAGTTACCATGGCACCGGTTAATTGAGCCGTATCTACATCTGTCAAAGCAATCGTATTGTTAATGACCGTAGCGGGATCGTTTTCCGTATAGATCAAAGTAGCATCTGCCATCACTTCGGGGGTGTCATTCACCCCAACAATAGCAAAATTTGCGTTAATGCTCTGGGTGGCAATGCCATCGGTGACTTGAATAATAAAAGAATCGGTGACAAGTTGACCGCTTGTGAGAGCCTGAGTATCCCTATCAAAATCACCAAGTACGTAGTTCACAATACCTGTAGCCATGTTTAGGGTAGCCGTTCCGTAGGTACCAATCTTGGCATATGTTGTCCCCCCATTACTGGTGGTCCATCCATTACTTGTCAACCATGCGGTATCATAAGAGGCGGTGCCATCCAGGTCTGCCTTGGTCAAAGTGATCGAAGACGAAGAGGTGCCCGTCGTGGCGTTTAAAACCCCACCTGCTTCCACCAAGGTCGCCGTCGCATTCCCCGCGCTCACGGTAGG
>JAMOAW010000050.1:0-41879 GCA_039908535.1 Magnetococcus sp. DMHC-6 | reverse complement strand
TGCTCCAAGATCTCCTTCCAGGGGGAGTCATATTCGTCGGGTTGTGGTTCCATCTCTATCTCTGGCATGGTCTACCCTTTCTACTTTGATTATATACAATAAGTTGGGTTGCAGGCAAGAATTTTGATGCAATCAGGGGCTACGCCCCTGGACCCCAAAAGATCAATCAATCAAAAGGCCAGTGCTCGCGGCGGCGGCGCAAACGCGGAAACCAAGATCGTCGAACCGGTTCACGGTGGTGTCCCTGTAACGATAGGCCGAACGCAAGCTGACGGCAGAATGGATCCAGGACCCGCCCCGAATAGCCATCCTATCATCTGGGGAGACAATCGGGTCTAACGGTATATCTGAGGTGTTTTCATCTTTGGATAGATTGCGCTGCCACTCCCAAACATTGCCCGCCAAATCACAATGGCCATAGGGGCCATCCCCAGCGGGATAGAGTCCCACTGGGGTGGGTGAACCTACATTTACTTCAAAATTAGCCAACTCAGGGGTTGGTTCTGTTATTCCCCAGGGATATTCGCCTTGGCTTGGAGTCGACGCCTTTTCCCATAGCCCCTCGTCAGGCAGACGAAAACGCATATTTTTATTTACATCACTCAACCATCGACAATAGGCCATGGCCTCGAACCAGGAAACATCAGTGACTGGACGGTTGGGGTGGAGAAGTTGATCATCCCAATTATTTGGACTCTCCCAGCCTTTCTCTCTTCGTTTATTCCAGCCATTTTCACACCACCAGCGTGGCTCTTTATAACCCTCTTGATCCACAAAAGCGTGATATTCCGCCACCGTCACCAAATATTTATTCAGCCACCAATCGGTACCAGGAATTTTAATGAGATTGTTTTGTTTGAGTCGGGCATCCCCGGCCTGGCCCAAAGCCTCTGCGGCTTCGATGCGGGTGGCAATGGGAACTTGAGCCGCGCCTTCCTTGGTAAAAATAGCCATGGCACGATCGCGGAGGTGCTGGTATGGCTCGTTGATATTTGTGGGGGGTTTATATTGGTAGGCGACCATGGGTTCGAGTAGGTGGCCCATGATGCCAGCCACGCGGGCCTCATCGGCCAGGGTGGGGTTTTCTCCTTGCAACGCCAAGACCCGGTTGAGCAATCGATCTACCCGCTTACTACCCCCTTCATCGAAGAGGGAACCAGGGAGCAAGGCCAGGGTCTCTCGCCATTGGGGATTGGTTAAATAGGGGGCGACCACGGGCCACCAATCCTCCCCCTTCGTCTCCCCGTCTCCCATCCAGGCCAGGGCCTGGGTGGCCAGATATTCTTGAAAGGTCAAATGCCAAAATTTCAGCCGTCGATCCCCCAACTCTTCGACAATGCCGCTACCGAGAAATTCAAACCGCAACCACTCCCGCGCCCAACGCAACCGCTCTGGCTTGGTTTGTAATTTTTCAAAATGCCGCTGCACCAGGGTTTCTATGGTTTCGGCCCCCTCTTCCACATCAAACACCGCTTTTTTACCACTTTGGCCGCCCAGCATCATGGCCAAGGCCAGGGTGGCGAAGGCTTCTAGGGCGAAACGGTCGGTATATCCGGCCTCTGTGCGTAATTCACTCCGGGCGGCGATCAACCAGCGCATCACCGCTTGATAGACCCGCCCCCGCCCTTCGGGGAGTTGTCCTTCGTTCCAATGGACCACACAGAGGCAGGTGAGCATCACCGGGTTGGCGGCCAGGCGGCGTATGGCTGGTTTTTCGACAATGGCTTTTTTAAGAATCTCTTGATGACTTTGCGCCGCACCCTCGGAGGCGTGTAAAGCCGTCACCCAGCGACCAAGAAACGCCTCAATCTCCTTGGGACCAAAAGAGTCGATCCGCACGTGATGAAACCCTATTCCTTTAAATAATTCCACCCCAAAAGGACGACTGGTGACCACCATGGGGGTTTTAGGCCATTTGCGCATGACATCTTGAACAATGGCAAACACCCGCTCCCGCAATTTGTCATCGGCCACCTCGTCCAGACCATCCAACAACAAAATCGCCTCGCCCCGCGCCAACAACCCGCTCCAATGGTCGCGCCAGGAGACTTCGGCATTGGGGGTGAGAGCTAAAAGATCCAATAAACGGCGGTGGTCATTGGCTATTTTTTTAGCACTTGAGAGCAACTCTGCCAGTTCAGAAAGTCGTAAAAAAAGGGGGATTTTGGCCTTTTCTTCCCATTTTAACCCCAAATAACGTTCTCGCCAGGAAAAACCATCGGGACACGATTCCAGCAAAAGATCCTTGGCCAGCATGGCGGCCACTAACTTGAGAAAAGTCGTCTTGCCCGCGCCGGGTTGGCCTTCAATGAGTAAAAGGGGGTGGTTGGGCAGTAAATCGGCCAGCTCCACCGCCTCATGCCCATCACTGCGCAAGGGGGTGTATAATTGCTCAATGGGATAAAGCCCCGCCTCGCGGTTGCGGCCCGCACCAGAACCAATCCCTTTGATGGCAATGGTGCCAGTACGATCCAGCAGACTTTGCAGCCAATAGTTGAGATTCACGTGCAGGGGCGGGGTGGGGGTGGTATCCCGTGGCGAAGAAGAGGGGGTGGCCTTTGTTAAGATAAAATCCATTCCCCGTTGAAAGAGGATTTCGTTGAACAAGAGAAGGTGTTCTGGGTCCAGGGGTTTGAGGGGGCCCCGTCCACCGCTACGAACGGTGATTCTATCGTATAAAATTTTATAGGGTTCCCCTTGTTTTTCCCATGGGGGGAGGAGTTTGTGGATAAATTTTAGCCCTTCGTTGAGATTTTGGGCCTCTGTCCCTGTGATCCCCTCTTCCAGGGCGCGCACTTGAGCCGATTGGCGCAGCAGCTCTTTGGGCAGCGTCTCCCCCTTTTCATCCCAAGAGGTGGCCCCATCCTTGCCGTGGGTGGTGACGTGGACCACTTCATGACGATATTTTTGACAGGCCTCCATGGCTCGAAAGCCAGATTCCAGTTTGACCCGCTCTTGAATATCCAGCCCTGCACCAAACTGAACCCGTTTGTCATCGCCATTGTTGAGGGAGAGAAAGGCGGGGTCGCGCAGGAGATCGGTTTTACCATTTTTGTGGAGCGACCAGAAACACTCCTGGCGGGTGAGGGGAATAAGACTGACGACTTTGATGCTATTTTTTTCTCGCTCAAAATGGGCAATTAAGAGTGTTTCTAGTTGTTTTTTATAATTAATTAAACTCAAAACCGCCTGGGTGCGGGTCAAGGGGGTGGTTGCCTCTTGGGGGAGGATAGCCAAAAGGTCGATATCGCTGGTCTCCTTTTCAAAAAGTGCCCCGTTATCGTTAATTAAACTTCCAAAAACAAAGACCTCCTCCACCAGATTATTTGTTTTTATCTCGACAGCCCACTTGCGGAGCAAGCGTAAGGTGGATTGAATCATGGTGGATGACTCCTGACATTTTAAATTGAGGTAAAATGCTCTAAGTATTTTAATATATGCCTGACAAGGCCGTAAAAACCATCATTTGATCAGAAAAAATTTCTAAATTATAGTGCCATAAACAACCTTCTTAATTATGTATTTAATTTATAAGCATATTTTTTTGACTACACTCTACAAATTTTGGTTTGGATTTATCATTCATGTGCTGAGTTTACAATTTGTGGTGTAAAGCTGGAAACGGGGGGTTGGCTTTCGGACCACCAGAGTATTGAGGAAAAAAAGAGAACGGAAAGCCAAAGCAACCACCAGATCCAGGGGCGAACAGCCGATGGTTTCCTTTGGATAGGGGCTGTGCAATTGGGGCAATGCGTTGCATCTATGGCGACATGGATATGGCATTGTTTACAAATAATTTTGTAACGCATCTTTTTCCTCTAACATTTTTTTGTTTTTTATGATGCTAGCAATTATTGCACCATATTTATTTTTTTATTTTATGGAACAAATTTGTTTAAGTTTTGTCTATTATATAGAATAAACAAAAAATATTGAAAAATGGATTCATTTATGTAAAGAATTGTCTCTTCTTCATTTTCTAGGAGTTTGATCATGTCTATTAAAATGGTTCAAAATAGCAGTGAATCCGTTCGTGCCATGTTGAGTCAGAAGGCCAAATTAGAGGCTCGTCAATCCCCCCCCTCGAACGCTTTACATACGGCTAAAGCGAGCAATGACCGACCAGACCCTAACCAGGCCCAACAGAGTGCGCAAAAAGGGGATGCCCGTCGGTTGGATGTGCAAGCTTGATCTGAAAAATTTTAAATAGTTGTATTTTTCAGAGTCACTGCTGAAATGAAACGGCATTAAATCAGGATTTTTTTTCTACTAAAATCCATCTCATAACTATTGACGGATAACCGATCAAGAATAGATGAGGTGGTCATTATGGTGGAATCTGGAAATTTTTTTGTTGGTGACGATGTGCGGTGCGGTATTTGTCATGGTATGCACGCCTCTGAGCATTGTCCTGAATTGCCCAATTGTGACATATGTCCAGGGCAAATGTGTTTGATGGAATCCTGTCTGCCCCGTTATCAGGGGGGACCGTGTCATTTGCGGCATGGGGAGTCTCTTCATTGATCGCGAACACTTCCCTCTTAATCTCTACCGCACAAAAAGTGGAAGATCTTCTATTCGCCTTTTCAGAATCCGAAAGCGAGGTGGTGCGTCAAGTTTTGTGGCCGCATTTGGTGGAGTCTGTGGAGATGATGATTCAATATATTCGAGGGGATATGGGAATTTTTGATACGGATTCTAAATCGTTTGATTCCTGAAACGCCTTATTGAATAACAAATAAAAACAATCATGATCCCATGAATCATCATTAAATTTTTCATCGTAGACTCCTTTCCCCCCGCTCATTGGGGGGAATCTCCCCACATCCATCTTGAAATTCTGACTGAGTCCCCTTCTATACTCTTCATTATTTTTTCACACTCAACATGTGTGCTGGTATTCTCGATTTTCTAACAATTTTTTTTGGCATCCTCGTAGAAAATAGTCCACAATTAAAAAATTCCTCGCATATCGTGTTTATTTGCGCCATTTTCTATCTTTTGTCTGGAACCGGGGGGCGTTGTCAAAGTGAGACGGTAAGTATGGAGCAGATCATTCAATTGTTATTTGTGGAAGATGACCTTGTGGACCAAATGGCTTTTCGCCGATTGGTGCGCCGGGAACATTTGCCATATCATTATACCATTGCCGACTCCTTGGCAGCGGCACAAGCCGCTTTGGGGGAGAGACGATTTCATCTGGTGATTTCCGATTATCAACTGGGGGATGGGACGGCTCTGGATCTTTTTAAATATCTTAAGGGTACCCCATTTATCATCGTTACCGGGGCCGGGGATGTGGATGTGGCCGTCAGTGCTTTAAAGGCTGGGGCCTATGATTATTTAATCAAAGATCATGAACGTCACTATCTTAAAGTGCTGCCAGCCGTTGCCGAACAGGCGATTCGCCAACGCAACGCCGAAGAGAGCATTCGCCGGCATTTAATTACCCAGCAAACCATCAGTTCCGTTCTTCAGGTCTCTTTGGAATCGATCTCTTTAGAACAGCAGTTGGAAAAAATATTGGCCCATATTTTAAAAATTTCCTGGATCACTGGAGGGGGGCAGGGCATCCTTTTTTTAAAAGAAAATCAAGATGGGACCACTCTTAAAATAAAGGTTTGGAAGGGTGTGGAAAAGAGTTTGGTGCAAAAATGCGCCCAAATGGATATGGGGGTGGATTGTTTGTGTACCCAAACGATTCAGGCTCGTAAAATGGTTTTTGCCATTGAAGATGGCTCCAAACATCTCTGTCCAGCCCGAACCTATCGGGAAGATATGGCCGATCTTGGGCAAATTTGTCTGCCAATTCTCTCTGGGTCTAGGTTGTTGGGATTGATCAACCTTTATGTGGATGATAGTTTTGTCTACAGTGAGACCGAGGAGGCCTTTTTTCTATCGATTGCCGATACCTTGGCTGGCGTGGTAGAACGGAAATGGATGGAGGACGATTTGCGCCGCGCTAAAGAGGCAGCGGAAGTCGCTAATCGGGCCAAGAGTGAATTTTTGGCCAATATGAGCCATGAACTGCGTACGCCAATGAACGCTATTATAGGCATGACCGAACTGGCTATGACCCCTGTTTCCGAGGCAGAACGCCGGGAATATTTGGGTATCGTCATGCAAGCCTCTCATTCCCTGTTGGCTCTGTTGAATAATCTGCTGGATTTTTCCAGAATTGATTCCGGTCACATCGTATTAAAATCGATTGTTTTTAATATTTTTAATTTATTGAAAGAGGTCAAACAAGCCGCTGCCGTTCAGGCTCAGCAGAAAGGATTGGCATGGAAAGAGGATATCTGTTTAGATGCCGATCTTTTTTTATTGGGAGATCCCGAACGTTTGGCGCAGATTATCTCTCAATTGCTTCAGAACGCGGTTAAATTTACCGACAAAGGATATATTCTCTTTGCATCTTCTTGCCAATCTGAACCAGGAGGTTCGCAGGTGAGCCTCTTATTTTCGGTAGCAGATACGGGGGTGGGGATTCCGTCTAATAAATTAAAAACAATTTTTCAAATTTTTACGCAGCTGGATGGAAGTTCAACGCGAAAACATTCGGGGACTGGTTTGGGCTTGACCCTTAGCCAACGGTTGGTAGAGGGAATGGGGGGGAAAATTCAGGTGGAGAGTGAGCAGGGGAAGGGAACACGGTTTGAGGTGCGGATTCCTTTTTGTGTGGCCGACCCTGGTTCAACCGAAAAAAAATTAGAAAATAAACAGGATTATGGGAGGAATGAAAATTTTTTTGAATCTAATGAGGTGGTTCTAGGGCCCTGTTCTTTGTCGGATCGGGTGGCACAACTGGAGCAAACTTTGTTGGCGGCCGATTTTTCAGCGGCAGAAAAAATAGTAGTGGGGATTCGTGGGGAATTGATAAAGGGTGAAAAACGCTCCATGAGTGCCGCGGCGATGCGTTTGATGTTGGTTGTACGGCGTAAAGATTTAAATTTGGCTAAGAGCGGTCTTGAGCAATTTAAAAAAACATTAGATGCACAGGGATAGGGCAAGGATAATCCGGCGATGGAGATAACAAAATCGATAGGGATTGTGCTGGTGGAGAGGTCGGCGGTTGCCCGCACCTTGACCCGTAGGGGGCTGCAACGTTTAAGTATTGGCGATAAATCCATTCAAATTTTGGGTGAGGCGCGCCATGGCGAAGAGGCCTTTGAGATGGTAGCCGCGTTGCGACCTCAGGTGATCTGCCTGGATCTTTATTTGCCGCAGCTAGAAGGATTGACTCTGGTTCGCAAGGTGATGGAACAATTCCCCTGTCCGATTATTCTGTTGGGTATGGTCGAGCGCGAAGGGGACAAAACAGATATTTTTCGTTATTTTGAGGCCGGGGCACTCGATATGCTCTTGCGGCCTTTGAATTGGACTGGGGCTGGGGGAGAGGCTTTTTTTCATGGTTTGGTCGAGCGGATTCAACTATTGGCGGAATTAAACGCTCATGTTGTGGAATCTAGCGGTGAGGAATCTCTTAAATATTCTCTTCCTGATCGGGCCGTTGAGACGGTTCAGATGGTGGTTTTAGGATCTGGATTGGGTGGAATCCCGGCGGTACGGGAGATATTGTCGGCTCTTCCGGCCAATTTTTCGGTACCGATATTGTGTATTCAGCATTTTACCTCTGCCAAAGAGGGCGAGGTGGATTCCTTCTCCATGATCGATTATCAGGGGGATTTTATTCGTTGGTTGGGTTCGGAGGTGGCTTTAGCCGTGCAGATGGCCACCGATGGGGAGGTGCCGATGGCCGGCTCGGTCTATTTTGCCCCCCCGTTTCATCATCTTTCTTTGGACAATTTAGGCCGTTTGGTCACTTCGCAAGCCCCTATGGTGGCCGGGCAACGCCCGTCGATTAGTGTCACTATGGAGTCGGTTTCGGCTTTATTTGGTGCCGCTGTGATTGGCGTGTTGGTGTCAGCTCATGGTCAGGACGGTTTGTTGGGGATGGAGCGGATTAAACATAATTTAGGGGTGACCATCGCTCAAGATGAAATTTCGGCGTTGGTGTTTGATGCCCCTGGAGCGGCCATTGCCATGGGGAATGTCGCTCATGTGTTGCCTTGTTCTGAAATTGCGCAGGCTTTGCGCAATTTAGTGGGGGAGATGGGCGACGGAGAACACCTCTGTACAAAAATCCTTCCTGGGTCAAAACGCAAAGAAAAAATATTGATTGTGGAGGATAGTGCCACCCAGGCGTTTAAATTAAAACGGTTTTTGCAACAATCGGGGTTTCAGGTGTTGGTGGGACGCGATGGGATGGAAGGATTGGAACATGCCCGTTCTTGGCGGCCAGATTTGGTGATTAGTGATGTTTCCATGCCGAAAATGGATGGCTTTGAGTTGTGTCGTACCCTTAAAAATGATTCTGCCTTGGCCACGAAACCCGTGATGTTGTTGACTGCGTTGACCAATCCGAGTGAAATTTTGGAAGGATTGGACGCAGGGGCAGACAATTATTTGACCAAACCTTGGGAGGAAAATGGGCTGTTGGGGCAGATAGAGGGACTTTTGCAACCCCTTCCCATTGCCGAGGATCGACGGCGGGCCATGGAGATTACCTTTGAGGGGCGGCAATACCGCATCAACACCTCCCGCTGGCAAATTTTGAATCTGCTTTTATCAACCTATCAAAGGGCGGTGCAACAAAATAAGGCCCTCACGGATAGTCAGTTGGAGTTGAAAATGTTAAATCTCCAATTGGTGGATCAGTCGGTTCGCCAGGAAAATTTAAACATTAAACTCAAAGAGGAGATTTTGGAACGTCAGCAGATAGAGCAACGGCAACGGGAGGTGTTGGAGGAGTTGCAGTTGGCCAATCGGGAGTTGGATGATTTTACTTATATTGTTTCCCATGACCTTAAGGCACCGTTTCGCGCCATAGGTTCTTTGACCAATTGGCTGTTGGCCGATTATGCAGATTCACTTGATGCCGAAGGAAAAGAGTTGGTCACTCTTTTGGCTGGACGGGCCGATCGAATCAATGCGTTGATGGATGCTTTGTTGGAGTACACCAAAGTTACCCGTTTCAATGCCACCCCTGTTTTGGTAGATCTTAGGCGGGTGGTGACGGAAATTATCAGTGGGCTGGTGTTGCCTGAGGAGCTGGAAGTTGTGGTAGAGACACCACTGCCGACTCTATTTTTGGATCCTGTGCGCGCCGATCGAATTTTTGGCCATTTGATACATAATGCGGTTTTTTTTATGGATAAAAAGCCAGGCAAAATCGGTTTGGTGCGCGTTGGTGCCAATAGGCAAGGGGAGGATTGGCTTTTTTATGTCGCCGACAATGGTCCAGGGATAGAGGAAGGGTATCATGAAAAAATTTTTAAAATTTTTCAAACTCTCAAACCCCGTGATGAATTGGAGACCAACGGTATTGGTTTGGCTTTGGTACGGAAAATTATTGCAAAACAAGGGGGACGGATTTGGGTGGAATCTCAGTTGGGATATGGATCCACTTTTTGGTTTACTTTGCCTGGGGTTGGGTAAATAGGGAGATATAAACCATGTCAGAGCGCGCATTTAATCAGGAAGGGGATGGAAAATCTGTCCAGCTTTCAGCTCAGGAGTTGATTCAGCAGTTGGAACATGCCAACCGGGAGCTTAAAGAGTTTGCTTACGTGATTTCTCATGATCTCAAGGCTCCATTGCGAGGGATAAGCTCTTTGGCGCAGTGGATTATGGAGGATTATGCCGAGTGTTTGGATGTGGATGGGCGTGAGCAGTGTTGCAATATTCCCGCATCGGACGGTTGCGCGAGGAGATCGTGCCAGTTAATTTGAATAAATTGGTGAAAGAGGTGATTGACCTGTTGGGTGCTCCAGCGCACATTCAGATTGAGGTAGTTAATCAGTTGCCCGTGGTGATAGGAGAACGGGTTCGGTTGGGGCAAGTGTTACAAAATTTATTGTCCAATGCGATTAAATTTATGGATAAACCGCAAGGGTGGATTCGGGTGCGGTTAGAAAAAGAGGAGGATGGATTTTATTATATGTCGGTAGCCGATAATGGGCCGGGGATTTTGGAAAAAGATTTTGAAAAAATTTTTCAAATTTTTCAAACTTTACAGTCAAAAGATACCTATGAAAGTACCGGAATTGGGTTAACATTGGTGCGTAAAATTGTGACCCTGTACGGGGGGAAGGTATGGGTCGAGTCGGAGGTGGGGCAGGGGAGCGTTTTTTGGTTTACCTTGCCTATTAGGGCCTCTCATGAAGAAAAAGAGATTGTTTAAGGTGAGGGTATGATGAATAGTACAAAATCAATTTTACTCATTGAGGATGACCGTGTTGATGCCATGACCGTGCGGCGGGCGTTAAAAACCATTCATGTGACCAATACGTTGGTCTCCAAGGCCAATGGAGAGGAGGCCTTGGCGTGGTTGCGGGAACCGGGGAGTGAACTGCCTTGCATTATTTTATTGGATTTAAATATGCCACGCATGAATGGCCTGGAGTTTTTGGAAGTTGTCAAACACGATCCAAAATTAAAAAAAATTCCCACTGTGGTTCTGACTACTTCTAAAGATGAGCTAGACAGGGTGATGAGTTTCGGTTTGGGGGTGGCGGGATATATGGTGAAACCGGTCGATTATATTCAATTTGTCGACGTACTTCGTACTGTGAATATGTACTGGACTTTGAGTGAATTGCCCGATTAAATCGAGAGTTCTCAGGTGAAATGGATATGACAACTATCAAGAGAAAAACGACGATCTCTTTTGAGTTTTTTCCTCCGAAGCATGTGGAGAGAGAAAAAATATTTTGGGAGAAGTTCTTTGATTTAACGCCATTTCAGCCTGATTTTGTCTCTATTACCTATGGGGCCGGGGGTGGAGATCGGGGACGTACCCGGCAATTGGTGGTCGATGTGGCACGCAAAAGTGATTTGCCCACGGTGGCCCATGTGACCTGTGTGGGGGATTCTTTGGAGAGGCTTACTGAACTTCTTGATTTTTATCAAGAGAATGGCATTAAACAAATTTTGGCCTTGCGTGGGGATCAACCTAGAGAGAGTGCGCCTGGGGCTTTGGCGCGGGGGGATTTTGATCATGCGGATGCCTTTGTGGCATTTATTCGCAAGCGATATCCGTCGTTTCGGATTGGGGTAGCGGCCTATCCAGAGGGGCATCCTGAATCTCCCAATCGGGCGGTGGATTTGGATTTTTTTCGGCGCAAAGTCGATGCCGGGGCCGATTTTGCGGTAACCCAGTTTTTTTTTAATAATCAAGACTATTTTCGTTTTGTTGAGGATTTGGATCGTCTTGGGGTTCGGATTCCGGTGTTGGCGGGGATTATGCCCGTGACCGACTTTCAGCAGATTATAAAACTCTCCAAGTTGTGTGGATCGGCTTTGCCCGGCTGGTTGACCGCTCTGATGGAGAAGCAAAAAGATAATCCTGCCCAGATGACCTTTGCTGGGATACAGGTGGCCGTTGCCCAGTGTCGAGAGCTTTTGGCGCAAGAGGTGGCGGGCTTACATTTTTTTACTTTGAATCAATCCGCTCCCGTGGCCCATATTTTAAAAACCCTCCATTTGGATCCCAACGCCAGCCATGGAACTTGATCTATTAGATCGCTTTCGGCAAACGGTAGCCAAGCATACCGGACTGGTGGTTCCCAAACAAGATGCCTTGATTTTGGAAAAAAGGATCACCGAGCGTCGGGAGTTCCTTGGGTTTGTGAATGCTGAAATGTATCTTTCACTTTTGTTAGAAGATTCCCAGTCCAGCGAACGGGAGTGGCGCGAATTGGTTCTTACTTTGACCACGGGGGAGAGCTATTTTTTTCGCGATGCGGGACAGATGAAACTTTTGGAGGGGGTGGTCTTGCCAGAGTTGATCAATCGGGAAAAGAGTCAGAAGCCCAATATTAAAAAATTGCGTATTTGGAGTGCGGGGTGTTCCAGTGGTGAAGAGCCATACTCTTTGGCCATTTTGTTAAACCGTTTGTTACCTGCCTGGGAGATGTGGCAGATTTTAATTTTGGGTAGTGACATCAATCATCGTTCTCTTTCTATGGCGCGCAAGGGGGAGTATGGCAGTTGGTCGATGCGGAGTATGGATCCAGAGATTTTAAAAACCTATTTTTTTCGGCATGGAACCGAGTGGCGGTTGGATGAACAAATTCGCAAGATGGTGGACTTTTCCCGGGTTAATTTAATCCGCGACCCTTTTCCAGATCCCAGCAGCGAGTTGCGGGGCATGGATTTAATTATTTGTCGCAATGTATTTATCTACTTTGACGAAGATACCGTTGGTCTGATTGTCGATAAATTTGCCCGCACCTTGCGCCCAGGTGGGTATTTAATGACTGGACACGCGGAATTATCCCCGGATGTTCGCAAACGTCTCGCGGATGGTCCAAACGGTTTGGTGGTCAAGACTTATCCCGAATCGGTTATTTATCAGCGTCCTTTACATATCGAATCTTTATTGCCGGGCCATCCAAAGGAGAGTATTTCAACATACGGTGTGGCAAAGCTAGAACAGAAGTTTGGCAGGCGTGCGCCTGCATTTTCAAAAGCCGTTTCGCCTCCGCGTCCGACTGCCCCGGATCCATTGGCCCGTTGGCAAGAGGGACAAAATTTTTTTGGAGAGGGGGCCTATTTAATGGCCATTCAACGGGCGGAAGAGGGGTTGCGTGATTTGCCGGGCCATTATGGTTTGCTTATGTTGATGGCACGTTGTTATGCCAATTTAGGTCAAATAGCTTTGGCACAGACCTGTTGTGATCGGGCCATCCGTGCGGATCCCATGGCGTCATCGCCTTGGTATCTGTTGGCCCATTTGGCTCTGGAACAAGGTGAGATGGCCAAATCTTTGCAGTTGTTAAACAAAACCCTCTATTTAGATCAAGCCCATGTCCCTGCTTTATTGGAATTGGCCGATATCCATCGTCGCCAGGGGGAGTTGGAGCGTTCGATCAAAATACGGCAAACTGCCTTAAAAGTTCTCCAAACCCTTCCTGCTACCCAAAGGTTGGAACACTACGAAGAGTGGACGGTGGCGCAATTAATAGCTCAGTTGCAGGAGCGGTAAATGGAAAAAATGGATTTCAGGCGTTCCGATCCATCATTTACCCATTAAATTTTGATTTTTATTTTCCGATACATAAATTTATTGAGAAATGAATCTACATGGCCCGTATTGTTTTTGCCCAAACGCAACTTTTTGCCTACCCTGGATTATATTATTTGTGTGGTGCGTTGAAGAGTGCAGGGCATACCTATCGATTAGAGATGAATAGCCATATACCCACTCTTGTGGAGGGTGTCATACGGCAAAAGCCGGATATTGTTGGTTTCCCCTGTATGACCGGAATGCACAAAGATGCCCTTCAGGCTGCCAAAGAGATCAAGCGGCTCCTTGGGTGCAAAACGATCTTCGGCGGCATTCATCCAACCATGAGCCCAGATATTGTTTTTGAGTCATGCGTTGATTATGTCTGCAGGGGAGAGGGGGAGCAACCCTTGGTAGAATTGATGAACGATTTGGATCAAAACGGGGATGGACGGTGGATAAAAAATCTCTCTATGGTTAGGGAGGGGGTGGTATATCATAATCCCATGCGCCCGTTGATCGATCCTTTGGATGATCTGCCATTTCCAGATTATTCTATCTACCAGCATGTCTCTTCGGTGGCAGGAGATACCTATCCGCAAATTTTTATGACCCGTGGCTGCCCGTTTGCCTGTTCATATTGTCACAATAGCAACCAAAGAAAACTATATAAAGGATTGGGGCGCTATGTGCGTTCATTTTCCGCAGATCGAATTTTAGAGGAAGTGGCGGCTGCTTTAAACTATTTTCCTAAAGCCAGCGCAGTGGTTCTAGCTTCAGACACCATTGGTTTAGATATGACGTTTTTGACCGATTTAATGACCCGTTTTAACCAACGTTTTAAAATTCCCTATACCTGTTTAATTCGCCCGGAATATATCCACGAAGAGCTGGCCAAGTTATTGGCAGCCACAAATTGTCATATGATTGCCTTTGGAATTGAATCGGGTTCTGAACGGATTCGTAAGGAATTGCTTGGGCGTAAATATTCTAATGATAAAATCATCCAGGCGGCCGCTCTGTTGCGTAAGCATGGTGTCCATTTTCGCACTTATAACATCATCGGTTTTCCATCGGAGAGTTCCGAAGAGATGTTATCCACCTTGGAGTTGAACCAAAGAATTCGTACAAGTTATCCTTGGGCTTCTATATACACCCCCTATCCTGAGACCAAACTGGCCGATTTTGCCATTCAGCAAGGCTATCTTGACGCTGCATTTAGTTTTGATGATGTCCCCCGTTCTTTTTTTAATGGAACGCTTCTTAAAAAAGTAGATCAAAATTTTATTCTTAACTTGCATGCGTTTTTTCAAACCATGGTACTTTTCCCCTGGCTTACTCCGGTGCTCAAACCTTTATTAAAGTTACCTCACAATGCCATTTTCAGAGCCATCTTTAAGGTGGTGTATGGATTGGTTTGCATGCGTTCTGAAAATCGAACTCTGATCTCCTTTTTTCGGTTGGCCTGGGCCAATCGGAAGCTGTTTCGATGAATGTTTCTTAAATTTTAAACTTTTTTTATACCTGGATAACTATGGATTTTCTCAAACCAACCTGTTTGATTTGCGGCGGCACTTTTAGTCATTTTCAGCAGAAAATCGTGATGTATTCGCTGTACTCTTGCGCGGATTGCGGCTTGGAGTTTTTATATCCGCAACCACAAGAGGAGGTACTCGCCAATATTTATGGGCAGAACTATTATAATTCTTGGGGGATGGAAAAATCAGAAAAAATTGCTCAACATTTAAAATGGCGCACTTTCCAAATGCGACTTGATCTGGTGGCCCAGCGATTATCATCGGGAGCCCGAATTCTTGATCTTGGTTGTGCCACTGGTTATTTTCTTGATGTGGTGAAAAAACGGGGTTTTGCACCATACGGCGTGGAGTTATCTGAATTTGGAGCCAATTTATGTAAATCCAAATTTGGCGAGGGACATATTTTTTGCGGAGAGTTACATAATGCCGTTTTTTCAGACAACCTTGATGGCAAGTTTGAAGCTATTTTTATGTCTGATTTTTTAGAACATGTTCGCAATCCCGCTGCCATTATCGAACAGGCCAGTCAATTGTTAAGCCCCCGGGGTAAAGTTGTTATAACGACTCCAACCACCGAGGCCATCTCCAAACGACTGTTTGGCAAATCGTGGCCTCAATACAAAATCGAACATCTTTTTTATTTTAATCGCACCAATTTGGTGCGATTGTTAAAACAGTATGGTTTTGAACCTCTCCTCATTATTCCTGCCCGCAAGGCGATAAATTTGAGTTATTTACGGGAACAGTTTATGAGCTATCCGCATTCAATTTTAACGCCCATCTTCCGTCTGTTGGGGGTCATTCTTCCAGAGTGGATCAAAGAGCTGCTTTTTACGGTAACTATTGGGGAAATGGTGGTCGTGGCAGAAAATACCAATCCCCATCATTGGAGGGGTCCGGGGAGCGTCACGCTCCCCGGCGGAGGTTTGGAGACAGAGCCTCCAAGGTGTTGTTTTTGACTTTGTTTTTGACTTTAATACCACCAAACAGGGGGATTGGGGGGGTGTAACCCCCCAAGGTCTGCTTTTGCTTTTAATTTTTTTCCAGAAGGCGACGAGAAGCACACTATGCGTGAGACAAGATTCAATTTTACCTATTTGATTGCAAATTGGTATGAGATAGTTCAGAGCTGAACACATTGTCTGAAAATTGGGGTCCACTATAGAAGAGGGTTAAAAAAATAGGTGGTATTTATTCTTAAAAGGGGTTTATACTGAGTCGATTTTAAAATAATTGTTTTTTTAGATAATGGTCACCATTTGGAGCTATGCACCATGACGACTGATTTTTGCGATGCTGCTAAACGGCACATGGAAGATGCTGATTTTTTATTCGATAATTCCCGACTGGCAAATGCCGATCATCTATACGGTTTTGCAGCGGAATGTGCCTTAAAAGCAGTGATAAACGAGTCTGGAACAACACCAGAATGGATACACATCAATAAACTCTGGGATCAGTTCATTACCTTTGCAAACGGACGTAAAGAAAGTCATTATGCGACAACGTTGGGCGAAGAAAATTCATTTAAAGATTGGAAGATAGAACAACGCTACCATATCCGCTCCAGCATCCATCCAGAAATTGTGATAAAACATCAGCAAGCTGCTAAAAAAACCATGCAAATTCTGGATACTATGATATTTAATCAAGGCATCCAATGAATCAAACTCTCCCCACATTGTTTACCCAGGCCTTGGAAATTGCCCTTGAAAAAACCAAAGCCATTGGTACTGCCCTGGGCAACGAAATCACCCTGGTACGAGATCTGCGCGGACGCATTCGAATTTTGTTACCGGGTAATGCCAAAGAGTATCTACAAGAAAAAAAAGCCCCATTGGACCAACTTACCAGGGAATTAAACCATACCCTGGGCGTATACGGTTATCCTCCTGAACGAGCTGTTCTATTCACAGACGATTTATTCCATGACTTGCGTGATACCTTACAAGACCGACACCTCATCCTAGAGTCTAAAGGATGTCAAATTAAACTCTTGGATCGTCAAATCACCGGTCAAGATTGGGGGCGACCCCTTTTTAAACGCCAAACAATCACACGCCGAGTTACCTTTTTCGCCATTAAAGGGGGTGTTGGACGTTCAACGGCCCTCACCATCTGGGCTTGGCAATTGGCGCAACAAGGCAAAAAAGTTCTCGTATTTGACCTGGACTTGGAATCCCCTGGGGTAAGCAGCATTTTACTCCCGAAAAACTCTCTTCCAGATTATGGCATCATAGATTGGTTTATCGAAGATGGCGTGGGTCAGTCCGAACTTATAGAAAAATCCATGGTTATTTCAAGTCCGTTAGCCAAAAATCTGGCGGGCGAAATCAGAGTCATCCCCGCTTACGGGACGCATACAAAAGAATATCTACCTAAATTGGCCAGATGCTATGCAGAAACCAACCATCTCACCCACCAAAAAACCTGGGGAGAACGGGTCGAACAGATGGTCGAACAGATGGAACAGATGGAACAACCAGACATCGTTTTTCTGGACAGCCGGGCCGGGCTGCATGATATCGGTGCAGTTCTTGCCACCAGAATGGGAGCCGATACCTTTCTGTTTGCCAATAATTCACCACAAACCTGGGCAGCCTATACCGCTCTTTTTCAACATTGGCAAAAACATCCACAGGTCACAGAGTTTCGAGAACATTTGCAAATGGTTCTTAGTATGATGCCAGAAACAGGTCGAAAAGAGTCTCTAGAACAATTTTGCGAACATTCCTGGGATCTCTTTCGCGACCATCTCTATGACGAAGAAAAACAAGAAGCAGCAGATTCTTTCAGCTTTGACCGTATGGATGAAGATGCCCCCCATTTTCCTCTACCCATTTTTTGGAGTCGCGCGCTCCAAGAATTTGATCCAGGCAATCTTGCCACACCATGGGATGAAAAAAATGCCATGGAAGCCATGAATATTTTTATAACCAATGCCAACAATCTTATTTTTTCCGACAGCGATTCCTCATGACTTACTATTTTACCAACGAGATCCTTCATGTTATCAAAAATGCCTTACCAAAAGACACCTCCTTATTTGGAGATACGCCTGAATTAAAATATACCTATCTGCCAGCCGGTCACGCCAAGGCGTTACATCCTGATAGCCTGTTGATCGTTGGTATCAGAGGCTCCGGAAAAAGCTATTGGTGGTCCGCTCTGCAAAACGAAGCCCATCGTTCCCTCATTGAAAAAAGCCTTCCAAACTCTGGTATTACCAAAAATTCACTGGTTTCACTAGGCTTTGGAGAAAAACCGTCTCCATACGACTACCCAGGAAAAGATCTTTTGGTGGAGCTACTTAAAACATTTGATGCCCGTCTCATCTGGCGTACGATTATCCTCATGCACTTGGCAAAACAACTGGGAACAACAACCCCTTTATTAGATCAAAAAAAATGGTCGGATCGTTTAGCATGGGTTCGCGAAAACCCAGAGGAATCTGGTCAAATAGCTTATGAAGCGGATAATAAATTGGCAAGGGAGGGCAACTATCATTTAATTCTTTTTGATGCCCTGGACCGAACGGTAGATGATTGGAAATCCATGTGGCAGTTGGTCAAAGGATTGTTACAAGTGCTATTGGAATTTCGCTTTTATAAACGCATACGTCCAAAGGCCTTTGTCCGTCCAGATCATTTGGAAGATCCCTCAGTAATAGCCTTTCCTGACTCCTCCAAAATATCAATCATAGAACTAAACTGGCCACGCAATGAATTGTATGGATTGCTTTGGCAATATCTGGCCAATGCAGAAAATGGCAAATTGTTCGTAAAGGGGTGCCAGGAGGGATACGACATAAATTGGCCGACTCAAACCTCCATTATTCAAGAAATTCCGGCCATATTACGCCGCGATGAAGAGGTGCAACGCTCTGTTTTTCATGCCATTACCGGTCCATGGATGGGGGGCGACCGTCGGCGTGGATTTCCATACACGTGGCTTCCCAATCATCTCGGTGATACCCGCCGCCAAGTGAGTCCACGCAGTTTTCTCGCGGCCATGCGCCATGCGGCTGAGGACGATTCAAAAGCAAATCATAAATATGCCATACATTATGAAAGCATCAAACGGGGCGTCCAAGAAGCTTCCAAAATTCGTGTTCGAGAAATGCAAGAAGATTATCCTTGGGTAGAGTCCCTTTTAGAACCCCTTGCAGGACTCTCGGTTCCCTGTCCATTTAAAGATATTTCTGATCGATGGAAAGAAAATCAAACATTAAAAAATCTGCAAACAAACGTTAAAAGAGATAACATCAGACTCCCCCCCTCACAATTAGGTTCTGGCGCGGAGGGTGTTCGCAAAGATCTTGAAAATCTCGCCCTATTTGAACGCATGAACGACGATCGCGTCAATCTTCCCGATGTGTACAGAGTCGGTTATGGCATCGGACGTCGGGGTGGTGTCAAAGTGGTGGCTCGGAGTTGAAGCAACTCTTTTATTCATGCATCGTATAGATGGCCTTCCGTTGCAACAGGGCGGCATTCTTCACCGAAAAAGATTGACAATCCGATTCCACAAAAAGATCCAAATACTTTATATCGTCCTGGTATAACCAACGGGGGGCCGCATCCAAAGGTACCAAAAGATGGCCATTTTTAGCAGAAAAACGCAATTGATTGGGGTCGTCGGTAGGCTTTTTATCCTGATCCTCTAGGCCATCATGATGCCATGAGACAACCAAATTGTTCACGCTTTCTCCTTGCTGACAAATAAAATCGAAAGAGAGCAAACCCGCTATTTGCCCGGAAAACGATTTACCCTCGTTTGGCACAAACCGGATGGAATTCGGTGCCGATCTCTCCTGGGATGCCATCTCATTCTCCCCAGAGGGGTAAGACGATGGATGAATGGCCAAATCAGCTACCCATTTTAATGCATCTTGCAAACTAGGATAGGATTCTCCCCAGGAGAACGGAATCTGGGCTAACTGATTGACCAGAAAGGCTTGATCGAACAGTTGTAACTTCTCCTCTAAGGTGGTGGGGGCGTTTACATCACCTGATATCTGCGCCAGTCGGTTTAATCTATCCAAAGAATGAAGGAAAAACACCATGTTTTGAATGCGAACGGGGTGGTAGTTTTTCAGGATATAACGGTAAAGAAGGTGGCTGCGCAATGCCATTGTCCCCCCATCATGGGTAATATTGTCTGCTTGGACCAGTACAACAGGAGGAGGATTGTTTGACAATTTTTTAATGGCTTCAATCTGCATATTTTCTGTTGTAAAATAATAAAAACCGCTATAACTAATCGGCATTTTATAGCCTAAATAAAAATAATTTGCGCTCCGATTGGTAAGATCAAGATAGGTCTCGCCTGGATTTAAAAGAATGTTCAATATAGATTTGATATTTTTTAGACGTTTTATTTGATCTTGTTGAATAAATCCGTTCCCAATGTTTGGCAATCCGATCTCTCCACCATTAACTTGAATAAAATGAGAGGGTAACCTCCAACCATTTTCACGGTGACCAGGTAAAGAGATGACCTCTGGGGCGGGTTGCAACGCCGAGAGAATATATTTTCCTTGCAATAAGCCGCCAAAAAACACCACAGCTACCATGACCATGGGCATACGATTTCGAGGAACCACTTTTATAAGCACAATTGGACCAAGAATGACAATCGCCCAAATGGTTAATAAACCCATGCGGGAAAACGAACTGGTATCGATTCGTCCTGTTACCCTAAAAATCAAAAGCAATGTGATCAGCAATACAGGTACCGAATAGGTGAAAAAAGCCCGTTGTTTCGTCCGATCTAAAGATTGAATGGCATATGGAAAGAGCATAAGAATGGTGATGGGGAGCAGCACAAAGGCCGTGCGGGCTATTTCAAACAATAGGTAAGAGATTCCCGGTTTGATATGAGAGGCACTTCTAGACCATTCGATACCTCCGGCTGTGGTGTTTTGAGCCGAATTTTCAAAAATATAGCTCAAAGCCCCAAAGATCATCGCCCCAATTTGGGTTAATAAAAGTGCTAAAGCGACAACAGCCAAGGTCGTTGCGAAAGCAAGAATAAAAAATTTAAACTCAGTTTTATACGCCTTATAAATAGCTATCGCGGCCAAAGGAGAGGTCGCCACAATCAATACCAGCCCCTGTCCAGGGGCAAATAAAAAAACAACCAACCCACATCCCATCCAGATTAAAAATCCCTGCGTTGGACGCAGTCGCAGCCATCCTTCGCATATCATCAAAAGGGCAGCCGTTATGCCGATATCAATCGTGGTAAAGTCGTTGATCGGCAACAACACCATGGCCACAAAGGCCATGCCATTGCCGAGTGCTTTCCTAATTGTGAAAAATCCAAACAACGTTAAAAGAAATACTTGTAGACGTTCGACCGCGATAAAGGAGGTCGCCGTTCCATCAAAGAACACATCGGCAAGCAAACTAGGCAAATAAGAGACCAAGCCTCGGACCGGAATATACTCCACAAAAGGAACCATTCCCCACTCTTTCCAAGACCACCAGGGGAGTAATATTTCACCAAAATGCCAGTCATCCTGAGAAATCAATGGGACGTCAAGAAGGATTGGTAGTTTGATTGCCAACAAAATAGCCAGCAGAGAAAAGGGTGAAATAATTTTGATCAGATCATTTTCTTGTTCTAAACCGGCTTGTTTGAAACGTTGAAATAGCTCTAAAATTGAGAATGATGTTAAAGATATCAAAAAAAATAACAACAAAGAAGAGGCCGGTTTGCCCAAATATGGCAAAGGTAAAATTAAAAAATAAAGAAAAGGAAGCGGTAGTTGGACGGCAAACCCCAACATAAGGAGTCGCCGTCGGTGGATAAGAGGATTTTTAGAACCAAAGAGCCATTGACCGAGAACTATGAAGGATAAAAATAGAATCAGAAGAATGAGCTCCGTTTCGATTCCCTGGATGCCGAGTTGCATGAGAAGGCGAGGGTCGACAAGATATACGGCAAAAAGGTTCCCCACCAAGGCAATCGATCCACCCAATAGTGGAATGGAGATACTAATTTTTAGCTGATCCTGAAATTCATGTGTGGTTTGCAACAGGGTAGAACGGGTCAAACTGGTGACGGCAAATCCGGTCAACAGGAGAATCAATCCAGCGGAAAGATACAACAGACCTCCATGGAATGAGGTCAAAAAGAGGGACTGAGCCAACCATAGAATTCCTGGCAGGGAAACCCATAAAAGTAGATGGCGAAATGTTTCCTCATGTCCATGACGTTGGAGTCGAAAGCCGATGGCGGCAAGGGAGAAAATAGCGGTCAGGAATGATCCGATGAAAAGCAGTGGAAACGCTAAATCCCCTGATTTTGTTTCACCAATCCACGAGAGAGATCCAACAACCAGTTCGGTATATTGTTGTGGATGTTGCAAGAGATGATACCCAACCAGAGCGCAGACCACGGCAAAAATAGCCGATGCGAGTACATATGGCCCTGAGCTGAGCAGGTTATGGTCAATCGATAACCCCCGATCGGCTACTGTTGTTTGTGTTTCATTTTTAATCATAACAATCCCTCCCTATCTTGTTAGATAACGTCTATTGAATCGTGGTCAACCCTTCACCCATCGGAATAGGGGGGGTAAAGCTGATGTAACCGTTCAGATAAAAAAAATCAAAAACAAGACCTTGGGGGATTGCATCCCCCACCCCCCCTGCTATTTGAAGAAAGCAAAACCGAATTCAAAAGCAAAATCAAAAGCAAAATCAGAAACAAAACCCTGGGGGCAATCCCCTAGACCCCTTTTTTTTATTAATATTGAACGGTTACGCCAAAGCAATAAATCATTGATTTTCAATTAGTGTCTTACGTCATGTTTTTGAAAAAAATTTCGCACTTCAGGCTCTTTTTTACCTCCAGCCGGCACCACTCCCCATTTAACACCTGCGTTTACTAACATTTCAGGAGCATCGGTAAAAGGAAAAAAGGCATTGGCTGCAAAGGTGGCTCCTTCCAACGAATGACCATTGTTGATCGCTCTTTGAATCACTGTTTCCACGGCTTCAACAGTGGAAGGCCCTCCCGCACAAGATAATAGATATCCATCTTTGGCCAATGCCACCTCATTGCCACCATGGTTTGAAGAGTAAGCCGCAACCCAAGCAATTTTTAGGGAGTCCAAGGTGATTCCTTGCGGTTTTTCATCTAACCAATCGACCTTATTTAAATCCATTACAAAATGATAGGGAGGTTGACGCAACCATCCCCCCCGGACGCCTCGATATTGCCACTGTGGCCAGACCACGTTGGGATGGGAAAGATGAGAATTGACCAATATTTTTTGATTTTTTTCTCTAAATAATTCAATTCCTTCTGTATGGATAGCCGGGCAAGCGATGATATCCAATATCCAACTTCCAGCACCCAACATTTTTTTGCGTCGCTCGCTAAATAGCAGTCTGGAGGCAGAATGAACATCCAAAACAAAGTTGGTTATCACTTCCCCGCCCCAAATGGAACGCGGACTTCCAAATAAAGCCAATTCTATGGCCTCTTCAGGATCGTCTCGGCTACATCCAAATCCAACCAGATTGCCATGCTTGGCGGCCAAACAAAGAAATATATGATTATCCTCGCCACATTCGGTAAAAACCCTCTGCCCCAAAACCAAACTTTGAACCAAAGCATCCAGATCCGCCATATTGGTAAAACAAGGAGCAAGACCACTGAGTTGCTGAAAGGCTGCTAATCCCAAAGGATCTTCAAAATTTTTATAAAGTATGGCTGGCTTTTGATAGGGATTTTCGCCCTCGAAAAGCTCTTTTGCTAAAAAACCCAACCAGCCATCCGTTACCGGTCCCATCTGTTGAACCTGCTGCATATAAAAACTGGCAATTTTAGTCAAAGAGGTTGCCATTAAACGGTGATGGGTCGCAACGGAGACACCCCCCTGAGTTTCCATTTCCAAAAGAAGAGCCTCCATATCTTCCGGTGTACACACAGGCCAGCGCCCCCCTTTACAAGCCAACCCCAAGAGGGTATGCCCACCCACATCAAGACCAATTTCGAAAGGATAGGGCATCACAAAGACCAAATCGATACGATGCTCTTCATGCTCCAGCGTAAGTGCTTGCTCTAGCAAAGGATGCAAGGTTGGTGGAAATGGAATATGAAAATCATCTTTGGTGATTATCTTTAGGGGAGAGGCTAACATATTATTTTTTTTTAAAATATCGTAACTTTCCGAAGAAGCGATGATTTCCCAACCCAATTTTTTCAATCGGGGAAAAAATAATAGAGCGTATTCTGGTTTATGAAGAGAAAAAAGTGCCCGTGGCATAGGTAACTCCTCCAATTTTTATACGTGTTGTGTTAAAAACCAGTGAACCGTCTCTTGGAGGGTTATATCAGGATCACGATAATCAAACCCCATTGCTTGGAGTTTTTTTCCTGAAACTTGGATGTTTGCCTTGGCTGCGCGAGCCGTCGCTCGCACCAAAGGGGGTTCAAAATTGGGCAAAATCCACTCTATCATTTCAAAGCAAAACCCCATTCCGGTGAGCAATTGGTGTGGTAGAGGAATAAACCGAGGGTGACGTTGACTGATTTGATTGATCGAATTAAAAAATTTTTGCAAAGACCAATTGGCGGCACAGACGATATGACGCTCCCCCTTTTGGCCATGATTTAAAATATGCAAAATTGCTTTGGCAGCATCTCGCACATCGGCGAAGGGAAATGTGCTCTCAGGGAGGAACGCGACAAAACTTTGCAAATGACGTTGAATCATCGCTCCATTCAAAGAAGGCTTGACATCATCAGGCCCAATCAAAGCGGCTGGATTCACCAAATAAAGGGGTAATCCTCGTTCCTGGAACCACTGCAAACAGAGCTTTTCCGACTGCATTTTGCTGATACCATAATTGGAATCCCATGGGCCATAATCATACGTAACACCTTCATGAATAAGCGATGTCTGTTGTGACATCAAACTCCGAATAGAGCTTCCCAAGACAAAGGCATCCACGCTTTCTAAAGCTTGTAATACGTTGACAGTCCCTTGAACATTGACTTTTAAAACATGCTCCCGATCACGCTGACGTCGATTATGGATTGATGCCAAATGCACGACAATAGAGGCATTTTGCAAAGCCCTCTTTAAAAGAACGGGATCGTTTAGCTCATAATGGACAATCTCCACCTGATCCACGGGCACGCCTCGCAAATCGGCCCCATCTCGCACCAAACAACGCACTTCATATCCGGCATCCAAGAGGTACTGGGTCACATGACGTCCTAAAAATCCATTGGCTCCCGTTATGGCCACCAACCCTTTGGAATAGATTGGACTCATGTGTTAGATTGTTGGTCAGGAGTAGAAACAGAAAAGATAAGGGCACTTATATCCGAAGGGCATTGAATGGTTTGTTTTAACAATAGATCTGGAACAGTGGCCTTGCGTAAAAGGGGATAGAGCGTATAAAAAACAGAGGGACAAAATTTATGTTTGTGTAAAAAAAGCATGGCATATTGATTAAATCGGTGTTTGGCTCCAGGTCGGTATCCATGAGGACACATCCCACTCCCTTCGATCCATTCCATTACGATCATTCGACTATAAATATCTTTTGGAGAACCAAGCCATCGAAAAAATTTTTCGGCCAGTTCAATGATCGGCCAAAAAGGTAACCGAGGGGCTGTTATCCGCCAAGTTGTGAAACCACGATCACCTGGACAGGTAATCGTGACCGCATTTGATTGGTTTAACCCTTGGCCGTCATATAGCATACTCAAATAGTGAGGATAAACAAAAAAAAACAGATCTGGGCAGATTCCATCAGGAATCAATTCATGGTTTGCAAAGGTCATTCCTTCTTTGCGATAGAACCAACAAGGTTTGCGAAAACTTTCCAGCTTAATGGTTACCTGTTGATCATCCGATAATATGCCAGAACAACATGTTCCTCCCATCATATTTCTCCCGTTTGCGGTGCGTTGCGAACTTTAAACCTGTTTCCAGCACACACACAGGTGATCATCGATTCTCCGCCAGATTGTGCCAGTTCAGGAGAAGAGAAAATACCAGGAATCAATCCAGGGCAGAGATTATTTTGTAACTCTATGGAAAATCCCACCTCAAGACCTCGCGGACAAGGTTTTAACATGGAGATCACTTGCGCATTGGCCCCTTGATTTGGAGAGGAGTGGCGGGTAATTAAAAACAGAACCCCTTCGGGTCGGGGACATTGAACCGTCACATCTTCTTTATTCTCTCTCCAACGAAACCATCCCCCTTGCTTCATGGATAACCAATATGGCACCAAGACAAAAAAAGCGGAAAAACAAAATTTTTTTGGAATCAAATCGTTGCCCGATATCTGCCAAGAACTTTTATTTTTTCCAAGGCCACACATCTCACAAGAACCCTCTAGGGTGAGGGAGGCAGGAACCTCTTGTTGGCACATGATCTCTATCATTGTTTAATATTTCCTGGCCGCAAATAGAGCTTTGGGGTGCAATTGTAAAAGATAGGTCAATTCCGAAGCAATACCACAATCCACACAGTTTAAAACTTCTCCTAATTTTTTCCAGGCTGGAATCACCCCATCTTCTTCAACAGCGACCCGTAAATTTTCGTGACCAAAGGCCGTTGGACAAGGATATAGCCAGCCTTCATGATCCAACCATGCCGTCAACCGGCCATGAATACAGCGATTGGAATAACCCTTTGGTATGTTATGGGGAAACATAATTTGCCCATGGGACAACGGCCAATTTAAAGCGTGGTGCAACGCCATATCGGTACTGGAGATGGGCAACCCCTCTTTTTTGAGGAGAAACAGAAGTTCATAGGCTTTTTTAATCTTCTGATCCTTGTTGCGTCCAATAAATTTGACCGTATTTTTATAGGATGAAGGCATGGCAAAGCAGACGGTTACCGTCGTACCCAATTGATCTGCCAATCCACAGACAAAACGAATATCCCGTTCCAATTCTGAATGGGGATTTAAAACACTATGAAAATGGAATGGAATACCCAACGTTTTGCACGTTTGCGCGGTGGTCATGGTTTTTTCAAAGGAACCTTTTCCTCGGCTTTTATCGTTTACCTCTGGAGGGCCATCAATGGTAAACTCCAAGCGATGAATGTTGCGCATATCCACCATTCGTTCGGTAATTGTGCCGTTGGAGGAGGCCGAGACATAACACTTTTTGGCCAAAATATGGTCGATAATCTCTCCAATATCTTCCCGAAGGGTTGGCTCCCCACCTTGCAAAAAAAAGATTCTGGCACCAAGTGTATAGAAATCATCAATGAACTGTTTGATCTGAGTTAACGTATACTCCTTTTGTTCACGCGTGTAGACTGCGGAGTAACAGTAAGGACAGGAAAGATTACAGCGACCTGTAATGCTTAACGAAGTAACGATGGGGGCACGTTTTTTAAAAATTTTATAATTTAAAGCTTTTTGTACAATATTTAGTTTATTACTTATATCCATAGAAATATGCCTTTCTTGTCTATGTGCAAGGCTGAAAATCCAAAGGCAAGCGAGATAAAATGATCTTTAGTCAATATTGGTTTTGATTAAGAGGTTGTCGCAAAACTCGTTTATTTGACAGGATTTTTTCTCTTGTTAGCCAAAGAGGAAGAGAATAGTATGCCCTTACATCATAATAAAGTCAAAGGCAAAATCCTTTTATATGCCGTGACAAACTATGTCAATTTTTGCATGATATTTATAGTCAAAATTGGGATCGAAAGAGATTTTGAGGGGTCCAGAATCGTCCCCCAATTCTACCCGCCTTTTTTTTAAAAAAAGAGGGGTTCTGGGGGATTCATCCCCCAGGGTTTTGATTTTAATTTTTTATGTATCGGAAAAACAAAAAATCAAGACCTTGGGGGCGGAGAACCGCCCCCAACACCCCCACCCTTTTTTTTTATTAAAAGAAAAAAGGGGTCTGGGGGAGTGCCCCCAGGGTTTTTCTTTTGATTTTTTGCCCGAAGGGCATCATGTTTACAGCGGTTGGAGTCCCCATGCAGCTAAAAAAGAAAATATTTATCGACCGTTTTATCGGTCGCATCCTGGTATTTTTGTTGATTCCAATTGTAAAATTGCTTGGTTATTTGATGCGATTTGACCATGTTGTCAGACCTGAAAAGGTCAGATGTATTGCCGTGGCCAAATATTTTGGCTTAGGGAGTATTATCCATACGTTGCCAATGTTGCGCGCCCTGAGGAATCTCTATCCAAGCGCAAAAATTTTGTTTATCACGCATGTGAAAAATAAACCCATTTTTGCACATATTGATGGTATAGATGAGGTTTATTTTGTGGATGATCATAATTTATGGCGTCTCGTTGTCAGCAATGTCAACATGTTTTTTAGTTTGATAGCTAACCGTATTGATCTTTTTTTTGATCTTGAACTATTCTCTGCCTATGGAGCCATTGTGAGTCTTGCGAGTATGGGGCGGAATAGGTTTGGTTTTTTTTGTAATAGCGATACAGATTTTAAAAACTATATCTATACGCACCTGATGTATTTTAATTTTACGATGCCGATTCGTGTTTGTTATCTCCAATTGGCCCGGATGGCGCATGTTGCTGCTGATTCATCAAGTGATCTGGTCCCGTTGTCCATTGATCAGGAACTCCTCTTAGATGCCCGTCATCAGATTCAAGCCATTTTGTCTGGTCATGTGCAGCAACGCCGCATTGCGATCAATATAAATGCCTCGGAATTATCTCTTGAGCGCCGCTGGCCTGCTGAACGCTTTGTGCATGTGGCACAATATTTTTCTCAGCGAGGTTATACCATTATATTTGTTGGGAGTTCAGAAGAACGGGGCTATGTACAACAGGTAGTGGAACAGACTGAAGGGGAAAAATCTGGTATTTATAATATAGCCGGTTGTTTTAGCTTTTCAATTTTTTTGGCCATTTTAAAGGAGTGTGATCTTCTTATTACCAACGACACTGGCGTTATGAACATGGGGTATGCCCTGTTGACCCCCACCCTGAGCCTATTCGGTCCCTGTCACCCCGTGCAATACCATATAGATCGTGCCAATACCCATGCTATTTATGGGGCCATCTATTGCAGTCCATGCATTCATCATCTTTATATCCCTCCCTGTCGTGGAAAACAATTTTGTATGCTCCGTATTGAGGTGAAACAGGTGATTGAATCTGCAGAAAATATTTTAGAACAAAAACATATTATGACATGGAAACCGGCAGATGTGCCATTGATGGTTGAGGAGTCTGTGCCTTTTGGGATACTTCGATCACATTTTTAGTGTATCAATGATTGGTTTAAAGGTCAGGCAAGAGAGAAATAATTTGGGTGTAGATCTTCTATAACGAAGTGATGGTGCAATCATTTCAATATAAACGCAATCACTTTCGCGTTATGCACGCCATCCAGTGCTCATAACGGTTTGCAATAGTGTCGTTTCAGAAAATCTACACCCTCTGGATTTAAGGGGCCTTTGTATGGTTTGTCCATTTTTTCTTGTCATTGTTGGCAATCTTCGTATATACTAATTATTATATATGAAAGATATTAAATCAACCTTGCTCTCTCTTGTTTTGAGTTTTATCTCTATCCTAAAGACAACCTGATTTTCAAAAAAAAGGTACCTTCCCCATGGATTCTTTTTGGAATAAATCCTTTAAACGCCCTGTATCTAAAGCGGTTCGTACTAGAAACGTTAAACCCGTGCTGATGGCTTTGGAACCTCGTCTTATGTTTGATGGGGCGGCAGGGGTGGATGTGGTGGATCATGTTTCGGATTCGACCGCCCATACCGTACCAGACGATGCGGCTCAGGCTCTCATTCCCAACGCACCTGCACCAGTGCAGGTGCGGGCCGTCGATACAACACTCAATGATGGCAAAAAAGAGGTGGTCTTTGTCGATACATCGGTGGCCGATTATAAAACATTGGAAGCGGGGATTCATGCCGGGGTTGAAATTGAAGAGATTGACGGCAGTCAAGACGGCTTGGCCCAAATCGCCCAATGGGCCGAGACCCATAATGGCTATGACGCCATTCATGTGTTGTCCCATGGGGCTGAGGGAACCCTTTATGTTGGAACGACAACCCTAACCGATGCCTCTCTCACCGATTCGGTGGTTCAAACGGAACTGGCCATGATAGGGCATTCGTTAAATGAGAGTGGGGATATTCTGCTTTATGGTTGCGATATCGCTAAGGGTGTGGATGGGGCGTTGTTTATTTCCGGTTTGGCAACGGCGACCGGGGCGGATGTGGCGGCTTCTTTAGATAGCACTGGCACGACCACTCTTGACGGTAACTGGACGTTGGAGGCCAATACAGGAACAATTAATATCGCAGATATTCAATTCGACAATTCTTACAATTATATACTTGCTGTAGATACAAAAACATATAACGGAACATTGACCACTGCTGCCTCTTTTAACCGACCTTGGACGACGGAAGATATTAATAGTGGAAACGACTACCATCCTACTACTTATACAGGTGCCCAGGTTACCCAGACATCTGTAAGTTCCTTTAACTACGTAGCGTTTAATTTTACTCCAGTTGAGGGTGGAAGCTTCACTCTTGAGACAACGAACGTGGTAATAGGTGAGTATAATGATAGTATGCTATTCATCTACCAAAATTCATTTAACGCAGCCTCTCCCCTGACCAATCTCTACTATGTCAACGATGATTATGGTACAGAACTTAGGTCAATGATCTCCGATATTACTTTGAACTCTGGAACCACTTACATTGGCGTAATAACAACCTTCACTGCGGGTGATACTGGTAGTTTCACCTTCAAGATTACCGGTCCATCCGCATCGGGTATGACAGTCTCAGCAGGTGTACCGGTCGCTGCCCCCACCGTCACCCTGTCTGTCAACAATACCACAATTGCCGAATCCGCTGGAACCTCTACCGTAACGGCGACACTCAGTGCCGCTGCCGCTTCTAACACCAACGTGACCATTGCCGCATCGGGAACCGCCACGGATAGCGGAACCGATTATACCTTATCTTCTACTACCATCACCATTTTGGCAGGAAGTACAACGGGTACGGCGACCATTACAGCAGTACAAGATACCTTGGATGAGGTGGATGAAACGGTGATTGTTGATATTACAGGGGTTAGTGGTGGCGGAGGAGCCACCGAGAGCGGAACCCAGCAACAAACCGTTACCATCACGGACGACGATGCCGCTCCCACGGTCACCCTTTCGGTCAATAATGCCAGCATTGCCGAGGCAGCGGGAACCTCTACCGTAACGGCTACCCTCAGTGCGATTTCCAGTAAAACGGTGACCGTGACCCTGTCACCTACTGGCACCGCCACGGGAGGTGGAACCGACTATTCCTTAGCCTCGACGACCATCACCATCAACGCGGGCAGCCTGACCGGGACCACAACGGTTACGGCGGTGCAGGATGCCACGGTGGAAGGGAGTGAGACGGTTATTTTGGATATCACTGGCGTTAGCAATGGTACCGAAAGTGGAACGCAGCAGCAGACCGTTACCATCCTGGATGATGACAACGCCGCTCCTACTGTGAGCGCGGGGAGTGCGACGTTTACTCTGATAGAAGCGGGTGGGGTTGCTAACGCTACATCGGGTATTTCTTCATCCAGTATCACCTTGAGCAAAGCAGACGCAGATGGCACCGCCTCTTATGATACCGCGTGGATGGCTAGTAACGGCTGGAGTACCAGTAACGGTGGTGTGACTTATAGTAAAACCGGTACCTATGGCGTTGCCACTTTGACGGTGGCCACAAATATTGTGAGCTATGCCCTTAACAATTCTGATATGGATACCCAGGCACTCACCAACGGTCAGAGTGTAAACGATACTTTTACCGTTCGGGTCACAGATGGGACAGACACCGCTTCCACTAATGCCATTTTTTCCATTACTGGAGCCAATGACACCCCCACCGTAAGCGCGGGGAGTGCGACGGCGACATTGGTGGAAGCGGGTGGTGTTTCCAACGGCACATCTGGCACCTCTTCATCCAGTATCACCCTGACCAAATCAGATGTGGATGGCACTGCCTCTTATGATACCACATGGATGGCGAGCAACGGTTGGAGCACCAGCAATGGTGGTACGACCTATACCCAGACGGGCACCTATGGAACTGCCATATTAACGGTAGCCACTGGCGTTGTGAGCTATACCTTAACCGATTCTGATACCGATACCGAGACACTCACCAGTGGTCAGAGCGTCACCGATTCTTTTACTGTTCGAGTTACTGATGGAAGTGCCACACAGAGTGTTAGTGCCTCATTTGCCATTACCGGAGCCAATGACGCCCCCCTTTTCTTTGGGTTGGACGGAGATAGCGGCACTTTTGTAGCCGGAGGAACCCCTGAATATATAGATGATCAAGTTACTGTCGAGGTCGTAGCCACCATCACGGACATTGACTCAACTCACTTCAACGGCGGCTATGTAACGATTACACAGAACAGTGGTACTGCCAATGGCACTTTTTCATTAGATAATACGGCCATTTTATCAGGAACTGGCACCGTGGCTTTCAATGGCACCCTCGGTGGCAGTGGCGCGGATAGTATTTTGACTGCCGGAGAAACCGTTTGGGTTAATTCTCTCATAACATCGAGTGGATCAGGTTGGGTTGCTATTGGTACGGTGGATAGTACCGAAGATGGGCAAGGCGGCAACAATCTGAAAATAACTTTCAACACCACAGATGCCACGCCAGATACAGTTGGCATATTGGCACAATATCTAAAATACACGGCCCCCACCACGGGTGCGCGCGTGTTCGGTGTTGTGGTCAACGATGGTAACGGCGGTAGCTCGGCTGCGGCCAGTGTCACCATGACTGGCTCCAGTGCCCCTCCCGTTATCACCATCGCCAACTCCAACTTATCCTACACAGAAAATACCACTGCCACCCAAATCGATGCCACAGCCACAGTTATCGATAATGATGGCAACTCGGAATGGGATGGCGGCAGCTTGAAGGCCCAAATCACCGCCAACAACGAGGCGGCGGACGAAATCAGTATTGCCGACACCAATGGCACCGGTCCCGCCATTACCATCAGCGGCACCACTATTCTGGCGGACGGCACAAACGTGGGGAGTCTCTCCACCAGTGGCGGCATAGTAACCAACGATACCGCCTTGACCGTCACCTTCGATTCAAATGCCACCAACGCCATCGTCCAAGAGGTGCTTCAATCCCTGCGCTATCGCAACACCTCCGAGACCCCCGGCACCTCTAACCGCACCATCACCATCACCGCCACCGATAAAAATGCAGAAGCGGGGGTGGATACTCGAACTGTTGCGGTTAACTCAGTGGCCGATGTCACCAGCGTCGCCATTACCAACGGCACACGCAACGGCAACACCGCCTATCGTCTCGACGATATTGTTGTTGTTACCGTCAACTTTGACCAGTCGGTAACGGTTACGGGTACGCCAACCCTGGCATTGGATATCGGAGGTTCCTCCAAAACAGCGACTTACGTCAATGGTAGTCCCGGCACGGCCCTAGTGTTTAACTATACGGTACAGGCTGGTGATCTGGATACCAACGGTGTTGATGCAACACTCAATGGCATCGCCCTGCCCGGAGGTGCCACCATTATAGACACCACTGGCACCGCCGATAATGCCACCTTGACTTACAGCCTGGTTAACAATGCTAGTGCCAATGTGGATGGTGTGATACCGACTTTTATCGCCGCCAGTTCAACGCCAGCCGATAATGGCAGCGGAGTGGCCCCCAGTGCCAATCTACAACTCGTTTTCAGTGAAAATCTTACCGTCGGCACTGGCAACATTACCCTGATCAACGTTTCCACCAGTGCGACGGTCGAAACCTTTAACATCGCTACCGGTGTGGGCAGCAGTGGCGGCACGGCGTCTTTGTCTGGCACCACCCTGACTCTCAATCCGAACAGCAACCTCGACGAGGCTACCCAATACGCCATACAAATCGCCACGACCGCGTTTACAGATGCTGTCGGCAACAGCTTTGCCGGAATCAGCGACAACACCACCTACAACTTTACCACCAGCGTAACCGATAGTTCCGCGCCCACCTTCTTAGCGATCCAGCGTGACACCCCCACAACCAAAGATACCAATTCTGCCACGCTGACTTACACCCTGCATTTTAACGAAGCGGTAACCGGCGTCGATGCGAGCGACTTCGCTCTCAACGCCACAGGGAGCGCGGGGGGGACCATCACTGGCGTCAGCGGTAGTGGTACCTCGACCATCACAGTTACAGTCGGCAGCGTAACCGGTGTCGGCACATTGGGACTCAATCTTAACAATGGCCACGGCATCACCGACATTGCCGGGAATGCTCTGCCCACCAGCGAACCGGCGGATGACGAAATCTATCGCATTGATCGCGTTGCACCAACGTTGATCTCCTTCAACCGTCTTACTTCCGGCGACGGCATCACCGACTCTGCTACGGTGCAGTTTTTGGCCATGTTCAACGAGCCAGTCACGGGCGTTAGTGCCAGCGATTTCACCCTTGCCACCACTGGAACTGCCACTGGCAGCATCACCGGGGTGAGTGGTGACGGCACTCCAGTGATCATCATCACGGTAGGCAGTGTCAGCGGCAATGGTACGCTGAACCTGGATTTGGCAGGCGGTGTCACCATTACTGACACGTTTGGCAACAGCCTGACTAACACCAGCCCGACCACCACGATAGACGAAAGTTACACCATCGACAAAACCGCGCCGACTGCCGTCGCAATCACACGCACCGCCGCTGAACTAACCAAGGCGACCAGTGTCACCTTTGACGTGCTGTTTTCCGAAACCGTCGCCAACCTCGATACCACCGATTTTGTTCTAAGCGGTACAGCCACTGGCACCATTGCTTCGGTCAACACCACGACCGGCAGTGCCTATACCGTCACTGTTAACGGTATCAGCGGTAATGGTGCGCTTGGCCTTAATTTCGCTGGAGGCCAAGATATTGTCGATACGGCTGGCAATGCCTTTTCTGGTAGTGCGCCAAGCACTAACGAAAGTTACAGCATCGACAACACGGCCCCAACGGTCACTGCCATCAATCGCGCTGGGGTTAACCAAATTGCCGCCAGCACGGCAAGCAGCGCGGTATTTACCGTAGTCTTTAATGAAACCGTAAGCGGGGTGGCGACCAGCGACTTTACTGTTACCGGAACCGCCACCGGCACCAGCGTTACCTCTGTCAGCAGCACCAACGGTAAGGTGTTTCAGGTCACTGTTGGCGGTGTGAATGGCAGCATCGGCCAGACTGTTGGTCTTGATTTCACTGGCAGCATCAACGATGCGCTCAATACCGCTGGCAGTGCCAACTTCACCAGTGGCCAGACTTACACCATTGGTGGCGTATTACTGAACGAAGGTGCGGTGGATCAAGCGACCCTGGATGTATTGATCGGCGTCAACCGGGCTGGCACGTTGCAATTGGTTCATGCAGAGGGCATTGCCACTGAATTGGTCATCATAGACAGCCGGGTGCCCGGTCTGGCCAGCCTGACGAACGGAATACGGGCGGGTGTGGATGTTTGGTTGCTGGATGCCAATTCGAGTGCCATTGATCAAATCACCAACATACTGGCCCAATACCATAATCTCGCAGCGGTGCATTTGATTTCTCACGGTGCGGCGGGCGCGGTCTATTTGGGGGCAGAGACAATCTCTTCGGCCACTCTCGGCAATCAAGCCGCTACGCTGACCGCCTGGGGCAAGGCACTGGCTGAAACTGGCGATTTATTGGTGTATGGCTGTGATGTGGCGGCGGGTGAAACTGGGCAGATGTTTATCAATGCCTTGGCGACCGCAACGGGTGCGGATATTGCGGCATCGGATAATTTGACTGGTTCGAATTTCCTCGGTGGGGATTGGACACTTGAAACAACAACGGGAAGTGTGGAGAGCGAGACCATTCAACCTGTCGATTTCTCTGGGGTTTTGGCTTCTTCAACCACCATGTATATGGCGGACAACAGCGTAGAGAGCGGAATTATTTATGTTAGGCCTAACGGAACCAGCTATACGTGGTCTTTTGGAACAGGTTGGTTCCGATATACGAATAACAATCCAGATGAATTTCTCCCGATACGAACCGTTTCTATGAACCCAAACACCCCGCCACCGGCTGGTTGCTATGTGCAGTACAGCACCAATAATGGGGGATCGTGGACAAATTTATCGACCACCGAAGTATCGACCAGCGGAACGATTTGGCGCTACGTAAACAACACGGGCACCTCAGATCCTTATGACTTTACCTTCAACTATACGGTTAATAATTCCGCATACATCTCTGGCACAATGTACATTGGCTCCTGGCTTAGAATAATCCCAGACAGTGCGCCAACAGCCATAAATGTCAGCTATCCAACAACCACAAGCAGTACCTATTTATTTACTGATACCACTCAAGGTACGACTCTCGCCACGTTGACCCCAACCGACACTGGAAATATTCGACGTGGTTATTGGGCAATTGACTCTGGTCAAACAGTCTCCAATCTCTTCGCAATTTCCTCGGACAACACATCTGGAAACACGGCAACCCTGACTTTAGGCTCTGGAACCATGCCCGCCGCAGGCCAGACTGCCTCGGTAACAGTTCGTTACTATGACCTTTATCAGACGGATACCAGTAACAATCCTATCAGCGGATCTGGGTTAAGCACATCGCTCACATTTAATTTTGTCGCCGAATCCACCCAAGATTTGTCTGGTTTCGGGAGCGATCTGGCCCTCAATACAACCACAGCCAACGCGCAGACATCTCCCGCCCTGACCGCGCTGAGCAATGGTAACTTTGTCGCCGTCTGGAGCTCAACCGGGCAGAGTGATGGGGCAACAAAGACGAGCATCATCGCCCAAATTTTTTCCTCAACAGGCACAAAAGTTGGCAGTGAAATTGTGGTTTCACCAGCCAACAACAACGCAAACGAATATTATCCAACCGTTGCAGCACTGGATAACGGTCGGTTTGTCGTTGCCTATACCTCGGACACGGATGCGGACGACCTCGACATTCGCTACGTGCTGGTCGCTGCCAATGGCACAGTTGGTTCCGAGTTGGTCGCCAACACCGCGACGGATCGCATGGAAGACACATTATCCATCGCTACGCTAAGCGATGGATCGTTCATGATTGGATGGTATTCGTACACAAGTGACTATAGTTCAGCTGATTCTCTGGCCAGAAGATTCAATGCTGCTGATGGCTCTCCGCAAGGTGCGGAAATTACCCTCAGGGCTGGGAGCGACTTTGGCGACGTTAATGGTTCTGGTTTGGCCTTATATCCCTCTATAGCCCCTCTTTCCAATGGAAGCTATGTGGCTTCGTGGACTCAATACGACAGCAGTTGGAATTCAATGGGCGTCTATGGTCGAGTTGGTACTGGCACGCCTTTCCAGATTACCACCAGCACCGATCCCTATCTTACCAAACTTGCTTCTCTGGCTGGCGGGGGGTTTGTAGTTACTTGGGATCAAGGCACAGACGTCTATTTCAGGCTATATGACAACACAGGCATAGCGCAGGGTGCGGCAATCAGAGCTAACGTTACAACAACTGGATCACAAAACACACCAGCAGTTGTCGCGCTCAGCGGCGGCGGATTTTTGGTTGGTTGGCAGTCCGACACTGGCGATTATTCCAATTCGGGGATTTTTGGTCGCCGCTTTGCCGCCGATGGCACTGCTGTTGATTCCACGGATATCCAGATCAACGAACATCGCCGCAATGACCAGAGTGCTGTTGCGCTCGCGGCTACGTCAGGCAATACATTCATCGCAGTCTGGCAGGATGACGCAGCAAATGGAACGGGCAATTCAGGAATTGAGGGACGTCTGCTGTTACCGACAGGCCCCTCCGTCTCTTCCGTCACCTCCACAACTGCCAACGGTATTTACAAGGCTGGCGACATCATCAATGTCATCGTGAATTTTAGCGAAGCGGTCACGGTCAACACAACAAACGGCACCCCCTACATTACATTGGAGACTGGCACCACCGATCGTAACGTGAATTACGTCAGCGGCTCAACCACCACCGCATTGACCTTCACTTACACCGTGCAAGCTGGCGACACATCAACAGATCTGGATTTCGCCAGCACCACGGCGTTGGTCCTGAACGGCGGCACCATCAACGCCACCACAGGGGGCACGGCGGCCACCCTGACCCTTGTCACTCCCGGTGCAGCCAACTCCTTGGGCAATGCCAAGGCCATCGTCATCGACACCACCGCTCCATCCATCACCAACGTCACCGTGCCCAACAGCACCATGAAAGTGGGGAATACAGTTGTTGTAACCATCACCGTTTCCAGCGATAGTGATACCTACACCCTGCAATCGGGCAGCATCGACGGCTTTACGCTGAGCAGTTTCGCTAAAATCAACGCCACTACCTATACTGCCAGCTTTACCGTGACCGAAGGCGGCACCGATGTGGCTGCGGGCAGCAACATCCCCGTCAGTTTGGTTTTACTTGACACAGTAGGTAACCAAAGCAGCACCTACACCACGGCCATTGCCCAAGCTGGCGATGCCATCAACGCCAACACCCCCACTGATATTGCGCTTAGCAACAGCACGGTGCTGGCCAACGCAGGTGCCAACGCCACGGTCGGTGCCTTTTCATCAACTGACAGCACCAGCGGCGATACGTTCACCTACACACTGGTTGCTGGAACGGGCAGCACTAACAATGCCAGCTTTAGTATCAGCGGTGGCAATTTGCTGGTAACCGATCCATCAGCGATGAGTGGTACCTATTCCGTGCGGGTGCGCAGCACCGATGCGGGCGGCAACTATTATGAGGAAGCCCTGTCCGTTATTGTTACCTCTGGTCCGACCGTAACCGATGCCAACATCGCCATCACCTCCACTCCTTCTGGCACCAGCAGCACCTACAAAATTGGTGACACCGTTACAGCTACCTGGAACAACACCGCAAGCGGCGACAACAACGCAGGCGTGACTGGCGTCACCATGGACTTCACCGCCTTTGGCGGCGGTGCGGCCATAGCGGCTACTGAGTCCAGTGGCATTTGGTCAGCCAGCTACACCATTGTTTCGGGCAGCATCGACACCACCAGTCGGAATGTGTCAGTCAGTGCCACCACAGCCAGTGGAACCACCACCACCGCCGACAGCAGCAACTTGACGGTGGACAACGAAGCACCCACCGTCACCGAGGGTCGTATCTCAATTTCCGGTGCCAGCGGCACGGCTGGTGCCTATAAGATCGGCGATACAGTGACCGCTACTTGGGTGAACACAGCCGCTGGCGACAACAACACCGACACCATCACTACCGTGACGGTTGATTTTAGCCAATTCGGCGGTGGCTCGACCGTGGCCGCCAGCAACAGTTCCGGTACATGGACAGCGACCTACCTCATTACGGCTGGTGCCATTGACACCACCAGCCGTAATGTCTCGATCACCGCCACCGATAATGCGGGCAACACCACGACAACAGCCGACTTAACCAATGCTACCGTAGATAGCGTTGCACCAATAGTAACTGCTGGCTATATCGCTATCTCTGGTGCAAGCGGCACGAGCGGAGCGTTTATGATAGGTGACACCATCACTGCCACCTGGATCGACACTGGCGGTGATGCCAATGCGGACACCATAGCCGGCGTAACATTTAACTTCAGCCAGTTTGGCGGCGGCACGGCAGTTGTCGCTTCCAACAGCGGTGGCGTTTGGACAGCGACTTATACTATCGTGTCGGGTTCAATCAACGGCACGACTAACCTCAATGTTTCAGCCACGGTGACCGATAACGCTGGCAATACCACCACCGCCGCCGATACTGCCAATGTTACATTAGATAATAAAGTCCCAACCCTGTCGTCCTCCAACCCGCTCGACAATGCAACGGGTGTGGCCATAACCAACAACATCGTTCTCACGTTTGACGAGGAGATTCAGCTCGGCACCAGCGGCACGATCACCCTGTACGACATTACAGGTGTCGGGGCCAATTCGATTGTCATAGATGTTGCCAACCACAACAACCAACTCACGGTCAGCGACACCATCCTGACCATCAATCCGACGCTCAACCTGATTACCACCAACCAATACGCCGTACAACTCGCTGCTGGAACGGTCAAAGACACCATTGGCAATAGCTTTGCCGGTATTGCCAACAGCACCACATTGAACTTCAGCACTGGCAGCGTGGACACCACTGCACCGACAGCAGCCATTGTCGATATCGCAGACCCGACCCAGCCCAATGCTGGCACAGCGACCATCAACTTCAGCGAACAGGTTACGAACGTTGATATCACCGATTTTACCCTGACCCGTGATGGCAACGCAGTCACCATTACCGGTCTGACAGTAGACGGTTCGGGTAGCCAGTACACGCTGAATCTCTCCAGTGTTACCACCACGGCGGGCGTTTATCTCCTGACCCTGAACACCTCCAACATTCAAGACACCTCTGGCAACCCTCTCACCGCAAGTGTCAGCGATAGCTTTACCATTGATACCACCGCACCGACTGGAGTAGCCATCGCTCGCGCGTCCGCCAATCCGAGCAACGCCTCCAGCGTCAATTTCACAGTAACTTTCAGCGAAGCAGTGAGTGGCGTCGATAGCACCGATTTCACCCTGACTGGTACAGCCACCTCTGGTGCCACAATCGGCGAGGTGACTCAGGTCTCTGGAGCGGTTTACACGGTGGCGGTCAATAATGTCAGCGGCAACGGTATGCTCGGACTCGATCTCAATAGCAGTGCTACCGGAATTACCGATATTGCAGGCAATGCCATCAGCGGCGGCATCACTGGTCAATTGTTCACCATCGACCACACCGCCCCAACGGTAACGGCAATCCACCGCAACAGTGCCGAAGTGTGCAATAATGGCACAGTCTCCTACACCGTCAGTTTTAGCGAAGCGGTAACTGGAGTCAATGCCAGCGATTTCACTTTGGATAAAGTGGCTGGAGTCACCGTCACCAATGGTGATAGCGACATTAGCGTGACCGGTAGCGGCGATACCTACACGGTGACGGTTGCCAATGTATCCGGGAACGGTACCTTGAGTGTCGATTTAATAGCCAGCGGCACAGGCATCAGTGATGCGTCCAGCAACGCCATCGATAGCGGCTTCACCAACGGCGATGCTTACATCATCGACACCACCAACCCGTCAGTAACGGCTGCCCAGTCATTCAATTTACCTGAGAACATGGCGGCCAATTTCGTCATCGGTCAGGTTATGTCCACTGACGCCAACGCCATTAGCGGTTACATCATCGCCAGCGGCGATGATGCTGGCTATTTCGCTATTGATAGCAACGGTGTCATCACTTTGACCACGACTGGCGCAACGACTGGTGCGGCTTCAGCGGATTATGAAACCACGCCCAATAGTTTCAACTTGGGCATCATCGCCACCGATGCTGCTGGCAATACCTCGACCAGTCAGACCGTAATTATCACCGTTCTGGATGCGATGGAAAACGCATCAGCACCGGCAGTAACCACGCCAACTACGATCAGCATTACCGACACAACGGCAAACGACATCTTTACATCGACCAATACCTCCAACCTATCGGGCACGATCAGTGCTACTGATGTGGATAACATTGCCTCCTACGGCATTTCAAGCCCCACCAGCACCAGTGCCGCCCACACGGTCAATAGTATTACTTACGACCTATCGAAAACCGGAACCTATGGCACGCTGTACATGGTCAGCACTGGCAGCGACATGGGCAAATATCTGTTTGAACCGAACAACGCAGTCATCAATGCACTTACCAATGGCACACTTAGCGACACCTTCACGGTAACCGCCACTGATGCGAATGCCAATCCACTCACCGAAAACGCTACCCTGACTGTCAACGTGACTGGTGCTAACGACACTCCGACAGTGACCTCTGGCAGTGCCACCGCAACGTTGGTGGAAGCAGGTGGTGTTGCCAATGCCACCACTGGCACATCAGTCTCCAGCATCACGCTGACCAAAGCGGACGTGGATGGTACTGCCTCGTATGACACCGCATGGTTGACTACTAATGACTGGACCACCGCAGATGTTGGTCTGACCTATACCAAAACTGGCACTTACGGCACCGCTACTTTGACTGTGGCAACTGGCGTTGTGAGCTATGCTTTAATTGATTCTGATGCCGATACCCAGGCCCTCACCAGCGGCCAGAGCGTCACCGACTCTTTTACCATTCAAGTTACCGATGGAAGTGCCACCCAGTCCGTTAATGCCTCTTTTGCCATTACCGG
>JAMOAW010000049.1:0-46723 GCA_039908535.1 Magnetococcus sp. DMHC-6 | reverse complement strand
CTTTGCTTTTGACTTTGCTTTTGACTTTGCTTTTGACTTTGCTTTTGACTTTAATGCCACCAAACAGGGGGATTGGGGGGTGTAACCCCCCAAGGTCTTGCTTTTGCTTTTAATCTTTTGCCAGAAGGCGATGATAAGCACACTATGCGCAAGACAAGATTCAATTTTACCTATCACCATAGGTCGAGGGCACAAAGCTCGCCTGATCATGCAACTCCTCCTGATAGCGTTCGTAGGCCTTTTGCTCTGTCTCTGACAATTGCAGAACATCAAAATTTTCTTTGGCTTTTTTTAGGCCACGGGCCGTAAAAGCTACCGAAGGGCGTTGAAACAGGGCCTTCTGCCCCTCGTCCAAAGCCAGTTCTTCTTGGATATGTACCCCCCGGAACGAGGTCTTGCCAACATAGATATAATCATTGCCACGCCCGAGATCCAAATAGAGAATACGTATCGTAATAACCTTGACAACACTGGCGTAAGGCTTGCCCTCCGTCATATATTCAATGATGGCCTTGGCGGTGCTAAAGAGTAACCGCTGCAGGTAATCCCACTCTCGTTCATATTGTAGCTCGACAATGACGATTTCATCCCTGGTATTTCTAATCTTGAGATCAACACGATTGAATTTGTCGTTGCGGGATTCTTTATTGCTCTCACTTTCCAAAATTTCAACAATGCGCACATCCTTATAAAGAAATTCGCTTAGGAACCCTTCCAGAATTTCGAAGTTGGCCTTGCTGCGCAACAGACGTTTTAAGGCCCAGTCAAAGCTCATTAACCGTCGTTGCGGCATGTTGAAAAAGTCTCCATTTATTTTAAGTTGCTATTGTTGACCCCGTTTATCCGCCAAGGGCATCCCCAAAATATCGGCCAAACGGACCGCACTCTCGGTATTCATCCGACTCAATATTTTTGCCGCCACCTTCTCCCGCATCCCCTTGAGTACCCGCACAGCCGTTCCTTCATCCATCACTTCCAAACTGGCCGCTGCCCCTTTCACATTCATCCCAGCAAATATTTTGGACAAACGAGCAATATTCGCATCATCCTGATTTTTTTCCGAAGAGAGATCTTGTTGGATGGCGGAACGCAACGTTTCTAAGGCCTCTATCCGATGCCCAAGTTGCTCTTCCAACCGTTTCACCTCAGCTTCACGTAGTTCCATAGCTTGACCGCGCTGATCCAAATCCAGCCGCCTTTTTTCCAAGGAGTCCAAAAGCTTTAAAGGATCCGCACAAGTTAAGGACCCTCCTCCCTGACTGCTAGGTACCGGTTTGACCTCTTCGGTCCCATAAGAAAGAGAGGTTATGAAACAACAAACCACCACACCACCAAAAAATATTCGCCCCTTCACAATACCTCCTCTTGACCCACTATCTGCGCATGCTGGCCATAATACCCACAATATCCATCTCTTTTATTTCCCGCTTGTGCTGCTCGCTTTTGTACTCTTCGTCAGCACGCTCAGCCAACTTTTCCGATTGCTTTAATTCCACTCGAGCTTGGTTCCAAATTTGACGTGTACGCTCCATTTCTAAATTGGCCTGATGACGTACTTGCTGCAAACGACGCAAACGCCACTTTTGACCTTTAAAATAATCCTCCAAAAGTTTGGGAGGCAGTCGATTTTCCGGCTGCAAACTCTCCTGTAACTCGGTCTGGCGCACCTGCTCCATATCGTTTTCTAGGCGAATTTTTTCCTGTTCCAATTTTTGCACTTTACCCAAGGCCAGTGCAAAATAAGAACCTTTTATCTCCTCTTTGAGACGACGCAACTCTACCAATCTGGAAAATCGATTCATGGCATAACGGGAATCCGGATAAAGTTCGCTTGACAACGGAATAAAAAAGGTTCAAGCATATTCTACTCCACACGGCGCCAACAAAAAACCTCGCCATCACGTAGAGATCTCTTAACCGCCTAAATTTAAAAAATGCAAACTACATGCCATCAATAAAACATCTCATGCCAAACCGCAAAAACACCACAATCCTCTGGAGACTCCCCACCCTGATATGGTTGGGCATCGCACTCTTTGTTCCTTTCTTGGCAGCAGAAGAGAAGGACAATCATATTCGACTGGTGGTGGATCCAGAAATTATCGATCTCCTTGATACCCTTGGGAAACCTCTAACTCAGGCGGCCCATTTACCCGACGAACGCGTTCTCTTTCATGTGCTCCTCGATCCCACTTTAAACGCCATGGCCCTCCCCAACCAGCACATTCTTATCAACAGCGGTCTCATCTTAGCCAGCGCAGACGAAGACGAACTGGCCTCGGTACTGGCCCACGAAATCGGCCACTTGACGGCAGGACATCATATTCAATTACAATCAGAAGCAAGAAATGTCGCCATTCAGACACTCGTTCTCTCCGCCATAGGCCTGGGAGCTGGTCTCGCCACCGGTAGCGATGCCTTAACGCAAGGATCCATCGTTGGCAGCACCGCCGCAGCTCAAGCCGCCATGTTAGACAGCTCCCGGCAAAAGGAGCGGCAAGCAGATCAATTGGGCGTCGAATATCTCCTCCAAGCCGGATACGACCCCATCGGTTCGATCCATTTTTTACAACGCATCGAACGTCAACAACGGCTCTCCAATATCCCTCCCCCCTATCTTTTAACCCATCCCCTCAGCTCACAACGTTTGATCGCCATTCAAACCTTAATCGACCAAACCAAACCAACCCCCCACAAAAACAGATTGCCCAAGGGACAATTCCAGCGTGTGCGCGCCAAGCTGGAAGCCGGAACATCCGACAATCCAACGCAAACCGCCGAACTTTTTAAAAACCAAATAAAAACCATCTCAGCAGACAAAAACGCCCCCTTAGACGATACCGCAAACAGACTGTTTGCCGCTCGTTATGGCTTAACCTTATCTATTTATTATGCCGGACGTTTACCAGAGGCCCTAGATGGGATAAACCAACTACAAGACAGCGATAAAATAGATCCCTATCTTTTACGCGAACGGGGCTTGATCCATTTGGAATTGGGCCAATTTAAACATGCTCTTAACGATTTTAATACCGCTTTACAGCAAAAACCAAATGAAAAAGATATTAAATATCGTCTGGCTTTGACCTACAAAGAATTAGGAAATTACGAACAATCTAGCCAAATCTTGCGCCAATTGACTGCCGAACATGCCACCATGACCAATGCTTTTTATCTTTTAGGTCAAGTGGAATTCCTGCGCCACAACCAAGGGAGCAGTCATCTCGCCTTGGCCAGATATCATCGTTTGCTTTTGGAAAACGACAACGCCATCTGGCACTATCGCGAAGCCATCCGCCTTTTTCCAAAAAATTCCCCGGAAAAAGGCCTGGGGGGCGGTTCTCCGCCCCCCAAGGTCTTAATTTTTATTTTTCCGATACATGCACATGATGTCCTTCGGACAGAAAATTTTAAAACTTAAAAAAAAAGGGTGGGGGGAGTTGGGGGGCGGTTCTCCGCTCCCCAAGGTCTTGATTTTTATTTTTCCGAGTACATAAAAATCAAAGACAAAATCCTGGGGGATGAATCCCCCAGACCCCCTCTTTTTTTTAAAAACTTTTTCCGAGACATCAATCCTACTTTGTCTCTTTCCAACCCAACCCCGAAAGATCATCCCAACGACCTTGGGCACGTAATACCCGCACCACCGCCATCCGCGGATCCATAGGCAAAAGGGCATCCAACGGATGAATTTTATCTGCATCATCCACCAATGACAAATAGATCACCAACGCCGTCTCCAACTCCCCCCCTTGCTCCAATACCCAAGCCTGATGAAAACGCAACATCCGTTCCACCTCTGTTGGAAGTTCTGGAATGTTCTCCAGTAAGGAGCGCACCTGCTCAACCATCACCGCATCCCCATGCTCGGTCGCCACAAACAAAAACGCCACCAAAGCCTTGCCCAAATCCCCACACAGCAACCGCTGGGCATGCCGTGGCAACCAGTCGGAAAGCCAATTAAAAATCTCTTCTAAACGAGATGAATTGCCTTCTTTTGCATAAGCGGTATGGACCAACAGCCCCAAACGAGCCGCAATAGCGGCCTCTCCCGGGGATACCCCCTCCAACATTTTCCAGGCCTCCTCCATGCGCCCCAACTCTCCATAGGCGTTGGCATATAAAATACGCACCGACTCTGGTAAACTCCCCTCCAACCCCATGCCCTCTGGTGTCAACAACCCTTCTTCCAACAATAACCCGATGGGATGAGCCAATTCTTGGTTCAACAACTCTTTCAGCAAATCATCCCGAAGGGCAGGTTCCTCCTCCCACACCATATGGAGTTGATCCAAATTTTGATAACGCGCCCGAATTTGCACGATTTGAGGCTTGGTTTTTTCTAAACGATACCCAATTGGGCCATTCTCCAACCACTGTTTATATAAACGGGCATGCAAACGCCGCGCTGGAACCCCTCCCCCCTGAGCCAACAATAACTCAGACTGGGCTATTGCCGCCGCCCAATCCCCACGCCAGCCATACATCTCTATCAAGGCCCTGCGCAAAGCAACCCGATCCCAAAAATTTTCAGGTAATTTTTTTTCCAATTCAATCAAACGTTTTTCATAAATCGCAACCTCAGACAACTCCCCCTTGGCGGCAGCCAATTTAATCATTCCTTGCAGCCACAAGGGATCTGGTCGGATAGTATCCACCTCGTTACTATAAAGTTCAAACTGCAATGAGGCCTCCCGCAGCACCCCCATTTCCAGGGAACACAAGGCAATCCCTAACAAAGCCTTAGAGCGATCGGGATGATTGGGAAATAAGGTCATAAAACGAGAAAATTGATCACGCGCTTGCGACCATTGCCCCTCTCCTGCCAACGTCTTGCCCATAAAAAAAGAGAGCGTAGGTAACCTGCGCTCTCCATCAGAAGCCATTAACCGTTCCAACAATGTTTTCGCCTCAGAAAACCGCTCCAGGCGTAACAATGCCTCGGCCCAAACAAATAACCAGCGTTCGGCCTGCAAAGGAGCCCCGCCACGCTGCATGGCCTGTTCGGCCAAAACAACGGCCAACTGCGCTGCTCCCCCTTTAAGCAATTGATCCACCTGCCCAATCGTCAGCGGGAACATCTCTCCAATCACCCGACGACCAGAAAGAGAGGCCTCCTCAACCTGCATGGGTGCCAAAACAGGGGGTGAGGAGATCTCTTCGGTCGCGGCATAAAGCCAAGACGGCAAGACAAAACAGACGATAAATAACGTTCGGCAGATATAAAAACGATTCATAGACCCTTTGGATTTAAACGCTCATAATGCACATTGGGTGTATCAGAGACCGATTTTATTTCCTTTTCTCCACGACAACTATGCAAACCAACCAATACGATTCCAATCACCATCCCCAAAACCAAGCCCAATTTAACCACAGGAGGCAAACCCCGGCTCTTTTTTGGAGTATCTCGAATATCAATGGATTCGTTATGACGGTTTCGCAACATGATTTCTCAAAAGTCGGTATAAAATTAACAACACTCAGATCCTCTTTACAATACAGAAGAAGAGAGTATACATAAACATTTTTTAAACCCCTTGAGCTGGTATCGAATTTCCAATTCGCGTCATACGATTGGCTTCATCTACATAGACCAACCGTGGCGCAAAATGTTCAGCTTCACTCTCGGACAGTTGCACAAAAGCCGCGATAATCACAATATCGTTTTGTGCCGCTTTATGCGCCGCAGCCCCGTTAACCGAAATCACCCCGCTGCCACGCTCTCCCCGGATGGCATAGGTAACAAACCTCTCCCCATTGTTCACGTTCCAAAGATGAATCTGCTCGAATTCACGCAAACCTGCGGCGTCCATCAAATTTTCATCTATGGCACAGGATCCTTCGTACTCAATATGGGTCTGGGTGACCCTGGCACGATGGATTTTGCATTTTAACATTTTCAGTTCCATTCGCCCATTCTACTCCATTTATTGCCGTGTCAAAAGCATATTATCGATCAATCGCGCCTTTCCAACTCGGACAGCGATCAGTATAATCGGATCGGCTTCTATCTGCACAATCCTTTCCAAGGTACCCGCTTGGCGCACTGCCACATAGTCTATATGGTGAATTCCTGCTTGATGCAATACTTCCCGTGCAGATTGCTCCAATAGAACCGGTTGTTGCTCCCCCAAACGCAGCAATTTTTGTGCAGTCAACATAGCCTGATAGAGTGCTGTGGCCTGCTCACGTTGGGCCGACGTGAGATAACGATTACGGCTTGACAACGCCAAACCATTCTCCTCACGCACCGTCGCAACCCCCTCTACCACCACCGGCATCGCCAAATCCCGAACCATCTGGCTCAAAAGTATATACTGTTGATAATCCTTCAATCCCAAAAACAACCCATGGGGACGAACCAAATTTAACAAAATAGCCACCACCGTCGCCACCCCACGAAAATGACCAGGACGGCTCGCCCCACACAAATCACTCCCCAAAGGTCCGACTTCCACGCATGTCGTATGCCCATGAGGATAAATCAATGAAACCTCTGGACAAAAAAGAAGGTCACACCCGCTCTGGTCCAACAAATGACGATCTTTTTCCAACTCCCTGGGATAAGCCAAATAATCTTCACCTGGGGCAAACTGCGTTGGATTGACAAAAATAGAGACCACCACTTTATCATAACGGTGGCGTGCCCGATCTACCAAAGTCAAATGTCCTTCATGCAACCCCCCCATGGTAGGGACAAAACCGACCGTCCACCCCTGACGTTGAGACTCTTGACGCCAAGCATCCAGTTCTAAACGCCCCTCAATAACCGCGACCGTCACTCTAAATGCTCCTTGCGCGCCTTGCGCACCGTATTGGCAAATTCATGTTCAGCCCCGGGGAAATTTCCCGCCCGCACCTCGCGAATAAATTGCCCCACCGCCTGACCCACTAAGGTTCCCCCCTCTAAATAATGTTTCACAAACTTCGGGCGAATGGTATCGTATAACCCAAGTAAATCATAAAGTACCAAAACCTGACCATCACACCCGGCCCCCGCGCCGATCCCAATAGTCGGAATCCCCACCGCCAGGGTAATCCGTTGCGCCAAATCCGAAGGGATCCCCTCCAAAATGATCATGGATGCCCCCGCCTCGGTCACGGCACGGGCATCTTGAAAAATACCCTCCCCCTCTGCCCCGCGACCACGCACCTTAAACCCGCCAAACTGATGGACAGACTGCGGAGTCAGACCAACATGCCCTACCACCGGAATACCACGACGAACCAAAAAATCAATTGTTTCGACCAGATGCAATCCACCTTCCAGCTTGACAGCCTGACAACCGCTCTCTTTCATCGCCCGAACCGCTGAACGCATGGCCGCCTCAGGTCCACACTGAAAAGAGCCAAACGGCAGATCACACACCACTAAAGCCCGTTTGGCACCCCGAACAACCGCACGGGTGTGGTAGATCATCTCCTCCAAAGTGACCGACAGGGTATTCTCTTGCCCCTGAATCACCATGCCCAAAGAGTCACCTACCAGCAAGAGATCCACGCCTGCCTGATCCAGAAGCGCGGCAAACGTATAATCATAAGCCGTCACAGAAACGATCTTCTGCCGTTCTCGCTTCATAACTGCAAAATCAGGAATAGTCAAATGCGTCGTCATCCGTGGCACCTCCCAAAATAAAAAATCCTGTCATGTCCCAGGAATCAGCTCAACAACTTGCGAATCATCAACTTCCTTCAAAAGCATGTCAACTGTTTTATCTAATATGGGATGGGGCATTCCAACGTCAAGATCACACAGAGGACGCAAGACAAACCGACGTAAATGTAAGAAAGGATGAGGAATTTTCAGATTTGGAGCCTGAATAATGCGCTGATGAAAAAAAAGCAAATCCAAATCCAATGGCCGCGGCCCCCAAGGAATCTGCACCGTTCGATTACGTCCCGCCCGACGTTCAAATGTTTGCAAAAGTTCCAATAACTCAATTGGTTCCAAACGACAGGCCAGACGACACACCAGATTGATAAACCACGGTTGATCTTTAATCGGTCCCACAGGCTGGGTACGATAAAAAGAAGAGTGAGAAAGTAAAACCAAATCGGGATGTTGAGCAAGCCATGCCAACCCCTGCCGACAATAGCCCACAGCATCCCCCTGATTGGCCCCTATACCGATCCAAACAGACACATTCCCAACCTTAAACCCGCATCTATTTTCGGCAAAGGCACGAAATTATGTGTTGACCTTGATATGCCAAGGTTCAAAACGAACCCCCAACAAGTTGTCACGGGGATAACGCAATTGCAAAAATCCCAACTCAACCAAACGTTGATACACCTCTGTTGTGACAAAACGGGCGGTAAAATTGGCCGCTCCAAAATCTTTTTGACCCACGTCAAAATCGCTGATACCGTGATATGAGTATCCAGGAGGAGCCAACGAACGGGAAGCACGGGAAAGGTTGCCTTGACTTTCATTCGCCTTATTTAAAAACAATAAAAACTGTTTGCTGACACCACGCACACCAGATGTCAAAATAACTTTGTCACCCAATGCCTTTTTAACCTGCAAATAGGTCTTAAGAGGCAACCCTTTATACAAAAAATTACCCGTTGAAGGAATTTTGATCACCTCTCGCAAGGGAATACGATCGGTGAGATTCTTCATAGGTTTATCCCCCAAAAATCCATATTCAGAGGCCGTTTCATAAAAAATATTCTCTAAAAAATCAAGCTCTTCAGATGTAAAGGCCCCGATATTAGCGTTATTACGCGCCAATTTTAAGGCATCATCAAAATCAAGCAGATGAAAACCCGCATGTCCGATTCTTTTTTGGATCGCCAAAAAACGATTCAAAGTGCTTTTAAGAAGTCGATACCGCTTTTCATCCAGTTGGGTATCGTTTGGATAATCACGATCAAAATCACGAATTTTGCTTAAATAATTATCCAAATCCTCATCACGAAATTTTGGAGCTGAATTCGAAGCATCAGGGGAGGAACTTTTTCCATAACCCGCCCACAGATCGGACGGACGCACGCCGCTTGCGACTACCCCAACACCAACAGCCTTCAAAAAATCCCGTCTATTCATTATGATTACCCACTTGTCCAAAAAAAAGCCCCACCAAATTTCTTGCTGATTAAAAATTCAGAGTAGCATCACCATCCCATAAAAATCTAGCTATTTTTAAAAAATAAGTATTTAAAAAAACATTTACAGCAATCTCATCGCCAAAAAAACTAGTAAACAAAACGCACCCGCTAAGACCTCAATTGCGAAGCATAAAAAGTTCCTCTTTGACGAATTGGCTCCAAATAAAGTACAAAAGAGGAACGCACCAATAATATCACATCGTTTCTAAATGTGAATCTTTTTTTGATCCCAATAAAAACATTGGATGATATGAACGCGAGCAAATTTTATACCAATCAATCGATATGCCAATTTTTATCAAAACAAACATGAAATATATTTTACTCCTGTTATTCATTTTTCAATTTATTCAGACACCTATTTTAGCTGACCCTGCGCCCGGCCCCCTTTTAAGTGTCGACGCCGCTGCCCAAGCAATCATTGAGGAAGCCGCCGCCAAACACGCCAAAGAGTTCACAGTCCCGACCCCTGCCCCGCGCCAAATCGTCAATACTCCGACAGGATCAACACCAAAACCTGATACTCTACCTCAGCAGACGAACAATTTTTCTCTTATAAACGAGCTCTGCCTAAAAATTAGCGGCAAACTCGCCAGCGTCAGCACGCAATCGTGTCAAGATCAAAAGATGTCTCCGACGGGGGCGATTTCCGTTGAAGGCCACCCCATTGCGATCAAAGAGTATCCCCCCTCCCCCAAACGTTCTCCTCAAGCGCGTGTTCTTTTGATGGGAGGCATTCATGGCGACGAATTCTCCTCTATTGGCATTGTTTTTAATTGGATGCAAACCTTAAACCAACATCACTCCGGCCTTTTCCATTGGCACGTTGCCCCCCTGGTCAATCCAGACGGTCTCTTTCGTACCAAGTCACAACGAACAAACGCCCACGGGGTAGATCTCAACCGCAATTTTCCGACAACCAACTGGCTGTCCGACAGTCGTGATTATTGGATCAATCGCACCAAAAGCGACCCACGGCGTTTCCCAGGCCCAGCTCCCCTGAGTGAACCAGAATCCCATTGGGTCGAGGATGAGATCAACCAATTTAAACCTCATGCCATTATTTCGGTCCATGCCCCTTACGGTATTTTGGATTATGATGGCGAAAGACCCGATCCACCGCAACACTTAGGACACCTCAATTTATCCCCCATGGGCACCTATCCCGGTTCACTTGGGCGTTATGCCGGCGTAGAAAAACGCATTCCGATCATCACCATTGAGTTATCTTATGCTGGGATCATGCCATCAGAAAACGAAATCGCCTCCATGTGGATGGACCTCATCCGTTGGCTGACCAATAATATTTTTGACCCAGACATCTATCCAAACCGATCTCTAAGCCAACCCATTTACGCCCTTCCACAACCCAAAGCACCTAAAAAACCATGAACCAATATTTAAAGCGACTGCACGCCTATCCATTTGAAAAGTTCTCTGGCTTACTTGAGGGGATTGTGCCCCTCAAGACCCCTTGCCTAGATCTTTCCATTGGCGAACCCAAACATCCGGTACCAGAATTTATTCGCCAAACCATGGCCAATAGCCTCCATGGTATTGGTCAATATCCGACAACCAAAGGATATATCGAGCTTCGTCAAGCCATTGTGGATTGGCTTACCAACCGTTATCAACTCCCGCCGGGCCTTGTGGAGGCCGAACGTCATGTTTTACCGGTCAATGGGACACGGGAGGCCCTTTTTTCCATCACCCAAGCCTTAGTGGATCACACAAAAAATGATCCTTTGGTCTTGATGCCCAACCCCTTTTATCAAATTTATGAAGGGGCCACCTGGATGGTGGGGGCGCACCCTGTGCGGGTCGATTGTCTGGCAAAAAATGGCTTTTTACCAGAATACCACACCCTCTCTACCGATACCCTGAATCGGGTGCAATTGGCCTATCTTTGCACCCCATCCAATCCGACTGGTACCGTGTTACCCCTGGATTATTTAAAAAAATGGATCCATCTGGCTCATGAACACAATTTTATCTTGGCCTCGGACGAATGTTATTCAGAAATTTGGCAAGATTCACCGCCACCTGGACTTTTGCAAGCGGCATTTGAATTGGGATTAAAAGATTTTTCTCGCTGTTTGGTCTTCAATTCTCTTTCCAAGCGTTCCAATATGCCGGGGGCGCGGAGTGGTTTTGTGGCTGGCGATCCAGAGTTGTTGGCCATCTATTTTCAACTGCGCACCTATACCGGTTGCGCCACCCCTCCCTTTATACAACGCGCCGCCTGTGCCGCCTGGAAAGACGAAACCCATGTCGAGGAAAACCGTGCTCTTTATCGCCAAAAAATTAACGAAGCCCTAGAAATTCTTACCCCACATCTGCCCTGCCCCAAACCCGATGCGGGATTTTATCTCTGGTTGCCCGTCCCAAGCACGGGAGAAATCTTTGCCAAAGAACTCTTTAGAAACCAAAACGTCAAAGTGTTACCAGGAGCCTATCTGGCCCGACCAGATAATGATTCAGAAAACCCCGGAACACACTTCGTCCGCATCGCCCTCGTCGCTCCCCTTACAGAAAACCGCGAGGCCATGCAGAGAATCGCTGAATTTGTTCGCCATTTTTAATATGTGACATCTCGTACCACCACATTTAAGTGTGGACGATGAACGAGTGCCGGAACAAAAAGCAAAATCAAGACCTTGGGGGATTGCATCCCCCAATCCCCCTGCTTTTTGAAGGAAGCAAAACCGAGATCAAAAGCAAAATCAAAACCCTGGGGGCAATCCCCCAGACCCCTTTTTTTTTTAAATAATAAAACCAAGAAACAGACGACCACGGTTAAGTGTGGTGGTACCATGCCAAACGAAAAAAAGGGCAAACTCATATTACAAATAAGCAAAAAGCTTTCCTTTGAGAAATAAATCGATATACTGAAAATCTTGATGTATCGAAAAAATAAAAATCAAGACCTTGGGGGGGGGGCTGGGGGATTCATCCCCCAGGGTTTTGATTTTAATTTTTTACCAAAAGGGCATCCTAAAGGTTTAATCTATTCCTATACAAAATAGAATCCATATCATACTCAACGAGTCAGGGAAAAATCATGCTCCAATTAAAAGACATCATCAACGAAGCCTGGGAAAATCGGTCCGAGATCAACAAAAGCACCAAGGGCAAAATTCGCAAAGCGGTTCTCGCCACCATCGAAGCCCTCGACGCAGGGGAAATTCGAGTGGCACAAGCCAATCCCGATGCCCCTGAGGCCATACATGGCTGGGTGGTCAACGAATGGATTAAAAAGGCGGTTTTGCTCTTTTTTAAACTCCATGACAACCAACTCATGATTGATGGCACGACCACCTATTTTGACAAAATTCCCCTTAAATTTGCAGGCTGGGATGAAGCAAAATTTCGACAAGCCGGGTGCAGAGTGGTACCACAAGCCACAGTACGCAAAGGAAGTTTTATTGCCTCTGGGGCGGTTTTAATGCCGTCATATGTCAATATTGGAGCCTATGTCGATTCTGGCACCATGGTTGACACTTGGGCCACTGTTGGCTCTTGCGCCCAAATCGGTCGCAACGTCCATCTCTCTGGCGGAACTGGCATTGGAGGCGTTCTCGAACCCCTCCAGGCCAATCCAGTGATCATTGAAGACGACTGTTTTATTGGCGCACGGGCCGAAGTGGCCGAAGGCGTGGTGGTGGGACGGGGTTCGGTTTTGTCCATGGGGGTTTATCTGGGCCGCTCTACCCCACTCATCAACCGGGAAACAGGCGAAATTCTCAAAGGGTACGTCCCCCCCTACTCCGTTGTCGTTCCCGGTACCACCCCTGGCAAACCCTTGCCCGATGGCAGACCCGGTCCCAATCTTTATTGCTGCGTAATCGTCAAAACAGTGGATGCCCAGACCCGCGCCAAAACCGCCATCAACGAACTTTTACGGGAATTTTAACCACGTGGACCCGACCCTTGCCCTCACCCAGGAACTCATCCGCATCCCCTCGGTTACACCACAAGATCATGGTTGCCAAGAGATCATTGCCCGTGAGCTTTCTAAGTGGGGTTTTCGGATAACACGGCTTAAATTTGGAAAAGTAGAGAATCTTTATGCCCGCATTGGCCAGCAGGGAACCCATTTTTGCTTTGCTGGTCATACCGATGTCGTCCCCTCTGGGGACCCAGCCCTTTGGCAGACACCCCCTTTTGCCGCACAGGTGACCGATGGGGTACTCATAGGACGTGGAGCCAGCGACATGAAGGGGGGGGTGGCGGCGATGATCACAGCCGCACAACGTTTTCTTGCTGACCATCCCCATTTTCCCAAGCACCACAGCCTCTCTTTTCTCATCACCGGCGATGAAGAGGCCGAAGCCATTGACGGCACCCAAAAGGTGTTGCAATGGATGGAAGAAAACGGCGAAAAAATTGATTATTGCTTGGTTGGGGAGCCCAGTTGCCAACTCTACCTTGGCGACTGTATCAAAATTGGCCGACGAGGGTCGATCAATGGCCAAATTGTCTTGCACGGCATGCAAGGCCATGCTGCCTATCCCCATTTAGCCAAAAATCCCATCCATCTTGGCTTTGTCCCCCTGCTGGAGATTGCCCGCCTAGAACTGGACCAGGGGGATTCCCATTTTCAACCCTCCAGTCTGCAATTTACTGGTGTTGCGAGCGGTGGTTTGAGCAATGTCATTCCAGCCTCGCTCCAGGCCATTTTTAATATTCGCTTCAACACCTGCCACACCCCCGACTCTTTGGAACAAAAAATCCGTTCGGTTTTGGATCAAAGCCAAATACCGTATGAATTGACCATGACCGTCTCTGGGCTACCTTTTATCTCAGAACAAGGAGAACTACTGGCCGCGTTGATACGGGTGATCGAACAAAACTTCGGGTGTACTCCGCAATTATCTACAGGAGGGGGAACTTCTGATGCTCGTTTTATAGAACGCTATTGCCACCAGACCGTGGAATTTGGTCTGGTGGCTCAGGGGATTCATAAAACCGACGAAGGGTGCCCTGTAGAGGATCCCCACCGACTATCAACTCTCTTCAAAGCTCTGCTAGAGGATATTTACGCTCTCAGGTAGCGACTATTTAATCCGCAACCGCGCCAGGGGATCCCCACCAACGAGATGCTGATCAAAAATCTCCGTCACATCCCCAGGCTGAACCCGGCCATACCAAACCCCTTCAGGATAGACCACCACACTGGGTCCATTGTCACAAGGCCCCAAACAAGCTGTCCCGGTCACCTGGATGGAATCAAACAGGCACCGTTTTTCCAACTCACTGGCAAAGGCATTTAAAACAGAGCCAGCTCCAGCCGTGGCACAAGAACCACGTGGATGCCCCTCTGGACGACTATTCATACAAACAAAAACATGATGTTTCAAAGCCATATGATCATCTCCTTTAAGGAACGATTTGATTGTCACAAACCATAGTCAAACAGGATGCCCGTTGGGCAAAAGGTTAAAAGCAAAACCCTGGGGGATGAATTCCCCAACCCCCCTCTTTTTTCCTAGTAATTCAAAAAAAAGGTGGGGGAATTGGGAGCGGTTCTGGGCCCCGAAGGTCTTGATTTTATTTTTCCGATACATTAAATATTTTGCCTCCTAAGCACCTCTATGTCAACATTATAAGGAATTTTTAACCGCCGAATGACGACATGTTTGGAAAAATAAAAAAAACGATACCCAAGACACAATTGCCCTATTGCAAAATTTGAAAATCATGATAAACTAATACTGTTTTGGTGAAGGGAGAGTTTCGTTATGTTTGGATATTAAACAAACTTTACAAAATTTTCTCACATTTGCACCAAATTTCAATTGGATAGATTATATCAACACAGGTGGAAAAACTGGAGGAATAGTAATCATGCCCAGCTTTGAACTCAATGGTCGGACCTATGAAACCGACGAAGACGGCTATTTAGTAAATCTCGCCGACTGGAACCAAGATGTTGCCAAATATTTGGCTGAGACCGAAAGTGTCGACATGTCCGAATCACACTGGGAAGTGGTGAGCTTTCTACGGGATTATTACGAAGAATATAAAATCGCCCCAATGATCCGCATTCTGACCAAAGCCATTGGCAAAAAACTGGGTAAGGATAAGGGGAACACCAAATACCTCTATGATCTCTATCCCGGTGGACCAGCCAAACAAGCCTGTAAAATCGCTGGACTGCCTAAGCCAACGGGTTGCGTCTAATATTTAGTCTGTAAGAGTACCCCTTAAAAAAATCTCCGGTGTTGACGCCCCGCGTTGACACCGAGGTTTTTTTATGCTCTCAAGACTAAGAAAAATAAGATTGTTACATTTGGTTTTTTTGCATGTCAAGATTCTCTTTTTTCTTGACGGTATGTTGTTCATTTGTGTTATCTCAGTTGGGATGACAGAATCAACCCAATCATTTTAAGAGGGCCTGATGCTGACATTGCTGTCTTACCTTGTCCTTATTATTTTTATTTTGGGATTTTCCAAACGGATTTTCCTGTACACCCTTTCACCGGCTCCTCTAAAAATTCCCACAACGCCAGCTCCTGTTAACAAAACGGGTGTTATTTGGCGTTTATTTACTGAAGTGGCTTTTTTTAACAGCCTCTTCAAGGGGGATAAACTGGCTTGGATTGGCGGGTATCTTTTCCACGCATCCTTAATATTTATAGCTGCGCGGCATTTGCGCTACTTTATTGATCCTCTGCCATCTTATATGGCGATCATCCAAATCGCGGGAATTTTGGCGGGTTTGGCCATGGTTGGCGGACTGGGTCTGCTCTTTGCGCGGCGTCTTTTTATTGACCGGGTGCGTTTTATCTCTTCACCAGCCGACTATTTTATTTTAATCCTGTTGCTGGCCATCGGTTTTTCTGGACTCTTAATGCGATTTGTCTTTCGCCCAGACATTATACACATCAAAGCCGCTATGACGGGAGTGTGGACCTCTTGGACAAATTTTCTCCCTTTGCTCATGCCAGGAGACTATCTGTTTATGACCCATTTGCTCATGGTCATGTTGCTGATGGTTATTTTCCCATTTAGTAAACTCATGCATTTGGGGGGCATCTTCTTTAGCCCAACTCGCAACCAAATAGACAACCCACGGGAGTGCCGACACGTCAATCCCTGGGCAAAAAACTCTGGACAGCCCTAAAACATGCCTGGAAAAATCATATTCCAACCCTAGAACAGACCGGGGGAGTGCTCTTTTTTATGTGGCGCAAACCCCCGTCAACCGCAATATCTTAGGAGTTGCCGCGTGGCCGATTATAGCGTTCCCGAAATCAAAAAAAACATCGAAACCCCCACCCTCCAGGTGGGAACCATGTCGCATTTAAAGCCCTATCCTTCCCAAGAAAAACACATGAAAGCCCTTGGTTTTCCAGAAACTCAGGTGGACAATTGGCAGGCAAAGGGTATCGAAAAATTTGGAGAAATGCTCAAAAAATATCGCTCTCTCCAAGTATACATGGACATTTGTGTCAAGTGTGGGGCCTGTGCGGATAAATGCCACTATTATCTAGGCACGGGAGATGCTAACAACATGCCGGTCCAACGCGCTGAACTCATGCGGCAAGTTTACCGGCGTTATTTTACCCCAGCGGGCAAATTGATTCCGGGCTTGGTCAAAGCGGTTGATTTTGACGAAGAGAGCTTAAAAAAATGGTTTACCTATTTTCATCAATGCTCCCAATGTCGGCGTTGTTCGGTCTTTTGTCCTTTTGGCATTGATACCGCCGAAATCACGATGGCCGCACGTGAAATCATGGATGCCATTGGCGTTGGACACAAATATACCACCGAAATTGTCGCCAAGGTCCACGAAATTGGCAATAATTTGGGCATTCCCAAACCAGCTCTCAAGGGAACTTTGGAATTCCTCGAAGAGGATATGTTGGATAATTTCGGCCATGAAGTGCGTCTACCTCTGGATGAACCTGGGGCAGAGGTTTTATTGGTCGCCCCCTCGGCAGATTTTTTTAGTGAACCGCACATTCAATCGCTCATGGGGTATGCCAAAGTTTTTCATCAGGCGGGCATCTCTTTTACCATCAGTTCTTATGCCTCTGAGGCGGCCAATTTTGGAATGTTTATTGGCAGTTTTGAACAAAAACGCCAGATTGCCAAACGGGTCGCGGACAAGGCGCGGGAGCTTAAAGTCAAACGCATCGTCGTTGGTGAATGTGGTCATGCGTGGCGGGCGGCTTATAGCTTTTGGAACACCCTCAACGGTCCTTTTGACACATTAGATCCCAACTACCCTGTCCCACAACATATTTGTGAATTTACTTACGATCTATATAAACGCGGGGCTTTGGTGTTTGACAAAGAGGCCAATGACAAACATATCATCACCTTTCACGATTCGTGTAACGTAGCCCGCGCGTCGCGTATGGGTCCCAATCCAGGTGGACAAATTGAAATTCCTCGGGCATTGATTAGGGCTGTGGCCAATCACTTTATCGATATGGATCCCGATACCATTGGCGAAAAAACCTTCTGTTGCGGTGGTGGTGGCGGCATGTTAACCGATGAATTAATGGATTTGCGCATCAAAGGGGCCTTGCCACGGGTGATTGCCCTCAAACGGGTGATGGAATCGCATCACGTTAATTTTCTGGGTTTAATCTGTGCCATTTGTAAAGCGCAATTTACCAAAATTTTGCCACTCTATGGCATTCCGATGGATACCGTTGGCGGCGTTCATCAATTGGTAAGCAATGCCATTCATTTAGGTGCTAAACGGGGTATTGTTTAATATTAGTAAGGACAAGACCTTGGGGGATTGCATCCCCAATCCCCCTACTTTTTATAGGAAGCAAAACCGAGATCAAAAGCAAAAGGCAAAATCAAAACCCTGGGGGCAATCCCCCAGCCCCCTTTTTTTTTATATATTTTAAGGAAATTGTTATGACACGCCTTGACGGTCGGAAGGCAGACGCCTTGCGGCCCATTCTGATTCAGAGATCTTTTCTCCCCCAGGCCGAAGGCTCTTGCCTCATTACCTGTGGTCACACCCGTGTCATTTGCACCGCCACCATTGAGGAGCGACTTCCCAACTGGATGCGAGATCAAAACCGTGGCTGGGTCACCGCCGAATACGGAATGCTCCCCAGAGCAACCAACAGCCGCACCACCCGTGAAGCCTCCCAAGGCCGCCAAGGTGGGCGCACCCTGGAGATTCAACGCCTTATTGGTCGCTCTTTGCGCGCCGTTACCCACCTGGATCAACTCGGCAAACGGACCATCTGGATTGATTGCGATGTCATTGAAGCCGATGGCGGCACCCGAACGGCAGCCATTACCGGTGGTTTTGTAGCCTTAATGGATGCCTGCCGTTCTTTGGTCAACCGCAACCTTCTGCCCGCTCTGCCAATTAAACAATTTGTTGCCGCTGTCAGCTGCGGCATGGTAAATGGTCAACCCTGCCTGGATTTAAACTACCAAGAAGACTCTACTTCAGACACCGATATGAATTTTGTCATGACCGAACAGGGAGAATTTATTGAAATTCAAGGAACCGCTGAGGGAATGCCCTTTAGTCGAAACGATTTACAAACCATGACAACATTGGCCGAGGAGGGGATTCAACAACTGATTGCCATTCAGCGTCTGGCCCTAGACAACGAATAGATTTTTCTATTTAAACAAAGCGGATGCTCCCTCCTCTTTCCCTATATATCCACATACCCTTTTGCGTGCGCAAATGCCCCTATTGCGACTTTGCCTCTGAAGTCCATCATCCCCCCCCAACAGAGGCCTATTGCACGGCCCTCCGACAAGAGATAACCTCCTGGCGCAGCCGTCTATCCACGGATGAGCGTCCCCTCATCTCCATTTATTTTGGTGGCGGCACACCCTCCCTGCTCTCAGCCCCCCAGATTCAACAAATTCTCCAACACATCAAAAACCTTTTTCCACTTACCAAAAACTGCGAAATCACCCTGGAGGCCAACCCGGAATCGGTAAACGAAGCATTTCTTTCTGGATGCCTCACAGGTGGTGTCAACCGTTTAAGCTTAGGTGTACAAGCCTTTTCTGCCTCTAGGCTCGCCTTTTTAAACCGTCCCCACACCCTCAACCGGGCACGAACAACCCTCCATCTGATTCGTCAAGCCGGTTTTGATCGCTTTAGCCTGGATTTAATCTATGCCACCCCCAATCAAACCCGAAAGAGTTGGCAATTGGAACTTGAGGAGGCCGTCTCTTACGGGGCCAGCCACCTCTCTTGTTATCAATTGACGATTGCCGAAGAGACCCCCTTTTATCAACACATGCAAAACAAACAGTGGGGCCTTCCCAAGGAAAAAGCAAGCCTTGCCCTCTTCCAGTTCACCCACCAATATCTAAAAAAGCATGGGTATGAAGCCTATGAAATCAGCAATTTTGCCAAGCCTGGGCAAGCCTCGCGACACAATCTAAACTATTGGTCCTTTGGAGACTATCTGGGAATCGGTTGTGCGGCCCACGGCAAAATCACCCAACCAGAAGGAAGCATCTGGCGCACATGCAACACCGAGTCTGTACAATTATATCTAGATTTGTTACAAAAAAATCTCTCCCCCCTCACCCATCATGCCCTTCTCCCACCACAAGAGGCCGCATCAGAGCTTTTAATCATGGGGGTACGCCACAAACAAGGTCTACAGCGCGCCCATTACCTCCAATTGAGTGGCGAAGATCTCGTCCAAGCCAAATCTGAAAAAATGAATGAATTGCGCAAAAAAAATTTATTAACATGGAATAAAACTTATATAAGAGTAACTAAAAAAGGTATAGCATTAACAGACTCTATTTTATTGACGATATTGTGACGTTTTAGATTTTTTATTTACAATTAATTACCCATAAACAATGATTTTTTTATTGCAAAATTATTTTTTTTAATCCATTATAATATTCGAAAATTATTATATATTAATATGATTTTCTTTTAATTATTGAGCAAATAAAAATTAAGACCTTGGGGGCGGAGAACCGCCCCCAACACCCCCACCCTTTTTTTTTATTAAAAGAAAAAAGGGGCCTGGGGGCTTGCCCCCAGGGTTTTTCTTTTGACTTTTTGCCCGAAGGGCATCATGTTCTGATCGAAACCATCGGCTTTTGATTCTATTTTTCCTCTACCCCCATGGCTTTGATCTGGGTAGAACGCTTTTTTTCATCCACTCAAAATGAAGGATGAACCATAAATGCGCCTATTCAAGTCATACAACACGCTACGCTGGGTAACCATCCTCCTGGTCAGCGTCGCATTGCCTTTATATATTCTTTTCTTTTTCATTGATCGGATGATACGATCGCATAAAGATTATTTTATTGAAAAATCAACGCAAAAACTCACGACACTGCATACGCTACTCTCCCCATATTTACAAAAACCTTCTGATCCAGAGTTGACAAACATTTTAAATACCTGGGGCAAAAACAACCCGGATGTAGAAAAAATTTTTATCTATGCCGACAACGGTTTATTGATTAGCCAATATCATCAGCCTCATCCAACCCATAACACTCTGCCAATTCAAAAAAAATTTCCCAATTCCGATCAAGGACTACTCACCTTTATACTTGTGATTGATCAAGATCCTCAAGATAAACAACAGAATGAATTGACCAAACAGACCTTTTTTGTTTTTATTTCTTTTTTTTCACTCATTTTTTATCTTCTCTTTCTAATCCGCCAACGGCAACTTGAATCAACGCTTCTATTCCAACAAAAACAACAATTAGACCAAATAAATCTGGATCTTATAAAAGAGATCTCTCATAAAAACCAAGCACACGAGATCATCCAACGTGATCGAGAAGAGAAACAAGTGATCAGTTCGATATTGCGCTTGGGGTTAGAGCCAAAGACTCTAGCGGATCTTCTCGAAGAGGCCATCCATCTCATTATGAACATTCCCTGGCTCGCCTTGGAATCCAAAGGAACTATTTTTTTAGTCGATGAAAAAACTGGTGATTTAATTCTCTCAGCCCATAAAGGACAACCTCATGCTCTACTGACTGCTTGTGCCCGCATTAAACCCGGTACTTGCCTATGCGGTCTGGCTGCGACAAACAAAAAGGTTATTTTTGCCGACAAGTTAGACGATCTTCATACCATCACCTTTCCAGATATCCATGATCACGGCCATTATTGTGCTCCCATCCTCCATAAGGAACAATTGGTTGGAGTTTTAAACCTTTATATCTGTGCGGGACACTTTCGCTCGGAAGAGGATTTGGCTTTTCTATCCATAATGTGCGACAATTTGGCAGGCATTATTGTACGTAAAAAAATGGAAGAGACCCTGGAAAAAATGGCCCTCTATGATGCCTTAACCGGTCTTCTGAACCGGCAGTCATTTAAATATCGTCTACGTAGCCTATTGACCACTTGCCAATTTCAAGAACAAAAAGTAGCGATTATTTTTATTGATCTGGACCGTTTCAAATTAGTCAACGATATTTTGGGGCACGATGCTGGCGATGAACTGTTAATCCAAGCCACGCGGCGCATCCAGCGGTTTCTCAGAAAAAATGATTTTCTCGCCCGCACAGGTGGCGACGAATTTGTTGCCATTGCTCTGATCAACGACCCCATGCAAGCCGGTCAACTGGCCCAACGCATTATTGAATCTCTCACAGAAATTTTTTCTCTCTCCCAGGGAGAAGCTCACATCGGTGCCAGCTTGGGGATTGCCATCTATCCCAACGATGCCCAAAATGAAGAACTTCTCATCAAACAAGCCGATGCGGCAATGTATTATGCCAAAGAGCAACAGGGCAACCAATACTCCTTTTTCGACGGCAACGTTCAACAGCGGGTCATTGAAAAGCAAAGGCTCACCGATCTGTTACGCGGGGCCATGGAGCGAAATGAATTACAGCTTTATTTTCAACCACAAGTCGCTTTAACCAACGGCACGATGGTGGGCTGCGAAGCCTTACTTCGTTGGACCGTGCCCAACGAAGGATTTATCGCACCAGAAAAATTCATCCCTATTGCTGAAGAGACCGGATTGATCGTTGCCATGGGTCATTGGGTGCTGAAGACCGCTTGTCAAACCGCCATTTCTTGGATTCAACAAGGTTTGCCTCCGATCATGATCTGTGTCAATATCTCCTCCAGGCAACTACGGGATCAACGATTTATGTCGCACATAAAAGAAATTCTACAAACCACGGGTTTTGATCCATCGCACCTCGAATTAGAAATCACCGAAACCGCCACTGAAGGACGCGAGGAGAGCCATGTTGGAAGACTTCTCAACCAATTGTCAGACATGGGAATTCGCTTAGCCATTGATGATTATGGCACCGGGGCCTCCTCCCTTAAACGGCTGCATAATTTTCCCATTTCCACACTTAAAATAGACCGCTCCTTTATTCAGGGGCTTCCCCATAGCGAAGAGAGCCACACCATTGTCGCCGCCACCATCAGCCTAGGGATTGGCCTTGGATTACAAGTAGTAGCCGAAGGGGTAGAAACCGAAGCACAACGCCGCGTTTTAACCGAATTGAAATGCCAGACCATGCAAGGATTTTTATATGAGCCCCCCCTCCCAGAGGAGGAATTTATCCGGGTTCTTTTGGAAAATCTGGTGGTTCAACACATGGGGGAACGCAATAGCGCAGGGTGCGTTCAATAAAGTATTATTGGAGGGGTCCGGGGAGCGTCACGCTCCCCGGCGGAGGTTTGGAGGCAGAGCCTCCAAGGTGTTGCTTTTGACTTTGCTTTTGACTTTGCTTTTGACTTTGTAGCCCCCAAGCAGGGGGATTGGGGGGTGCAACCCCCCAAGGTCTTGCTTTTAATTTTTCCCATAGGCGTGATGTTTACGACATGCACATATTGTGGTACCACCACATTTAAGTGTGGACGATGAACGAAAGGAAGCAAAACCGAGGTCAAAAGCAAAATCAAAACCCTGGGGGCAATCCCCCAGACCCCTTTTTTTTTAAATAATAAAACCAAAAAACAGACGACCACGGTTAAGTGTGGTGGTACCTGCAAATTGGTATCACAATAAAAGAGAATAGGCTCACCATTGATCTTTTTGCCATTAATCAACCGATTGAATATATTGTTGTAACCGTTCCAAATCATCCTGATGGCCAAGGCAAATCAAATGATCACCGGCATGGATGATGGCCGTCGCAGAAGGATTAAAGTTGATATCCTTATTTTCCTTGGTAATGCCCACGACCATAATATTAAATTGATTGCGAATAATGGATTGCCCCAAAGAGAGTCCCTCCAACGGGGAGCGAAACGGAACAAAGATCTCTTCCATACTTAAATCAATGTGATCTTTTTTAAAGGCCAAATCAATCAACTTAACGGCGTTAGGACGGATGGCGTTTTGGGCCAAAAGGGAGCCGCCAATCAAATAGGGAGAGACCACTTTTCTGGCTCCCACTTTTTTAAGTCTCTTTTCAGACGCCTTAGATTCACCAGTAACGACAACGAAACAATTTGGATTTTTCTCAGTCACCAGCAAAATAACATAGACATTGCTGGCCTCGTCGATAAACGTGCTGATGACACTACGCGCTCGGATCAACCCCACATGTTCCCAAATCTCCTCCTCGGTGACATCTCCGCGAATGGCCAGCCAACCATTTTTTTCCGCATGGTCGACTAAATCTTGATTCAAATCCACCCCAACGAAAGGACGCCCCTCTTGCTGCAACGACTGACAGACCGCCCGCCCCAAGGTATCCAATCCACAAACGATAATATGATTTTTTAAATGCTCAATTTTATTTAACATTTTAAACCCCTTCAAACGAACAATGCGCTCAGTCAAAGTACTGACCATAATAGAAGTCATAAAGACAATCACCCACATACCAGCCAGATAAGCGATGATGGTTATCCCACGTCCCATAGGGGTTACCGGGGTGATATCCCCATACCCCACCGTGGTGATGGTAATCACCGCCCAATAAAGGGCTTGCCAAATATTTTGAACATTGGGATTGATCTCCCGTTCCACCATATAAAAAGCCGTCGCGACCATTCCCCAGATGATGATAGCCAAAAAAACAAGAGAAATCATCTCATAAGCGCGTTCATGAACAATCTCACCAATAAAAGAGAGCCTCTTTGAATATTGACATGATTTTAAAAATCGAAAGACGCGCAATATACGAAACAAACGAAACGCTCGAAAGAAGGGGAGAATCGACAAAAGATCAACGATAGAAAGCGGCTGTAACGCCCAATGCAGTTTATAAGAAAGAGCTTCCAATAAGGAATAAAAAAACAGCAAAAATTGATTTGGCTGATATTTTTGCCGCTGATATTTTGCATAGGCGATAGAATAATCATTTCTAAAATCTGAAACGGTCCACAGACGAAGCAAATATTCCAACAAAAAAACAAAGATAAATATTTCATCCAAATTTTTATAAACCATTTTTTGTTCCAAAGACAAATCAGGATCTACCTCTAAAATCATAATCCAAATAGAGGTCAACACCACCAACAACATAATTAAATTCGGCATTCTGCGATCAGAACCGTCTTCATGCATAAAATAAGCTCTAAATGCTTTTTTAACCTGTTGATAAATACCTTTTTGAGTGGCCATCCAAGTCGTCCAAGTTGCCAAAATGAAAAGAGAAAAATTACCTCACACCCAGAATAGACGCAAAAGTATCAGGTAACATTTTTGTAAAATTTTACCATAGACTAAAGACAAACATCACAAAAGTATAAGAAAAAACCTCCTGGTTGACATCAGGCGCGTTTCTCTGTACATGTGCAGAATCACTCCTCTTTCCCTATGGAGAATTCATGGAGAATTGTCTCAAGATCAACAAATATGAAATCAAAAGCGTTCTCGGTAAAGGGGCCATGGGGGTTGTTTACGAAGGTTATGACCCCCTCCTTCAACGCCAAGTGGCGATTAAAACCATTCACAAAACACTGCTGTCTGGGGATGGTGGAAAAGAACTTTTAGTACGTTTCAAACGTGAAGCGCAAGCCACTGGTAAACTTAAACACCCAAACGTGGTCACCATCTATGAATATGGCGAAGACGATGGCACGCCATTCATAGCCATGGAATTGATCCATGGGAAAGGATTACGAGATTTAATTCGCGAGCAAATGGAATTTAAAATAGATCAAATTTTGGATATCCTCAACCAAACTCTGGAGGCCCTTCAGTATGTCCACAACGCAGGAGTCGTCCACCGGGATATCAAACCAGCCAATATTATTATTTTAACAAATGGTCAAATAAAGGTCACCGATTTTGGCATTGCCGGTATCGAAAATACCACGATGACGCAAATGGGTACAATCATGGGCACACCCAGTTATATGTCTCCAGAACAATTTATGGGACAGAGGGTGGATGCCCGGGCTGATCTTTTTTCGGTGGGAGTCGTTCTTTATGAGCTATTGACCGGTGTTAAACCCTTTCCGGGTAAAACGGTGACCCAAATTATGCAAAAAGTGCTGAACGCACCTGTAGAAAATCCCACCACCTACAATATTCACCTATCCCCCAGTTTTAACGCGCTCATCCAAAAAGCTCTATCCAAACGAGCTGAAGATCGCTTTAATACCGCCCAAGAGTTTAAACAGGCCCTTTTATTGGCCTCTCAAGGGCTTGGTAGCACCACATTTAAGTGTGGACGATAAACGAGTGCCTGAACAAAAAGCAAAAGTCAATACCCTGGGGGCAATCCCCCAGACCCCTTTTTTTTAAAATAATAAAATCAAAAAACAGTCATGTTTTTCCGATCCATTGAGAATAAAAGCCCCTGCAACATCTCCTTGATTAAAACGAATAAAGATTGTATGTTAGCAACATGGACATCATCGAAAATACTCCTCTTTCTGCAGCCAACACACAACAACTCCAAAAAAATCTGGAAGCGTTTAAACAGGCATATGATCAAGCCGGAACCCACTCCCCCAGTTTAGCAAAAATCCGCGCCCTCTTTCCCGATCTGCAAGTTCATGTGGATGCCTGCTTTATTGGCAACCCCTACGCCACTGAAATATTTGAAGCCCATCTGCGCGATGAACTGTTTGCCTCTGATCGACTTTATCATGTATTGCGACTCTATCCCTCGCAAAATCGTGGTGTCGCCGAAGTTTTGGCCCAACGCCTGCGCGTCTGCCCAAAAAAATTATTTATCGGTAATGGTGCCACAGAAATTATTCAAATGTTATTGCAACGCTTTTCTGGCCCACGGGTTTTGGTCAATTTACCAACTTTCTCCTCTTATTATGAATTCCTCGAATCCCATCAAACAGCAATTTTTAATTATCTCCCCGAAGAGAAAAATTTTGCTCTCGATATAGATCATTTGGCCCAGTTGGCTGAGGAAGAACAGGCGGATACCGTCATTCTCATCAACCCCAATAATCCTGATGGGGGATTCCTAAATCCCCAACAAATGGACAGCTGTCTCAAGCGTTTACAAAATATTCCCCTGGTCATCGTCGATGAAAGCTTTATCCACTTTGCCTCGCCAAAAGAAGGCAATCCCTATGATTTAAGCATTATCCATCAACTAGACCGTTACCCAAACGTTGTCCTTGTCAAAAGCATGAGCAAAGATCTTGGCATCGCAGGTGCCCGGTTGGGATATACGATTATGCCAGAGGCCTGGGTGAATACAATCCTTGAAAAAGGATATTTATGGAATATCTCTTGCTTGGCAGAAACCATTATTGGCCTTTACAACCAAGAAAAAGTCTTTAACGAATATCTCCAGGCACGTCATCGCTACATGAGCGAACTGGAACTGTTCATGGCTGGATTACAACGCATTCCCGGTCTGCGCACGGTTCCCAGCAAAACCAATTTCGCCCTGGTAAAAATAACCGATGGTCGCACCTCTACAGATATCGTCGGACGCATGTTATTTGAATTTGGTGTCTATATTCGTGACTGCCGCGATAAAAAAGGGCTTTACGGAGAATATTTACGCATATCGTCCGGAACCAAAGAGGAAAATCATCGTACCCTGAACGCCCTGGAAGAGATTTTTGCACCAAGATCCAACCGAATTTTACAAAGAATCCCCGGTCAAAACCGTCTTTCCTACCAAAAGGAAACCATTCGTATGGAATTTGAAAACTACTCTCTGACCTCCAGCGACTACGACAGCACCAGGATTCCCATCGGACTGGAACTTATCCTGGGTCAAATGGCCATGAATGCCAAACCGATCTCTCAACAATCCCTGCTGGACGCTGGATGTGGCACAGGCAATTATCTGGCGTCCCTGGCACCGAAGGTGGGTTCTTTGGTCGGCATGGAAAAAAATCCGGCTATGTTGGAAAGAGCCCGTCATAAATTAACCAATTTTACCAACGTCTCTGTACAGGAAGGCGATATTACCGCCATGAATTTCGCTCCAGAACTCTTTGACTCTGGACGATGAAAATTCCCCTGCCTATCCCAATCTTGGCCGCTTTATTCGCGAGGCCTTTAAAATATTGCGATCCGGTGGTCGACTTATTCTATGCACCTGTTCCCGTTATCAACAAGCGGAAGGATATTGGTGGGCAAGCCTGATTCCCAATGCCTTGGAAAAAGTCTGTCGACGATTTCCTCCTCTTGAACACATCGAAACCACCTTTCTGGAAACCGGATTTGAAGATATTCAATGTATGGTTCCCCTGCATGCCGTCTTACAAGGAGAAAACTATCTAGATCCTGAAGGCCCCTTAAAAGAGAGCTGGCGCGCAGGGGATTCAACCTGGGCACTGGCCAGCCAAGAAGAGTTAACCCAAGCATTAGATACCGTTCGCGATCTGTTGGCCCGAGGCAAAATGCGAGACCATTTAACCACCAAAGAGAACATTCGTCGCCGTTGCGGTCAAGCCACTTTTCTGGCGGCACGCAAACCTTGACCACCCCGCACGCCCCCATCGCCCTACTTGATTGGGATGGGACCATGCGCCGAGGCTATACCATGGAGAGCTGGTTGGCCTTCCTGGAACAACAAAGTCGCGCTGCTACCGGAACCCATGCCCTGTTTCGACAACTCTACAATAACCATAAACAAGGCAACCTGGGCTACGATGCTTTTTTGGATTCAGCGGCACAACTCTATGCCCAGCAATTACAAGGCAGCTCGCAAAAAGAGATCCTCGCGCTGGCCAATCACTATTGGGAACAGGATAGGCCCCACCTATTTGATTTTGCCAGTAAACTATTAGATCACCTATCGCACTGTGGATTTCAAATCATTTTAATCAGCGGTGCCCCGGCTGAGGTATTAAACCTCTATGCCCAAGGAGAATATTTTTCTAAAGATCAACGACCCGTTTGGTTCATGGAAATAGTCGCTCTGGAGATGGAAATCGACAACGGTATTTTTACTGGTCGCATAGCCGCCAATCCCGGGACATTGCACGGCAAACGGGAGGCCGTTGCACAGGTACTGGCAAACAAATCTGGAGATGTCATCCGCCTCGGTGCTGGAAATTCCAATTCAGATCAACCACTTCTTGATTCAGCCCGTTTGGCCCTCATCGTTGATAATACCACCCTCACCCACCAGAATGCTCTGCGCCTCCACACGGATCACGTGGATTTTGCCAAATTGGAAAAATTTTTCACTTTATTGAAACCGCAATAACAAAGGCAAAAAATAACGGGTATGGTAATAGCGCAACGCTTTGCGTATACCGCGAATTTGATGCAACCAAACACTCTGGATGGTCAACATCCAGGAACGGATGTGCCCGGGACGGTACTCATAACGATAATCGGGCTTTTGCATAAAAATCGGCTGAGTCCAGGCATAAAGAGTTCTGGTCTGCGCACCCAATGCCCCCTTTAACACCATCGTCACCCGTGCCCGCAAATAACCCTGCACCCCATCCAGGCTTATTTCCCCCACCAATCCCACCTGACGATGCACAATTTTTCCTCCGAAAGAGATAAAATCGATCCAAACTTCGGGCGTTGAATCGCCTGAAGTTCGAAATAAGAGGGCGTCATACACAGAAAGACCATCAGGCATCGCGTCAACATGCAGGCGCAATACCCCTTGATGCCGCTCCAAAAGCAAAAGACGAACCCCCGTACTGGCGTAAAACCGCCCACAACAAATGGCTTCCAGGATATGCTCTTTGGTCAATTGCTCAGCCTGAACCATAATCCAGCCCCGACCAGGATTGGCCTGTTTTTCCCCCCAGACCTGAAAATGATGGGCATCATCGCTGGCAATCCCATAGACCTGTTTATGGGCAGAGAGCACCCCATCCCAAAGAGTTTCGACCGAGGGATAGCGTTCATTGCCAAATGAATGACAATGGGGATGGCCATTAAAAACCTCCAACAGACCCATACCGTTCAATGAGAGTAACGTAGAGAGCGTAACGCCTTCCATAAAATTAGGATGGTTAAGAATGGGAAGAGCATCGGCCAAGGCAATAGCGTCGATATGATCTTGAAGAATAGCTCCTTTGTCGGAATGGTCAAACTCCCATGGAATCGGTTTTTCAATACCCAAAGCGGTCGTGTGAAGATGTTTGCGCCCTGTTATCTCCATACCAGGGATCAACAATAGGCCAGGAGATTCCTTAAGAACAAGCATCTGATTGTGTTCACTCAAGACCAAAAAGTCATAACCGTGATCCCGATACCAGACCGCCACCCCCCAAGGGTCGGTATCCCCATCACACTGAGAGGTATGACAGTGGGTATTGCCACGAAACCAACGTTTTGGACCAACGTTACAGAGAGGATCTGTGACGATTTTGTTGGACATATTACTCTTTAAGATCGGTGGCATCAAAACCGTTGATGACAGGTTCTCGCCATCCATGGCCTTGCCCATGCAGGCCGCTCTGCATCTGGGTAGCCAAAAGACGCCAACTCTCCATGGTCAGACAGGAACCGATCATCCGGGCAAAATTCCATTTTCCGGCACGATGCTGTTTTAACATTTTAAGCACCCCTGACCGATGAAAGGCAAGAGGGGTCAAGCTCTCCTGAGCGGTCATAAGATCCATAACGGTCTCCGCTTCTGTGGCGAAAAAATCGGCGCGTAACTCGCCATGCCGTCTCGTTATTCCCACATGGGTAAGCCATTTCGTAAAATCCTGCACAGATTTTTTTTTCTGAACTGTGGGCCGGGAAGGAATGCGTGGATTTAAATCGACTGAGGTGGGATGAGTTTCTATGTTAAACCCGTTTGGCATAAATTGACGAACGATCTCACTAAATAAGCGCATCCCCCACACGCCAACTGGAGCGGGAAAACGAAAAGCTTGGGCCATCAATCTGGCATCCAAAAAGAGAGAGTGGCGTTCCTGATAATATTGAACCCGTATTTCACCAATTGCAAAACCTTGATACAACTCCAAAACCTGGAACAAGTCGCCAATATCGGCTGGATGCGGACAAAACGCGGCCACCTCTTGAATTCGTTCGGCACAGCGTTGATGGAGGTTGGTCAATGTTTCGGGAATCAAGAAAGGCAAATGCCTTGATTGAGATTGTTTTTTTAAAATCACGGCGACAATTTCATCGTTTCCTGGAATCTTTCCCCCCTGATTTAGCGTGTTATAATAATAGGTACCGCGATAAATTTCCCCGCCAATGCCAAGAAAATGTGGTGGCAGGGAATCGGCCTCCAGGATATGACGCACCGCCAACTGCCCATTGGCGCAACCGTTTACTCCATAAGCCTGAAAACGCAACTGCTTGAGAAAATCTGTTAGGGAAGGTTTTTGATCCCAGGCCCGCACCTTCTTAAAAAACAATCCTTCACTGTCGGCCACTTTCTGGGCCAAATCCACCTCGGAGCCCTCTTCTCCCCAACATTCGGCATGAATCCGTCCCTTGCCCAGTGCGCCAATCAGCAAAGCGGTGAGAACCCGACTATCCACACCAGCGGTTAAATCGACATGGACCCTGGGAGCATCCGCAACGATTTCACGGATAACCTGAAAAGCCGTCTCGATATACTCTTCACCAAGAGCTGTAAGAGCCGCCTCATCTTTTTCATGGAGATGATTGTCCATGGCAAATACCGGATCACTGCGTATGGTACAGTGCCGTTGTTGCCAAATCAGGTACTGTTCAGGGCGTAAACCGCGAAAGGAGGTTAAAAGACCGCGTCCATCCATACCCCAGTCAAACACGGGCATGGAGCAAACCGAAATCGGGTCATAATCCAGGGGAAACCAATCCGTAGAAAAGAGAGTCAGATCGTGAGGAGAGAGAGCGATACGACCCAAACTGATCCCATAACGCAAGGCACGACGTCCCCCACGATCATGCAATACGTGGATCCGACCTAAAGCGCGCTCAACCAAAATAGCCGCAAAACAACCAGGAGATTGGCGCAAGGAGTCCACACTGTTTTCTTGCCACTGATGATGCAGCCTCTGGGCATGATTGGCCGTTGTACACCCTTTTAAACGACCAAACAAAAACACCGCCCGCTCCGAAGTCACGTAAGCATGGAGCAGTTCATGACACCTAGCAGAGAGTGGGCGGACCAACAAACAACCGCCATTTATTTCGGGGAGAGAGACCCAAGTAAACGTCAACCCCTCTTGACCCCATGTCGGGAGAACCGCATTAAGAATCGTGGCACTACGTTTGATCAGAAAAGAAGAGGCATGTTGATCCAAGAGACCAGCAACAAACAAAAGATCAAACATAACATACTCCAGCAGATATTGAGAAAATAAAAATGCCGACCTTCTTTTATGAACATGCGACCCTGCACAGCAAATGTCAAGCATAAAATCAAAGACAAACCTTGATAATTTTAACCAAAATATATTGTTTCCATTAAAAAAAAAGTCTATATTCTCAAGAGGAAATGATCAGAATATGATGCCTTTCGGACAAAAAAAATCCAAGGCCAACCCCTGGGGGATGAATCCCCAAGACCCCCTCTTTTTTTAGGAACTTTTTATTCACAAGAAAGCCATCTTCTATGCAAAGCGAACAAAAAACAGCTCATAACAACACCTGGGATTTATTGGTGATTGGTGGAGGACCTGGTGGCTATGTCGCCGCCATTCGGGCGGCGCAGCTGGGAATGCGTGTTATCTGTATTGATCGCCGTACCACGCTAGGAGGCACCTGTTTAAACGCTGGCTGCATTCCCTCCAAAGCCTTATTGGAATCCAGTCTGCACTATTGGCGCGCACGCCATACCCTAGCGGAACATGGCGTGACGATTGGGGCTGTCCAACTGGATCTTTTGGCCATGCAAAGCCGCAAAGAGAAGATTGTCACAACTTTAACACAAGGAATTGCCCAGTTGTTCCGCAAATATGGGGTGACCTACCTACAAGGGGAGGCCAAACTGCTCAGTGCCGATCAGATAGCCGTCACACAAGCAGATGGAACCCTTTTTGTAATGCAAAAGCAGCCAAACCAAAACATCATTCTAGCCACTGGCGGACGCTCTGCCGAGTTACCCCCATTACCATTGGATGGAGAATGGGTGATCGATTCCCAACAAGCCTTGGCCCTCAAGCAAGTTCCAGAGCATCTTTTGGTCGTCGGTGGCGGGGCGATTGGTTTGGAATTGGGTTCGGTGTGGAGACGCCTTGGGGCACAAGTCACCCTTCTAGAGGCCATGCCAGAGATTTTACCCGGCGTAGACGACACCCTATTACGTCATGCCAAACGGTTATTTTTAAAGCAAGGCCTGCAATTACAAACCAACACCAAAGTGACCCAATCCCGAATTGAAAACGGGTGTGTCCATGTGCGAGCCATACAAGAAACCGACAAAGAGCTGGAATTTACCGCAGACAAGGTGCTACTGGCCGCGGGGCGCCGCCCGGCGGTCAACGCTTCTGGTGCGGTAGATATTGGCGTAGAGTTGGATCATTCTGGTCGCATTGCCGTAAACAACCGCTTTGAGACCTCTATTGCCGGGATATATGCCATTGGCGATATCATCGCTGGCCCCATGTTGGCTCACAAAGCCATGGCCGAAGGCACCTTTTGTGCAGAAATGCTCGCCCACCCGAACGCCCCCTCTCCTCTCCCCCTTGACCATCGGTTGATCCCTGCTGTGGTCTATACCTCCCCAGAGGTGGCTATGGTTGGTTTAACAGAAAAACAGGCCAAAAACAACGGATTAGAAATTCATACTGGCCAATTCTCCTTTTTAGCCAATGGCCGAGCCCGTGCCTGTGGAGAAGCCGATGGAGTGGCTAAGGTCATCATAGAGAGATCCACGCAACGCCTGATCGGCGTCCATATTCTAGGTTCTCATGCCTCGGAGTTGATCGCTATGGCCGCCCAAGCCCTAGCCGCTGGTCAAACCTGCCGCCAATTCGCCGCCACCATTCTTCCCCACCCCACTCTCTCCGAAGCTCTCAAAGAAGCCGCCCTAGCCGCCCTTGGAGAGGCTGTCCATGCGTAAAAAAAAGGGGGAAAAATCCGGTAGCACCTTTGCTTTTGCTTTTGCTTTTGCTTTTGCTTTTGCTTTTGCTTTTGCTTTTGACCTCGGTTTTGCTTCCTTCAAAAAGCAGGGGGATTGGGGGATGCAATCCCCCAAGGTCTTGACTTTATAATGTTATGTTTAACGCCATACTCTATTCAAAAACAAATTGGTTCCTCCCATACTCCTTGGCTTTGTACAACCGCTCATCCGCTCGCTTAAGCAAAGATTGTGGTTCAATTTCCTGTGAAGGAACCAAACAGGCACCTCCCAGACTCATCGTCACATACGGAGCAACCTTGGAATAATCATGTGGATAACGCAACGCAGCAATATTATCCCTTAATTGATTGCCAACGATACTCAATCCTAGAGTTTCAGTTTCTGGAAGAAGACAAACAAATTCTTCTCCACCATAGCGAGCGATCAAATCAATGGCTCGCCCTCTGGAGTTCACCAATGTCTGCGCAACTTTTTTCAGGCATTCATCACCAGCGGCATGCCCATAATGATCATTAAACGGTTTAAAAAAATCAATATCCATAAGAATCAATGAAAGAGCCGTTTTATGCCTCAATGCTCTTTTCCACTCTAGCTCAAAATATTCGTCAAACCGCCGTCGATTTGGAATTCCGGTCAACCCATCGCTGCTCGCCAAATCCTTGAGTGTTTTATTCAGATCTATCAATTGCCCATTCTTGTCAGCCAGTTCATCGTTCAATTGCGCCAAGTTACGGTTGAGGCTTCGCTCCCGTTCAATACTCCATTTCAATCGAAGCTGGGTCTGAATTCTGGCAAGAGCGACCACAGGAACAAAGGGTTTCGTAATATAATCTACCGCTCCCAAAGACAACCCTTTTGATTCATCCATGGCTTCACTCATGGAAGTCACGAATATGACGGGAATCTCAGCCGTCGATTTATCGGCTTTTAATCGCGCTAAAACCTGATAGCCATCCATCCCTGGCATAATAATATCCAGTAAAATCAGGTCAGGTTGAGGAGAAGAAACAGCTCGTTTGAGAGCCTCTGTTCCATTCATACTCACCATGACATCATATTGATCATCAAGAATATTTTTTAAAACATTCAAATTGAATCGCTCGTCATCTACAATTAGAATTGTATCACGTCGATATGTCATCATTCCAACCATTTTTTATATTATTCATAATCAACGCCTATAGAAATAGCCATTTTTTTAAGATAGTCCAAAGCCTCCTCAAAGGCAAAATCATCAATCAGTTTCTGAATATAGTCCAATTCTGAATGTTTAAATTCTCCCATTTCTCTTTTAATTTTTGTAATGATCGTTATGGATTTAGTCAAATGTCCCCCCTCCAAAAAATACATCAATTCAATAAACAAGGGCCTCAGAGCCTGGAGATCTCGTCGAGACGGCTCCTCATTTTGAAAAATGGATTCCTTATGCTCCTCGGTATAGATAACATCTTGCAAACAAACAAGTCCTGATAATAGTGCAACCAGACTCAATTCAAATTTTTTTGCCAAGTCGGCAAGATTTTCGATTTTCTTTTCTTTAGCAGCATATTCCAAATCTTTTGCAGCCTGGCTCAACGAATCCGCTCCGATGGAACTCGCAATCCCTTTAATTGTATGAGAAATATGATAAAGAGATGTGATATCACCCGCTACCAACCAAGATTGAATTTGACGAGGGGTATCTTGATAATCTTCATAAAAATCTTGCAGAAGCTTCTTAAAAAATTTTCGATTGCCGCGTACTCTTTGTAATCCGACAAAAATATCTAGACCAGGAATAACATCAGGCAATGACTCAAAAATAATATTTTTATCCTGTGTGTTCTCTGACAAAATATTTTCTCGTTTTTGCACGGATGTCCATTGCATCAAAGTTGATAAAAGCCTATCTGGATCGATTGGTTTTGTAATATAATCATTCATACCAGCAGATGAACTAATCTCTCTATCACCGGCCATGGCGTGTGCAGTCATGGCCAGTATGGGCAATTTCTCAAACTTCGGATCCATACGAATCATCCGCGTTGCTTCCAGTCCGTCCATTTCCGGCATCTGAATATCCATAAGAACGGCATCAAAAGGGTTATTTTGTACTGCGTTTACGGCTTCAATACCATTATTGGCGATAGTTACAATAAACCCATACCCCTCCAAAAGTTCTACGGCTATCTGCTGATTGATGCGATTATCTTCTACCAACAATATCTTGGTACCGGGAATTGGTTGCAAAGCGTGTTCACGGCTGGTTTGCTTCTCTATTTTAGATTGATTATTACCGTTATCCTGAGTAAAAAGAGTTGTGATCGTATCGATGACCAGAGAAGGATAAATAGGTTTGAAAAGCAATGCATCCACATCAACCGACTGGGCTTCCGCTATAAATTCTTCCCGACCAAAAGCCGTGACCAAAATAATTTTTGGGAAAGGCCTAATTAAAGAAGAGTGTCTCATGCGCCGAATCGTCTCAATGCCAGATATGCCAGGCATTTTCCAGTCTATGAGCAGCATCTGCCACCCTTGATTATTCTGTTCAGTTTCCAACACTCGCAACGCCTCTTCCCCAGAATAGACGGCCTTAGGCTTGCAAGATATAGATTCCAAAATGTCACAAAGAATTGTGCAGGCCATTGGGTGATCGTCCACCACCAAAACGTTCATACCCTTTACATATGATATGAACGGGGAGTGATTGGCATTTTGAGTGATTGTTTTCCCCAACCAGATTGTAAACGAAAAAATGCTCCCTTCTCCTAGCTTACTCTCTAGAGTAATCTCTCCCCCCATCATTTCCACTAAATTTTTGCAGATGGACAATCCTAGTCCAGTTCCTCCATATTTTCGGGTAATTGATGTATCGGCTTGGCTGAAAGCTTGGAACATTCTGCTGGATTGTTCATTCGTCATCCCGATTCCAGTATCTCGAACCGAAAAACGTAACTGTACTCTTGTTTCTTCACTCTGGAGTAGTTCAATATGAACTACAATTTCGCCTTGATCGGTAAATTTGACCGCATTGTTGGTGAGATTGATTAAGATCTGCCCCAGACGCATGGGATCACCGATTAAAAAGTTGGCAATCTCTGGCGGCCGAATAAAAAGAAAATCCAACCCTTTATCCATAGCCTTCATACCAACGATTGTGGTCAGTTGGTTCAAAATATCATCTAATTTAAATTCCGTATATTCTATAGAGAGTTTACCGGCCTCAATTTTGGAATAATCTAAAATATCGTTAATAATATTCAGCAAAGAATGGGCTGAGGATTGAATCTTTGATAAATAATCACGTTGTTTATGCGTTAAATCTGTCTTTAACGCCAAATGTGACATACCGATAATGGCATTCATCGGGGTACGAATTTCATGACTCATATTGGCCAAAAATTCACTTTTGGCACAACTGGCTTTATCGGCAATTTCCTTGGCTTCTAGGAGAAATTGCTCATTTTTTTTACGTTCCGTGATGTCACGCACAATGCCCGTGAACATTTGTTTTCCATCCACCATCATTTCACTGACCGCGAGATCCATAGGAAAATGAGAGCCATCTTTACGTAATCCAACCACTTCACGACCAATTCCGATAATTTTGGCGCTGCCCGTCGTCACATAATTGTTCAAATAACCATTATGGTGACTATGGTAAGGTTCTGGCATTAATAGATTAACATTCTTCCCGATCACCTCGACCAAAAGATAACCAAATAGTCGTTCCGCAGCGGGGTTGAAGGTCAAAATAGTTCCTTGTGCATCAATGGTAATGATGCCATCAAGGATGGTATTCACAATAGAGCGCGTGCGTTCTTCAGCCAACTGGAAAGCATGCTGTTTTCTCTTTAATTCATAATTATTATTTATTAACTGATTATTTGCTGCATTTAAATCATTTTTATAATTGCGTATTGCATCCACCGTCACTGATAGAATATCGCTTAACACTTGAATTTGAGTATGAAGTTCCTTGCTCTCATTTTCTAAAATGTTTTGTTTAGGTTCTGTATCAAACACCCTTGATGTGAAAGGGAGTAAGGCAGATTTGACATTTCTAGCGAGAGGTCGCAACATCATAGCCGTTGATTTGGAAATCGACTCTCTTGAAAAGGCAAGCACAGCAAAAATACTCTGTGCTGATAAGATACCACCAAATCCAATCACTGAACGGATAGCGTATGGGATGACAAATTCTTCTTGCGCGGGAATCAGTGGAGAACCCCGAGCATTTTCAATAAAAAATAGATTATATTTTTGATCTTGCTCCTCAATTTGCATAAATGGATTTGGCTGAATCACCTCAGAAATTTGCAAACCAAGTTGCGTCAATAAATTTGCCACCATAGGCAAAGAAAGCGTAAACTGCTGGCTAAATAAGGGAATGGCTTGATGTCCCTTTGAGGTGAGACGACTGTTCCACTCTTGTTTATCCCCAGAAGTTCCAAGCAAAGTCAAACATTGTGGATTATGGATCTCTCGATGTTCTGGTAATTGTTCCGCCACGGAACGTTTCAACAAAGGCGGTAAAAGATCGAAAAAATGTGTTTTGAATAGGCGCACCAGCACAAAAGAACGCTCATTTGTCTCTGGGTTCCGAAATAAATCATACATGGAGTGCGTGATTTTCTGCGCAACTTGTTCCATGGATTCCCTCCCATCCCCAGAAGAACGCAGTTTTTCACCCAGCAAAATCATATCAGATATGGTAAAATTATTTAAATTATACATAACACTATAAATTACCTTAACAATAAAAACAAATTCCCCCTGTCTCTCCCAGGGTAACAAAAAATGCTTGACATTTCATAGCATCAACCAAACTCCTCTTCAGTTGTAAACCACCAAGCCTCACGAATAAAGAAGATCCTGATAAAAATGAAAAACGTTTAACCAAAAAGATAACCAGAAATGCGCCAGATGGCATTTTTTTAATACAGCCCCCCTTTTTTTAATCCCATGGGGCCACACGATTGACTTCTTCTATAGTGGTTAATCCTCTCAATATTTTTTTTATACCATCATAGCGCATACTTTTGTAGCCCACCTTTTTTGCGGCTTCATAAATCTGTTGTAAGCCGCCACGTTCCATCACCAAAACGCGAATTTCATCGCTGACGGTGACCATTTCATGAATGGCCAATCTTCCGGCATAGCCGGTGTTTTTACACAGTTGACACCCTTTGCCCCGATAAAACACGACCTCGGTCTCACCATCCCAATCAAACAATTTATCCAACACCGAGCGGTCAGGAAAATAACTCTCTTTACAATTGTCACAAATCCGCCTCACCAACCGTTGCGACATAATGCCAATAATGGAAGGACCGACCAAAAAGGGTTCCACGCCAATTTCAATCAATCTGGTGACGGCTTGCAGGGCATTGTTGGTATGGAGACTGGACAAAACCAAATGTCCAGTCAAAGCCGCCTCGGTGGCGATTTTGGCCGTCTCCAAGTCACGGATCTCCCCGATCAAGATCACGTCAGGATCCTGACGTAAGAAAGAACGCAAAGCAGTAGCGAAAGTCAAACCAATTTCTGGGTTGACCTGTACCTGCATCACACCTGGCAATCGATATTCCACTGGATCCTCAGCGGTCATAATATTGACCGCTGGAGAATTAATGGCCTTGATGGCAGCAAACAACGTCGTGCTCTTTCCGCAACCGGTGGGACCAGTGATAAAAAAAACCCCGTTGGGAGAGTGAATCAGATGTTGAATTTGATCAAAAATATTCTTTGCAAAATAAAGATCTTCTAAATCAGGCACCTCACGCAGATTGACTTGCGACAACAGCCGCAACACCACCTTTTCGCCATAGATGGTTGGTATTGAAGAGACCCGAAAATCCAAGGAACGATTGGTAAGCTCTAATCGCAATCGACCATCCTGAGGTCGGCGTTGTTCGGTCATATCCATTCCAGAAAGCACTTTAATACGAGAGATAAAGGAGATCATCACCTCCAATGAGAGCCGCCCCCGTTCCCGCAATATGCCATCGCCACGAAAACGCAACAAGCCATGAGTCTCCAGAGGTTCCACATGGATATCACTGGCCCCCTCTTTGACCGCCAACAACAACACCGCCCGAGTCAAATCAGCCATAGACTGACTGCCCGCCATACGCTCCAAGGCCGCTAAACTGATTTCACCGCTGCCTGGCTCTATAAGCTGAGTCATGGCATTTCTATCGATCTGAGCCAACTCTTTTTCATCTTGATATTGGATATCAATGGCATCTTGAATTTCATCTGGCATAGCGCACACCGCGCTGAGAGTACGCCCAGTGATTTTTTCTACATTTTGCAAGGCCACTTGATTGGTTGGATCGGCCATGGCCACGGTAATTACTTCGGCCCGTTGTCCGGTACGCACCCCCATTTGGTAAACAAAGATCATCCCATATTTTCGCGCCACGGTTTGAGGCAATATGTTCAGAACGTCGGACTGGAACAGGGAGTTATCAAGATCTATCCAAGCCACCCCAAAACCATCGGCCCACAATTGCGAGGCCTCACGACGGGGCAAAATATTTTGGAAAACCAAATACCGAAATAACCGCAAGGCATCCTGTTTAAAACCAAGCAGCCGAGCGATTTCGTCAGATGAAATTAATTTTTTCTCGCGCACGGCTTCGACAAAACGAGGATTTTGAATCATCATGATTTGCTGCCCACCTTTTTCCGTCTTTTCTCCACCATGGCTTGTATCTCTTTTTGAGAGATTTGTTTTTTACGCGAGGCCACCACATGGGTTTCATCCTCTTTAATTTCAGCCAAAATCTCTTTCAAATTATATTTCATCACATATCTCCAGTTACTTATTTTTTTGGCAATTCATTGCTTAAATAGTGTTTCCAAGCATTTTTAATAATGGCCTTAATATCGGCGATAGCGGTATCTTTGCGAATAAAATCATAAGCACCTGCCGCCAAGCAATCCTGAACAATTCCCATTGTTGCCAATGAAGAGAGCATAATCACCATGGCCCCTGGCTTCTCTTTTTGAATCGCCCGCAGGGTTTGCAAGCCATCCATGACGGGCATATTGATATCCAAAAGGGTGATATGTGGCTGACACTCCCGAAATTTTTCCAACGCCACCAACCCATTATGAGCCTCTGCCGTGACTTCGGTTTTCATTGCGATCAAAATGCCTTTGATCAATTGACGAATATGGGCCTCATCATCGGCCACTAAAACACGCACTTTTTCAGTCATTGGAAACCCTTTTATAGAACATAATGCCCTGCGGGCAAAAAAAAAAAAAAAAATCAAAGGCCAAACCCTGGTGGATGAATCCCCCAGACCCCCTCTTTTTTTTAAGACTTAAAAAAAAAGGGTGGGGGGAATTGGGGGGCGGTTCTCCGCCCCCCAAGGTCTTAATTTTTATTTTTCCGATACATAAAAATCAAAGACAAAACCCTGGGGGATGAATCCCCCAGCCCCCCTCTTTTTTTACGACTTATTGAATGGCAATTGCACCTTAAAACACGTACCACCTTTATCTAAACACTCTACCAAAATATGCCCATTGTGGGCATCAATAATTTTTTTAACAATAAATAATCCCATCCCTGTACTCTTCTCACCAGCCGTAGGAGTGGCAGTTAGTTTTTGGAAGGGTTTAAACAACAGTTCCCGATCTTGAGAAGAGATACCAGGCCCTTGGTCTGTTACTGAAAAACAAACAAATTGATTTTCTTCATAAAAAGATAAAATAATCACCTCACTTCCTGGCGGGGAAAATTTTATGGCGTTGGTGAGAAGATTATCTATGACTTGAATCAAACGGTCACGATCAAAACAAAAGGTGGATAATGTTGGTTCCTCTTTTATTAAATTTAAACGCGTATTTTTAGCTTGAGCAATTGGTTGCAAAAGTGCTGTGCGCTCTTGTAACAAGGCAAATAAATCATGTTCCGCCAACTGCAACTGAAACTTCCCGCTTTCAATGACCGAAACATCTAATAATTGATTAAGAAGTTCCAACATTTGCCTGCTGACTTGATGAATAGTCGTGCAAAAATCCCGCTGGGTCTCTCGATCTAAATCCTCCTCTAACAACAGCTCGCTCAAACCACGAATAGAGACCAAAGGATTACGTAAATCGTGAGCAGCCATACCTAAAAAAATATTTTTGAGTTGATTTAAATTTAACAAATCTTCTTTATTTTTTCGCAGTTCACTATTCATCAAAAATAATTTTTGGTTTGACTCTTTTTGTTGGTCCACCATCGTTTTAATAGCCAAATGAGTTTTAACACGGGCTAGTAAAATGGGAGGAGAGATGGGTTTATGAATATAATCAACCGCCCCAAGTGCAAACCCCTTTGTCTCTTGCGTCATCTCCCCCATGGCCGTGACAAAAATTACTGGAATCTCCCGCGTGTTGCGATCGGCTTTTAACCGCTCCAATACCACATAACCATCTAAATCCGACATAAGAATATCTAATAAAATAAGATCGGGAGGAAAATCCCCCATGGCACGCTGCAACGCTTGCTTACCACTCATAGCCACCAAAATATCATACTGAGGCTGCAAAATCTCTTTGAGAATATTTATATTGAATCGCTCATCATCGACGATTAAAATAACTGATTTTTTAATATTTTCTATCATGTCAAACCAACAAGCCAATTTTAAAAAGTGGCATATACATACTCAAAACCAAACCTCCGATCATCGCCCCTAAAATAACCATAATCACTGGCTCCATCAACGCTTTGAGAGTATCTACCGCTCGATCCACCTCTTCATCATAAAAATCAGCGATTTTGTTTAACATAAAATCCAATTTACCAGTCGATTCCCCTATAAAAATCATCTGAGTCACCAGAGGAGGAAAGATATCACTCTCTTCTAGAGGATCGGTGAGTGAACGACCTTCCATGATGGCATTTTTAGCCCGCCGAATAACCTGTTCTAAAACTCTGTTGCCTGAAATTTTAGACACCCCCTCTAAGCACTCCAAAATTGGAGTGCCAGCCGCAAGCATGGTACTAAATGAACGGGCAAAACGGGCAATAGCCGCCTTAAGAAAAATCTCCCCCAAATAAGGTAATTTTAACAATAAATAATCCATTTTATAACGAAACAAGTCATAACGCCGATAGCTAAATGAAAAAAATTTATAAAACAACAAAATCCCAACCACCACCACCCACCACCAAGCTTGGGTAAATTCTGATAACATGATGATAATCTGCGTGGGAAGGGGAAGTTCGGCATTGAAAGATTTAAATAATGTGACAAAAACAGGAACAACTTTCACCATCAGCAGATAAAAAATCAATATGGAAATAGTTAATACCGCAAAAGGATAGGTCAAGGCCGATTTTATCTTGCCCTTTAGATGCAACGCCTTCTCTTTGTAAGTAGCAATCCGTTCCAAAACCGTATTCAACACCCCTGATTTTTCTGCAACCCGAATCAAATTAATGGTAAATTCATCAAACAAGATGGGTTCCAAAGCCATGGCTGCACTTAAACTCTTACCCAGTTCTATGGATTCCCGTATTCGCAAACTGGCCCTGTTGATGGCTGGTTTGGCGGAGCGTTTGCCCAATAAATTAAAACAGGTATTTAATGGAAAACCAGCCTGAACCATAACCGATAATTGTCGTATAAAAACAACTATATCTTTCTCTTGGATGGCTTTAGATTCAAAAAAATTGGTTTTGCTCATTTGTTGCTCAATGGCAATATTTTGATACCCTTGTTTCCGCAATTTTGCCAATACAACAGAAGAATTAATGGCGACCATCTCCCCTTTTTGTAACGTTCCGTTGGCAGCAGTGCCCTTCCAGATAAATATTTTCATAAAAGTCTCATCAAAAATAGAGTTGGAGGGCTCTTCTCCGCCCCAAAGAATCTAAAAACTCAAACAAAAAATCAAAACCAGAGTAAGATTTATTATTGCAGTATCGCCCCACTATTCAACGGATCAAAAAAAGCCACCACACTCGCCAATTCCACACTTCGAGCCACCCCCTCCACATCATTCCACGACGTCACTACTTTAACCAGCTTATAATTTGGATTCACATTTGCCGTTACCGTCCAAACCAACTGAAAGGATGCATTCACCCCAGTAACACTACTGCTCCCATTGACAATGCTATTATAACCCACCAAATCCCGAAATAGACGCATCTGCTCCAAACGCACATGAGCTAGATGAATGGCATCACTCTGTTGACTGGAAAAAATACCTGCCTTGGTGATATATCGAGAAAAAAAAGCCGTGGTGTTTAATCCAAAGATCAGTATAACCATCACAATTAATATTTCAATCAAAGAAAAACCCTTTTGTCTGAAACATGAATTCATCAAAAATTCCTCCAACTGCCCGGTATCCGACCATCCCCAGCACCGGTTCCCGATCCAAATTGCCGCACTAATTGATTCATAACTCCAGGATCATAGACCACATCGGGCACTTTAGAGACCGTCACATTATTTTGCACAATCACCCCACCATACACCGTGCTTACTTTGGTAGCCGTTCCTGTACCGATGAGATTCATACAATACAACACCCCATAAAAAATCGTGTTTTCTGAAATTTGACAATCATTGGTGGTAATGATAATCACAGGTTGACTCGGAGAGCCAATGGTATTTATCCCAGAAAGCACCACGTTGGTGGTGACCCAGAGAGCCTTCCCAACCACACCATTCAATTGGGCATTACAGTTCACCCCACATGCGATATTAGGTATCATTTTTTTTATCTCAGCTTGGGTATTGCTAAAAAATAATTTAAAAAAAACATCCGCCGTCGCTGTGGCCAAGGTCGTGTCGTTTTGTTTAGTGGTGGGATCACTGCTGGCGGTATTTTGAGTGCCAAGGGAACTCACTGTTCCTGCACCATTGCTGTAACTGACGGTTTTACCAGCCCAAACGGTCAAATCGCTGTTGGCTTGGTTGGTATATAGGTTGGTCACCTTGGCGTTAAGTGTTAAACTTACTTGATTTTTAGCAGTTAACGACGCCCGCAACGCATGAGGGAAAAGAGCCATGCCCGCCTGTTGAAGTTGCTGTTCCACTCTCCGGTGAATGGGACAACTCGCGTTGCACGGAGAACACCCATCGGCACACCCCACACTGGAGACACGCCATAAAGTAAAATCATTAACCACAAGATTAGCAAATTCAACCTGGAAACCAACCTCCACTGGCAACAATCCAACAGGAGCCTGCCAGGTTTTGGAATCCACCCAGCCATCTTGAGGAGACACATCTACCAAATTGGTCTGAATGAATGTGGTCTGAGAAAGTTGCGCCATCCCCCACTCCAGACCCGCCTGGGCCGCTTCGGCCGCCCTGATGGCCTGATAATCGTTATTCACCGCCCGTTGCTGACGCAAAACCACTTGCGCGGTAAAAATCGCCCCAAGGGTAATCAAAAGCAACATAACCAAGGCGGTTCCCAACATCACCATACCTTTTTTGTGATTATGAACCGTCCGATTGCTCATGGCACACTCTCCACGCTCATATTGGGAACCTGCACAGTCAAGGTAGCACTGTGCTGAATGGTCGTGGGAAATTTTAAATGGCCGTTTAAATTCACAACCACCTGAAATGCGCGAATGAGTACATCCCCGCTCACCAAAGGTGAGGCGGTGCAATCGGCCCCAGATTTACTCATATTGAGACATAAACTACCAGAAATAGAAAAGTTCAAGCTATCCATAATTACTGTCGAGCTGTTCAATCCGCTCCAACTACCGCTATTGCAATCAAAGGTGCCACTCCCACCCATACGCATCTCCACCACTCCACGATTGAGACGAAACCCAAACCGTTCGTCCCCCGTTCCAGTAGTTCCAGTATCCAGAACTCCGTTGCGATTAAGATCATAGCTGTAGGTTAAACAAGAGTTAGCCGCCTCACCAATTTTGTTGTTCGTGGTTAAACGATATGGAGCGGAATGAAAGGGATTCACAGGCCCTTTTTTTAAACTGCTTTTGGCATTTTCCCAAAACCCCGCCCGTCGTACATCCCGATCCATCACCCCAAAAATGGCCAGCAGCTCTTGGTTGAGATGGTTACGTTGCAAGGTCAAGGTGTGGTCCGCCAAGGCCCGCATCATATAATCACTCATCCAGGCAAACAAAACAAAACCAATGGTCATAGCGACCAAAACTTCCACCAATGAATAACCCGCCCGTGGCGAAATGGGAGAGATATTTAGCATGGTGGAAAATTGGAAAAATTGTTTGAACAAGCCTGAACCATCCCCACCGCATTGAGCGTAACGGTCACCGATAAACCGCTACTGCTTTGCAAAAGCCATGATCCTACTTGCAAAGCCAAGCTGCGAGTAGATTCAAAACCGGTTTGATTGTTGGCGAATGTGCTAGAAACTAACCGAATATTTTTAAAATTGTTATATGAAATCAAACGTGGAACTCCACCTATGGTACACAGTTGGGGGGCCGTGGTACATTGGCAGGTTGAAGGAGAGCCTTCACTCAACCCATAACACCAAAAAGTACCCGTTGAAAATTGTATGGTCATGGATTTATTGCGTTGCACGGCTTCAGAGCGCAAAAGATAAAGATCGCCTAGCAAAGATTCTACCGCCGCGCGCAAGTTCTCTTTTTCCATGTGTCGAGACCAGGAGGGCATAGCCAAAAAAATCAACACCGCAACCAACATCATCCCCATCAACGTTTCTATTAACGAGACACCACGTTGATGGGGATTATTTATTCCAACAGGCTTTTTGCGCATTACTGGTCACCACCGGTCCGTTTTGATCCAGTTGAATCGTTTTGCAAGCATAGTCATTACTTTGGGTGGAGGTTGCCGTCGCCGTGACCAAATAGGTAGTTGCAGAAAGCATACCGATGGTTATAGTGTAAAACCCTCCTTTTGATCCCCCCTGCGGCCAAACATTGGCCAAGGTTCCATAAGTGGTATGCGTTGACCGCCACTGTTCTTGTGCCAACGCAATCATCTCCAAAGTGGCATAGGCATCACCACGGCGACTTTGTTGAATATATTGATTATAGGCTGGTATGGCAAACATGGCAAGAATAGCCACAATGACCATAGCAATCACTAAATCTATCAAAGTAAATCCAAAATTTTTATTGAGCATTTTTCTCTATATCAAAAAATTTGGGTGGTACCTCACAATGACCTAACCGGCAAAGCTGGGTAAGAAACCCACTCATGGACGGTCCAAACGCGGTCGGTAAGACCAGCAGCCATGGATGGTGTTCGAGCCTTCCAGTTTC
>JAMOAW010000048.1:0-19561 GCA_039908535.1 Magnetococcus sp. DMHC-6 | reverse complement strand
AGTGTGGACGATGAACGCGTGCCTGAACAAAAAGCAAAGTCAAGACCTTGGGGGATTGCATCCCCCAATCCCCCTGCTTTTTGAAGGAAGCAAAACCGAGGTCAAAAGCAAAATCAAAATCAAAACCCTGGGGGCAATCCCCCAGACCCCTTTTTTTTTTAAAATAATAAAATCAAAAAACAGACGACCACGGTTAAGTGTGGTGGTACCGTCTGTTTAATTATGCGGATTTTCAGCAGTCAGGGTGAGACGTTTTTGAAACGGAACGTGATACAACCAAGAGGCCATGGCCCAACAAATAAAAAGCGACCACCAATCATGAGAAATAAAATGGGCCCCACGAACCAATTGCGCAAAACTAAAAAGCCCCCCAATCAATAAAGCGAAACCAATCCCCCATAAAGCCCTTTTAGAACGTCGATCTTTTAATAAATAATATATGAAAAACAATGAAAAACCACCAGATGAATGTCCCCCAGGGAAACATTTCCCCTGCAGACTTTTGACGGGACGGGAATCAAAAAGATGATAATAGGGACGATCTTTGCCATACTGTTGTAAATCTCTAGGGCAGTTGATCCCTGTGGTCTCTTTCCCAAGGGCAACCAATCCAGTGCTCAGCCCAATGACCAAAAGCGCGTATCCTGATTGGCGGCGTAAGGGGCGCAGATTAGCCTTAACATACCCCCCTACCCAAAGAACAGCAGCCAAAATGGCGATTAATTTTATTCCATTGCGCCCACCAGAATGCAAAAACGTATTTGCCCACCAACTCTCCCCATAAATCCAACGATTGGCAGCAAAATCGTAAAAAAAATTGGCCAATTTAATATCAATATCATACCACCGAAACCAGAGGAGACCCACCAAAAACACCCCCGCCGGAAGCCAAGCATGGCATATCCAATAGGTATAACGTTGTCGCCAATTTAATAAAATCATGCGGGGGGAAATCTCGTTTGAAAAAAACTAACGCAACGCATGTTTTTTCATGCGATAAAGCAATGTATCTCGACTGACATCCAATAATTTTGCCGCATGCGTTCGATTACCCTGAGTACGAAGCAAGGCGGCTTGAATCAATTCGCGTTCCAATAGATTTAAACTGATGCCTCCATTGGGCAAAGGAGGATTCTCTGGAATGGTTTTATCCAAGAGAGGAGTACCGGAAGGCAGTTGTGCGGGAGCGTGGGCCGCCAGCTGGTTATGAACAAAATCATCGTCCAATTCTTCTCCCGCATGAAAAATCACCCCCCGTTCACACACATTGCGCAATTCCCGAATGTTCCCAGGCCACGAATGACAACGCAGTACATTCAAAGCAGAACGGGAAAAATAGGGAGAAGACACCCCATGCATCAAAGCATAGTCAGATAAAAAATTTTTTGCTAATACAACCACATCGTCACCACGCTCCCGTAAAGGAGGTAGCAAAAGAGGCACCACTTGCAAACGGTATAATAAATCTTGTCGAAAACGTCCATTCATGGCCAGTGTGGCCAAATTTTGATTGGTCGCCGCAATCACACGGACATCCATGCGCCGAGGTTGTTCCTGGCCCAGGGATTGACACTCGCCATTTTCTAAAAAACGCAACATTTTTGGTTGAATAGAGAGAGGCATATCCCCAACTTCATCCAAAAAAAGGGTTCCTCCATGGGCGGCGGCTATACGGCCCATGCGTTCTGAAATGGCCCCTGTAAAAGCCCCTTTGACATGACCAAACAGTTCACTTTCAACCAAAGTTTCAGATAATGCCGCACAATTGACCGGTATAAAAGGAGCCTTGGCCCGTTTACTGGCAGCATGAATGGCTTGCGCCAATAACTCTTTACCAACTCCAGATTCCCCTTGAATCAATACCGTGGCATCGGTAATGGCCACCAAACGTGCAGCCCGCAAAATAGACATCAGTGCCGGAGAAGATCCAATGATAGAAAGTGCAGTCATGTGTTTCATAGTGGAATCAGACAATTCACAATGTGAGTCATGTGATGTAAATGGGGATTGTGTATTTTTGAAAACAGCACAATTAAATTAAAAATACCTATGCCAATCAAAAGCCAAGCGGTCAACTTTCCAAAACGAGAAAAACCTCCAGAACGAACCAAATATTCGGCCAACCAACCAGCAGAGAGCATGACAGGTAAAGTTCCAAGGCCAAACAAAAACATCACCATAGCCCCAGACAGAGCAGAGCAGGAAGCACTACTCCATAACAACGCCCCATACACCAAAGAACAAGGAAACCAACCCCAAACCATGCCAAACAAAAAGGCCTGAAACAACGTTTGCGGCGTAATAAAACGTCTGGCCAAAGGTTCCAGGCTGCGCCAAAGAAAGCTTCCCAACCATTCAATCTGGTGCATATTCGGAAAACGTCCGATCAAAAACAGCCCGTTGCCCACCAAGATCAAACCAGAAAAACCTTGCAATAAGGTGTGTCCGGTACTGGGCGAAAGAGTGGAAAAAAGTGTGCGCCCAAACATAGCCACCACCCCCCCAGCCACCGAATAACTAACCAATCGGCCCATATTGGCCGCCAAAATAAAAGACCCAGATTTCCGCTGTATAGGCTGCGTATTGGCCAAAAGATGAAAAGTCATAGCCCCCAAGATGCCTCCGCACATACTTAAACAGTGTAACACACTGGACAAGGCCAATAAAAGAGGAATCAGCAGGGAAAACTTTTCCATCAAAATTTATTGGGGAATCGCATTCTTGTCCTCTATCGGCCAGAGTCGATACCCTTCGACATCGCTATGCCAAGAGACAAAAACCCGATCTTTATGGCGCACAAGAAGAGGATAATCTGAATTGCCAGTTGTTTCGGCAATCGGCACGGAAGCTGACCAATGACGGCCATTATCCAAAGAGGTTTGCAGGAACAGTTGCGTGTTTTTAACGGCAATCCTTTTCCAAACAATATAGAGATGCTCATGAACGGCCAATAAAGAGGGGTGCATGGCCCCTGTGGCGTTATCAATGAGATGTTGATCTTGAAGTGACGCGGTCTCTGAGTCAAAACGACCATAAAACAACCCTTGATTCTTCTTTCCCGCGCTAAACCAAGCCATATGAAGTTGATTTTTTACACCAAGAGCCAAAGATGGACCATGGTGGGGACACCCCTCAATTTGCCAATCGTCATCGGTCACGTGAATAGGAGAGGTGACAGGAGCGTTTACCTCGGACGGAAGCCAAATAAAGGCATGGTCGCGAAGATTCTCTGGATATATATGCCGCCAAAAAACCCCAACACGGTCAGATTCGGTGCGGACCACAGCCAAACGACAACACTCACACGTGTGATCAACCACCTTGCGATTGAACGCAAAATGTTGGCCTTGATCCTCTGAAATGGCGTAGTACAAAGCCGCCCCAGAATATTTTTCCCCTTTGGCCAAAGCCGCCGCACGCTCCCTTTGATCAAGCCATATCAGGTAGATACGACCTTTTGTATCGACCACCATGGTATCAAATCGGTGGCTGACAAGGGCAAGATCAGTATTGACAATAATGGGCGGATCAAACGTTTTTCCGCCATCAAGTGAACGGGCAAAACGCACATTCCCAGAGTAAAAACCTGAGGTGCGGGTAGTCCAGGAGATATAAACCTCGCCAGAATGGCCCAAAGCCACTTTAGGACGATTTTCACCGTTGTTATCAATTTTTTCCGGTATGGAATTCACCTCCACCGCCGGAGTAAACGTGTGACCTAAATCATGAGAGGTGGTGAGATAAACATGATCGTTTTGGCTAAAAGTCACCCATAAACGTCCGTCGTCGGAAAACAGAGGAGTCAACGCCTTGCCGCAGTCAGGATGGGGAAGAGGATGTTTTTTTACACATTCAGATGCGGTGTCTGAAACATCGTGGTGATCATGAGAAAAAACCAACAAAGGAGAAAAAGCCAAATATAATGTGCATAACAATACCAACCTAACTCTCTTCCACATTGTTCCTGCTCCAACAAATTTACCAAAAAAGGTGATAACTGAAAAAATAGAATGCCCTTCGGGCAAAAAGTCAAAGACCACAAAAAAAAGGGGGGGGATTGGGGGGGGGCCGCCCCCCAAGGTCTTGATTTTTTTTCCGATACATAAAAAAAAAATCAAAGACCAAACCCTGGGGGATGAATCCCCCAGACCCCCTCTTTTTTTTTAGGACTGGGGGCGATTCTGGGCCCCTATATTTAATTGACCGTGCAACCCGCGTTGACCACAAAGGCAGGATTGACACCTAAACGATCAATGGCGGCTGTCCAACGTTCGGATGGTGGAAGATCAAAAAGAATCCGACGATCTAAAGGAGCCATCAGCCAAACGTTCTCACGCAATTCCGCCTCCAATTGCCCCTCGGCCCAACCCGCATATCCCAAAGCAAACAAAAAACGTTCCGAGGCATCGGGTCGTGCTAAATGGCTTAAAATATCTGGATTGGTCCCCATAAATAAATTAGGGACAATCTCTAAATGACCAGGAAAACTTAAAATATCTTCGTACAGAATAAATCCCCGCTCCATGGCCACTGGTCCACCTTGATAGACAATCTGTTTGCCTGGCCTGCGCCAATTCAAACCCAATTGCTGGGCAATATGGGCCATTTTGGCTGGATGGGGCTGATTGATCACCAATCCTAAAGCCCCTTCTTGAGAGTGGGCGCAAAGAATCATGACCGAACGCTCAAATTGGGGATCTTTCAAGCTGGGCATGGCAATTAAAAACTGCCCAACAAGAGGACTCCCTTTGATCATAAGTTCTCTCCTTGGCCACGCATCTGCAAAATAGCCCCTTTTAAACGGTCAAAAATATCATCAAAACCACCGTTACTCATGACAACGACACGGTCACCCCAAATGAGTTGCCGACGAAGATATTGGATCGCCCCCTCCACATGGTCGACAACTACCGCCGATTGAGTACCACTGCTGTTTATACGAGCGGCTATCTCATCGACATCTAAAAGATCCTCTTCGGAAAGCCCTCGTGAACTGGGACGGGCCAAAATGACAAAATCGGCATGAGCCAAAGCCGGTGCCAAACGACCTTGATGAACTCGACGACGCATGGTATTCGAACGCGGTTCTAAAACGGCCCATAATCGTCCTGGATGATCTTCATCATGACCCGCAGTGGTGGCGCGCATGGCCGCTAATGTGACGGCAATGGCCGTTGGATGGTGGGCAAAATCGTCGTAAACCGAAATACCATGAAGATCGATTCTTTTCTGTAAACGCCGGGCAACCCCCTGAAAAGATTCAAGACCTCTCTTGATGGCCGACGCTGAAATACCGTGACTTATGGCGGTCGCCGCTGCGGCCAAACCGTTCATCACGTTATGTTTGCCTAAAAGAGACCACTGAACTTGAAATAACTCTTCCCCCTGATGACAAAAACTCCAGTGCTGGCCATCACTTTGTAAAAGCTTGGCCGTAAATTGAAAATCTCCATCCATACCATATTTAACCACAGGAGTGTAGGCGTTACGCAAAACCCGGGAGATCTCTAAATCGTTGCCATTGGCGATGATCAAACCAGAGGCAGGCACCGAGCGCAACAAAAGCCGAAATTGGGTACAAATGGCCTCTAAGTCAGGATAAATGTCGGCATGATCAAATTCGAGATTATGAAGAATCAATGTGCGCGGACGATAATGCAAAAATTTCGGGCGTTTATCAAAAAAAGCAGTATCATATTCATCCCCTTCCACCACCACCCAAGGCCCGCGCGTAGAACGCACGCCCTGACCAAAATTGGCCGGAATGCCACCAATAAAAAAACCAGGAGACAATCCCGCACTCTCCCAAAGCCAAGCCACCAAACTACTGGTGGTGGTCTTGCCATGGGTGCCCGTCACCACAATGGGATGACGGCCCTGTAACACATTTTCAAACAACCACTGCGAACCCGATTGATAGGAAATCGTGCTGTCTAAAAGAGCTTCCAGTTCAGGATTACCACGTGAAATGGCGTTGCCAACCAAAACAAGGTCTGGAGACGGACAAAGATTTTCGGCCTTAAAACCAGAAAAGGCAACAATACCAGAGGCTTCTAAAAAAGTACTCATAGGCGGATAAATGCCCATATCCGAACCCGTGACCTGCCACCCCATATCCTTGGCTAAATAGGCCAAGCCAGCCATAGCGGTTCCACAGATACCTATAATATGGAGATGTCCCATCGTAGGTTACTCCCAAATCGGTTCCAGATGCGGCTCTGGACCGGTTTCTTTGAGGATTGTCCAAAAAAAATTCCAGTCAAAACATGGACCAGGATCCCATTTTCGATCTGGAGCAATCTCTTGATGTCCGACAACATGGTCGTCAGCTAGAGCAGTTAAACGGCGTTGAAGGGTACGAAACAGGCCCGCTAAACGCCAGTATTGAATGGGTTGAAAAGGGGTTTGGGCATCCCCTTCCAGTTCAACGCCGATCGAAAAATCGTTGCAGCGGGTTCGACCCCGCCATTGACTTTGTCCAGCATGCCAAGCCCGATGCAATACAGGAACATATTGCGTTAATTGGCCCTTGCGATCCACTAAAAAATGGGAAGAGACCTTCAAATGAACAATTTGTTTAAAATAAGGATCCCGTGTGGGATCCAAACGTCCCATAAACAGGTCATCAATCGCCGTACCTCCAAAGCAACCCGGCGGTAAGCTGATGGCATGAACGACCAACAGCTCTACAGCTACCCCAGAGGGACGCTCATCGCAAAAGGGAGATGGCAAAAAACGCAAATCAGAGGGAGTCAGGAGACACCCTCCACCCGGCTAACTTCAGGAATACGCTCTTTCATGATCCGTTCAATACCATTTTTGAGCGTCATGATGGCCCCAGGACAAGAACCGCAAGCACCGCGCAAGCGCACTTGCACCACATTTTCTGGTGTGAGATTGACAAATTCAACATCACCCCCATCTCTTTGCAAAAATGGCCTCACTTCGGCCAATACCTTTTGAACCAACTCTGTATCTATCATAATTTCACGCTTCTATTTTTTAATTACCGTGCATCCGACGGCGTGGAGAGGGTGTATGAAAAAAATTTAGCATATAATTTTTCACTTGTCAGCGGATAACGCACCCTTTTCTATATCAAAAAATTCCAATCGCAATTGACCCATAGCCAAAAGCAATTGATATTGATTGCGAATTTCATCATAGTGGCTTTTGGCTAAATCCGTTTGGGCTGAAAAAAGAGTGTTTTGCGCATCCAGAAGGTCCAAAGCAGTACGACTGCCCACCTCATATTCACTCTGAAAACCGTTTAATGCCTCTTGGGCGGCTGTCACACTGGATTGATAAGCCACAGTTTCTGCTTGGGTACTGGTCAAAGAGAGTTCGGCACTCTCAATTTCACGCATGGCCTGTAGTCGATTGAGATCCAATTGCGCCGCAAGGGCCTCTTTTTCAGCACGCTTCTGGTCAATACGTGAAACAGTCATCCCCCCGGAATAAAGAGGCAGTTTCAATCCCACAGAGATGGAAAATTGATCCACAGGAGTACCACGATTGGAACCATCGTTCCAGTCACGATTTAAAGATGTGGAGAGAGAAACCTCTGGAAGATATCCAGCTTCTTCAATTTCAATACTCAACGAAGCATACTTTAAACGTTCCTGTAGGGCTCGAATGTCTGGTCTCGTCTCTAAAAGGGCCTCTCTCTTTTCAGAAGAAAATTTAAGATTGGCTTGAACCACCTTTGGAACCATCAATCCGATAGGGGGCGTTGTTCCAATAATTTCTTGGAAACGGGCACGACTCGTTTGCACCGCATTATCCGCCCCAATCTGCTTGGCACGCGCCTGGGCCAGTCGCGCTTCAGCCTGACGAACATCGGTCTGGGTAATTTCGCCAACTTGATAACGGGCTTGCGTAGAGGCAAGATGATTTTTTAAAACCTCTTGATTGTTTTTGGCCAATTTGGCCACCTCTTGCGCTTGCAAAAAATCAAGTGTGACTTGAATAATATCCCATAAAAGATTTTGTTGGGCCGCATTTAAATCGGCCTCATAAAGAGCAACATAGGGTTTGGCGCGTTCATGTGCCAGCCAAGTGGCTCGGTTATAAACTGGCTGGGTCAGAGAAACCCCAACCTCCTCCGGGTTGGATTTGGAAGTGTCGTGGTTCCAATCGGTTTGGTTATAACTTTGCGAAGCATTCAAATGAACCGAAGGTAAAAGCAAGGCCGCCGTTTGCTTGGTTTGTTCTTGAGCCGCTTTTAAATCTGCTTTGGCGGATAAAATGGCCGGCTGGGTCTCTAAAACAGATTGAATAAAGGTACGAAACTGAAATACAGACGAAACATCTGCGGCGGTTGCCTGCCGTGCTGGCAATTCCAGGAAAGAACACAAAAGAGTAGCAGCTAAAAAAAGAGAGGATCGTCTTTGCATTGGGGTTTCTTTCAATTGTCATTCTTTATATATCAAGTTTATCTCTAGAAAAATCGGCTTTCTCTTGAATAAATTTAAACCTTTCCATGGCTTGTTTGCCCATAAGACGACCAAACGTATCGTTCGTAGCGGCTTCATCATCAATAATCACTTGAAGTAAACGACGGGTTTTGGGATTCATGGTGGTTTCCCGTAGTTGCATCGGCGGCATCTCCCCCAACCCCTTAAAACGAGAGACCTGCACAGAAGATTTGGGCTTGCCACGGGTAAGGCGCTGAATAACACGCTCCTTCTCGACATCATCTAGGGCATAAACACTTTGATTGCCAACACTCACCCGATACAACGGCGGTTGGGCCAAAAAGAGATGACCGTTGGTGATCAAAGTGGGCATAAAACGATAAAAAAAAGTCAATAGTAAACTCGCAATATGCGCCCCATCCACATCGGCATCTGTCATGATGATAATCCGACCATAACGAATCTTTTTTAAATCAAAAAGACGACCTATCCCGGCACCAATGGCGGTGATTAAATTTTGAACTTCAAGATTGTTTTCAAATTTATCGGTGTTGGCCTGCTCAACATTGAGAATTTTGCCACGCAGAGGCAGAATCGCTTGGGTATTGCGATCACGCGCCTGCTTGGCAGACCCCCCAGCCGAATCCCCCTCAACAATAAAAAGTTCGGATTTGGTGGTGTCAGAGGTGACACAATCGGTCAGTTTGCCAGGCAATGTCAGACGGGTCGTGGCGGTCTTGCGCAACACACGAACGGAATCTTTTTTGCGATTGATGCGATCCCTGGCCCGGGCAACGATGGTTTCAATAAGGCGGGTCGATTGTTCAGGCCGTTGGTTTAACCAATGGTCTAAATGATCTTTGACGACACTCTCTATCTGACGTGCCAAACCAGGATTGGTCACCCGCTCTTTGGTTTGACCTGCAAATTGTGGATCAGAAATAAAAATAGAAAAAACCGCGATCATCCCTTCCAAAAGGTCTTCAGCTACCAAAATCATCCCCTTGGCCAAGAGATTACGTGATTCGGCATACTCCCGAACCCCTTTGATCAAGGCAGCACGCAGCCCCAATTCATGGGCACCTCCCCCTGGCGTAGGGACTGAATTGCAATATGTTAATATTTTACTCTCTTCCTCATTGATCCAGGCAATGGCCCATTCAAGTCGTCCGTTGCCTTTTTCACCAAACCGCTCCACCCGACCAGCAAAAAGTTCTGAAATCAGAGGCTCCTTGCCAGAGATGGCCTGCCGAATATAATCCCGTACCCCATCTGGGAAAAAAAATTCGTGGTTTTCATCTTTTTTCTCTAAACGGACAGCAATAAGCAATCCACGATTTAAATAGGCTTTGGCACGACACATTTCAAGAATTTGGTCGGCATTAAATGTGGTATCAGGAAAAATGTCCGGATCTGGTTTGAAAGCCACCAGGGTACCATGACGACGGCTCTCGGCGAGATGCTCCAAGGAAGTTTGGGCAAGACCTCTGGAGAACCTCTGTCGCCAACGCCCGCCATCACGCTCTACGGTGACTTCGGTCCATTCACTCAAAGCGTTGACCACCGAAACACCAACCCCATTGAGTCCGCCAGCCGTGGCATAGGCTTTATCGTTAAATTTTCCACCCGCATGCAGGGTGGTTAAAATAACCTCCAGAGCAGATTTATCTGGAAAACGTTCCAGAGGATCCACCGGAATGCCGCGTCCATTATCGCGCACATGAACCGAATCATCTGCCGCTAAAGTCAACCATATGCGGTCGGCATGACCCGCGACCGCTTCGTCCGTGGCATTATCCAGAACCTCCACCACCAAATGGTGTAGTGCCTGCAGATCCACGCCCCCAATATACATACCAGGTCGACGACGAACCCCTTCCAACCCTTCGAGAACTTCGATTTGCGAGGCATTATAGGTCATCGCAGCTCTCTAAAATGGTAGAAGAATGCCAAAAAACCTGAAACATCAATTTTCCAAAGTATGACAAATTTGGTTTAAACATGGATCTAAGGTCATCTTAGGAGGTCATCTTAGAAGACCATTTGAGGTAAGAGGTCACTTATGTCGGTAAGAGATACGTCCTTTGGAGAGATCGTAGGGGGTCAGTTGAACGGTGACCTTATCTCCCGGCAGGATTCTTATGTAGTGCTTCCGCATGCGTCCAGAAATATGACACAATAATTTATGTGCATTTTCAAGTTCTACCCTAAACATGGCGTTTGGAAGATTTTCCAGCACGGTACCTTCCATTTCTATAACATCTTCTTTACTCAATGCGTCATCCTCCGCTACTGTTGCTTCTGGGGATGGTAAAAAAATCGACAGACTGCCATTTTCATCCCATACCAAAAAAGTATAGATTAATATTTTTTTTTCAAAAGTCAATGCCGTCCACGCCAATTTTCCTGTTTTGATAAAGGAAAAAAATTGAATATGGATGTTTACTCTTTCAGCAAAATAGAGCCAACATTGGATAAAAATTGCAAAGAAAATGCCTCTTTTGGAAAAGATCGTGCCTGAATCTGGCCGAGTTTGAGGAGAGAAACATACCCTGGATTTAAAATGCTTGCGGATTCCAGAATGGCGGGTCGCGTCACTCCTTGTCCGAAGGGGCGTATCTCTTTAAATTTAATTTGCTTGGCAATTTTGTCACCAAAGTCATAATAAGTCAATTCGATCGGCAAGAGCAATGCTTTGTCTACACGCATCTCCCCCCGTTGAAATGGAGCCTGCGATTTTTTTGACGTTAGCTTAAGAAGGTACTCCTGGTCTGATTCTCGTGTTAAATCGGCTGAAAAGTCAAGATGATAATCTCCTTGTAAAATATCACCATTGTTAAACGTACCCCCAAACCAATATTCTTGAAGACTCATCTGACGCAAATCAATCTCACCAGGCATATGTATCCACATCTCATTGGCCACCCGCAGCGCACTACGTCCTTTGAGATAGTCCGGGGCAACGCCAAGCAAAACCATTTCGTGACGATCGCTACGGGCGATATAGAGAATTATTGTCTCTTCTTTACCGTTTGGCTTTCGGTTGACAAGTTGGTATATCATCTGGGCGGATTCAGGGAATAGATTTCGATCTACGCGTTGTAAAATTTGATCACCTGCAATTTTTTTTTCATTATGGGCTTCGCTTTGGATCTCCAAGGCCCAGGATGGCATCGACAGAGAACCAATAAAAAGAAAAAAAATGATCCAATACGTTTTTTTCATACCTTTTTTGATCCAGTTGCCCGTATATTAAGAATAGATATTCTCGAAAGAGATAAACCATTTTAGGAATTTTATCCAGTTTAATTTATGACATCTCACCTTCATTTTCTCTCGCAAATGTGGTTTTGGTCCATTATTTTGATATTGGCGACCATTTGGGCATTGATTCGTTTTGTCTTGGTTCCAATCATCAAAAGAAAAAAAATTTTGAATGAATATAAAATATTTCCACCATTTTTACTGCCTTTGCTGCCCGAAGAGCTGGATAAAAGAGTTTTCGTACCCAGTTTACTGAATAAAAATAAATTTTATCGGGTCAACCTCTACAAGATGACCTGCTCCTGTACCAGTTTTCGCCGGCATCGGGTTCACTATCCTCGTAACGACATCCATCGATTTTGTCGTCATTTACGGATGGAACTAGAAAATTCTAACGCCATTGTCTACTATGATGAGGTGATTCGCCGAATTATTAAAGATCGCGTTCGAGATAAATATTATAAAAGAGTAAATATTTTGGGAATGGATATCATGATCGGTTTCAACCCAAAATACAATTATGTCCGAATTTTTACAAGAACTTTCAGCAAAGGAGATCTGCTGGAGAGTGGTCCATTTACTGGTTTTTATGACAAGTTCACCTATAATCTTAATCAGGATATTTGGGTTTATAGAGAAGCTCCTCCAGGAGCCCATGAAATCCTGGCGTTTGTCAATAATTTTATGACAGAATATAAAAAAGATTTTAACGAGACAACCGATACGACAAATAAAAATCTTGCCACCCCCCCTGATCTACCTGTAAAATAATCTTTCCACAAAAAAGATTTTAAATAAAATTCGTTGTCATTACATAGACCATTAAATCTGGATTCAGACGTATGGATGCCAAAATAATCCTCTTTGAACAATTACTCCACAAGGCGGAAGAGTTGCGCCATTTTGGAAATAAAATTGTTCTTTGCCATGGCGTTTTTGACCTTTTGCATCTTGGCAATATGCGTCATTTGGCGCAGGCCCGAAAGCTTGGGGATTGTTTGTTGGTGACGATCACCGCAGACCGTTTCCTCTCGGAAGGCCTCAACCGCTCTCTCTTTCCTGAGTCCATGCGTGCCGAGAGCTTGGCCTCTTTGGAGGTCGTAGATTATGTCTCCATTCTCCCGGATCCAAACGTCATTCCTGCTCTACTGGCGTTAAAACCACATCTCTATGTTAAACCTTCTCTGACCAGGGTTCCAAACAGTGCTGCGGAAAATATACTCTCCCAAGAAAAGGAGGCCATGGACTCGTTTAATGGAGAAATTGTTTATACCGACGAAATCACTTTTAATGCCAGGGACCTTCTTAACGACCATTTCGGTCTTTTTTCACCACAAACACGGGAGTACCTCAATCGTTTTTCTGCAAATTATTCATTAGGTGCTCTCCTTGAGTCTATCCGCTCATTACAAAATATATCGGTATTGGTGGTGGGCGAGTCGATCATAGAGGAGTATTATCACGTTCAAAACATGGATTTCACCGGCTCTGGGGGAACTCTTGCCACCCGACTGTTATCTATAGAACCCTTTGTTGGGGGGGCCTTGGCCATAGCCAACCATCTCTCTGGTTTTTCTCGACAGGTATCATTGCTTTCTGGTATTGGTCGCGACAGCAGCCAAGAAGCGTTTATTCGTTCCAATTTATCTCCCAAGATTACCCCATATCTGTTTTATTTTGAACAGGCCCCAACCTTGATGAAACGACGTTTTGTTGATCCAGAACTGAAAACGCTCTTTGAGATGTATGATTACAATCCGAACCCCATGACCAGAGAGGTAGAACGAAATATTTGCGCCCAAATCGAAAAAATAGCGGCTCGTTTCGATTTGGTTTTGGTAGCCGATTATGGTTACGGATTTATTTCACCCTACATGGTGGATCTTTTGTGCCAAAACGTCCACTTTTTAGCGGTCAACACCCAGGCCAATGCTGGCAACCGAGGATGTCATGCGATAACCCGTTATCCGCGCGCCGACTTTATTGCGTTAAACGAATCCGAGTTACGTTTGGCCGTTCACGATGCCATTTCTCCTCTTGAGGAGGTGGCGGCACGGGTAGCGGCGCGGGTCCGAGCCACCAACTTGGTGGTTACCTTGAGAGAGCAAGGGGCTATGTTGTTGGAATGTCACTCCCATCGTCATCATTATATTCCCGCATTCTCCACACAAGTGGTGGATCGAACTGGCGCTGGAGATGCCTTTCTTTCTCTTTCGGCCTTATCTCTTGCTGGAGGGATTTCTCAAGATTTAGCGGTGTTTATTGGGAGTGCGGCGGCGGCACTCATGGTTCAAACTGTTGGCAACAGACTCCCCAGCACGGAAGAGAATTTTTTGCATTATTTGACACATCTTTTAAAGTAATCTATAAAAAAAGGGGTAACCGTTCATATATTAATAAAAAAAAGGGGTCTAGGGGATTGCCCCCAGGGTTTTGCTTTTGCTTTTGAATTCGGTTTTGCTTTCTTCAAATAGCAGGGGGATTGGGGGATGCCATCCCCCAAGGTCTTATTTTTAATTTTTTTATCTGAACGGTTACAAAAAGGGCTGCGATTGCTCCGCTTTTCGAACATTTGAATAACAAGGCTGTCATTTAACGTATGAAAAATTCCCAAGAAGAGAGATTGCCTAAAAAAATTTTAGATCCTGGACAATTTTATATGGGTCATCATTCCATGTTGGTTTCAACAATTCTTGGATCTTGCGTTTCTATTATTTTGCTGCATAAAAAATCTAATTTTGTCACTATGTGCCACGCTCTTTTGCCTAAATGCCCTTTTGATTTTCATCAACACCAGAAAACGAAACAACAACAATGCTTTCGATATGTGGATTCTGCCATCCATTCGATGTTGGCTATTTTTAGAGAAAAATCTATCCAATATACAGATATTGAGGTAAAACTTTTTGGCGGAGCCGATATGTATGCGACCACGCCAACGACAGTCACCATAGGCGAACAAAATATTGCGGTTGCCAAACACATTATTAAAGAACAAAAATTAAACATGGTCTCCGAGGATGTCGGTGGTGCAGAAGGCCGGGTCATCCATTTAAAAACAGACTCAGGAAAAGTTTTTCTCAAAAGGATCAAAAACAATACTTTTTCATGACAATCAAAGAGATAATAAATGACAGAATCCGTTTTTCAAGTAGCGCGTTCAGATGGTTTATCCGATAAAGATTTTCGACGTTTAAGTGAATTTATTGAGTCAAAAAGCGGTATTCAAATGCCAGACTCTAAAAAGTCCATGTTAACGGCACGAATTCAAAAACGTTTACGCCTTTTGGGGATGAATTCCTTTACAGAATATGTCGATTTAGTTCTGAATCCAAAAGATCAGACCCACGAGTTGACCAATTTTATAGACATTGTCACGACCAATAAAACCGACTTTTTCCGTGAACCGAACCATTTTACCTATATGTCGGAAATCGTCATGCCAAAATTGATGCAAGAAAAAGCGGTCGGCATTGCCCGTCCTTTACAAATTTGGAGTGCCCCGTGTTCCACAGGTGAAGAGCCATACACCATGGCCATGGTGATCCAAGAGTTTTCTGAACAACATCGCGCTTACAAAGCCAAAATTTTAGGGACAGATCTCTCCACCAGAGCATTGGATCATGCCAGGATTGCGGTGTATGACATGGACAAGGCCGATCCTGTCCCACTGGCTCTCAAGCGAAAATATATGTTAAAAGGGAAAGATCCCCTCAAGCCGAAGGTACGGATGACTCCCGAAATTCGCAGCATGGTGACATTTCAACATTTAAATTTTATGGACGCTGAATATACCATCAAGCAAACCATGGACATTATTTTTTGTCGCAACTGTTTAATCTATTTTGACCGTCCAACCGCAGAACAAATCGTCAATAAATTGTGTCGCAACTTAGCACCCAATGGTTATCTTTTTGTTGGACATTCTGAGACGCTCAATAAATTAAATGTGCCGGTAACGCAGGTGGCTCCAACCATTTATCAAAAGGGACGAGGCTAAATATTATGAAGCCTTGCAATCCTATTCGGTACCACCACACTTAACCGTAGTTGTCTATTTTTTGATTAATAAAAAAAAGGGGTCTAGGGGATTGCCCCCAGGGTCTTGACTTTGCTTTTTGTTCAGGCACTCATTCATCGTCCACATTTAAATGTGGTGGTACCTCCTATTCTGTTAACAAGGAAACTTTGGAATTAAAATGGATGTTTTATTAGATATTGCGGAACCTGGGCAATCGCCCCTTCCCCACGAGGCCCGACCGGAGGATCAACGTCGTGTGGTAGGGATTGATTTAGGGACCACGTTTTCGTTGGTAGCCGCGATTGGTTTAGACGGCAAACCAATCTGTATTCCCGATGCACAGGGGCGAGTCTCTTTGGCATCGATGGTTTATTTTGGCACTGGAGAGGAAATTTTAGTGGGTGCCCAAGCCCAAGCTCTGGCTTGGCAAGATCCAAAACGAACCATATCCTCTGTCAAGCGATTTATGGGCCGTGGTCTTGATGATATCCAAAAAGATGGTTTCCATTACCCTTACGATTTTTATGCTGGAGCGGGAGGGATGGTACAAATTGGCATAGACCAGCGTCTCTTCTCTCCAGTAGAAATTTCAGCGGAAATTCTGAAAGCTCTCAAATATCGAGCCGAGGAGGCCTTGGGGGGAAGTTTATATGGGGTGGTGATCACTGTCCCCGCCTACTTTGACGATGCCCAACGCCAAGCCACCAAAGATGCGGGACGTTTAGCTGGTTTAGAGGTCTTGCGTCTGGTCAACGAACCAACCGCTGCGGCCTTGGCTTATGGTTTGGATCAAGCCCGGGAGGGGATATATGCCATTTATGATTTAGGAGGCGGAACGTTTGATATTTCTATATTAAAGCTGACCCAAGGGGTTTTTCAAGTTTTGTCCACTGGCGGGGATACCGCTCTGGGAGGAGATGATTTTGATCGTTGTTTGTCCTCACTTTTTCTAAATGAGATGGGGCTTGAAGCTCCTACTGCGCAACAAATCCGCGCGGCCATGGATGGAGCCAGAGCGGTCAAAGAGGCGTTGACATGTTCTTCGACGGCGGTTGCCTCGATATTTTGTGGTGAAGAGACCCCCTTTCAACGTTCCATAAACCGAGAAGAGTTTAACGATTTAATTCGCCCTTTGGTTCACAAAACCGGTTTTTCTTGCCGTCGAGCTTTAAAGGATGCGGGGGTGACGGTAGAGGATTTGACCGGGGTGGTTTTGGTTGGAGGATCGACACGGGTGCCACTGGTCCGGGAGTTTGTGGCCCAGCTGTTTCAATGCACACCTCTTTGTGATTTAGATCCAGATCAAGTGGTGGCTTTAGGGGCGGCACATCAGGCCGATTTATTGGCGGGCAACGATCGTTCTGGGCTTCTGTTATTGGATGTCAATCCGTTGTCTTTGGGAATTGAGACGATGGGGGGGCTGGTGGAAAAAATCATCCCCCGCAACAGCACCATTCCCACGGCACGTGCTCAAGAGTTTACCACCTTTAAAGATGGACAAGGGGCGATGGCCATTCATGTGGTGCAGGGCGAACGAGAGTTGGCGGATCAATGCCGTTCTTTGGCGCGTTTTGAATTGCGTGGCATTCCGCCCATGGTGGCTGGAGCGGCGCGTATTCTGGTGACATATCAAATAGATGCCGATGGTCTTTTAACGGTTTCGGCTGTCGAACAGACCACCAAAATGGCGCAATCAATCGCTGTCAAACCCTCCTATGGTCTTTCTGATGATCAAATAGAGCAGATGTTACGCGAAGCCTTGGCGCATGGTGAGCAAGATTGGATGGCCCGTTTGTTAAGTGAGGCCCGCGTTGAAGCCCAACGAGCCTTGAGTTCTGCGGGAGCAGCACTCAAGGTGGATGGCGATCTTTTAAATGCCAAAGAGTTGGGCGTGGTCAAACAGGCCATGCGGCACCTTCTGGAGAGTTCCCAGGGGGAAGATTATGAAAAAATCAACCAATCGTTAAAAGAATTAGATCAAGCCACCCAATTTTTTGCCGAGCGACGCATGGATCGTACTATTCGCGCGGGGATGGCGGGACGAAACATCACTGAGTTTGAATAGGAGAGAGCCATTCCCATGGTCAAAGTCACTTTTTTACCGATGCAGAAAACTATTGAAGTCTCTTCTGGTCTCACTCTTTTAGAAGCGGCCCACCTACATGAGATTCCATTGGAGGGGGCCTGTGAAGGTTCGTTGGCCTGTTCGACCTGTCATGTCATCATAGATCCAGCTTGGCATCGTCGTCTTCCCTCTCCCACAGAAGAGGAAGAAGATACCCTAGACGAGGCCTTTGGTTTGACCTCCACCAGTCGATTAGGGTGTCAAGTTGTTCTAACCGAGGCGTTAGATGGTTTAATTGTGACGATTCCCGAATATACCATCAACGTAAGCGTTGATCAAAAACACAAAAAACGCTGACAAGAGGATAAAATGCGATGAAGTGGATTGATGTACAAGAAATTGCCATTCAACTGGCCGACACCTATTCCGAGATAGACCCGTTATCTGTGCGTTTTACAGACCTCATGCATTGGGTCATGGCCTTGCCTGATTTTGAAGATACCCCCGGAAAATGCAACGAAAAAATCCTTGAGGCCATTCAAATGGCGTGGCTCGACGAACAAAATTGAGAAAAAAATGATTTTTTTGTCTATCTAGGCTTTTCCTTTGCGAAGAAATTTGCTATAGTGTTTTTCGTGCTGAACGATTCAATCATTTGAGCACATTTAAGTTGGGCCGTTAGCTCAGTTGGTAGAGCAGCAGACTTTTAATCTGCGGGCCACAGGTTCGACCCCTGTACGGCTCACCATAAAAAACAAACAGTTACAGCCACCCGCAAGGTGGCTGTTTTTGTTTGGGGTTATGCCGGGGTTACAGAAAAGCCATGGTTACGAACCCCGCAAAGCCGCATAATAGGTGGAAGATTTGGTGAAAAAGTGGGGAAAAATTTTGGAAAGAATGGAATTGGGTGTAGATATTCTATAACGAAGTGATCGTGCAATACTTCCAATATTATGTCGTCAAAAGAGTAGATTTTTAAATATGTTCCATGATAAAAACGGATTGTAAAAGCTCTTATCTATCTATGGACCTCTATGTGGTCTGGATCATCTGACATATCCAGAGTATGGCCCTCATATCCTGGTTGACCACCAGAAGATTTACCACTCTTTTTGCGACGACTTTTCGGTTTTGGTTTTATGTTATCAGTGGAAGGTGCCTTGCTGCTATGTCGACTGTTCTTGGCCAATTGCTCTTCATAGTTCGACAAACGCGCTTGCAATACCTGGATTTCAGACTCAAGAACTCGGATCCGAGATGACAATATCAAAATCAGGTCGCTCTTTTCCTATTCTGACAAGCATGATATGTCAGCTAGAGTGTGGTCACCCACCCTCCACCATAGTTGGCCATTCACGACGCGAAAACCTCGTCCACAGAATTAGCGAACACAAAGTTATCGCTCCAGACTTCAATAAGTTCTAAATTTGCTGATGTCACCTTGGTCGTCACCCAGTCTGGTGTTTGGCCAAATTTACGATGTATCTGTTTTAGAAGCATTGAAGCGGCTTCTTCCTGGCGACCTTCCTGACGCCCTTCCTGGCGACCTTCCCATTTGCCAGCACCATAAGTGGAGAGCACAAAGCTTGCTTGGTCATGCAGCTCTTCCTGATAGCGTTCATAGGCCTTTCGCTCTGCCTCTGGCAATCGCAGGATATCAAGATTTTCTTTGGCCTTTTTTAGACCACGGGCCGTAAAATCATCACGAATATCGGCGTTTTTTAGAAAATAAATCCACTCGTCCAGGGTATTGCGAGCGACATCGTCAAAATTTCTCACCTTAATCAGGTAATG
>JAMOAW010000047.1:0-25179 GCA_039908535.1 Magnetococcus sp. DMHC-6 | reverse complement strand
GAATTTCGTCGGCAGCAAAAATCGGGTAAATCTTAACATAGATCAATTTTATTTCGGCTGATTAGCGTTATATTAAGAAATAGATATATTGGAAAGATAAAAATCAAGACCTTGGGGGGCCCAATCCCTCCACCCTTTTCTTTTAATATTTAAAAAAAAGAGGGGGTTTGGGGGATTCATCCCCCAAGGTTTTGCCTTTGCTTTTAATGTATCGGAAAGATAAAAATCAAGACCTTGGGGGGCGGAGAACCGCCCCCCAATACCCCCCACCCTTTTTTTTTAATTTTTTGCCCGCAGGGCATTATGTTCTAAATGGTTTTCCAAGTAATGGAGTATTGCGCATGGATGCTTTTCGAAGTGCCGGCAATCGTTTAATCCTCGCTGTTGAACAATGGTTTAATTTTGGATTTGGCAATCGTTATAATCCTCTTTACCATCTTGGTTCCCTCACATTTTTTTTCTTTTGGATTGTTTTGGTTTCAGGAATTTATATTTTTATATTTTTTGAAACCAATGTTGCTGGGGCCTATTCCTCGGTGGAGTATATGACGCACGAGCAATGGTGGCTCGCTGGTATCATGCGTAGTTTGCACCGTTATGCGTCGGATGCGGCGGTTATCAGTATTTTTTTGCACCTATTTCGAGAATTTTTTCGCGATCGTTATCGTGGTGTGCGCTGGTTTTCCTGGGTGACTGGGGTGCCGACGTTGTGGTTGGTGGTGATTTTGGGAATTACGGGTTATTGGTTGGTGTGGGATCAACTGGCGCAATATGTGGCGTTGGCGACGGCTGAGCTTGTGGATTGGTTGCCGATGATTCCGAGTGCAATGGTTTTTAATTTTTTGGATGATCAGATCACCGATCGATTTTTTACTCTTATGGCTTTTTTGCATCTGCTTGGTTTGCCAGTGGCGTTGGTTTTTCTGCTCTGGACCCATGTGAGTCGTATTAGTAAAGTGGATTTTAATCCACCGAAAAATTTGGCCATTGGGGCGTTGACGACTTTGATATTATTATCTTTATTAAAGCCTGCGGTGAGTCACGGTCCCTTGCAAACAGGCCATTCGCCCATGGTACTGCATTTGGACTGGTTTTATCTGAATATCTATCCGTTGGTGGATCTACTTGGTCCTGCTTGGGGTTGGTTTTTTTCTGTTGGAGTGACATCCATTTTAATGTTATTGCCTTGGCTTCCGAAAAAGAATGAAAATTCTCCTGCGGTTGTGGATTTGAGCCATTGCAATGGTTGCACTCAATGCGCCTTGGATTGTCCCTATGGGGCCATTTCCATGCGCAAGCGCACCGATGGGCGCGATTTTGAATATGAGCCGACGGTGAATGTCACGCTCTGTACCGCCTGTGGTATATGCAGTGGTTCTTGCACCTACTCCAACCCATTTCGCATGACCCAGACGACTTTGAAAAGCGGAATTGAAATGGACTGGAGTACGGTAGATGGGTTGCGAAATGAGGTATTGCAAAAGCTCAACGCACTTGGTGGTTCGGAACGTGTTTTGGTTTTTGGTTGCGAACATGGGGTGACATTAGACTTTTTACAACGTGCAGAAGTAGGGAGTATAACATTGCCCTGTAGCGGGATGCTCCCCCCTTCTATGATAGAATTTGCTTTAAAAAATGGGGCAGATGGTGTTTTTGTCACGGGTTGTCGGCAGGGGGATTGTTATCATCGTTATGGCAATCAGTGGTTGGCCGATCGTTTGCAAGGCGTGCGTTTGCCCTATTTGGTCAAGCGTGTCGATCGGCGTCGTATTGCCGAGTTTCGCGGTTCGAATGGCGAGCGACATCAATTGGCCCAACAGTTGGAGCAATTTCGCGCCGATCTTCAGCATTTAACCGATCATCATTCTTCTCAGATGCAAAATATGCAACAGGAGGCCGGTCAATGAGCAAAATATCCTCTATTTTGGTTCAGTGCCTCGCTTATTTTTTCTTTTTTGGTGTGATCTATTATCTCTCTACTTCTCCTGCTTATCATTATCTGCAACCAGGGGAAGCGGAGATTAAACTGGCTTTTAAACATGCCTCGCAGCGGCAAAAGGCGTGTCATCAGCGCACTCGAGAGGAGATGATGCGCCTGCCACCCAACATGCGTCGTGTTCAGGATTGCCCTCGGGCGCGCGCTCCCATTTATATCGAACTGTTGCTGGATGGGGCCTTTTTGGCGCATCGGAGTTTTGTATCCCCAGGATTGAGTCACGATATGGCCACCTTTGTTTATACCAAATATTCCTTACCAGCTGGGAAACATCTGCTCACTGTGCGGATGCGTGACTCTATGCGTGAAGAAGGTTTTGACTTTTTGGGTGAGAGAGAGGTCGATTTAATTCCTGGTCAGGCTTTGGTTATTGGTTTTGCTGAAGAGCAGGGTGGATTTATTTTCAATAATTAAATGTATCGGAAAAACAAAAATCAAGACCTTCCCCCAGGGTTTGGCCTTTGATTTTTTTTTTGCCCGCAGGGCATTATGTTCTATTTTTGGGGTATGGATTCGGCAGGTTGGCTCTCTTGCGTGGGAATGGGCCCGGTTTCGGTGGGGAGGATTTTTTGCAACAGACTAAACACGCTTAGAGATAAAATTAAAATGATTGCAAAAAAAATAAGGGAGCGGTGCGGTAAATGGGCACCGCGTGCCTGTTCTATACGGTTTAAAATCGTATCTGATATCAGGTAAAGGGCGATGGCAACCGCTGTAAAATAAATGATTTCCATAAGTTTTTTCCTCTGCTGTGCAAACGTTATGCGATAGTGATGTCCATGTATCGGAAAAACAAAAATCAAGACCTTGGGGGGGCGGAGAACCGCCCCCCTTTCTTTTTCAATTCTTAAAAAAAAGAGGGGGTTTGGGGGATTCATCCCCCAAGGTTTTGCCTTTGATTTTTTGCCCGAAGGGTATCATGTTCTATGTATCGGAAAAATAAAAATCAAGACTTTAGGGGGGCGGAGAATCGTCCCCAAATTTTTCAACGTATTGATTTTTAATGAATTAAAATTTAATAAAAAAAATATAAACAAAGATTGATCTACGTTAAGGAATTGCTAATTTTTTTATGTCATTCTGCTTTCATAATGTATATTATACAAAAAATGAAAGAGAATCAAGGACAGATGTACTCATATATGTTGCATTAAGTTACGAATCTTTTAAAGTCACCTTTCCTCAATCAAGGAGTTTTACATGAAGACAAAGAGCGTTTTAAAACAAGCCGTCGCGATTGCTGGCGTTGCTTTGATGGTATTTTTTGCAACGTCCGGTACGACTGGTCTTGCCCAAGCTGCGGATGCTCCCGCACCTGAAGCCGCAAAACTGGCAGCACCAGCCATGACCGAACAAGAGATGGCTCAAGCCAAACAAATTTATTTTGAGCGTTGCGCAGGTTGTCACGGTGTTTTGCGCAAGGGTGCCACCGGAAAACCTTTGACTCCTGATTTGACTCGTGCTTTGGGGACAGATTATCTGAAGGGTTTTATCACCTTGGGATCTCCAAAAGGGATGCCGGCGTGGGGTGAGACAGGCGAGTTGACCCCTGAACAGATTGATATCATGGCCCGTTATCTCCAACAAGATCCGGTGGCCCCACCCGAATATGGCATGAAGGATATGCTGGCTTCTTGGAAGGAGATCATTCCGGCTAAAGATCGTCCAACCAAGAAAATGAATAATTATAATTTGGACAATGTCTTTTCTGTGACGCTGCGTGATACTGGTGAAGTAGCCATTATTGATGGTGACACCAAAAAGATCATCAATATTGTCAAAACGGGTTATGCGGTCCATATTTCCCGTCTTTCCACCTCTGGTCGTTATCTTTATGTGATTGGTCGGGATGCCAAACTCAATTTGATCGATCTGTGGATGGAGAAGCCTGACAACGTGGCCACGATTAAAATCGGTCTGGAAGCCCGCTCTGTAGAGACCTCTAAGTATAAAGGATGGGAGGATAAATATGCCATCGCCGGTTCTTATTGGCCACCTCAGTATGTCATTATGGATGGGATCTCTTTAAAACCCATCAAAATTGTTTCAACTCGTGGTAACTCGGTAGATACCGGTGAATATCATCCTGAACCCCGTGTGGCGGCGATTGTGGCCTCCCATGAGCATCCTGAGTTTATTGTCAACGTCAAAGAGACTGGTAAAGTTTTGTTGGTGGATTATTCCGATCTAAACAACTTAAAAACAGTTTCCATTGATGCGGCTCCTTTCCTTCATGATGGTGGTTGGGATTCAACCCATCGTTATTTCTTATCGGCTGCGAACAAGTCGAACAAAATTGCGGTGATTGATTCCAAGGAGCGTATTTTGACCAAGTTGGTTGAAGTAGGCGCGGTTCCCCATCCTGGTCGTGGTGCCAACTTTGTCGATCCAAAATTTGGGCCAGTTTGGGCAACCAGCGATTTGGGGGATGAGGGCATCTCTTTGATCGGCACCGATCCCAAGGGTCATCCCAAAAATGCCTGGACCGTGGTGCGTAAGTTGGAAGGTCAAGGGGGTGGTTCCTTGTTTATCAAAACCCATCCAAAATCTACCAATCTGTGGGTTGATACCCCTCTCAATCCCGATGCAGCGGTCTCTCAGTCTATCGCTGTCTATGACATCAATAATTTAGAAAAGGGTTTTGTGACACTTCCAATCGCTGAATGGGCCGATGTTGGCGAAGGCGGGAAGAAGGTTGTGCAGCCGGAATACAATAAAAATGGCGACGAAGTTTGGTTTTCGGTTTGGAATGGCAAAACGCAACAATCCGCCATTGTGGTTGTAGACGATAAAACCCGTAAACTCAAAACGGTCATTAAAGACCCAAGCATCAAAACACCAACTGGCAAGTTTAATGTTTACAACACAATGCACGATGTTTATTAATCGTTGAAGAGCTTGGGGGGCCCAGAACCGCCCCCCAATTCCCTCACCTTTTTTTTCAGTCTTAAAAAAAAAGAGGGGGTCTGGGGGATTCATCCCCCAGGGTTTGGCCTTTGATTTTGATTTTTTGCCCGAAGGGCATCATGTTCATGTATCGGAATAATAAAAATTAAGACCTTGGGGGGCGGAGAACCGCCCCCCAATCCCCCCCACCCTTCTTTTTTAATTTTTTGCCCGCAGGGCATTATGTTCTCTACTTTTCCACCGCTGGCAGTATGATCTCCCACTTATTGAGTTTGCCTTGCAGATGTAGCGTTTGCGGCTCGGTGAGTCCGTCAATGGATTTTTGAATAAATTCAAAATCATACTCTCCCTCTTTATTTTTTGTTCCCTGACCGGTTAGGTTCCAGCCACTCTCTTCAACATCTATTGCAAGATTTGTGTAGTAATAAATTCCATTTTGGATCACAAGGTCGGTCGCAGTTGGTCGGATGGTCCATGTTTTTTTGGGTTCAGACAGGATGAGATTGAGATCGGGTGGAGATGGGGGGGAGGGTTGAAGAATGGCGCGGGCATCCAGACCGACAATTTTGGCGGCGGATATTTCGAGATTGGCTCGTAAAATATATTTTTCATCTGGCATAAATTTTTGATTTAAAAATCCCTGAACACTACCCTGCCCGGAGAGAACACCCTCCAGGGTGAGATCCTCTTTTTCTGGGGGTGAGAGGGTATACCACCAATCGATAGGGGTGTCTTGCAGGGTAAAAAGGGCTTGAAAGTCAGGTTCTGAATGGTTCATATCCACCAACAGGCTGGCTTCCAATTGCCCTGTTCCCAATGTTGCCTCTATGTGGGGCAGGTTTAATTGTCGATCGGTTAGGGTAAAATCAAATTTTAAATCTTTAAGCGGAACATTTAATAACATCGTCTGCGCGGAGGAGAAAGATCCACAGATAAATCTCTCTGGACGATCTTCAATCCGCAGGTCGAGGTGGGTAAAGCCCTGAAGATGCCAGGGGGTTGTGGTTGGGAAATAATCCGCCAAATAGGCCAAATCCCAATCGCCTTGCACCTTTAAAATCGTGGTAGGCCAAATGGAGCCAGTTAGAGTGATTTTTTGTTTGTCATTCTCAATTCGAGATAGGGTGGCTTGGCGAACAAATAGCGTAAGATCCTCCAGGTTTAAATTAAAAGCCGATTCCACCCGTAGGGGAATACCTACCGCTTTTTGTAGCAAGGGGGTATATTTTTCGTCGGCTACTGACCAGTTTAATTGCACATTGGTTAAATCCAGGTTCATATGAAGCTCCATTTTTTGTGGCCACTCCCCATCCACTTGCCCACGTCCCTCCAGACTTTGACCCGCAAGAAGCCATCCGCTGGGCATGGGCAAGCGATCCAATGGAATTGGGGCCAAGGTGGTGAGTTGTACCTGCATAGCCAAGGGATCCTTCCAGTCTAGTTTTCCTTTTATATCTAAAAGTGGGGAGCCATCCAGATAAAGAAACATCTCTTGTATTTCTAACAAGGGGCCGTTCAAAGGCCGCCGTCTGAGTACCATTTTATTACGTAAAGAGAGATCCATCGGTTTGAATGTTTCGAACTCGCTCGTTTCTGTTGAGTTAACCAGTTTATGTAAAACTAACTGATTAAACTCAAGCCAAAAGTTGGTTTGTAGACCGGTATCATAGGAACCATGCAGAATAATGGAAAAATAGCCACGGGCTGCCGTAAATTTTAAAGGCAATTTGGGAAAGGTGTCGGCAAGTTGTTCAACGCCTAAAGATTTGGCTTCCAAAGTCAACAAAATGGGTAACGCATTGAGTTCTAAGGAGTCTGGTAAGGGACCAACTTGGCCATTGATGGTAAAGGGGATGCTCTGAAAGCGTGCCGATGCCGTCACCGGTGAAACATTATCGGGTGATAAATGGTGAATACGAGCCTCCAGCCGATCGAATATGAATGTTTGTCCGGCTTCATCTTCCCAATCTAAAATGGTCAAAATACCATCTTGGATGGTGACATTGTCAATGGTCAGGGTTGTCAGACCCGATCCCCAATTTTGAATCATTTTGTGGTCACTCAGTTGGGCCGTCTCGGTGGCCCGCTTGAGGAGTTTGGTGCCTTGACGTTGGATGAGGTTAATTTGCGGCTCTATAAATGTCAGGGAGGTGATATTGAGCTTTTTATCGAGCAGAGCGGTCGGGCTCATGCCAATCAGGGTTTGTTTGACTTTCAGCAAAGGGGGTTCGGCTGGGTCTAATGCACCAATTTCTAAATTTATTAGATTTAGGGTGAATAAACCGCTTGTTGGGGACCATTCAACGTTTTGTAGACGTATGGGACGGTTGGTAATGGTCTCTAACGCTTTGATGATTTCAGTGGCATAATTTTCAAAGAAAATGATGCGCTGTATGGTCCAAATTCCTGAGAAGATAACCGAAGTAGCTAAAATAATGAGCAACCAAAAGCGGGTTTTTATTTTCATTTGGGAGGTCCATGGAGAGTTTGGGGATGGCATCCCCAACATATCTGCTTTTTGGAGAACATGATGCCCTGCGGGCAAAAAAAAATCAAAGACCAAACCCTGGGGGATGAATCCCCCAGACCCCCTCTTTTTTTTAAGGATCAAAAGAAAAGGGTGGGGGGGATTGGGGGGCGGTTCTCCGCCCCCCAAGGTCTTGATTTTTATTTTTCCGATACATATAAAGGGGGCAATCCCCCAGATCCCTTTTTTTAATTATTTTAATTTTTCTTGTAACAGAGAATTTACGAGAGCAGGATTGGCTTTGCCACGGGTGGCACTCATCACTTGACCCACGAAAAAGCCCATCAGTTTGGTCTTTCCAGCCCGATAGTTGATCACCTCTTGGGGGTTGTTGAGTAGAACACGCTCGACTTCGGCTTCCAAAGCTGCAAGGTCTGAGAGTTGGCTCAACCCTTGGGTTTGAATGAGCTCTTCTGGGGTTTTCCCGCTGGCACACATCTCGTCAAAGAGTTGTTTGGCCATTTTGCCAGAGATGGTTCCGCTATGGATCAAGGCGATCAACCGGCCCAAATCTGCTGGTGGCACGCTGGCCTCCTGGATGTCGCGTCCCTCTTTGTTTAATCTGCCGAGCAGCTCCACGGTGACCCAGTTGGCGGCTATTTTGGGGTCTACTGTAGGAATTTTGAGGATGCTTTCATAGTAATCGGCCAACTCACGACTGGCGGTGAGCACACCGGCATCGTAGGAGGAGAGATGAAATTGGTTTTGAAAACGTAAACAGCGGGCATCGGGCAATTCTGGCAAAGAGTCGGCGACCTCTTGGATAAATTCAGGAGAAATATGCAGAGGGGGGAGGTCTGGTTCGGGAAAATAGCGGTAGTCGTGGGCCTCTTCTTTGCCACGCATAGAGCGGGTGACCCCCTTTTCGGCATCCCACAGACGGGTTTCTAACACCACCTGCCCACCGGATTCGATGAGATCGATTTGGCGTGCCACTTCATAGTCGATGGCGCGACCGACGTTGCGGATGGAGTTTAAATTTTTTAATTCGCAGCGGGTACCAAACGATTGGTTGCCCAGGGGTCGAACCGAGACGTTGGCATCACAACGCAACGAGCCTTGCTCCATGTTGCCATCACTGACCTCAATATAGCGGACGATGGAACGCAATTTTTTTAAATATTCGCACGCCTCGCTGGAAGAACGCAGGTCGGGTTCCGAGACAATTTCCAACAGGGGTGTTCCGGTACGATTTAAATCCACCCAAGAGGCCCCAGAGATCCCTTCGTGGAGGCTTTTTCCGGCGTCTACCTCCATATGAATTCGGGTAATGCCAATCTTGTTTATCTTTTCCTCTGCCCCACCCTGATCAAGCAGGATAAATCCACCCTCAATAATAGGACGGTCAAATTGGGAGATTTGATAACCGGCGGGCAGATCCGGGTAAAAATAATTTTTGCGCGCAAATTCGCTATGGGTGCGAATTTGGCCTTGAATGGCCAAGCCGGTTTTGATAGCCATGCGCACCACTTCTTGGTTTAAAACGGGCAAAACGCCTGGAAACCCCGCACAAATGGGGCAAATTTGGGTATTGGCTTCCGCCCCAAAAAGCGTGGAACAGCCACAAAAAATTTTGGATTTTGTACACAATTGCACATGTACTTCCAATCCAATGACGGTTTCATAGCGTGTTTGGCTCATGGTAAGTTGATCATCTCAGTACGGGAATCAAGGTTTTTAGGACGTAATTGATGCCAGTCGGTCTCTTGTTGAAACAGATGAGCCGCTCCCAAAAGATTGGCTTCGTCCAGGGGGCGACCTATCAATTGCAAGCCAATGGGCAGTTGCTCTTTATCCATACCACAGGGCAGAGAGAGGGCGGGCAGACCAGCCAGATTGACGTTGATGGTAAAAATATCCGAATAATACATTTGGACGGGATCTTGGGTTTTTTCTCCCAAACGAAAAGCGGTATTGGGGGAGGTTGGGGTCAAAATCCAGTCAACCTGAGTAAAGGCCTGTTGAAAATCATCGGCGATAAGACGGCGTACCTTTTGTGCCTTGCGATAGTAGGCCTCATAATATCCTGAGGAGAGGACATAGGTTCCAAGCATGATGCGCCGTTTGACTTCAGAGCCGAACCCTTCGGAGCGGGTACGAAAGTAGAGGTCGTGTAAATCTTGTGGATTGACGCACCGGTGGCCAAAGCGCACCCCATCATAGCGGGCCAGATTGGAAGAGGCCTCGGCCGGGGCAATGATATAATAAGTTGGAATGGCGTAAGAGGTATGGGGCAGTGAAATTGAGACGATTTCGGCTCCCAATTTTTTATAAATGGCACAGGCTTGCTCGATGGCGGTGCGCACTTCGGGTTGCAAGCCGTCGCCAAAATATTCCTTTGGCAAGCCCAATTTACGGCCTTGCAGTTGGGTTTGTTGTAATGAACGGGCATAATCAGGCACTGGATTGGGCAGGCTGGTGGCGTCCAAGGGGTCGGAACCGGCCATCACTTGCAACAACAAGGCGGCATCCTCGGCTGATTTGGCCATGGGACCGGCTTGGTCCAATGAGGAGGCAAAGGCGATCATGCCAAAACGGGAGATGCGGCCATAGGTGGGTTTGAGTCCGGTGATGCCGGTGAGGCTGGCCGGCTGGCGAATGGAGCCGCCGGTGTCGGTGCCCGTGGCCGCCACACACATGCCTGCCGCAACAGCCGCCGCCGATCCTCCTGAAGAGCCGCCAGGGATGCGGTTCAAATCCCATGGGTTGCGGGTGATGCCAAAATGGGAGGTTTCGGTGGAAGAGCCCATGGCGAATTCATCCATGTTGCTTTTGCCCAAAATAATGGCTCCAGCTTCTCGCAACCGCCGGGTGACGGTGGCGTCGTAGGGGGGGACGAATTGTGCCAACATTTTGGAACCACAGGTGGTGGTCAAACCCTGGGTGCAAAAAATATCTTTGTGTGCCAATGGAATGCCAGTGAGTGGCGTGGCATCGCCTTGGGTGCGGCGGGTATCGGCCAATTGGGCCGCCTGAAGTGCCCCCTGGGAATCCACGGTGATAAACGCGTGAATGTGTGGTTCAAGGTTGGCAATTCGGTTTAAATAGCTTTGGGTTAACTCCACCGCTGAGACCTCTTTTTTTTGCAAGAGGTGCATGGTTTGAGTTAGGGTTAAGGCGCAGATATCCACGTAAAAGGTGTCCGTTATTGAATGATTTTGGGAACTCGGAAATGACCGCTCTCTGGGTCTGGGGCACCGGTCAAAAGGAGGTCGCGTTGGTTTGTGTGGGTGACTGTGTCCGTTCGTAGTGGTAGTTCGACATCCAAAGCATGGGCCATGGGTAAGATAGAGTCGGTTGGGAGTTGATTGAGTTGATCCATCAGCTCTAAAATTTTGGCCAGTTGTTCGGTATAGAGGTGTATCTCTTCTGGGGTGATTTCCAGTCGCGCCAATTTTGCCACATGTTCGACATTTTGTACTTGGATGGGCATAATTTTTTAAAAAACCGTCTAAAATGTTGAGAGAGATTTTATATAGGGAGCCATCCCTATTTATTAAAGTAACATGTAAAAAACCCGACGACAAGCCTGATCCCATTTTTTTATAAATTGCATTTGATTTTATTTGCAAATAATGTATAAGCGACGGGAAGATAAAAAGCAAGACCTTGGGGGGCCCAGAACCGCCCCCCAATCCCCCCCACCCTTTTCTTTTAATTCTTAAAAAAAAGAGGGGGTCTGGGGGATTCATCCCCCAGGGTTTTGATTTTAATCTTTTGCCCGCAGGGCATCATGTTCTAAAACTGTATTTAGGAAAAAATATTATGATTTCTCCTCGTATTTTTTTATTTGTGTTTCACATGGCATGCATTTTTTTTCTGCCGCTACAAGCCAGGTCTGAAAGCGCGGACAGATCCCCTTTACCCATTGTGATCAGCGTCCCTGGTCCTCGCAATCTCTCCTATTTGCCCATTGATTTAATCTCTATTCTGGGGAGCGACCGCGAAGAAAATGTCGAAGTTCAGTTGCTGCATACGGGAGGTGGGGCGTTGGCTCTTAAAAATTTAACCTCCCACAACAGCGATTTTGCGGTGGCCGGGTTACCTGCGATGATCTCTTTAAACATTCATGCTCTTCAAGCCGTGGCCGTGGCTGCGGTGGATGATGCCCCATTATTCGTGTTGATGGTGCGGGCAAATCTCGCGTCGGAAGTACACACCCCAGCGGATTTACGTGGTCGGCGCATTGGGGTTAATTCGAGTTCTTTGACCAGTAAAACCACCTCGCAACAATTAATCGAACTTATGCTGCGCACCTATGGTGTGGATCCAAGTGAGGTGAATTTTGTGCCAGCTGGACAGAGTTGGGAGTCTCAATCTTCTACCATACGCACGGGACAGGTGGATGCCATTATGGGCGATGAACCCTTTGCCTCGCGTCTATTGGCCTCTGGGGATGTTTTTTTTCTCGCTAACCTAGCAGATCCGAGCTTGGTTTCTCCCTTTCCTGGAGCCAATTTTCTTCATGCTGTTTTAATTGCCCGTCCAGAGATGGTCTCGCAATCGTCGGAAAAAATAGCCAAAATGGTTCGAATTTTGCGTAAAACGTTGCAGTGGATGGCAGATCATTCTGCTCAGGATATTGTGAAGGCTCTCGACTTGAAAGATGTTGATGAAAGGAAGTATTGTTTAGAGACCTTACGCAAATATCCGCATATATATAGTAAGGACGGCCACTTTTCCTCACGGCAACTTTTAGAGACAGAGCGGTTTTTTAAGTCCAGCAATCCAACCGATCCCTTGGCCAGCAGTTTAAAATTAGCCACCATGATCAACGAGCACTGGTCTGGTCTTTCTGAGTAGGGGGAAATTTTAAATGTTTGACCACGGCACCTACCTTTCGTTGCGTTGGCAAGCGGCATGGCGTGTCCTGGTGACGTTGTTGCTGGTTATTGTATTGATTGGCTCCTTTGCATGGTGGTTTGAGTATACCACCATGAATCTTTTAGCCCGTCATCATCAGAATCATTTAACGACATTTTATCAAAAACGTATTCAAAGCTGGGAACAAGAGTGGCAGGAGCGTTCTATTCGTTTTCGCGCCCGCATTGAGTTTGCGCATATTTTAGAAGATTCTCAAAAACGTTGGGATAATTTGCGGGCTTTTTTGACCATCGTGGAAAATACCAATATTTTTACACAGGTACTCCTCATCAATCCCCAGGGAGAGGTGCTGTTTCGCCATGTAGAGGAGTCTTTAACCTTCCCTGAAAAATGGTCAACTCCCGATCAACCGCTGCAATGGTTTTTTGATGCGCGCACCAATCGTCTGTTTCGAGTTTATAGCCAAGCCATTTTTATGGGGCGTGCTGAAAAGGGGTTTATTTTACTTTTCAGGCCGTTGGACAATGCTCTATTAAATCAAATTGGCTTTCCACAAACAGAAATGTTTTTGACGTGGCGGCAGAAAATCATCGCCTCTTCTTTGGATGGAGAAGTGGACGATCATACCGATCTGCATACCAAGACAATGTATTGGAAACATGGTATGCGTCACGATCAGGGTTCTATTCTTTGGTCGGAAGAGTTGATAGAACAACCGACTCTTGTTTTTATTCAGATCTCCGTTCCCCTTTTAAGTGTACAGGGCGTTTTAATTGCCAGTGGCACCGTTTTTTTAAGCGTGGTTGTGCTTTTATGGCTTACGCTTGGTCTGTGGTTAAATTATGTGACGCGCCGCATAGAAATGTTAAAAAATATTGCTCATGAGTTTACCGTCTATGCCGAACTCTCTCCAGAATCCGCCACCCTTTTGACCTCAATGGAGAAAACAAGACGGGATGAAATGGGCGAGTTGGCACAAGCGTTGGGTCATCTTACCCAAACAGTCCGGCTCAATTCTCAGGCTCAACGCGCCTATGCCGAAAAACTTCAAGTCCGGGACGAACAATTTCATGCCATGACCCAAGCCTTGGGGGTTGCCATTTTGGTATTTGATAGCAAAGGAAATATTATCTTTTGGAACCAAAAAATGGCGGACTTATTTGGCCAATCTTACTCAAAAGTGGCGGGACAAAATATTGCACAGTATTTAATACAAACCACTCCTACCGACAACTCTTGGCGACAACTTCTGAAACTCCCCATTTCTGATACCCAAACCACAAGTTCGGCTTGGCAAGTGGCAACGTCGTTAAAACGCCGGGATGGGTCGCAATTTCCAGCAGAAATCACCCTCTCTTATTATAAAAATGACAAGCAATTTATCTTTACGGCAGCTGTAGATGACATGACGCAACGTTATGCCTTGGAAGCCAGAGATTTTCACGCTTATGTCAACCGGATAGCGATCAGTGCTTTGTTGGAAATTGCGTTGGAAGATCTTCCTTTGCAACGCAAATTAGAGGTCGCTCTCAGTATTATATTAACGGTGCCTTGGCTTGCGGTGCAAAAAAAGGGCTCTATCTTTTTGGTTGAAGCGGATGGAAAACATTTGGAGATGATTGCCCAACAGGGGTTGGATGAACATTTATTGACCAGCTGTCAACATCTTCCTTTTGGGTATTGTTTATGTGGACGGGCGGCCCAAGAGCGTCGAATTGTTTTTACATCGCATTTAGATGCCCATCATGATATCGGCTTTGATGGCATTCAAGATCATGGTCACTATTGCTTGCCAATTTTATCCCGTGACACTCTTTTGGGGGTTTTAAATCTTTATGTAAAACCTAATCATGTTTATAATCAAGAGGAAGAGGCTTTTTTGAATACGGCCACCAATACCTTGGCTGAATTGATTGAGCGGGGGCAATCCGAAGAGAAGATCAAACATATGGCCGGTCATGACAATTTAACTGGCTTGCCCAATCGCCGTTTGCTCCAAGAGTTACTCCTTAAAGCCTTACAACAAGCGGAACGTGATCGTCTGTTGGTAGGGATCTTTTTTATGGATTTGGATCGATTTAAACAAGTCAACGATACCTTTGGGCATGATGTGGGGGATATTTTGCTTATTCAATCGGTGGAGCGGATTCAAAGCTGTCTGCGCAAAGCCGATATCGTGGCGCGCTTGGGGGGAGATGAATTTAATGTTATTTTGCCTGATTTACATCATCCCCAAGATGCTGGCAAAGTGGCCGATCAAATTATTCAGCAGTTGCACAAAGAGTTTATGATCAACGGCCATACTCTTTCTATTGGTGTTAGTATTGGCATTTCTATTTTTCCCACCGATGGAACCACGATAGATGAATTGATCAAGCAGGCTGACTTAGCGATGTATAAAGCCAAAGAGGCCGGGCGTGGGGTGTATCGTTTTGCTTCGGCGAATATTTTTGTACCGGAAAAATAAAAATTAACTCCTCACCCTTTAGTCTTAAAAAAAAAGAGGGGGTCTGGGGGATTCATCCCCCAGGGTTTTGATTTTTATTTTGATTTATGTATCGGAAAAGTAAAAATCAAGACCTTGGGGGGCGGAGAACCGCCCCCCAATTCCCCCCACCCTTTTTTTAATTCTTTGCCCGCAGGGCATGATGTTTTAAAAGGAAACCATCCGGCATGTTTGAGTTTTACCAAGCCCGTCGTGACGGGAAATTTTTACTTCATCTTCCTGATATTATAGAAAAAAATCGTAAAAAAATAACTCATTTAAGTTTTATGGTTTGGGGTGAGCATTGCATTGAATGCGCGGCTCCGGCTTGTTTTCAAAGCTGTACCCTTTATGAGGCCCGTCCCGATGGCCGCTGTCGGCGGTTGGAAGGAGGATTTGGATGTCATCACGCCTGTCATGGGGAACGTGGTTATGGCGCAGAGGTGCTGTTTCGAAAATGGGGCAAGATTGAGGCACGGGGCAATACGCAATTACAACCCATAGAACAGTTGTTGCGTCATGAGCGTTGGGCAGATTGGTTGGCACGATTTGGGTTTTATTTAGGCCAATTTTTATATTTTTTTTGGCGTGATAAACGCTTGCGATACCTTTCTTATAGTCTCTTGGAACGCTTTAATCGTCGCCTGCATCTGAACAATCCCCATCCAGAGCAGAAACCCGATGCCTTTTTATTGGAAATATATAATCCTGCCGCACACTCTGTTCGATTGACGCTGACCATGACCCTGGCTCAAGCTGGACATACGCCTCCTTTTGCGGCGGAAATTTTATTGCCACCAGGATTTTCGAGCCACCAGTTTGATTGGCGGCTGTTGGTATCGAGTGCCGGCACAGGCCACCCCTTTCATGTCGCCTTGATCCCCTCAGGAAATATACCTCCTCATTTGGTGATTGTTATGGCCGATTTTGTTCGCTTTGAACAAACAGAGGTCAAGGAGGAGAGAGGGGAAAAAATTAAATGTTTGGTTTGGGATTTGGATCACACCTTATGGTCGGGAGTTCTTTTAGAAGAGGAGGCCCCTCCTTTGCGTCCTGGGGTTTTGGAGTTCATAGAACGGTTGGACTCTCGGGGGATTTTACAGAGTATTGCGAGTAAAAATAATTATGATCATGCGTGGCAGCGGGTGTGTCAATTGGGATTGGATCACTATTTTTTACTTCCGCAGATCAATTGGATGCCGAAAAGTTCGAATATACGCACCCTTGCCAACCGTTTAAACATTGGCTTGGATACTTTCGCCTTTATAGATGACAATCCTTTTGAGTTGGAGGAGGTACGTCAGGCTTTGCCGATGGTGATGGGGGTAAATGCTCTGGAGCTCTCCAGCTTATGGGATCATCCTCGCATGCAAGGGTCGCAGAGTGCCGAGGCTCAAAAACGTCGTCAATTTTATCAAGATGCCTTTGCTAGAGAGGAGGTTCGTACTCGATTTGGCGACGATTATAAGGGATTTTTGGCCTCGTGTGCCATTCGATTGACCGTGATGCCTTATGGTGTCGACCATTTTGAGCGGGTTTCGGAGTTGATGCAACGGACCAATCAACTCAATTTTTCGGGGAGTAAATATACGTTGGTTTCGCTGCCGAGTATATTGATGGAGGTTGGGTTGGACAAACATGTTTTGTCTTGTTCGGATAAGTTTGGTTCGTATGGCCTAGTGGGTTTTAGTTTAACCCGAGTGCGCGGCGAGGTGGTGCGGGTTGAGGAGTTTATGCTCTCTTGTCGGGTGCAGGGGAAATTTATTGAGCAGGTTTTTTTTGATTATTTGGTTCGGCGTTATCCTGGCATAAAACGGCTATGGGTCAATTTTAAGAGGACAGCGCGGAATCAACCGGCTTGGCAAACCTTGGAGGCATTGCAATTTGAGGCGGATTCTGCGGGAGGATTTTATTTGGATATTTCGGGGGATGGGTTGCGATGCGATTTTATTGAGGTCAGGGAGGAATAAGATTTTTGGTGGTTAAGAGGCCCCTCACCCTCTCTCCATTTTTTTATTTTTTGATGCCTCCCACCTTTCTAGGAATACCATCGGGATTGGTTTCCATTTGGTCAATAAGCTGCCAATCAAACCAAGTGGATTGCCCGGATTTTCTAGCCAGAGCTTGGGCAATCTCCTCTTGTGCTAAAACAGCCAATTTTTTTTTGTTTGAGGCGTGTGATGGGTGGAGCTCCAAATAAAGGTCATCGTGCAACCATCCTGCTTTTGCGGGTTGATTGATTACCCAAACCGGTTCGTTAACGGGCACCATGGCAAATAATTGGGCGATATCTTCTGGATAAAGGCGAATGCAGCCGTGACTGACACGGCGGCCAATGCTATTGAACGGGTCATTGGTGCCATGGATTAAATATCCAGGCCAACCCAGATAGAGGGCGTGGGCTCCCAATGGATTTTGGGGGCCAGGTGGAATTTGTGCTGGTAGTTTAGGATTTTTTTTGCGTAACATCTCTGGCACATACCAAGTGGGCTGACTTTTTTTTCTGACCACCAGGGTTTTGCCCAGGGGTGTATCGTAACCTTCTCGGCCAATACCCACTGGGAAGGTATCGAACCAACCATTTTTTTGTAGCCAATAGAGTCGCGTTTCAGCCAGATTGATCACCAGTCCCGTTTTTTGTTCTATTTTGGGTGGAATGCGGCGGCGGACGATGCGCAGGAGAATCTCTTTATCTGGGTGTTTGGTATTGACATTCCAGTTATAGCCGACAATCTCGTTAAAGCCAAGATCGAAAGAGCGGGCAATACCAGAGAGCGTTTCCCCATCTTGGACCTGATGGTAAAGATCTTCCTCAATCCACACCTCATTATTGGATTGCAATTGACCTCGTGATAAGGGAAGTGGCGGTGACTTTTTTATATTTAGAGAGGATAATTCGGGGGTAACTTGCAGACGTAAGGGCTCCTCTGAAGAGGCATAGCGTATCTCCAGATGAAAAGCGTATAAAGAACAAACGAGCAAGAACAACTTTTTGTTAACAAATAGAGGTTTTGTTTGTTTGTATGTTCTGGAGCGAAAGAAAATCATTTATGATCTATTCCTATTTATGCGCTAGGATTCCCATAAGGATTATGCAAGAGTGTGACCAAAATTTAAATGTATCGGAAAAATAAAGATCAAGACCTTGGGGGGTGGAGAACCGCCCCCCAATCCCCCCACCCTTTTTTTTTAATACTTAAAAAAAAGAGGGGGTTTGGGGGATTCATCCCCCAAGGTTTGGTCTTTGTCTTTGATTTTAATTTTTTGCCCGCAGGGCATCATGTTCTTTAACTTTTTGTTGGAGGTTTATGGATGTTGGATTTTCCTGTAATCACTTTTTTAGGCGGTGGCAATATGGCTGGAGCCATGATCCAGGGTTTGTTGCGCGCCTCTTGTTTGCCTACCCAAATACGTGTTTCAGAACCAGATGCCGATAAACGGTTATCCTTGGCGAACGATTTGGGTATTGGCGTGTATGAACACAATTGCCCGGCTTGTGCTGAGGCCGATGTGGTGGTCATTGCGGTTAAACCTGGAGTTGTTGGAAAGGTTTTGTTAGAAATTGGTCCAATTTTGCAACCACAAACTTTGGTGATATCGATTGCGGCGGGTATTTCCATGGCATTTATGGCGGAGCATTTACAGTCAAACCAGCCGATTATTCGCACCATGCCCAATACACCTGCTTTAATTGGCGCGGGGATTACGGTATTGTTTTGTGGCGCATCGGTCACCGAGGATCAACGTCAATTGGCCAGCCGAATTTTTTCAGCGGTTGGTGAGGTGGCTTTTTTAGACGATGAAGCCCTTTTGAATGCGGTGACCGCGCTTTCTGGTTCGGGACCGGCATATGTTTATCTGATAGCCGAGGCCCTTTCGGATGGTGGGGTGGCCTGTGGATTGTCACGGGATTTGGCCGATCGTTTAACGGTACAAACTCTGATTGGTTCGGCGCGTTTGTTGGCCGAAACCGGCAAGCATCCAGGTCAGTTAAAAAATCAAGTCACCTCACCCTCTGGCACCACTTTGGCCGCTCTTTATGAACTCGAGCAAGCTGGCGTGCGCGGCACGTTGATGGCGGCGGTACGCGCTGCATGGCAACGCGCCAAAGAGCTGTCAATCAAGAGCTTGGGGGGCGGATAACTGCCCTCCAATACCCCCACCCTTTTCTTTTAATTCTTAAAAAAAAGAGGGGGTCTGGGGGATTCATCCCCCAGGGTTTTGATTTTTTTGCCCAGGGCATCATCAACATCAAGTTAAAACGGGTATGGGGGTATTGGGTGGCAGTTTTTTCACCCTCAAGCTTTTTTTTTCCAATACATGAAAAGGGTTCCAAATGAGCATCCTATCTTCTTTAAACACCATCCTCCAATTTGTCCTTGGCATATATTCATGGTTTATTTTAGCACGGGTGATTCTTTCCTGGGTGAATCCTGATCCCTATAATCCGGTTGTCAATTTTTTATTTCGTGCAACTGAACCGGTCTTAGCCCCCTTGCGCCGCTTGATTCCCGGCATGGGTGGTATGGATTTTTCTCCGATATTGGCCTATTTTGGTATTATTTTTTTGGAGCAATTGTTTAATTCGTTGCTTCAGCCTGGGGCTGGTGCCTTGTTGATTTTGTTAGGCCAGGCGTTGCAACTGCTTCATTTACTGGGGACTTTTTACCTATTGATTTTGATTATACGTGGTGGGGTTCATCTTCACTCTTGGTACTCATTTCGTTATCGTCGCCCCTCCAATTTATTACGACAGCAGCCATGGGTTCGTTTTGTATTTCAAGTCACCGAACCGCTGCTTCGTCCCATGCGTCGTTGGGTTCCCACGGTGTATGGTTTAGATATTTCGCCGATTGTTGCCATGTTGTTTATTTTTGTGGCTCTGCTTATTTTACAGAAGATTATTCTGATTATTTCTATTCCGGCGGCTTTGTTATAGATGTCTTTTTTTTCTTGGCAAGGGAAGCAATTATTTTTATCGATTCGGGTCAATCCTCGCGCCACTCGGGAAGGGGTGATGGGTTGGCAAGAGGATCATCTGCGTATTGCTTTAAACGCCCCTCCTGTGGATGGGGCGGCCAACAAAGCTTTGGGAGCCTTTTTAGCCAAGCAACTGGGGGTTTCTAAAAGTCAAGTGATTCTTATTATTGGGGAGCACAGCCGAGAAAAGCGTGTTCAGGTGGTGGATTGCCCGCTGCCTGCTTGGCTGGATTTTTTACAAAGATGGCGGTTACCCTGTGACACGTAATGGCTCTTTGGATCTTCAAACGATTTTAGACCGCATTTTGTATTTGGATGACGATCTTTTGATACTCAACAAGCCCAACCGTTTGCCGCTCTATCGTGGTCCTGGAGGTGGGGTGGTGTTGGGGGATTTTTTGGAGGGATTGCGGTTTGGTTTAAGCGAACTTCCCTCTCCTGCGCATCGGTTGGATTCTGCCACCAGCGGTTGTTTGGTGTTGGGTCGACACGTGGCATCGCGGCGTATGTTAGGTGATCTATTTGCGCAAAAGTTAGTTGAAAAAATTTATTGGGCCATTGTCGATGGCCGACCACCAGAGCCGTCTGGTTTGATTGCGTTGCCGTTGCGTGATGTTGGATGGGCGGGACGGCCTCGGGTGCGGGTGGATGAACAGGGTAAAATGGCCGAGACCGCTTTTCGTACCTTGGGGTATTGGGAAAATCAAACTTTGTTGGAGCTTTTACCGATCACGGGTAGAACCCATCAATTGCGTGTTCATTGTGCCGTTATGGGTTGTCCCATTGTGGGGGATTATCTTTATAATGCTCAATTTCCTTCGGAGCTGCCGTTGCATCTGCACGCTCGCCGTTTGACTCTTTTTTTGATGAATCCTTTAACGGTTGAGGCCGATTGTCCAGACCACATGGTTGTGGATCAATTTGCCGGTTTTGTGACTGGGATAAATTTTTGTCGACAAAAAAATGACGAACGGGATGGTCTTTAAATGTATCATAAAAATTCAGAGCTTGGGGGGCACCGCCTCTCAAGGTTTTAAAAAAAAGAGGTGGTCTGGGGGATTCATCCCCCAGGGCTTTGATTTTTTGACCGAAGGGGATTGCTTGCATTCATAGGCATGTTTCTTGCATTTTGCGAATTCTATGGTTTATAGAATTCACCCACAATGCCCCATTAGGTTTGACGGAATATGCAAATAAAATCCGCTCTATATCAAAATCCTACCGAATTGGTAAAGTCGGCTCCTATCCAACCCATGGCCGATGAAGGCAACCAAATTACACGGCATTTGATTTCTCAATGTAAAAAATGTGGCAAAACCCTGCGGGTGACTTATCCCTCTTTTTTAACCTTTTGGGAATTTTCTTGTCCTGCTTGTGAAGGACGCTTTTCTATTGAAATTGTCCGTAAACGCAAATGTCTTGTCTATCATTTAGATGACACGCACATTGTGGAAAAAATTGGTTTTATAAATGAAAAAAATCGATTTTTTCGTTCGACCTGTTTTTATTGTAGTCACAAAACCATTCTGAATAGCTCCGAAGCCGGGAAAAAACAGATCTGTTTACAATGTCACCATGAATATATCATCCATGATGGACCCGATCCTTTTTACGAAACCAGTTTTAACCATAACGGTCGTGTTACCCTTTATCGGGATAGCGTACAAGAGTTGACGGGATATATTTTACAAAAGAGCAATGCATTTTTTTTGGATGAAGATATTATTCCCCGTGGCAGCAATCAATTGAAAGAGCTATTGGCCGAGCAGCAACACGAAATCAATAAATTGCAAGGTCACGAAAAGGAAATTCTTGAAGAAAAGAGTGCCGCACTGGCTGAGCGTGCCTCAATGGCTGAACAATTTTTGACGTTGCAACGGCAATTAGAGACGGAAAAAATCACCTTTAGCAGACAAAATTATCTTTTTCATGAGGTCCAAAATAAGATTCAACTTCTCGAAAAGGAGAATTTCGCGCTCAGAGAGCGGCTTGATAAAACGGAAAATGAAAGCTGCGATTTTTTGCAACTCAAACAGAGCAACGATCATTTAATCCAGCAAATTAAACAGTTGGAGAGTCAGCAGGAGAGTCGCGCGGAATTATTGTCAAAATTTAACAAATTAGTCGCCGAAGTGGGAGCGTATAAAAAACGGTTTTCCGAACTGGTGGTGCAGACCGAGCAATTATAGAGAAGAAAAAATTAGAGAGTCAACTTTTTGTTTCGCAAGATGCGCACGCAAAATTAAAGGAACAGACCGAGCAATTCAATATAGAGAAGAAAAAATTAGAGAGTCAACTTTTTGCTTCGCAAGATGCGCACGCAAAATTAAAACAACAAGCGTCTCAGTTCACGTTGTTGCAATCCAAATGTACCCTTCTTGAAGAAAAATTAAGTCGTGCTGAAAAGATGGTAAAATCGTCTGAAGTGCAACAGCGTCAACAAGAAGAGTGGCAAGAAATTTTTAAGAATAAAACCAGTGAATTAGAGCGTGTTCGCGTCCGCTGTACAGAATTGGAAGTTGCCCTTAAACAGACCCAACAGCTCAGTCGAGACCAAGAAAGCCGTCTACGCAACCAGGAGCAGATGCTTGGTCAATATAAAACGCAACTTTCGGAGCTTCCGTTATTAAAAAATAAATTATTGGAGGCCAGTCAAAGTTTAAGTGGCATCCATAGTAAAAATCAAGCCTTGGAGAACCGTTTGCAAACCCAGGAGCGTCAGATTTTGCTTTATAAAAAGCAATTGGAGGAGAGTGCCACTTTGCAGGCAAAAAATTTGGAATTGGAACAAATGCTCCCCGCCATAGATCCCGAATTGGAACAAAAATATCGCCAGCAAGAGGAGACCTTGCAACAGTTAAAAGTGCAATTGGAAAAGGCCCAGTTGGTTGAAATGAAAAAACGTTCCATGGAGGTTCGTATGAAACATTTGGAGATGGAAAACCAAAACCTGGAGACCACCATTAAAAAATTGAATGAAAAAATTCAACAGATGGATGTGTTAGATGGTAGTGATGCCGATTGGTATTGTCCTGAAGGGGAGGATTTTACCGTCAACATGAATACAGAAATTGGCAAAGCCAGAAAAATTCTCGGAATTAAAGGGGAGCCCTCGCCTAAACGGATTCAAGCTGCTTTGCGTCGTCGTGTTAAAAGCTATCATCCTGATATGGTCAGCTCGTTGGGGTTGGAAATTAAAGAATTGGCTCATAAAAAGACCATGGAGATCAATCAAGCCTATTCGGTCTTGATGCGCGCTTATGCAAAATGATGTTGTTTGGCGAAGAATTTTTCGACGGTTCCATGATTAAAAAAAAGAGGGGGTCTGGGGGATTCATCCCCTAGGGTTTTGCCTTTCATCTTTTTTGCCCAAAGGGCATCTTATACCAATTTGCGTTCAATAAAGGTAACCGTTCAGATAAAAAAATCAAAAACAAGACCTTGGGGGATTGCATCCCCCAACCCCCCTGCTATTTGAAGAAAGCAAAACCGAATTCAAAAGCAAAGTTAAAAACAAAACCCTGGGGGCAATCCCCCAGACCCCTTTTTTTTATTAATATTGGAGGGGTCCGGAGAGCGCGGAGGTTTGGAGGCAGAGCCTCCAAGGTCTTGCTGCCAGTAGGCGACGATAAGCACACGATGCGCGAGACAAGATTCAATTTTACCTATTTGATTGCAAATTGGTATTAAATTCTTAAGTAAAATTTTTTCTCTCTTTAGCATTTTAGCAAAAATATGTTATAGATAAATATCAATTTTTCCTTGTTTTTTTAGAAAGAGAATCACCCCACGTCATGGATACTGTTGCCTCTTGGATTTGGAATCCATTTTTAAGCTTGATTTATCTAGAAATTGGTCTGCTATTCTTATTTATGACCAAAGGAGCGGCGTGGCGTTATTCATGGTCAATATTTCGAGAAATTTGGAATGAGAAGCCGAATGTTGTGAATGGACGGCAAATATCCCACAAAAAAGCTTTTCTTGCCGCGCTTTCTGCGACTGTGGGCGTAGGAAATTTGGCGGGTGTGGGGACGGCGATTCATTTAGGTGGTCCAGGGGCACTTTTTTGGATGTGGATGTCCGCACTGTGTGGGATGTCGTTTCGAATGTGTTCCACATATCTTGCGGTACAATATGGCCCCACTGATTCAAAATCGCGGCTGTTTGCCACACCTATGTCCTATATGGAGGCGGTATTGCCACAGCCATGGCGGCAATTGTCTGTGGTATTAGCCGGTTTGGTACTGTGCAAGGGGTTGTTTACGGCTAATTTAATTCAATCCAATTCGGTGGCCCACGCCATAACCAACCATTTGGGACTCTCCAATTTTATAGTAGCGACCATTTTAGCGATTTGTGTGGGTTTGGTGGTTATTGGTGGGATGCAGGTGATTATTGATTTTAGCAGTGCGGTGGCACCGTGGATGTTGTTGGTCTATGTGGGGTCGGGTTTGTGGATTTTGCTTTCCGACCCGCTGCGCACCTTACAAAGTTTGGGTATGGTTGTCCATTATGCCTTTAATAGCTACTCGGTTGGGGGGGGGATAGCGGGCTATACGGTTTTGCGTTCGTTGCAGTTTGGCGTTTCTCGAGGGATTTTTTCCCACAGTTCAGGGATAGGGTTGGCCCCCTTTTTACAGGGAGCCAACAATGATCACCCGGCCCGTGGTGCCTATATGGCGGCCTTGGTGCCCTTTGTGGATACCATTATTATCTGCACCATCACTGGATTGGTGATTCTCTCTACCGATTTATGGCCGGCGTTTACCGGGGCTTATTTGGCGGTTTCGGTTTTTCAGGCCAATCTTGGCGAAACTGGGCGGACGTTGGTGATTATTGCGTTGATGGTTTTTGCCTTCACGACCATTATCAGTTGGGCCTATTATTCGGAGCGGTGTTTTGAATTTTTGGGGGGTAAAAATTTTGTTGCGTATCGATGGTTTTTCACAGGGGTTTCCTTTTGCGGTCCTTTTTTTCCGGTTGCCTTTATTTGGTCGGTCGGGGATGTATTGATCGCCTTGCTTTTAATTGCGCATTTAATGCCATTGACCTACATTGTTATTCGCAAGCAAGAAGTGCTACGCCAGAAATTGGCCCCGCTTTCCAAACCAATGACTTGAATATTATAGCCATTTTGTCAATATGCTGATCACGGGTAGGCGCCATTTACGGGTTAGCATTACCGAAAGGATTCCTAATAGAGATAACACCGTAATGACAAAAACCGAAAAACTGAAAAAAAATCCCCCCACCACTGGTATATGCAGTGAAAAAATAGAGATCACCCCCCAAATCCATAAGACCAGTCCCTGACGGGCATGAAAATGGATAAATTCATCTCTGCGGTTGAATAACATCGGTACTAAACACAGCACACCCATATAGCTTAAACTGGCCATGAAGCGAGTTTGTGGTTTTTTTTTGCGGTTGGCAAGCCAATATTCGTTTGCCATGGGATTA
>JAMOAW010000108.1:0-5575 GCA_039908535.1 Magnetococcus sp. DMHC-6 | reverse complement strand
GCTTCCTTCAAAAAGCAGGGGGATTGGGGGATGCAATCCCCCAAGGTCTTGACTTTGCTTTTTGTTCAGGCACTCGTTCATCGTCCACACTTAAATGTGGTGGTACCACATGATGCCCTCCGGGCAAAAAAAAAAAATCAAAGGCCAAACCCTGGGGGATGAATCCCCCAGACCCCCTCTTTTTTTTAAAAAATTAAAAAAAAGAGGGGGGGCGGTTCTCCGCCCCCCACCCTTTTCTGTCGATAATTAACGTCTTTTCCGCCGCATCCAAAGAGTAAATCCACTGCCAAGCAACAATAGCGGAATCCCCGCAACCAACCCCCAGAATAATAAGATCATCTCCCCACGTTGCAATGTCACACCAGAATCGGTGATCTTTTTCGGTTTTAGAGCGATAAAATTTTCATCTTCTGCCAACCAGCGCACCATATTGAGAAACAGATCCCCATTGCCAGAAAGATCAATATAGGTGTCCGAGGCAAAATCAGAATCCCCCACCACCACCAATCGACTGGTAGCATCGTTTACCGCAGCCGCGAGTAAAATGGGACCTTTTTCATCTTGCTGTGGATCAAACGCCACCGAACCAGATTCAATAGAGCTGGTTTCCAACCAACCCCGTTCTGCACCTGAAAGAAGACGGGTGCGATGTTGCTTGCTGTCGGCAGGAGAAGCCGCCAACTCAAGGCCTCGCGCCTCTGGAAAAAACGAAGCAGTGGTAAATCCTTTGGTAATGGGGTGTTCAAGATCATATTGGCTCACCAAAGGGGTGCTGGGTCCCCCCCCAAATAGACGGGCAACCGGATCAATCACCAATCCCTCTTTCCAGGTAATACCATACTCCTTCAGCATCTCTTCCAATCCTGTTTGCACCCCAGGATCCCCCATCACCAACAAACGGCCTCCTTTGTCAAACCAGCTCTTCAGGCGATCCACCTCAACCGGAAAGAGGGGCTTGCGCGGTCCTGGCAACAAAACCACAGAGGTATCCTCAGGAATTTTTTCCACCTCGGCCAAATTTAAAGAAGCGATTTTATATCCCTCCCCCTTGAGCAAGGTCACGGCATTTTTATAACTGCCTCCCCGCTCTCCCGGTTGCATCGCTTCTGGTCCCGGTTCCATAGGGTGTTCCCCATGACCATTGATAATCAATAAATTTTTGGAAGAGCCTTTGGCTAGACGAATAAGGGCGTTGGTCATGGCCTCTTCGGTCAATTCAGTCACCTTTTCCACCTTTTCATTATGGCGCAACACCACCGTGCCATACATAGCCACCTCCTCTTTTCGAGCGGCAGCAGGATCTAAGTCAGGGTCAACATAACGAATCTCCAGATCGGGATTGACGACTTGAAAACGCAGCAAAAGCTTTTCCGCCTCTTGACGCTGGGTTCCCTGCTCCTGCACGTAAACCGTGGCACGAATTTTATCGTTGAAGGCTTTGACCGCCTGAACCGATTGCGAGGCCAAGGATTGACGTTGGCCCGCTGTCCAGTCCCAACGAACCTGATAACGCGTGCTCACCAAGGCCAGCACCACAAGAATGGCCGTTAATAACACCCCAAAGATAAAATTTTGCAACCGCAAATTGAAGCGATTTTTTGGATTCATGTTCATGTTATTTTTTTCCCTTTTGACTCAACCGCGAATCCGCTCGGCGACCATGCGTTGCCGAGCAAACACCAGACCAAAGCTGGATAAGAGTAAAAAATAAGCAAGATCGGCACTACTAATGACCCCGGTTAAAAAATTTTCATAATGGTTGAGTAACGAAACCCATGTTAAAATTTTTCCCACTTCACTGCCAGCCGAATCTCCCATCCAAGCGACGATCCAAAGGGATAACAGCACCCCAAAGGTGATAAAAGCCGCCACAATCGGACTATCCGTGGCACTAGAGGCGGCCAAACCAATGGCACCAAAGGCCGCCGTCACCAAAAATAGACCAAGCAATCCCGCCACAATCTGACCGGTATCCGGCGAGCCAAAAAAATATAAGGTCAACGGCATAATCCCCAACATGGCCACAGTCACCAACAAAAACAGCAACAACCCTAAATATTTTCCACCAATAATCGTCATCGGCGACAAAGGAGAACTGGCCAAAGCGGGCCAAGTGTCTTGACGTTTTTCCTCAGCAATTAAACGCATGGTAAGCAATGGCATAAGAAGTAACATCAATACCGCCGCATTGCCAAGCATGGGGGCCACGGTCCACTCGGTCAAAGAGATCTCACCACCCCCGCCCATCCCCCCATAAGATTGAAATTGCATCAGACGTAACTGATAATTGATCACCGCCGCGTTAAACATATAGGCCGCAATGGCAAACAAAACCGCCAACAACGTCCAGGCCAAAGGCGAAAGAAACATACTCCGCCATTCCCGATAGGCAATGGTACAAAGAGCTCTCATGGTTTCATCTCCCCGGCGGCGTGCGCTTCAGGATCCGCCTCTTGGGTTGTCAATTGAACAAAAATATCCTCTAATGAGTGAGAAGCAGGGGAAAGTTCACGTAAATCCCACCCTTTTTCGACGGCGTTGCGCAAAATTGCCGGGGTAGGATCGATCTGCGGATGGGGCGTAATCCACCACCCCCCCCCTTCCCCACTCTCAATATGGGCCACCCCTGGGAGTGCCGCCAGCGTGGATACCTCAGGAGAGTTATTCAAACGAATAAACAATAATCCCGCCGATTGCGCCCGTTTTTCTAAACCCTCCAGGGTATCATCGGCCACAATACGCCCCTGACTGATGAGGGCCACCCGATTGCAAGTCATCCGCACTTCAGGCAAAATATGGGTGGACAACAACACCGAATGTTCGCCGCCCAATTCACGAATAAGCCCGCGAATTTCCCGAATTTGAATGGGATCCAAACCAACGGTGGGTTCGTCCAAAATCACCACCTCTGGGCTATGAACAATGGCCTGGGCAATGCCCGCCCGTTGCCGATACCCTTTGGAAAGATTACGCAACAGGCGTTCCGAGACACTCTCCAATCCGCATCGAGACATAGCCCGCTCGACAGCGGTCCGCACTTGAGTTCTGGGTACCCGCCGCAACGCGGCAAGATAAGAGAGATATTCGCGAACCGTCATCTCACCGTAAAGTGGCGGGGTTTCCGGCAAAAGACCGATTTTAGCCCGTGCGGCCACCCCTTGTTCCAAAACATCCAGACCCGCCACCTGAACGCTACCGGACGTTGGGGCCAACAATCCAGCCAAAATACGCATCGCGGTGGTCTTTCCCGCCCCATTCGGCCCCAAAAAACCCATCACCTCCCCGCGTTTAACCTGGAGATTGATCCGATCCAGGGCACAAATAGAACCAAAATTGCGACTTAAATCAGAAACTTCAATCATGATTTCCGTCATGGGATCTCCTGTGGTTGAGTAACCTTTTTGTAAGATGTAACAAAAAAAAATAGATAAAATTTTGTTGCAATCCCCCTACGCACCTACCTTTAAATTATATGGGAAGCATAAGAACAAATGACAAGCCCTTCACAAAAATTTTTTTGCTTGGAAATTGGGAATAGAGAATATGATGCCCTTCGGGCAAAAAAAAATTACAGGCCAAACCCTGGGGGATGAATCCCCCAGACCCCCTCTTTTTTTTAAGATTAAAAAAAAGAGGGGGTCTGGGGGAGTTGGGGGGCGGTTCTCCGCCCCCCAAAGTCTTGATATAATTGAGAGATTCCTGCGGTTCAATTTGAAACTAAAATCGCCCCCATTCAACGCGAATTTTTTCTAATCCTTCATGAATATCGGTTGGAATAGCCGATCGAATGCCATACCACCACTGCCGAACTTTGGCTACTGGAATGCCCAGATCGTCAGATAAACAGTGGATATAAACTCTAGAAAGTAAGCCTGGTCCATACAGTTGGGCCACAGCAGCGTGCAACTCTTCCGGTCTCATGGTCTCATCCCACAAAAAACATTGAATATATCAACAGGTCGTACCTCAGCGGCACACCTGACCTGCAATAAACTAAGCAAGTTATATACCAACGATTAATTTGTCAACTAAAAAATAAATATCCTTAATATTATTTATAAGAATAATGCACACTAATAAGAGAGGATCCCCTCCCCCCCCCAAAAAAAAGGGGGGGGGTCTCCGCCCCCCCCTTTTTTTGCTACCACCACATTTAAGTGTGGACGATGAACGAGTGCCTGAACAAAAAGCAAAGTCAAGACCCTGGGGGCAATCCCCCAGACCCCTTTTTTTTTAAATCATAAAACCAAAAAATAGACGACCACGGTTAAGTGTGGTGGTACCTTTTTTTATCTTTCCGATAATACCCGATGCGACAATGCGGGAATGCGGCTTCGGCAGTCGTGGATCCGTTGTGGATCCAAAGAGGCCAAGGCGAAGCCTTCGGCATCGGCACAACAGGCCGTTACCACTCCCCAAGGTTCCACAATTAAAGAGCGACCATAACTCTGCCGCCCCCCAGGATGGCGACCCCACTGCCCAGAGGCCAACACATACGAAAAATTTTCAACCGCTCGAGCGCGCAATAAAACTTCCCAATGATCCTTACCCGTAGAGGGGATAAACGCCGCGACAACGGTCAAAATAGTGGCCTCCTGCGCAGAAAGCTGCCGATAAAGTTCTGGAAAACGCAAATCATAACAGATGGTCAGACCCAATCGACCAAAAGGGGTATCCGCGACGACAACCTGATTTCCAGGTCGCACAAAATCGGACTCTTGAAAAGTTTCCCCCTCCCCTAATCGCACATCAAAAAGATGTATTTTATCATAACGCGCCACAATACGGCCATCTTCACCCACCAGCAGGCACCCGTTGGCTATCCGATCCTCGCCCTCAAGATAAAATGGAATCGAACCGCCAACAATCCACACCCGATGTCGCGCGGCGAATTCGCGTAAAAACAAAACGCTCGCCCCTGTCTCCGGGTCTTCTCGATGCTGACGCTTTTCGGCTTCATGGCGCCCCAAAAAGGAAAAATTTTCAGGTAAAACCAATAGTCGCGCCCCGCGCTCTACGGCCAAAGTCATCCAACGCGCCGCATTGCCTAAATTTTTTTCCACATCAGGACCAGAACAGAGTTGAATAGAGGCTGCCCACCCCTCTTTAAATAACATCACCTCTCCTCCAGTCAGGATTCCGACAATAATGGCTCCAATTTTCCGTCAAAATCGAGTTCATAAAGATCATCGCATCCGCCAATATGTTTGCCATTGATAAAAATTTGCGGCACCGTGCGCCGTCCACCAGAACGCCGCAACATCTCCTCACGATGTTGCGGCTCTTGGTCCAGATTGATCTCTCGGTAGGCAGCCCCTTTTTTCGTCAATAAATTTTTAGCTCTGATACAATAGGGACAAACAGTGGTGCTATAAATAAGGACTTCAGCCATGACTTTCTCCTTTGTAACCGTTCACCGAAGTAAAATTGAAACTCAATGATTTATTGCTTTGGCATAACCGTTCATATATTAATAAAAAAAAGGGGTCTGGGGGATTGCCCCCAGGGTTTTGTTTTTGACTTTGCTTTTGAATTCGGTTTTGCTTTCTTCAAATAGCAGGGGGGTTGGGGGATG
>JAMOAW010000046.1:0-19716 GCA_039908535.1 Magnetococcus sp. DMHC-6 | reverse complement strand
TGAACTCCCCCAATGGGTCCAAACAAAAGTTCTGGCGGCCGATTTAAACACCTTAGAAAAATGGACAACCCGCATTCTGGATGCCACCTCCTTGCAAGATCTTTTTGGGGAGGAGGGGGCGATAACGCATTAAATTTTTTTGGCAATTTACAATAAAAGATCTAATAAATCAATGGTCAATCGTGCTAGCGATGGCGCAAACACGAAACCCTATATAGTCAAGCCGATCAAAAGCAAAACTACCAAGGCGAAAAGCAGAATGAAGAGAGCCTGAACGATCACTCCAGGATTATCCCATTGAGCAATTATACACCCCCTTGCGCAGTGATGGGCAAATGGCGGTGGAGCTGGCCGATTTACTGCCCAAATATCCTCGTTTGCTCATCGAAGGCCAACCCGGCGCGGGCAAGACCACCTTTCTTAAATTGGTGGCGGCCATGCTGGGCAAGGATCTTTTGCTGGAATCGTGTCCCGATGGTTTTTCCTGGAGAGAACGATATTTGGGGTTAAAATGGGAAGAGAAGGCCAAAACGCCCCTTTTTGTACGACTTTCTGAACTGGCAGAGTTGCTCTCAAGTGCTATAGCAAACACCCGATCCCGCAATTTGTTATCGGCCACCTCGTCCAGACCATCCAACAACAAAATCGCCTCGCCCCGCTCCAATAACCCGCTCCAGTGATCGCTCCAGGAGGCTTCGACGTTGGGGGTGAGAGCTAAATTTATTAAAAGAAAAAAGGTGTCTGGGGGATTGCCCCCAGGGTTTTTCGTTTGACTTTTTGCCCGAAGGGCATCATGTTCTAAAAAAAATCAGGATAAAAAGGCAGCATCAACGATTCATTGAAAAAAAAGATTTCCATCCTGTCCAAAGGCTAAAGTTTCTGCCACTATAGAAAAATAGACTTTTTAGAAAACTCATTTTACTAGGATATAGCCATGAGCATCCTCCGTCTGCTTCTCTTGGTGATATTGGGACTCCTGGTTTACCAGGTTATTCGACGGGTAACCTCCCAGTTGAATTCAAAGCCCACACCACAACCACCAAACAACAATTCTGGTCAACCATTGGTTCAATGTAGCCATTGTACCACCTGGATTCCCCAGAAGAGTACCACTCAACACCAAAACAAACTCTTCTGTTCCCAAAAGTGTCTAACAGATTGGCAACAACATCACCAACAGGACCAATAACTTCCTCTCATGACCATGGATTCCCTAAATTTTTCCATTGTTCTCCCTGCCTTCAACGAGGCGAAAATTATCGGCTCCGTTGTGATGGAGCTAAAAAAAGCCCACCCACACGCGGAAATCCTGGTCATAGACGATGGCTCCACAGACGATACCAGTCACCAAGCCGAACAATCTGGCGCGAAGGTGGTTCGTCATCCATACAATATGGGCAACGGGGCCGCTATCAAAACCGGTGCGCGCCATGCAAAAGAGGCCCTGGTGGTCTTTATGGATGCCGATGGCCAACACAGCGCCACCGATATCCACCGTCTCCTGGCCCCTCTCACCCTTGGATATACCATGTCAGTTGGGGCACGCCTACCCAGTTCACAAGCCTCTCTAGCCAGACGCCTGGGCAATAACGCTCTTAACCAATTTGCCTCTCTACTCACCGGTCGCCCTATTCCAGACTTAACCTCTGGTTTCCGCGCCGTACGCACCGACCTGTTTCGAAATATTCTCTACCTCCTTCCCAACGGCTTTTCCTATCCCACCACATCGACCATGGCCTTTTTACGCTCTGGATACCCCATTATTTTTATCCCTATTGAGGCCAAAAAAAGGATTGGAAAAAGCAAAATAAACTTAACCACCGATGGGGCGCGCTTTTTTCTGGTGATTCTCAAGGTCATCACTCTATACGCCCCCATGCGGGTTTTCCTGCCCGCCAGTCTGGTGCTTTTTCTGTTGGGACTAGGTCGTTATATCTATGTCTACCTGGAGAGTGGGCACTTTACCAACATGCCAGCAATTCTCTTTTCAGGCTCTTTGCTTACCTTCCTAATGGGACTCATCTCGGAACAAATCACCACCCTACATCTGAGTCATTCTCAACCAGGATATGACCCCTCGCACCCCAAACTCTTCCCCTCCGACGAGAGACCCACCCTCACATCCGTAAAAGAAAGCTAACCCAAGTGGCAGGTATTGCTGGATACGCAGGCCCTTGGGCAGGCACGGAAAAAGATAATCCAGAGATCCTAGGCCGCATGCTTGCCACCCTCGTGGCCCGTGGACCAGATGAAGAGGGGCGTTTTCGCCTGCCTGGTGTGGTGTTAGGGGTGCGCCGATTGATGGTGATCGACCAAGAAGGGGGGAGTCAGCCCCTGCGAGATATGCGCACTGGTGTGACTGTGGTCTACAATGGGGAGATCTACAACCACACCGACTTACGCAACGAACTGGAAAATTGCGGCCCACCTTTTCGCAGCCACAGCGATACCGAAGTGCTGCTGCGGGCCTATCTGGAATATGGTACCAACTGTGTCAATCGACTCAACGGCATGTTTGCTTTTGCCATTTGGGATCCCCGCACCCATCGGCTTTTTCTGGCCCGGGACCATCTTGGCCAAAAACCGCTCTATTATTGGCAAGAGGGGTCGGAATTGGTATTTGGTTCAGACCTGCGAGCCGTGGCGGCCCATCCAGCGGTGCCCTATGCCATTGACCTCCGAGGCTTAACAACTTTTTTGCTCCAAGGCCATATCTGTGCCCCTCTGACCATCCAAAAAGGAGTTCGGCAACTCAAACCCGGCCATTTACTTATTTGGGAAGCAGAAGGAAAAAGACAAGAGAAAAACTATTGGACCCCACAATTCAAACCCGATCCACGCCTAACCCTTGACACGGCAGTTGAATCTTTCAATGCCCTTTGGCCTCAGGTGGTTCGTCGCCACTTGGTCAGTGATCTCCCGATCGGTTTATTATTAAGTGGCGGCATCAACTCGAGCTTAATCGCAACCGAAGCCGCCCAAACAACCCCAGAGTTTAACACCTTTTCATTGGGCTTCTCAGGAGATACCTTTGACGAAACCCCACATGCCCGCACCATCTCTCGTCTGTGCGCCACCCGGCATCGGGTGTTTCCCTTTCAATACGCTTTCAACGACCTTGTCACCCTCTGGCATAACACGTTTGATCAACCATTTTCTGATCCAACCATGTTTTCTACCTTACATTTGGCCCGTCAAACCCGCTCCCAAGTGACCGTTGCCCTGTCGGGAGAAGGGGCAGATGTTCTATTTGCGGGTTATCCACGCTACCGATCTACTCTGATTGGACGCTGGTTCGTACTCATTCCACCCGCAATACGCCGCTTGTTGATTCGTGGTTTAGAGAAAACCGCCCAATGGCAAGCAATTCCAGACCAACAAAAAAACATGTTTTATAACATGGCCCGTCATCTCTCTTTGCTCTCCTCTGATCTAGAGCAAGAATACGCCGCCCAGTTTCAAACCTATACGCCTCACCACCTATTTGAGCTGTTGCAACTTCCTTTTATCCCCGAACCAAACACGTTACCCTTTTTAGAAAAAAACGGTTTATTGACCGCTTTATTGCATCAAGATCTCAACCATTGGCTTCCAGATCACCTGTTGGTCAACATAGACCGCGCCAGTATGGCCTGTTCTTTAGAGACCCGTTTGCCATTCCTAGACCGAGAAATCGTGGATTTAGCTCTTACTATTCCAGCCCATATCCATTTAGGAGTTACCCGTTCTAAACAGGTATTACGCCGGTCGTTGGCAACCCGTCTGCCCAAAGAGTTAACCGACCGTCCAAAACAAGTTTTTATATTTCCTATAGATTTTTGGTTACGCCAACATGCAAGCCAAGTAGAAAATATTTTAGAAGAGGGACTGCGACGTCATCCAGGACTTTTTCATGAAGAGGAACTGCGTACCCTTTGGAACACCCATCGGCACAAACAGGCCCAGCATGGAGAACAAATTTTAAATGTTCTCCTCTTTTTTGTTTGGAGCATGGGTCCACCGTAACGTCCCCCCCTAGAAAATAGATTCCAAAGGGTTAGCTTTATAACCTATCTTTTTTCCTCCTCCAAACACCGTAATTCCGCCTCAGTTGGTTTTCTCGGTTGTTGCATTTTATCTAAAATTTCTTGAAAATTTTTTGGTTTAGCAATTGAATTATCAACAGAATATTCCTTTTGCAGACGGGTCAGATCCATCTCTCCTTTTTTCTCTTCCGTCAATTGAATCTTGCCCCCTCCTTGATCCCACCAAATATTTTTTTCAAAACGGCTACTGGTATTTTGTACTGTAGCACCGCTCAAATAGCGCACAAAACGCGCCCCGGAACTCCCCAAGTTTACCAGGGTATTCTGACGCATCAAAATATTTTTACTCTCCAAACCGACATCAACGATGGCTCCCTTACTCTCTGGACCATAGACAATCATATTGTTTATAGCCTCAAAGCCCGATCCTTTCGGCAGCACCAAGGCATGATAATATGGAGCCACAATCCAGGAATTCATCAATTTTACCCGATCATGATTAATGATGACCGCCCCCATTTTACGAGAATCGTGCAGCGAAAAATGGCCATCAATCAGAATATCCGTCACCCGATCGGCGGTCAACACACCCCCATCCTTATTATCAAAAGTCACGTTATTGCGCACGACGACCTGCGAACCAGAGGTGATATCAATGCCCTGTTCATCACAATTGGAGACAATATTGCCCTCCACCACATGATTGGGCCCCGCTTGAAAACCGCCATCCTTTTCAGATGCCTCATGGATGGTGATGCCATCGTTACTGGCCCCTTGACAATCAATCACATTGTTGCGAATAAGACCATTTTGGGCCAAAGAGCCTTTTTTGCTGCTGATAAAAATGCCATTAGTCGCTACATGAGAGATACAACTATTTTCAATGGTATAATAATCTACACCAAGCATGGCGATACCGTTACCATGTTTTTTATTAAAAACATTCACCCCAGACAACGTAATATGAGAGAGATTATTTCCTCCTATATCGATACCATCATATCCACCAGGATTGCGTATGGTTATATTTTCAATGCGCACATAATTGAGGCCCTCTGAATAGAGAGAAATACCCACGGCATGGAGATCCTGACCATCAAAAACCGGTTTTGCTCCGCTCCCATAAGCACCAATAAGGGTCTCTTTTTCAGGAGTTCCCCCCTGCCTGATTTGAATAACTCCCTGGTCAAATCGGTCGCCTCGGTTGAACAAAACGGAATACCCTGGTTTAGCCTTTTTAATCGCCCGATTCACCTTATCCACACTCTGCCAAGGTTGATCGGGTGAGGTCCCCAAATTAGAATCATTGCCATGATTGGCCACATACCACGTCTCGGCCCGCCCATCTACGGCCAACGAACATCCCAATATCCCTAAAACGGCTAACAATATTTTATTTCTCACCTGAAGGCACTCCTTTTTCCGTTGAAGCATTTTAATATATCCTCTAAAATATAGAAATTTTTATACGCTAAATCATTCAAACGATTCAAACAATTTAAGCATACAAAACAATTTCAAGGAAACAACAAACATGTCCACCCCAAAAAAATCTCTCCCTTCTGCACCTATGTACCAACAAAAACAACCTTATTCGCTGACGGTCAAAGCAGATGAAAAGGTTTTTCTTTGCCTTTGTGGTCATTCGACCAATCCACCCCATTGTAGTGGCCAACACAAACAAATAAACCACCCTGGACCACTCGCCTATCAAGCCCAACAAGCCGAAACCCTCTATTTATGCGGCTGTGGAAGCAGCAATAATTTACCTTGGTGCGATGGAACCCACAAAGATTGCCCTTGGTGGTAATCGACACTTGATGTGATGCAACCTTACTTTTTACATTATATTCAAAATCGTCTGCTCTATCCAGCCACCATAACCGCGCCGCCGTGCGCGGATTTGGATCTTATCGTTGTCATTCCAAGCCGAAATGAACCCCATTTATGTGCCACACTAACCTCTTTGCAGAATGCCTCAAGATCTGCTCCTGTTGAGGTTATTGTGGTGATCAATGGTGCCCAAGAGGATCCACCCGAATTACGGCAACGCAATCATTTTTATGCCCAAGAGGCCGAAGCCTGGGCAAAAGCCAATCCATCCGCTGATTTTTTCTGTCATATTTTATATTTTCCAGATTTACCGTCTCGCCATGCTGGCGTGGGACTGGCGCGCAAAATTGGTATGGATGAAGCACTCATTCGCTTTCATAGACTCCAAAACCCGCAAGGGGTAATTGTCTGCCTTGATGCCGATTGCACGGTGGCCCCGAATTATTTTGATACCCTTCAGCACCATTTTCGACATAACCCAGACACGCCTGGATGCGCCATTTATTTTGAGCATCCCTTTGCCAACCTCACCGAGGAGCGGCATCGACAGGCCATCGTTCTTTATGAATTATATTTACGTTATTGGCGCGCAGGTCTACATTTTTGTGGATTTCCCTACCCATTTCACACCATAGGCTCCAGCATGGCTGTCCGCGCCAACGCTTATTCCCGACAAGGGGGAATGAACCAACGCAAGGCAGGAGAAGATTTCTATTTTTTGCAAAAAATTCTCCCTTTGGGGCAATTTACCGAAGTCAACACCACAACTGTTTACCCCTCTCCCAGGGTTTCCTGGCGTGTACCCTTTGGAACGGGTCGGGCAGTAAAAGATTGGCTCGAAGAAGGGCGTCCCGATAGACTCGTTGCCAACCCGCAAGGCTGGTTAGATTTGTTTTTTTTATTCAGTTCTATAGAACAATTATATTCAGAGAGAGATGATTTTCCCCCCCTATCCCCAGCCTTAGAAAAATTTCTCGGCTCAGTTCAATGGTCCGCCGCGCTCAATGAAATTCGTCAAAACAGTGCCTCACCCGCCACGTTTCGCGCCCGTTTTTTTCAATGGTTCAACGCCTTTCGAATTCGCAAATTTTTCAACACGCCCCATCCAGATCTCCCCCTCATTCCCATTGAACAAGCCTCCGCCACCCTTTTGCACTGGTGGGGATTGGGTGATCTGGAGGAACAGGATAGAGAAAAACAACTGGATAGTTATCGACAACTCGACAAACAAGGATGGCCAACGCCACCGAGTCAAAAAACATGATCTCCTGCGGACAAAAAAAAGCAAAGGTCAAATCCTGGGGGATGAATCCCCCAGATTCTCCTTTTTTTCTAATTAAAGAAAAAGATATATTGAATTTTTAATAAACATTTGTGGCGTTTTTTTTATGGGGTCAAAACGGATTCTTTTTGTTTTTTAAGAGAATTATTTATAAAAGCCGCAAAAATTCCCAAAAAACTACCCATAATAAAGCCAAGAATCACCATTAATCGTTTTTTAGGTTTGACATAATTATCTTTAGGAGAAACAACGGCTGGATCCAGTACTTTAAAGGCATATTGTTTGCTTACCTTGGCCATCATAATTTTTTTAATCTGCCCTTCCAAAATATTAACAATTGCCTGTTTTACTTCGACAATAGTTGTCTTGGACATTTCAGAATTTAAAAATTCCATATTTTTTTGATAATCCTGCACAACGAGTTCCCGTAAATGATCGTTGATGCGCTCTACCAGCAAATTAGCCCAGCGGGTGGCCAATTCACGATCCTTCCACTCGATAGCCAGGGTGATTAAACCAGTTTTTTTATCTTCCGTAATTGTAAAAATTCCTAAGAAGAGTTCCACAGCACGCCACATTGAAGGAATTTTTTTTGGATCATCCTCCTTCCATTTTTGCGCTTCAGAGTCCCATAATTTTGGAAATAAAATGGGCAAAATTTTTTCATCATTTATAAATTTTTCTATAAATTCGCGCGATTTCATTCGAGCAATATTCGCATCTTTAGAACTCCCCCCGCCACCAAGACTAATCCCGGCCATAGCCGCCAACCCCCCAAACTGTGACAACCCTCCCCCTTTTCCGCCATCTTCAGAAACCGGTTCCATCAAGACTTCAGCCCGGTAAATGGGGGTTGTGATCAAAGCGGCGATAATGGCACCAACTGTGCAGAGAGTGATCAAAAAGAGAATCAGCCATTTTTCACGCACCAAAACGCGCCAAAGATCCAAAAGCTTAATCTCTTCTTCTGCTACCGAAGGGGGGATATAACCATAGGGAAAGGGAGGTTGGAAAGGGGATGTGGAAGGTGTTTGATTTTCGGTTGACATCATTTTGGCCGGAAACGGTCCTTTTTATTTAAGATTAAAAAAGGTAAGACGAAAGATTCTGGACGTGGGATAAGAGTTTGTTTGACGAAATCGGTAGTTAAATCCAAGCATTCCATCACAATTTGTCCAACTAACGCCTTACTGAGGAATGATCCAATAATATATTTAAAAAAAAAGTAACCCATCGCCATTCTATTGATGGAGGCAAGGGAAACTATAAACGTTAATTATTAAATATTATTAATATGTTATATTAACATACTTCACAAGTAAACGTCAATACCATATTTTTTTAATTGCCACGAGGGAATTCCGGTGGAACATGATGCCCTTCGGGCAAAAAAATCAAAATCGTGCCAAGATGGCATTAACTATAAATTCAATTTGTTACATCTATTATAAATACCGTAATCGACTAATTTCCGCGTTTTGTTTTTCTTATAGGCAATACCATAAAAATTTCTTATATGTCAATCAATCAAGTTATGGCAAATTTTGTTTTTCCGAGACATAAATAATAAAACCAAAAAACAGACGACCACGGTTAAGTGTGGTGGTACCGGAATGACAGGGAATTCAGAATTCAAGGTATCCACCCAGAATCTCCGTTTTCGTGGGGATGACGGAAACTACTTTCGAATTCGGTCCTATTTTTTTCTGCAAAAAAAATCATGTTTTTGTTAAAATAGCCGACACTATTATCACCAGTGATTAAATAGATTTTTTGTCCAACGTCTATATGGAGTCCCCCTTGAACGGTGCCGATGATCCTCAAATTCTTTTAGAACACGCTTTGGCGGCGTATCAGGCGGGGCAATTTGAGGAGGCATTGGCGCAATGCGAGGCCGCGTTGGGGTTGGATGGCCAACGTGCCGATGCCTGGATTATCAAGGGGGTTATCGCTCGACAAAAAGGGGCACTGAACGAGGCCCTGGAAGCCTATCGGCAGGCGATTCACCTAAAACCCGATTATGCCGATGCCTATAATAACCTCGCCAATATTCTTAAAGAGCAGGGAGATATGAAGGGGGCGTTGGCCCATTATCAACAGGCCATCACCTTGCAACCAAACTTCGCCAGTGCCTGGCACAATCAGGCCCTGTTGTTACAACAACAATCTCGGCACAAAGAGGCCTTGGATGCCTTTACCCAAGCGGTTAAAAGCGATCCAATGCATGCCGATGCCCATTGGGATCGGGCGTTGTCCCTTTTGTTACAGGGCCATTTTGTGGAAGGGTTCCAAGAGTATGAATGGCGCTGGCGGCGTAATCAACCACCCCCACGACAATTTACCCAACCCCAATGGCGCGGAGAACCCCTGGAAGGCAAAACAATCCTCATCCATAGCGAACAAGGGTTTGGCGATACCCTGATGTTTTTGCGTTTTTTGCCCTTGGTGGTCAAACAGGGAGGGCGTATCCTTTTGGAAGTTCAGGCCGAATTACAACGCCTGCTCGCCACCCTCCCTGATATACACTGCATCGCCCGTGGTTCACCGCTGCCAGACTTCGCGCTCCATTTTCCCCTGTTGAGTCTGCCCGGCTTGTTTGCCATCACCCTGGAAACATTACCCAATACCACCCCCTATTTGGTGCCACCCTTGGCGTTAACCTTGCATTGGCGTCAACGCCTGGAGGAGTTGGCGGCCAAAGTGCCACAAATCGAGGCCAAAACGGTCAAAAAAAGACGCAAACCACTTGTTCGCAAAACAAAACCAACGCCATGGTTGAAAGTCGGCTTGGTCTGGGCGGGTAATGCCAATGTGAAAAATGATGCCATCCGTTCGCCACGCTTGCAACCGCTGCTGCCGCTGTTAAAAATTCCCGGTGTCTGCTTTTTTGCCCTGCAAAAAGGGGATGGCGTTCGGGATCTCCAAGACGTTATTGTGCCAAACAACTGGATTGATTTACAAAACGAGATACACGATTTTGCCGATACGGCGGCTATTTTATCCTCTCTGGATCTTATCATCACCACCGATACCTCGGTGGCCCATTTGGCCGGGGCCTTGGGAACGACGGGTTGGGTCTTGTTGCACCATCTGCCCGATTGGCGTTGGTTGTTAACCACCCCAGAGAGCCTTTGGTATCCCACACTGCGTCTCTTTCGCCAAACAACACCAGGGGGGTGGAAGTCGGTCGTCACCCGGATCGCCACAGCCTTGACCCATGCGGTTCAGGGGCAGCACCCCCGGTTATCCCGTCCCGAACAGGCCCAGAACTGTTTTCGTCTCGCCATGGAATCCATGGGTAAAAATGCCGATCAAACCGCCGAAGCCCACTGTTGGCAAGGGTTGCGTTGGACACCCGAAGCCGCCGATGGCTGGACGATTTTGGGGGTGTTGGCCCGCAGACGGCAAGATTTTTTATCGGCAGAAGCTTTTTTACGGCAGGCGTCTCTTTTGCGTCCTGATTATTTAGACGCTTTTTATCATCTGGCGCGCCTCTTTAAACAAACCAAGCGGTTGCGTGAGGCCTTTGCGATTGTGGTACAGCTGTGCGCCAAACAACCGCACCATTTGGACTATTTAGCCATGCTTGTGGAGCTGGCCAAAGAGACCGGCGAGTTCTCCCGCGCGTTGGCTCAGGTGACGACTGCCGTCCAAGCCTTTCCTGATCAGGCGGTTTTTTATGATCAATTGGGCAATCTATATCTGGCCATGAATCGACTGTCCGATGCCGAAAAGGCCTTTCGGCAGGCCGTGTTGTATCAGCCTAATTTGTATACGGCCCGTTATAATTTGGGCGTTACCCTGCAACAGATGGAACGCTATCAAGATTCGATTGCCGCCTTTGAATACCTCACGCAACAGAATGCAGACCAATATTTGGCTTGGTATGGACTGGGCGTGGCTTGTCAACGGTCGGGACGCATGGAACAGGCGGAATCGGCTTATGAACAGGCCTTGCAACTCAAACCGAACCATTTGGCCAGCAGTACCAATTTGGCCTCTTTATATCGCGCTTGGGGTAAATTACGCAAAGCCCTCGAACAACACCAAAAAAGTTTGGCTATCAAACCCTCTTTTTTAGAGGCCAGGATCCAATTGTGCCATTTGCGGCTTTTTCTTTGTGATTGGGAGGGGTTAGAAAAGGAGTTGGACCATTTGGCTGAGGAGGCTATTTTGAATCCGTTACAAGAGGAGCCTCCCTCTCCATTTCCTTTTTTGGCCTTTCCAATGGCGATTACCGAGGCGCAACAGACTCAGTTGGCCCGTCAATATTGTCAATCCATCCGAGTTCCCAAGGGGACGTTGCCTCCTTTCAGGGTGCCTCTTGGTGGACGGTTGCGCATTGGTTATGCCTCGGCCGATTTTCACAACCATGCCACGGCCCATCTGATGTTGGGACTGTTTAAACGCCATGACCGCACCCACTTTGAAATTTTCGTCTATTCCTGGGGAATCGACGATGCCAGCCACTATCGGCAACGCATTATGGCCGAATGTGACCACTTTGCCGATTTTAAAGATAAACCCTCCCTGGAAATTGCTCACGCCATTCGTCGGGATGGGATTGCGATTTTAATTGATCTCAAAGGCCATACCATCCACTCCCGTCCCGAACTCTTCGCCTTGCGTCCAGCCCCGGTGCAGGTCACCTATTTGGGTTATCCAGGCTCTTTTGGGGGGGATTTTATGGATTATGCCATTGTCGATGCCTTTGTCGTTCCCACTGCCCAGAGAAAATTTTACAGCGAATCTCTTTTGGAGATGCCCCATTGTTATCAAGTCAATGATTGTGATCAACCCATTGCCGAACCAAAACCCACACGCGCTGAGTGCGGTTTGCCGGAAGATGATTTTATATTTTGTTGTTTTTGTTCGCATTATAAAATTGAACCCACGGTTTTTGGTATTTGGATGCGCATTTTACAGGCGGTTCCACGTAGTATTCTTTGGCTTTTGGAACCATTTGACACCGGTGGACGTGCAAATTTATGGCGTGAGGCGCAACATCGGCAGGTGGATCCTACTCGAATTCTCTTTGCCCCAGCCAAACCCAAGGAGTACCATCTTTCTCGTTTACGCCATGCCGATCTGTTTTTGGATACGTTGTATTATAATGCCCACACCACCGCCAGCGATGCCCTCTGGGCGGGGGTTCCCGTCTTAACCACACCGGGCAAAACCTTTGCTTCTCGTGTGGGAGCAAGTATCAATCTAGCGGCGGGTTTGTCTGAATTGGTGGTGGCGGATCAAGCCGCCTACGAAGCCAAGGCCATCGCCTTGGCAACCCATGACCGGGAGAGTTTAAATAAAATTCGTCAACAACTCACCAAACAACGTGCGACAATGCCTTTGTTTGATACTGAACTTTTTGCTAAAAATTTGGAAGCCCTGTATCGCTCTATTTGGGACCGGTATCAAAAAGGAGTACAAGATGATTCTTCACGCTCTTAATCAAACGATAGAAAAAATTTAAATAAATGAAGACCCCTATGGCACCTGAAATCCGCTCTGTGATCCGTGTTTGTGTCACAGGATTTATGATGGCTGCCCTGTTTAGCATGTTGGTCAATCTGCTCTATTTGACTCCGACCATCTATATGATTCAAATATTTGACCGGGTTATTTCCAGTGGCAGCATTCCTACGTTGATCTCTTTAACGACGATCACCATGGTTTGTTTGCTGGTGTTGTCCCTGTTGGATGAATTGCGTTCGCGTATTTTGGTCCGTTTGAGTATTCGCATTGACCAACGGTTGTCCGAACGGGTTGTGAAGGCACAAGTAGAGAGGTTGCAACGTTTTCCAAATATACGTCATACGCAAATGTTACGGGAGTTGGACCAAATTCGGCAATTTATCACCTCTCACGGGATACATGCCTTTTTGGATATTCCATGGACTCCCATTTTTTTGTTTGTCATGTATCTTTTAAATCCCATTCTGTTTACTGTTGGATTTATTGGGTTATTGGGTTCGACTCTTTTAGCTCTGGCCACCGAATGGTTAACGGCCTCGAAGCTCTCTTCTGCCAATATCAAGGCCTCTAAAAATTATGCGCTGACCGATGCCATTTTGCTCAATACCGATGTGATCCAATCCATGGGGATGCTGCCGGCCCTGTTGCAACGTTGGGGGAGTGGACGGGTCTCTATGCTGGTAGATCAGATTGATGCCAGCGATTGGGCTGGTATTTTGGCTGCCGCGACCAAATGGTTTCGCATGTCTATTCAGGCCATTATCTTGGCTGTTGGGGCCTGGGAGGTTTTGGGAAATCGATTGACTGGCGGTGAAATGTTTGCCGTAATGATCATCATGAATCGGGCCTTACTCCCCATTGAACTTATGATGACCGTTTGGCACCAATTTGTTTTGGTACGGGATGCAATTTATAATCTTAACGAACTGTTTTTGCAATTTCCAGAGATGCCTCCAACCACCCAACTGCCGAAACCCATGGGAGATATCGATATCTCTGGTTTGGTTTTTTCGCCCCCCACCCCGATTGGTGTGGAAACTAGGCCCCTTTTTCAAGGATTGACTTTTTCGATTCGAGCGGGGGAGTGCATCGGTTTGATCGGCCATTCTGGGGCAGGAAAAACGACCTTGGCCCGTTTGATCACTGGAATCTGGCGACCTCAGTTTGGCAGCGTCCGCATTGATAGCGCGGAAACCCATACCTGGGATCGGTCTGATTTTGGAAAATATATCGGCTATCTGCCCCAAAATATCGAACTTTTCAGCGGCACCGTGCGGGATAATATCGCCCGTTTTAGCGATACAACCGATGAAGAGGTGATTCGCGCCGCCAAAATGGCGGGTGTGCATCATATGATATTGCAAATGCCACGAGGTTATGACACATTCATCAGCGAAAGCGGCAATAATCTTTCCGGTGGTCAAAAACAACGCATCGGCATCGCCCGTGCTCTCTTTGGCAATCCTGCCGTGTTGATTCTCGATGAACCCAACTCCAATTTGGACTCCTTTGGCGAAGAGGCCCTCTATGCGGCTCTTCATGCCGCCAAACAGCGTCAAGTCACCATTATATGTATTTCGCACCGAGCGGGAATTTTGGAATTGGCCGACAAAATATTGGTTTTGCATAATGGCCAGATTGAATTATATGGTCCTAGAAATGAAGTGCTGTTGCGCATGGGTCAATCGGTTCCAACCTCGACGGGTTTGACTCCTGCGGTTCCTATAGCCAAGCAACTGATTGACCCTTCTAAAATGACCAATTCAACGCCTGCCAAAGAGAACCAGCAATCCATCTCTGAACATGTGCAACCAACGGAAAATTTGGTTAAACATCTCTCATTATCGACAAAAATTTCTCATCCTTTATTAAAAAGTCGCGCTACCCAGCCGCCAACGGCTTCTCTTTTATGAACAAACCACCCATCACGATTGAATACGCAAAAACGGATCATCCACCCTATTTAGATGATCGCTTAGACCATATCATCCGTTTTGGATTTCTTGTTATTTTTTTATTTTTTGGTGTATTGGGCGGATTGGCCAATTTTTTTCCTATGGAGAGTGCCGTGATCGCGGAAGCGCGTGTGGTCGTCCAAGGGGATCGCAAGGTGGTGCAACACCTAGAAGGGGGGATGATTAAAAAAATTATGGTTAAGGATGGGGAGTTGGTTCAAAAAGATCAAGTTTTATTTGTTCTCGATAGCAACCATGCTCAAACCCAGGTAAATACTTTAGAATTACAATACAATGAGATCCTCGCGACCTTAGCCCGCCTGAAGTCTGAGCGCGATGGTCTGGCAAAAATTAATTTTCCACCAGAGTTATTGGCTTATAAAAATGATGCAAATGTGAGCGAAATTTTGCGCAACCAAGAAAATCTTTTCGCTTGGCGACAAAAAACCTGGCACGGACAAACCGCAGTGATCAATAAGCGTATTGATCAATTAAAAAATCAAGTACAAGGGGGCATCTCACAAAAAGAGGCGCAACAGGAACGACGCACCCTATTAAAACAAGAGATCGAAGGGATTCGTGCCCTTTATAAAGAGGGGTACGCCTCTAAAAATCGGGTATTGGCCATGGAACGAGAGTTGGCCTTGATCGAAGGAAATATTGGTGAATATGCCAGTTCGTCAGATAAGTTTCAGGAGGCCATTAAAGAGACCCAGCTACAAAATTTGCAACTCGAAAAAGAGCGCATGACCGAGACCATCAACCAAATTTCCGAAAATCAAGCCCGTTTATTGGATGTTGGGGAGCGTCTGCGGGCGGCTAAAGAGATTTTGGATCGGGTAGAAGTCAGGGCCTCCGTGAGTGGTTGGGTGGTCAACCTGCGTAAATCTACCGAAGGCGGGGTGATTGGTCAGGGGGAAGTTTTGATGGAAATTGTTCCAAATGACAAAAAATTAATTTTTGAAGCCTCTATTCGACCAGAGGATATTGAATCGATCACCCCGGGTTTGGTGGCCAAAGTAAAATTAACCGCCTACAAGAGTCGTTATTCAACCAGTTTTCAAGGGACAGTGACTTATGTCTCTGCCGATAGTCTTACCCATTCCAACGGCATGAGCAGTTATAAGATATTGATTGATGTTCCCATGGAAGAGATTCAAAGTTTGCCCAATGTCACCGTCGTCCCCGGAATGCCCGCCCAAATCACCATCCCTTCCCACAGCAATCGTACCATTTTAGATTATCTTTTAGATCCGTTGATACAAGGGCTTGCACAAGCATTTAAAGAAAAATAAACATCAATTGTCACCAAACGGCAGGGATAGGTGCCACCATTTTTTCCCTGTGAAAATTGAAGGGAGATCACTCAGATTGGATTATTTAAATCGCACGGATCAAGAGGGCCATCTCTCTTTGTTATGGCAGTGGTTGGAGGAGGGGGCGGTTTGTTTGACCGTCAATCGTCGTCTTGCACGCTATTTAACGCGCGAATGGGATCGGCAGCAACACCGGTTGGGGCGTGTCATTTGGCCGACTCCGAAAATTTACTCCTTTGTCGGTTGGCTGGAACAGTGTTGGCAAAGCCATCTGGATGGTTTAACACAAAGCGGAACCCCTGTTTTACTGACTGAATGGCAGGAAAATCTCCTCTGGGAGGAGGTGGTGCGTGGTTCAAAAGCCGGGGAGCCGTTATTGGATATCTCTGGTACGGCAAAACTGGCCAAAGAGGCTTGGGGGTTGTTAAAAGCTTGGTGTCTTGATCTGCCCGACGCGGCCCTGTTGGACAGCGCAGACAGCTTGGCCTTTGCGGGTTGGGCGAAGGATTTTACCAGCCGTTGCCAAAAACTCGGCTTGATGGATCGGGCCAGTTGGATGACGTATCTGGCCGAACGGTTATCTCTCCTATCACACCCTCAGCAAATTATTTTAATCGGCTTTGATGAAATCACCCCTCAACAAAAATATGTGTTGCAAGGGTTGCGACAAGCCAACATATCGGTGGATGAGTGGATTCCACCGCCTCTTCCAACTGTGTCGTTGGGTCGAATTGAACAGCCGCATCTTGAGGGGGAGATACGTGCCGCCGCCCTTTGGGCCAAAGAGTGGTTGGTAAAGCACGCAAAAGAGGGTGAATATGTGACCGCACGTATAGGGATTGTGGTGCCAGGGCTGGAGCGTCTGGTGCGGCCTGTGACTCGTATCTTTTCCGAGGTGTTGGATCCTGGGGCCCTTTTACCAGGGAGAGAGGTGTTTCGACCGCTATTTAATATTTCAATGGGCTCCTCCTTGTCCGAATATCCCCTTATTGCCGATGCCTTGTTATTGCTTGGCTTGGGCAATGGTTGGTTGCCTTTGAGCCACTATCGAAGAGTCCTTTCATCGCCTTTTTGGCAAGGAGGAGAGGAGGAGTTTAGTCAGCGTATGTTGTTATCGGCGCAACTGCGCAAAGCGGGGCGATTGCAGGTTTCTATCCAACAATTGCAGACCATGGCCCATTCTGGACGGTTGAATGACCAAGAGATGGCCTCTCCTTGTCCGCAGATGGCCCACGTGCTCATGCGTTTTCAACAGGAGGTTTTGGCAGTCGATACGCATATAAGAGCCATTGGTTATGAGGGGTGGTCTTTGCGTTTTTCCCGTTGGCTTTCGCTTTTGGGGTGGCCTGGTGAGTCGAGATTGACCAATGGGCAATACCAAATTGTCGAGGCTTGGAAAAATTGTCTGGCTGCTTTTGCCGGTTTAGAGCCTCTTTCTAAAGAGCCCATCTCCTTGCAAAGGGCGTTGCAGCAGATGCGCGATTTGGCCGGGGAGATGGTGTTTCAACCGGAGACTCCAGAGACACCCATCCAAATTTTGGGTCCATTGGAAGCCGCTGGGATTCGTTTTGAGCGGTTGTGGATTTTGGGTTTTTCTGCGGATACTTGGCCGCCACTCCCCAAGCCCAACCCCTTTTTGCCATTGGGATGGCAGCGGCAAAAGGGGCTGCCGCATGCCTCGCGAGAGCGCGAGTCGGCCTATGCAGAACGGATCACCCACCGTTTATTACTTTCGGGAAATGATATTATCGTAAGTCACAGCCGGCTTAATGGAGATCTTCCCTTGCGCCCGTCGCCTTTGATTGCCCATCTGCCGGTGCGTTTAGATGTCAATTTGGATTTCTCCTTACTCCATGAATATCATCAGCACATATTTCAATCGCAACAGTTGGAGTCGATTATTGATACCCAAGGACCGGCGGTACCGGAGGGGAGTGTTATGGTGGGTGGGTCGACTTTTTTGCAATCGGTTTCTAACTGTCCATTTCAGGCGTTTGCTAGGTATCGTTTGGGAGGGTTTTCTATTCAAGAACCCGTTCTGGCTTTGGGCGTGCAGGAGCGGGGTAAATTGGTTCATGTTGGTTTGGAATCGTTATGGTCGAAGATTCCTTCGCAGGAGTTTTTAAAGGGGATGGATGGAGAACGATGGCAAAGCGAGGCGAGCCAAGCCGCACAGCAGGCGGTTCGGTGGGGCGAGGAGCACTATCCCGAACTTTTCACTCCCGCCATTGCCAAACTGGAAGAGCGACGGCTACAACGTTTATTGTATGGATGTTTGCACCTGGAACTCACCCGTAAAGAACCTTTTCATGTGGTAGGGCGGGAGTTGAATCGGATGGTTCGGGTGGGAGGATTGGAATTGCAGGTGCGGTTGGATCGGGTGGATCGATTGTCGGATAAACGATTCGTGGTGCTGGATTATAAAACTGGATACTCTTCACTATCCAACTGGTTTGGGGATCGCCCGAAGCAGGTACAGATGCCGCTTTACAGTTTATTAGGTCCAGAGTGGATTTGGGCGTTGACCATTCTGCAGACGCAAGCCAAGGAGATTTGCTTTATTGGTTTGGCGCGCCAGGCCGATTTATTGCCTGGGGTAAAGGAGTGGCAACAATTGTCACAGACGGCGTATTTTAAATCCTGGTCTGCTCTTATGAGCTATTGGCAGGAGGTTTTAGAGGGGTTGGTGGCATCGTTTCGGATGGGAGATGCCCATCCTGATCCTTTGCCAGAGGTGTGTACCTACTGTGATTTAGACTCTTTTTGCCGTCAACATGAATGGAAACCCAAAACAAATCAATAAAAAAACGGAGTATATTTTATTATTTTTTTAAAAAAAAGGGGTCTGGGGGATTGCCCCCAGAGTTTTGCTTTTGACCTCGGTTTTGCTTCCTTCAAAAAGCAGGGGGATTGGGGATGCAATCCCATAAGCGCTAACATATTTCAGTTTGCGAAATAATGGTGTATGATTGGTATCTCAGGAGGTTACCATGAATACACAAAATTTGCTAGAAGGTTGTTGGGAATACGTTTTGAGCCTTTTGCCCAATGATTGGGAAAAAATGGCACGCGCGACCAAAGCGGTTGAAAGACTGCGAGATATTCCATAAATTGGAATACTATTGCGGCTGCTGTTTATGCACCTTGGGCTTGGTTATTCTCTTCGCGAGACTGCGGCAAGAGGGCGTGCTGGAAACTTGGCGGATGTGTCGGACGTGGCTTTATTAAAACGATTGCGCAATGCTTCTACTTTCTTTCGACAGCTTTGTTTGCTATTACTTCAAGAGCAGGAAAAACAACCGCCTGCCTTTTTAATGAGCGGTTTGCCTGTTCGGCTTGTAGATGCTACTCATGTCAAAGAGCCAGGAAAAACGGGAAGCATCTGGCGCATGCACATTGCCATGAACTTAACAAATCTTGAGTGCGACTATTTCGATGTAACCCCGGCGAAGGGACAAGAAAACGGTGAAACTCTTATACGTATCCCAATCCAGCCAGGCGAATGTCTGATGGGTGATCGTGCCTATGGTACAGTTGCTGGACTGGCATATGTTAGTAACTACGGAGGTTTTTCAATTGCCCGGATTGCATCAAACTTCCCTATAGAAGATGCGAATGGAAAACGAGTCTCCTTGCTTGAGTATATGCGCACTCTTAAAAAACCGGGTGATTGCAAAGAGTGGTCGGTTCATTTGCGTCATAATGGGCAAGTGATTCCTGGTCGATTGTGCGCAATTCATAAAAGCCAGGAAGCGGTTGATAAGGCCGCTCGTAAAGTGGTAAACAGAGGTAAACGTAAGCAGCAGAATGTTGCATCAGAGACGGTTGAA
>JAMOAW010000045.1:0-19722 GCA_039908535.1 Magnetococcus sp. DMHC-6 | reverse complement strand
ACCCCGCGTACCAACCCTATAAAAACCCTGTAGGTACACATTTTTTTTGAGCCTCCTGTAACTTCCCGTAAATATTGGCGTATTTCTTAGGCGTTTACTACCCACCCGGAACCCAGGACGGGGAACGGTCTATAAATCCAGTCTGGATGGGGCACGGGAAACGGTGATGGCGGATCCTGGGGTGCTTGATGCTGAAAAAGCCAAGGAGTATCAGGAGAAAAAACAACAATATCGTATCGCTGATGGAGAACACCTGGATGCCATTGGCTTGATCAAACGAACAGGTGGCACGCCAGGGCAATTTGTTCCCTTGGCCAATGTGGCCTTGGCGGAATGGATTGCAGTTGCCAAGCAAGCTGAAATTGCCACGCAAAAATTTAATGTGTTGGAAGATGCCTGTCAGCGTGCTGGCGTTGAGCGTATTGTTCGCGATGATATCCTCTGGACCACCTATTTTCCCTATGATGCCCAGGTTTTTTTCAAGGATCGTTGGCAACCCATCTTGAAAGAGGCGGGATGTTCCGACAAACACCATGAGTGGGGTAAGAGCAATGTCATCCCTATTTTGAAATGGATGAATGATCCCGATCCCTATTTGGCTTGTCTGGTGGCGGATGGTGATCGTATGGGCGATGCATTGAACAAGATAGGCGATCCTGAAGAGCATCAGTTATTTTCAAATAAACTATCCAACTTTGCCACCAGTGCTCGTCAGATTGTGCATGAACACTATGGTTTGCTGATCTATTCCGGTGGGGATGATGTGCTGGCTTTTGTCTGCCTTACCAAAGCGTTGGCCTGTGCCCAGGCTTTGCGAGACAAGTTTGAGGAGTGCATGACAGAGGCTTTGCCAGGTGTTGAAGTATTGCCTACTCTTTCAGTAGGGCTTGGTGTTGGTCATACTCTGGCAGATATGCGGGAATTGCTGACGTTGGGCAGGCGGGCGGAGCAGTTGGCCAAAGGCAAGGAGATCCCTGACGAAACTAAGCAGCGTAATGCCTTGGCCATTATCGTGGACAAACGTTCTGGCCAACAGCGGTATTGGCGGCAGCAGTGGCACCATAACCCGGTCCAGTGCCTGCAAGAGGACGTCAATCGATTGAGCAAGCAATTGCCCATGACCAAAGTCCACGAAATTATCAAAAATTTACAACACTTTCCACCTGTTACCAATATTTCTGCAACCGATGCATCAGCTTGGGCGGACATTTTAGCCAAGGATGTAACCCGTACCTTGGCCCGTGCCGAAACAGGTCAAAATCAAGTGCCGTTGCAACCAGCAGATGTCGGATTACAACTGGATACCAGTCAGGGCTATGGCTCGGTGTATCAAGATGTGCAAGAGTGGTTGCAGCGTATGATGGTGGCGCGGGTTTTTGCCCAGGCCATTCCTAAACCAAAGAGGTCAGACCGTGAGTGAGCTTATTCAAAAACAATTGGCCTTGCTGCCCCGTGATGGTCTCTCTCTGCGTGATGGCAGTGGTTGGGGTAATTTATCGGCAGGACGGGGACGCTCCCTGGATTGGCCTTTTCCAACCACGTTGCTGGGTGCCCTGCGCACCGCCGTTGGTCGTCATTGGGAAACAGTGACCGGCAAGAATTTAGTTTTGGGAACCTGGATTCAACAAACGGCGGATGTCGCTTTGGACTGCGTTTTGGCCAGTCGACGCCCCTACAGTGAAGCGTGGTCGCTAACACACCGCCTATGGCCCTTGCCAGCAGATGCCATTTATTTAAAAGGTAAGGCGCATGTCCATTGTATGCAACTGTGCCGCCCCACCTCTGCTGTAGCAACTCTCGGATGCGGCAGAGAGAACGAACCACCAGCGGAAGCCTTGTGTTGGCCTGTGATAAGCTCTGCCAAACCTTTGCCTGCTCCTCCTTGGTGGACGGAGGCCGATTTTGCGCATTGGTTGCTGGGTCAACCAGTCATCTGCCACACCGCTGATGACATAAAAGCCCTCCAATTGACCAGACGCAACGATATTCATTTATCCATTGATCCAGCTAGTTATTCTTATCGGGAGGGTTTTTTGTTCTCGGCGGACATTTTGGAAACCTTGGTACGAAGAGAAGACCAGCTTTACGAGTGGGCTATAACTCTGGACAGTCGTCTTCCCAAGGAGATGGCAGGATTTTTACCGGGCACTTTTACCCTGGGCGGAGATATGAAATTGGCCATGGCCGAACCATTGCCTGCCGACTGGTTCGCCATGCCGGACAGTATGGCCAAAAACCTTCAACCACAAATCGGGCTGAGACTGTTTGCGGTCACACCAGCTTGTTTTGCCAAGGGGTGGCTTCCTGATGGGTTCCAGTTGCAAAATAATCAATATTTTGGCAGCTTACCCCAAATAGCGGGAGAAATTTTGCTGCAAGGGGCACTGGTGGGTCGCTCTTTTCCCTTGTCCGGTTGGGATTTGGTGCAGAATAAACCCAAGGCCATCCGCCGGTTGGTGCCCCCTGGTTCCGTCTATTTTGTGACCAAGGCCAATAAGAGTCCATTTACCCCAGAGGAGATCCATAACCTGTGGATGGTTGCTTTGGGTGGTGGCAACAAAGAGGGGCTTGGTCGTTTTGTCCCCGGTTTTTGGTCCCCTATCTCTACCCCGATCCAAGGAGAATGCGGATGTTGACCCGCCCCTATCTGTTGCACGCTCTCTCTCCCCTCCACGCCGGTACCGGTCAGGCAGCTGACGTGATCGACCTGCCCATCGCCCGCATGCGCTCCACCGGGATTCCTATGGTGCCGGGTTCGTCTATCAAAGGGGTGTTGCGAGATGCCCGTGATATGGCCCAGGTTGAACGTGAGAAGCTGTATGCGGTGTTTGGTCCGGCAACAGATGATTTAAATAAAGAAAACAGTGCCCATGCCGGTGCTCTGCTGGTAGGAGATGCCCGACTGCTGGCCTTGCCGGTGCGTAGTTTTAAAGGGGTCTTTGCTTGGATTACCTCGCCCTTATTGTTAAGCTTGGCACGGCGAGATCTGGCGGAGTGTATCAAGGATCTGCCCAATCTGCCCACCCCTGAAGAGAATGGGGCGGTGGTGGGGGAGATAAGAACATCTTGCAATGTAACGACTGATGGGAAAATTTATCTGGAAGATTTGGATCTGTGCGTTCTATCTGACCCTGTTGTTAATGAGTGGGCCAAGGTGTTGGCACCATACATGGAAAGTAACGACGGTGCCTGGTTCACCCGGCGTTTGGTCGTGGTGGGTGATGAGGTGATGTCCTTTCTGTGGGAGACAGCCACTCAGATTGATACCCGGATTCGTATGGATGCCAATACCCGTACTGTGGTGGACGGTGCCCTGTGGGTGGAAGAGAGCCTGCCGCCAGAATCCCTCTTGTTGGGTCTGCTGGCTGCGGATAGAAGCCGCCGTCAGAAAACTGAATTAAACCCTGCTGATGTCATGAATATCGCCTTGCCCAAGGAGGAAATTTTGCAATTTGGTGGCAAGGCCACGGTGGGCCGGGGACGTTGTCGCTTGGTTCCATTTGCAGTCAACCAGGAGTAATTCTCATGTCACCTGAACCCATATCTCAGCCCGCATCATTGCTTACCAATGACCAGAAACGGGCGGCTCATGCCTATGACTGTGTTCAAGGGGTTGGCAAGGATCAACTTAAAGAATACAAAATTGCGGTCAATAGCTTGGCTACCAACATAAAACGCTGTGGCTTAGCCGCTGCCATGGCTTTTTTAGAACGGGGAAGCGACCGTGATGCCAATACGCTTTTGATTGATCATTTGAAACGTGCAAACATTGCTGGCATCACAGACAGCACAGAGTCATTGACCAAGCAGGTGAGCGAATTAGAGCTTACAAAATATATGCTGGCCACGCGTGAGCTGTTAAAATGGATGATCTGGTTCCGGCGGGCAGTACAGGCACACCCCATTTAACAATTTGTTAGGGAAGAAACCATGCGGACATGTTGGAAAGAATTGGTCAGTCAGCACTCCCCAGACCATATCGGACTGGCTTACGATGTCTGGGCCATTCGAGATGATACCGGTAAGGTACCGGTTGAAAAAAGGGATGACTGGCTGCAACGGTTGACCGAAATAAAGATCTCACCCGATTATCAGGTAGGTTGTTACAAACGTTGGTTTGACGCCCTTTGTCAAGATGGTTCACGGGCAGAAAGAATGACTTTGTCTTCCCGCTTATTGGTGGGACATGGCAATCCATCGGCGACCGAAGTCGGGTTGACCGTGCATCACACCTGGGGGGTGCCCGTCATCCCCGGTTCCGCCCTGAAGGGTTTGCTGTCCCATTACCTGGAAGCCACTTATGGATTGCTGCCCAATCCAACGAACCCCATCAATCCGGTTGATCCAACTTTGACCGATGACATCAAACAGCGTGCCCTGCTTCAAGGGGTGACCTGGGCAGAAAATAAAATTTTGTACGGTCCAGGAGCCATTTATCGCGCCTTATTTGGCGCACCAGAGGCCGAGCATGACCATGATTTTCCTGAGGAATCTGGTGCCACCCAAGGCTGTGTTATCTTTCATGATGCCCTCTATATTCCCGGTTTAGTAAAAAATAACACTCCTTTTGCTCAGGATGTTTTGACTGTTCACCAATTTCAATATTACAAAAATGAGGGCAAATCCCTCCCGAATGATTATGATGATCCAAATCCTGTGGGTTTTATAAGCGTGCGGCCCGGTACACAATTCCTGATTGCCCTGTCAGGCCCACCCGTTTGGACAAAATTCGCTATGGATCATTTAAAGGAGGCTTTGCAAGAATGGGGGGTTGGCGGTAAAAGTGCTGCAGGCTATGGTCTTGCCAAACCAGACGGATGGCATGTCGAGATTGATCCCGTCTTGTTGGCCATGCGACAAGATGCCGCTATGGTTGAGTTTTTGAGAGTTGGTTGAAAGGTATCGAAGAGTTTTCAGACAGACAAAAATTGAGTGCTTTCAGGATACATTGGCTGGAACGGGTGCAAAACTTTCCACCAGATATGCGTTCATATGCCGTCAGCCAAGTTAAAAAAATCATCCATTCAGATAAGCTGAAAAGAGAGTTGGTAGCCATGCTCTCTACCATTGGACCCAATACCATTGAAACATGAGAGGATTGATATGTATAAAATTTTTGCAAAGTATGGGCTATTGGCCTTGATTTCTATGTTTGGTCTTCTTTTCCCATTGTACGTTGCATTGGCGGAACCTATACCTCCGATGCAGGTTCCAGACAGAGACTATAATGCCCTGGTGGGACGGATTGCGGCGTTGGAAAATCAGTTGGCGGATGCCTGCCGTCTTAGTGATGGGTGCAAGAAGAATATCACTCAACAAGTTGAAGATTTGGCAAAATATCGGACTGCAGAAATCGAAATCAAGAAAAAGGGATTTGATAAAGAAGTTGAAAATTCTCTTTTAGGTGCCAAATTAGAAATGTATCTTTTATTTATAGCATTTTTCGGCCTTACGGGAGCAGCAGGATATTCTTCTCTTGTTTATAAAATATCAGAGGCTGCCGATAAAGTTAAATCTTTATCCGAAGAACGAATAATGAAAGAAGTATCTGAAACTATTCAATGTAAAATAGATACAGTAAAAGATTTGATTTATCATAGGGAATTTGAACATGAGCTAAAAAAACGACCCATTATTTTACTTGTAGATAATAAGGAAGAATGCGATGATACGGAAAAAATATTACGTGATTTAAAGTTTGAAAAAGTTCAAGTTGAAGTCGCAGATGAATATAAGTTAGAAGAAAATCAAGGTGAATTGATCGTATTTGATCATGCGGTAAAAATTGCGTCAATTGAAAAATATTTAAGTAGTTCTGATAAGAAGATATTTTTGCAATATTTCCCAAAAATCAACAGGCAATCAATTACGGGTCCCAACATATTAAAAATTAATTTTGCCAATTCTCCAATTACCTTGCACGCAAGGATTATGGAAAGCCTTATATATCAAGATATTATATCTAAAACATGAATTGGTTGACTCGTCCCAGTATGTTTCTTAAGGAGTGTCAAAAAGATGTGGAGTGGTTGTCTTTTGGTCAAATTGTCTGCAATAGGTTGGTCAGTTTCTGCCGGATTTAGGATTATCCTTCGCGACTGGGGAGCAAGACTTTGTATTTTCTTGTGTGTCTAAAAAATATCCTGTTGATCTCAAGAACATAATGCCCTGCGGGCAATAAAAATCAAAGGCCAAACCCTGGGGGATGAATCCCCCAGACCCCCTCTTTTTTTTTAAGACCTTGGGGGGCGGTTCTCCGCCCCCCAAGGTCTTGATTTTTGTTTTTTCAATACATGAACATAATGCCCTGCGGGCAAAAGAAAAATCAAAGGCCAAACCCTGGGGGATGAATCCCCCAGACCCCCTCTTTTTTTTAAGACCTTTGGGAGCCCAAGGTCTTGATTTATATATTCTTCCGTGACTATCATCCTTCACGACTGGGAGCCAATACTTCGCGTTTGCCTGTGTGACTGGGCTGCGAAATCAATCCATCTTTTTCCATCTTTTCGACAATCGTAGCCGCCCGGTTATAGCCAATTTTAAAATGACGCTGAATCATGCTGGTACTGACCTTGCGAGCGCGAATAACTACCGCAGCAGCCTTGTCGTATAGTTCATCATATTCCGAAGAACCCCCAGAAGCCGCAAAACCATCTATACCCCCTTCTTCAATACTACTGCTCTGTTCTTCAAGAATGAGGCTGTCATAATCCGGTGTTCCAGTGCTCTTTAAGTAGCGGACCAATCGATGTACCTCTTGGTCCGAAACAAAAGGGGCATGAATTCTTTGTAAAAGAGAGGTCCCAGGAGGTAAATATAAGCCATCCCCCATGCCCAATAATTGATCGGCCCCCATGGCATCTAAAATGGTGCGAGAATCGATTTTTGAAAATACCTTAAAAGCGATTCGAGTGGGAAAATTGGCCTTGATTAAACCAGTAATCACATCCACAGAAGGTCTTTGCGTGGCAATGATTAAATGTAAACCCGCCGCCCGCGCCATTTGCGCCAAGCGGGCAATGGCTGGTTCAACATCTTTGCCAACTTGAATCATTAAATCGGCTAACTCGTCAATAATAATCACCACCAACGGTTTTTGCTCCAAGGGAATCGGCTCATCCTCTTCCACAGGGTGTCCGGTCTCGGGATCAAATCCAACTCGAACCCGTCTGCTGGGTTGTTCCCCATTTTTAATGCACTCTAAAATACGCTGATTGTATCCTTCCAGATTCCGCACGCCCAACTCAGACATCAAACGATACCGATCTTCCATCTCTGAAACGGCCCATTTGAGCATATTGGCGGCCTTTTTGACATCGGTAACCACAGGAGAGAGCAGGTGGGGAATCCCTTCATAGATGGATAACTCCAACATTTTTGGATCAACCATTAAAAAACGTACTTGAGCAGGCGTTGCATTAAAAAGAATCGAGCAGACCATGGCGTTCACCGCCACCGATTTACCCGATCCCGTCGTGCCGGCAACAAGTAAATGTGGCATCTTGGCCAAATTACCTACCACAGGATTCCCAGTAATGTCTGATCCCAAGGCCACGGCTAAATGGCTTTTGGTGTGCCGAAAAGCGTTGGATTCCAAAATTTCACGCAAATAGACAGTCTGGCGGAACTCATTTGGAATTTCAATGCCAATAACGTTTTTACCCGGTATGTTTCCTACCACGCGCACCGAAACCGCTGAAATGTTGCGGGCTAAGTCATCGGCCAGTCCGATCACTTTGGAGGCCCTTACGCCAGGAGCAGGGTCCAACTCATAGGTTGTGACGACGGGACCAGGTTGAATATCAATAATTTGCCCTTTGATTTTAAAATCCGCCAACTTATTCTCTAAAATGCGGGCCTTGATAGCCATCTGTTCCATACTTGGACCTTCGGCCACCTGCTCATTCAAAGGGCGACTCTCTAAAAGAGAAAGAGGAGGCAAAATAGTTTCATCACCTTCACGATTTAAATTTTCAAATGTCGGTTTGGTCGCAGAAGGCAAACCCTCATCCGTGGTGAGAGGAGTATCTTTTAATGGTCCAAGAATGATCGGTTTAATAGTCGGTATTTTTCCGGAGGGGGTGTGCCCAGATGACCCGATCACTTTAGGAAGAACAAACGTTGGTTGAAAAACCGTGGGAGAAATGGGTTCTTCAACTGGCAAAGGTTTAGGCGTTTCTTCGGTTGGCTTTAAAAAAAAAGCGGGCTCTTGGGGTTGTTGGAGTTGAAGATTTGGTTCGATGCGGGTAAATGTCGGCCCCGGTGTCGAAAATGTGGGTTGAATTTTTTTCTCTGGGAGAGTGAATTCTAAATTTTTTTCATCTTCCCTATGAATGGCAATGGAGATCGGCTTCTCCGGTAAAATAAATTCTGTAGAGGAAATATGGGATATCATAATCGGCTGTTGCGGCTGGGATCGAGGGGAGGAGATCGTAGGCTCAATGGAAATAATGATCTCCTTTGGCTCTTTTTTGAGAGAATCTACGTTAGAGCTTAGATTGATGATATTGTTTTCTAAAACAAAAGGTTCTTCTGGTTTTTCCTCTTCCTCTGGCTTTTCAAGAAGAGGCTCTTGAGAGGCCTTCGGAGTTAATATACCTAGCTTTTGCTCGACAGGAGATTCTGGCACTGAGACCGAGGGAATCCCCGTTTTACGTGGGTGAGAAGGAACCTTCGTTTGTTCGCTCGCTTCATCAAAATGGTTGGAAGGTTGGCCAGAACCAGGAAATATTTTAATAGGAAAAGGGAGCGTATCGTCTGGATCATGATCGTCCATCTTCGGATTGTCCAACGGGTGTTGGGACGAATATTCATCAGGATCTATGGCAAAATCGGTTGGTGAATCCATTTGGGGCTGAGAGTCGATAGAGGGTTCTAAACGATGCGATTTATCGGTGGTGATGGGATCGACCGGAATAATAAGTTCATCTTCACGAGGCGGAATCGGCAGAGGAGGAACCTCTGCAAGCTTGATTGGATCAGGTGTAGATGTCGTTTTGATCTGCTTTTTTGGAAAGGTAGGTCGCTCTTCAGGTGAAATAAATGACGGCGTGAAAGTTTGTGTATCGGGTTCCAGACGCTCATCCGACGTGGTGCGATATGATGCAGAGGTTTGGTCTCCATCTGAACGGCTCAGAGAGGAAAAAATTTTTTTGGTAGGTTTCTCTAACAGTAAAACCATTCCAAAAATACCAAAGATCCCTTTGGAAATATTTCGAAATCCGTTCATTAAATTTAAAATTGAAAAACGGGTCAGAATCATCAGGGAGATCACTCCCAGAGGAACAAGCAATAACAACCCACCTAAGGTGCCAAAGGTGCGATACATGGCTTTGGCACCCATAAAACCAAGAAGACCACCTGGTCCGGCAGGCAGAGAAGAGGTGTCGCCAGGGACCATAAAAAAAACAGATAAAATTGTGCTGACCACTAAAAGCATAGGGATCGCAACAATTTGATCTATAAATGTAGATAAGGGGCGGTTGCAAAAAAAATGGTATCCCATCAAAGCGAATAGAACCAAGATCCAAGCGTTAGATAAACCAAAAAGTTGCAACAAAAAATCAGAAAGATAAGACCCAACGATACCCGCCATGTTTTGGATCTCTTCACCGGTTCCGGTATGATTGAAAGAGGGATCCCGTACATTGTGAGTAAAAAGACTGACGGCCACAAAGGCCATGAGACTCAAAATAAAAATTCCAATACCTTCCCGCAGCAAAACGGTCCACCGTTGAGCCTCTTGGGGTTGATTTTGCGAGGATGCTTTTTTACGCTCGGCCATTTATTACATCTCCATTACCAGGGGCACCACAACGGGGCGGCGACCCAATCGTTTTTTGAAAAAACGTCGCAAGGCCCTTAAACAGAGTTCTCTTGGACCCGCATTTTCTTCTTCACCAAAATCCATCGCCTTTGGACCAGATTCCAAAGCCTTTTCGACCGCTTCTTTGGCCTCCTCCAAGAGGAATTGGTTTTCATCTTCATAGACTACCCCACGGGTGAGTAATTCTGGCCTTTGCAATATTTTTCCAGTCGCCTTTTCCAAAATTAAAACTACCACAATCAGTCCATCTTCAGAGAGGTGGCGACGGTCGCGAAGAACAATATCCCCTACATCCCCCACCCCTTTGCCATCGACAAAAACCCGTCCACTCGGAATTTGTTCCATCATTTTTATAGTATGACCATCCAAACAAATACGCTGACCGTTTTCGGCAACTAAAATGTTTTGCGCCAAAACACCCATCCGTTCTGCCAAAGCGGCATGACGGTGCAAATGGCGTATTTCACCATGCAATGGGATGAAAAATTTAGGCCGTATCAAGGCCAACATGAGTTTAAGATCTTCTTGTGGGGCATGACCAGAAACATGAATCTCCTTGAGATTTTTTTCATGGATTACCTCAGCACCAAGTTTGAAAAGTTTGTTGATGAGCGTCCAAATGGTGCGTTCGTTGCCAGGAATAAATTTAGAAGAAAAAATCACCTTGTCGCCAGGTTGAATTTGTACCTCTTTGTGTTCTCCTATGGCGATACGAGCCAAAGAGGAGTTTTCTTCTCCCTGGCTGCCTGTACACAGAACAAGCAAGGAACTGCGCGGATATTTATGAAAATCGCGAATATCAACCAGTATATCTGGATGTAGAGTCAAAAAGCCAAGGCTACGAGCAACTTGTACATATAAAAGCATGGAACGCCCACTTAAAATAACCTTACGACCACAAGCAGCTGCGGTGGTAATAATTTGTCCAATGCGTTGAATATTTGATGAAAATGTTGAAACAACCAGCAATCCGGTGGTCTTGGGAAACAATTTTTCTAAAACACTATGAATTTCGGCCTCTGAGCGGGTGGAACCGGGCTTGGTCACATTGGTCGAGTCCGAAAGTAAGGCCAAAACCCCTTTTTCACCATATTGAATCAGTGAGAAAAGATCGGTGGGATGATGATCTAACGGGGTATGGTCAATTTTAAAATCACCCGTGTGTAGAATGGTTCCCAAAGGAGTCGTGATGGCTAAACAAGCGGCATCAACAATGGAATGGGTGACGTGAATAAAAGTGATGGTAAAAGGACCTAAAACAAAAGGGGTCCGATAGCGCACCTCGTGTAGAGGTACCTTGTTTTCCAAATCATGTTCCCGCAGTTTGGCCTCTACAAGGCCCAAGGTCATAGGTGTCCCATAGACGGGGCCTTCAATATTTGGCCAAATGTAGGGCAAGGCCCCAATATGGTCTTCGTGGCCATGGGTCAAAATAAAGCCTAAAACGTGATCACGGCGTTCGATTAAATAGCGGGTATCCGGGATAATGATATCTATACCAGGGGTCTCAGGGGTGGGAAAGGCCAGACCACAGTCCACCACCAGAATGTGCCCCTCATACTCATACACCATGAGGTTCATTCCGATTTCACCAAGACCACCCAGGGGGATAATAGAAAGAGGAGAGCTGTTTTCGATGTTCAAAGTTCTTCCGTAATTGATAAAGAGTCGGGATCGTTTTCACGCAGATCGCGGTTATGCTCGACCTTGCGTCCGATAAAAATCGAAATTTCATAGAGCAGCAATAATGGGATGGCCATCATAATCTGAGAAATAGGATCGGGAGGGGTCAAAATAGCGGCAACAATAAAAGTTAACACAATGTTATAACGACGTTTGCTGAGCAGGGTGGCCACGGAAAGAATACGGGCTTTGATGAGGAGAATTAAAACAACCGGTAGTTCAAAGGCCAAACCAAAGGCAAAAATCATGGTGATGACGAGGCTTAAATATTCATTCAGTTTGAGTTGGGCCTCTATGGACTCATTGGCAAAACTGAGAAAAAATTTAAAAGCCATCGGAAAAACAAAGGCATAAGCAATCCCTCCTCCTACAAAAAATAGTAAGGGGGCCAGGATTAAAAAAGGTAAAAAAGCCCTTTTTTCATGTTGATATAAGCCGGGAGCAACGAATTGCCAAATTTGGCTTAATACCACAGGCAACGCGAGAAAAAGAGCCGCAAAAAAGGCTACCTTCATGTAAGTAAAAAAAGCCTCGGCCAGACCTGTATAGATCATTTTGGCGTTTGGCCCCATCACTTCGCGCAATGGGCGTAACAAAAAAAGGTAGATTTCTTCTGAAAAACCGTAGCAAATAAGAAAACCAATCAAAATGGCCAACACAGAGATCATCAGGCGATTTCTAAGTTCGATTAGATGATCGAGCAAAGGGGCCTTTTCATCATTGTTTAGGCTCATTTTTCGCTCTTACCTCTTTGTTTTGGACCTCTACGGCGCTGGTTGTTTTGGGATGTTCCATTTCAAGGACATCTATGGCATCGTGGAGAAAATCGTCCGTGGTATCGTTGGGGGTGTGCGTTTCCAACTCTGTGGTTTGAGGGGCGACATAGGGCGGCCTGCGAGAGTTGGTTCTGCTCTCTTCAAGTTGGATGCTGTCACGTACTTCATTGGCCATACGTTGAAAACTACGGAATGTTTTAGCAATTGTTCGAGCCACATCTGGAAGTTTTTCTGGTCCAATGACCAGAAGGGCTACGATGAGAATGACAAATATTTCACTCCATCCCATTCCTAACATGGATGGTTATCTCCTATTTAGGTGTTCTTGATATTTTCATTCTTGACTTGGCCCTCAATGGTGGATTGAGCACTTTTTTCAATTTCATCTGGGTCTGTATCGGACATGGCTTTTTTAAAGCTTTTAACGCCGAGTCCGACATCTCTCATCACCTTGGGCAATTTTCCTGCTCCAAAGACGATCAAAACGATAACGAGAATAATAATGAGTTCCGATGTCCCAATACCGAACATGGTCGTACACTCCTTGGCGAATGTGATTTAGGCTTTTTCTCTTGGCTACATAAACAACAAAAAAGAAGTTTACCTAAAATATGGTCGAGAAGCTAGTTACTACCTTTTTGTTTGGTGGATTTTTTGATTTTTTTTATAAAATAAATTTTTACGTGATATCTGTTTAGGGTGAGTTGTTAATAAATCATACTTTCGGTGGGAAAAATCAAGGGGGCAATCTCTCCGTTAAAACGGCTGAAAATGGCGATACAGGTCGGGCGACCACTAAACACAATGTGGTGATTTTCAATCTCTCCAGCATTGAGCCAAACCGACTCTTCTTGGGTGAGTGGGTTGTGGGCCACGATGAGCGGGGTCTTTTCATCAAGAAATAACGCTTTGCGAAAACGTTTGACATCGCCTTTGTTGTAGCCAGCGGGATAATTGGGCCGTTGCAATCGGTTCCAAATTAACTCATGGATCAATCCTGGGTATTGGTGGGTGTTGATTAATAGATTGAGATCCGCTTTGGCTTTCGGGGGGGCGGCATGGCAGGTGATAAAATCGTTGGAAAGGGCTACAAAAGGAAGTCGATCATAAAAAAGATTCATTTCGTTGACGTACTCTTCACCCCGTTCCATGCGCAATTTTCTTTCCCACAATACCCCCTGAATCACCCCCCCTTTGCGGATATCTGGCGAAAAGCTGTCGTGGTTGCCACGAATATAAAATACCTGATGTGGAAAGTGAATTTTTAAACGAAAGATAAAATCCATCATTAACATGGAGGAGGTCATCTCTTCCATCTGACCATCAATTTCTAAATGTACCGCATCGCCAAGAATGAGCAGATAGGCCAAAGATTGCTCAAGTTCTTTTAAAAAAGATCCTTCCGTTAAAATTTTGAGCAGATTGTCAACCTGTCCGTGTAGATCACCGACAATAATGGGTGTCATATTCTCTGGAAGTTGAATAACCCCCCCTGGTAAATTTCGAGAATCTTTAACGCGATATTTTTCCTCGAAAAAAAGAGAATTTACTTGGCGAATGGTGGCGAGGGCTTTGTTGTGGGGTAAGGGTTGAAAAGCTCCCCCATATATTTTTTTTAATTTTTCCAGACATTCTTGGCGATGGGTGTCTGGTAGTTCCATGAGGGCTGGATCCGTGAGGGTCGAAACATAGGTACCTACTTCTGCATCTAAATCTTTAAAAATAATACTGGCCCCTGCATGGCGAATAGAAAGATGCCGTCTGGCCACGGATTTTGGATATTGAAACAACATATCCTGATCCTTTTGCCCTCTGCCAAGCAAGATGGTTTCTTTGTATTCTAAACGAATAAAACCACTTATTTTAGAAAAAAATGTATCAGGATCTATAATAATCATGCTGTGGGGAGCCTCTCCGTGGGGAAATTTTGGAGAGAGATCGGGGTACATATATAGTTTTTTACCGTTTTTTCCTAATTGGATTTGTATCGGTAACCCTTTGTTTAAAATAGCGACCTCTTGACCACGTAAATGGATTTCTATTTGCAGATCCATATTTTCTGACAGGCATTTTTTTGCTTTGAGCATAGCGCGAAAGCGGTCTAATAAACTGGGCCTGGCAATCGTTGGAAATATAGTCAATGGTTATGACTCCATTTAGCATAATTATTGATTATGATTATATTTAGGCAGTTATAGAGCAATAATGGCGATTTATTAAATAATAAAATATTATTGCATTCATGCAAAAAAAAGTCATAGGTTGTTGAGTTGTATAAATATATCGTGAACATTTTTTCAATTTTTTTTTGTCAGACTATCTCCTTTGGATATTTACCAAAAATAAATTTCAAATTCTATAAAAAATTTGAGTGGGTGCAGTTTTTTCTGCACATATTTTAAATGTTTTTTGACAAAAAATCTCCTTTTTGGGAGAGGTGTTTTTTTTAGGGGTGTTAAATAATTATTAAATAGTTTGAATAATTTATATAAATCATGAATTTCAATGGCTGTCAAGTCGAAATTTTACCAGAATGGGGAAGAATGGCATTATATGGTTGACTAGGGTGCAGTTTTTTTTGCAACCTGAAAGGTGCAATCTTGTAACAAGAGAATGCCCTTTGGGCAAAAAAAAGTCGAGGATAAAACCCTGGGGGATGAATCCCCCAGACCCCCTCTTTTTTTATGAACAGAGAATTTTTTCGTGTACACTCCTTGTTTAACCCGTGTTAGGCACTAAATGAATGATGTTGGTATTATTGGCTAGGGTGGAGTCGAACAACGAGGCTTGTTCTTGGTCGTTGGGGATATCTTTTTTTTGTAAAAGACGTTTTAAATGATTGGCCTCCCAGCCTGCATCGGGAATGAAACGGGCACCGTGGCGTTGGGAGAGCTCTTTGAGTCGGGTTAGGGTAGGGGGGATGCCCTGTTCTTGGATCAAGCGCAAAGGTCCGCCGCGAAAGGGGGCAAAGCCGGTACCGTAGACGACGCCAGCGTCTAGCAGATCCCCATCCATCACCACGCCCTCGCGTAGACAGGCAATGGATTCATTGAGAATGGGATAGATGAGGCGATCTTGGAGATCCTCTGGCGGGTGCCTCGTGGCCTTGAAGGAGGAGCCCTTGAGTTGGTCTTGATGATAATGATAAAAACCTTGGCCGGTTTTGCGGCCTAAATGGCCAGATTCGACCAACTTTTCTAGGCTCTTGGGTACCGCAATGCCCAATTGAGGAGCTAAAATGTGCGCAACCGACAGACAGACCGAAAGACCTACCACATCCGCTAATTGCACCGGTCCCATGGGCATTCCAAAGGCTATCGCCGCTTGGTCAATCTCTTCCGGGGCAACACCCTCTTCAACCAGGGTGATTGCTTCGAGCAGATAGGGCATTAATATCCGGTTGATCAAAAATCCCGGTCCGCTTTTTACCATTAAAGGGAGTCGGTCAATGGCTAAGGCAAACCCGCACCCTTTGCACAGCCGCTCTGGGTCGTTTAATCGTCCAACCACCACCTCAAGCAGGGGCATTTTGGCCACTGGATTGAAAAAATGTAGGCCAATCAGCTCTTCTGGGCGGTTTAAAACAGAGGCGATCTGCTCAAGTGGAATGCTGGAGGTGTTGGTGGCCAGCACGGCTTCTGAGTGTAGACGCGCTTGCACGCTGCTCAGAATCTTTTGTTTGACCTCTAAATTTTCAAAGACCGCCTCAATCACCACATCGGCTCGTTCTACTCCATGGCCGTGGGGATCGGGAATAAGGCGGTCTTGAATCTCTTGGACCAATCTTGGGTCTCGATTTTTTTTCATAAATTGGCAGTTGGCCCGTTGGAGAGCGCGGCCAATCTGTTGATTGTCTTGATCTTGTAGGGTGACGGTCAGGCCGTTTTGGGCGCACCATGCGGCGATATCTCCCCCCATGAGTCCCGCACCAATTACGTGGACCCGCTTTGGGTGAAATTTTGAGGCGTAACCGGGTGCCTTGAGCTGCTCGCGTAAAGTAAACAAACGTACCAAATTGCGGGAGCTGTTGCCAAGCATCAAGCGGGCAGTAGAGAGGGCCTCTTCGTGGTACATCCGTTGGGGATTTCCGGCATGGCGTTGCCAAAGATCAATCAGGGCGTAGGGGGCTGGATAGTGGGCCTCTGGGGCTGCTGTCCGTGTTTTTTCTCTAAGAAGTTTGGCGACCACTGGCCGCAAGGGTGCCCAATTGAGCAGTCGGTGTCGCCAGGAGGGATGCTGTTTGCTGGGGAGGTGGGTTAATAGTCGCAACGAGGCCTTGGTCAAATGGCGGCTGGGGGCGATGGCATCCACCAGCCCAAGTTTTAAGGCCGCTTGTGGCGTGATCGAGCGACCGGTGAGCATGAGTTCAAGGCCGGGCAGGGGGCCAATTAAGCGCGGCAGTCGGACCGTGCCGCCAAAACCTGGGTGAATGCCCATTTTTACCTCTGGCAGACCAAGTCGGGTGGTCGGACCATCTTCGGCTACCCGATAATCACAGCACAAGGCCAACTCCAGCCCGCCCCCTAAGCAGTAGCCATGAATCATAGCTACAGTGGGAAAAGGGAGGGACTCTAAACGTTCAAAAATAGGTTTGGCTCGTAAAATTCCCTCGGTCGCCTGTTGTTGATTCATAAAAGAGGAAAATTCGCTGACATCAGCCCCGGCAATAAACCCCTTCGGTTTGGCTGAACGTAAAATTAACCCTTTGGCTTGGAGAGGGGCGATTTTTTCCAATAGTTGGCCCAGTTCTTTTAACACAGCACCGGATAAAACGTTGGCACTGCCGTGTTGATAATCCAGGCTTAACCAAATAAAGCCGTTTATATCCACTTCATAATGCCAGTGTTGGTCTGTACGGGTGGTCATGGTTTTTCTCCCTTTAAGCCGACTGAGCAAGCATCGCCCCACCTTGTCCACCGCCAATACATAAAGCGGCGATACCTTGATGGGCTTGTTTACGTTTGAGAATGTGGAGTAAACGCAAAAGAATTCGAGCCCCGCTGGCCCCAACCGGATGACCCACACTGATCGCCCCACCATCGATATTCAAATGGGTCATGGGCAATACCCCTAGGGGTTCGCTTAGGTGTAGTTCGGTCTGGCAGTAGGTGGGATCGGCCAAGGCGGCACAGCAACTTAAAACTTGGGCAGCAAAGGCTTCGTTGATCTCCCAATAGTCGATGTTTTCCATGGATAAATTGTGATTTTGTAATAACTTTTGGATGGCATGGACCGGTCCAAGTCCCATGTGTAGAGGGTCTAACCCCACCCATTGGGCCGGGCTTACACGACCTAAAACCGTTAATCGGTGGGTTTTGACCGCCTCTGCGCTGGCCAGTAAGAGCAAACAGGCCCCATCGGTGATTTGGGCGCTATTGCCAGCGGTCAAGGCCCCATCGAAGCGGTCAAAGACCGGTGCCAGTTTGGCCAATCCCTCTAAAGTAATATTGCGACGCAGCCCTTGATCTTCTGTAAAGAGAGAACCGTCAGGGGTAAAGCTCTCCACCACCTCTTCTTTAAAGTGGTCCGCCTGCCAGGCCTTGGCCAAGCGTAGGTGGCTTTGCATGGCATAGTGATCCATCTCTTCTCGTAAGATACCAAAACGGTGAGCGGTGACTTCTGCTGTTTGGCCCATGCTTAAGCCGGTGGTGGGGTCGGTCAAGCCTTTGAGGAGTGCGATGACGGGTCGCAGCAGGCTGGGTCGTAAACGGCGTAGCAGTTGCCATTTATCCAGACGGCGGCGAGATTGTTTCCAGGCAGCCAGCCAGTTGACCAGTTCGGAGCGCCATAACAAAGGGGCGCGGCTCATGGCCTCGACGCCGCCAGCCAGGATTAAATGGGCTTCTCCAGTCTGAATGGTTCGCACCGCCGTATCTACGGCCTGGAGTCCAGAGGCGCAGTTGCGTTGCACTGTCCAGGCCGGTGTTTCCCAGGGGCAGCCCAAACGCAAGGCCACGGTGCGGGCGATGTTGGCCTCTTCTGGAGCGGGTAGCACACAACCCAAAATCACTTCGTCCAGCATCTGTTCTGTAATGGGTTGACGTAATAAAAGAGAGCGTCCAGCAATCACGGCCAAATCCGCACCGCTCAAAGGACCTGTCGTGCCCATGGCCTTTAAAAATGGCGTGCGACAGCCATCTACGACGAATACATCGCGTGTTCTTTCGGTTTTTGTGAGGTTTGCGCACCTGGGAATGATCCCATTTAAAACTCTTTCCGTGTTTGATGTCGCCATGAGAACCTCCTTGTTTAACACAATCTTTTTATACAACGTTAAAGAAGTGTTTCAACCTGTTTCGACTCTAAACTTTTGCTGCCTCCCTTTTTTAGATGAAGTATTTTGCTAAATTGCTCAGTATATTAGAAAATAATTATACACTGACAATTGTTTTGCTCTTAAACTGTAAAAAAAATATAATTTTTCTATCATAAATGGAAAAAAAATTGTTTAAACGATTTGTTATTATTGTTACAAATTAGTTTTTATTTTACATTTTTACATAAATATATTTTTTTTGTCCAAATAAGATGATAATGAAGAACTTTTTCTATGCTTGTTTGTTGATCTTTTGTTGCAATTTATTAAGCCACATTTTTTGTTATCTATTTATGGTTTTATATGCATATTTTGCACCAATAATGTTTCTGAATTTTATACCAATTTGCGTTCAATAAAGTATTTTTGGAGGGGGCCGGGGAGCGTCACGCTCCCCGGCGGAGGTTTGGAGGCAGAGTCTACAATGTGTTGCTTTTGAATTTGTTTTTGACTTTGTAACCCCCAAGCATGGGGGTGGGGGAAGCACTCCCATAAGCGCTAACATATTTCAATTTGCGAAATAATGGTGTATGATTTGGTATCTCAGGAGGTTACCATGAATACACAAAATTTGCTAGAAGGTAGTTGGGAATACGTTTTGAGCCTTTTGCTCAATGATTGGGAAACAATGGCACGCGCGACCAAAGCGGTTGAAAGACTGCGAGATATTCCATTAATTGGAATACTATTGCGGCGGCTGTTTATGCACCTTGGGCTTGGTTATTCTCTTCGCGAGACTGCGGCAAGAGGTCGTGCTGGAAACTTGGCGGATGTGTCGGACGTGGCTTTATTAAAACGATTGCGCAATGCTTCTACTTTCTTTCGACAGATTTGTTTGCTATTGCTTCAAGAGCAGGAAAAGCAACCGCCTGCCTTTTTAATGAGGGGGCTAAAGAGGGCTGAAGCCGTGCTAAAATTAAGGTCTTTATGATCAAGCGGTGACTTCCATGGGTACTGGCAGTACCACCTATCGTCGGAGCTCAAACGCAATCACCTTTCGCGTGGGTGCATTCCCAAAAAGCGGTCATGCTGCTATTCTCCTAACCAATTGAACAAGTTCTTCATTTTCGTTTTCTTTGGCCTTGCAGGAATAAGGGGTTGATTCCCATTTCCAGTCCACC